>JAKSLX010000001.1 GCA_024400915.1 Treponema sp.
AAATTTATTGGAATTTTGTTGGAAATAATTTGGAATTTCTATTGCAAAAAAACATCTACGGTAGCATATATCTTGTCATAGGTGCTTTGAGGGGTGACCCTTACCGTATATCCGTCTCTCTGTTCTTCCACAGCCTCTTTTTTTGCAGTATCATTCAGTCCGTACCGGATATAATACTGTAGCAGCGATATTCCGCCAATTTTGATATTGAGGTCTGCCCCATATTTTTCTTTGACCAGCTTTAGGTATTCCAGATCGTCAAAACCAATGAGGATTGCCACAGGAACTTCTGCATCATCGGTAAAATAGGTGTAATATGACTTTCCGCAAAAATTCACATCTGCACCGTGGTCCAGAAGATAAAGAACGTGCTCTTTTATTCTTGCATTCAGAAGATGCTTGTTTTGCACAGGTACTCCATAAGAAACCACCTGTTCAATGAGTTCAAGAGGTGCTTTGTTTTTTAGCAGAGTACTAATAAAATCTTTTTCTTCAAAATCATAGCCTTTCTTGCGGAACTTCTCGATGATTTCTTTATCTTCCAGTGTATAGTCATATTTGATCAGTTCATCATCATAGTGTTCCTTCATGTACACTCGACCGTCCCTGATGGCAGAAAATCCGATGAATAATGCAAGGACTGAAAAGAAAACAATAAAATAGACTTTTTTTGCTTTTCTTGATCCTCTTTCATAAATAGAAATAAGCTTGAAGGTAATAAAAAGCAGAACCGGATAAACGAAAATAATCGCAAAGCAGATAATCATAAGGGTAATAATCAATCCTATTATTGGAAAGATTATAAATCCCCTGGTAATGCCTATCAGGATAGCAAAGGGAGCTGCTATAACGGTTCCGATAGATTTAAGTGTCTCTTCAGGTATAAGGCTGACAAGTTTTACAATGGCGAATCCGATTCCAAAAAGAATGGCTGCTGTTATAAGCGAAAATGCAAAATGTCGTCTTATTATGTTCCTGAGCCTGAGCTGGGAAAATCTGTTGTTCAGTCTGACAAAAATTACGTTTACAAAGAGGACTGACAGAACAGGTAGGATTAAAAGATATCGGGGATACTGGAAATCAACTATTGCATCTATGAAAAACAGGCCTTCAATTCCAAGAACCAATGCAGAAACAAAAATATCAATGAACAGGAATGCTTCAATCAATGCTGATGAAAGAATGAATTTGATAAACTTTTTCATACCGTACCATTTGTTTTTAATTTGTCTTTTCTAGAGTTCAAAAATTATACAATTTATTGCAGAAAAAATAAAATAAACTGGACGTCTGTGCTTTTTCATTGTTTCGCTTCTATGTTACCACTAGCAATTCACATATCATAATCTTGAACAGTTTGCGAACTGTCCACAACCAGCTCACAATCCCAATCATTCAAAATAATCACTTCGCTGTTCATGTCATTTTAGTTTTGATTTTGACAAATCAGGATTTTTTACTTTATAAACATATTCTCTTACAACACATCGAATCCACACACCATGTCTAAATAATGTATTCGTACAGAAACCTATCATTCAAGGTAGCCAGAATAGCAGTATCCTGTCGTACCTGTTGGAATTGACTTGCCGTCACCAATGGAAACACAATCTTCAAGGACTTCAACCTTCACCCAGAATTCATTCATGTCATCGATTTCTGCCTTTTCAGAAAGTTCTAGGACCTTTACTTTTGTACCAGCTTTTAAAATTCCCAAAAGATTGTAACTGGCATTTCCCCATGAATAATAGTCTGTACGAAGCTTGAGGTTTTCCTTGAGCTTCATTTGTCTACCCAGATAGTAAGTTTCCTTTACGGCTTTTTCATAGATGACGTATCTTCTGTCCCTGCCATACCAGATTATTTTTCCATTTGAGTCATAGAATTTACCGTACATTCCCATGTCTTTTGCAATGAATTTCACAAGAGGAATTGAATGATCTTCGTGAACTTCCTGGAATAATTTCAGAAAGAATTCGCCATTGTTCTGGAAAGGATCTGCCCCTGCCCTTATTGAAGCCTTTATAACCTCGCATTTATCTTCCTGAGTAAAGTTATAGTGATATTTTGATGCCAGATGATACAGGAAGGAATGACCTTCAATGTTCTTTGAAAGATCCGGTTTTGCTGAAAGGATCGCCATGATGACATCTTTATCAATTTCCCTTACATTGATTGCATAGAAGATTGCAGTCTGGTCAAAGTATGTTGCATCATTTTTGAAATCCTTGTTGAAAAGAGAAATGTTTACGTTTACTCCGCCTTGAAAAAATGCCTTAAGAATTTCAGATTGCTTCTTGTCGATTGCATTCATTATCTGCTTTTTTGAATAAGAAGCCCCATTATTCAAAAGAATTTTGACTGCCTGGGAATTATTTGAATTTACCGCATAATCCAGGGCTGTAAGTCCATTATTGTCGGCAACATCGATTTTTGATTTTACATCAGGTGTCTTAAGCAGTTCTTCTAGCTGCTTGTTGTCACCCATTGAAACACAGTCATATATTGTAACTTTTCTGTCGATTCCTTTTTCTGCCATTTTATTGTCGATGGCAGAAATCATTTGTGCAACCAATTTCTTCTTTTCAGGGTCTGTTGCAGCATTTGCCACAAGCATTGCATAATCCTTAACGGTTTTGCCTTTTGCATCTTTCATGGTAAGGTCTGCACCGCATTCCAAGGCAGCAATTACAGGTTCGATAGTAAAGCGAAAAGGTTCTTCTGCCATGCGTTCAAGGTAAGACATGAATCCTGTCTGCTTTTTACCATCATTACTTATGGTGTTTACATTTGCTCCAAGACTGTGAAGGTATCTCATGATTGAAGGATTTCCACGCCATGATGCGTCCCAATATGGAGTGGTACTGTTTTTATTATTATCTTCTATATTTGGGTTATGGGTTAATACCAGCTTAAGGCAGTCAACATTATCGGACGGTGATGATGCCGCATCTGAAAGAATTCTGTAGCCTTTTAGATTTGCTCCGTATTGTTCAAGTAGCTTTAAGCCTTCATAATTTCCAACCCAGAGACATTGCAGAATCGGTGAATAGTCGAAGAATCCAGTCCGTTTACCTGATTCCTTTGTGGACGCACCGTTTTTTAACAGGACTTCAATGAGTTTACCGTCCTTTTTATCTAACCAGAATGCCTGATAAAGAACGGATCTGTCATCATCGGAATAATTTACATCTGCACCCTTTTCAATAAGGAGTTCAACAAAGCGCATTCCCTTTTCGTCTGCTGTGAATTCACTGTTATACATAAGGTCCATGAGTGCTCCAGGAATCTTCTTTATGGAAGCACCATTTTCAATCAAAAGGTACACGAATTCAAGATCATCGCAATATCTGAGCAGGTCTTTCAACTCAGGTCGTTTCTTATAATCCACAACATTGGGGTTGTCGCCGTTTTTTATAAGAAGCTGAATGATTTCCTTTTTTGTGTCGTATGGAACTTCCTTATAAAATCCCTTATCCGATGCAAGACCGTTGAGGCATCCTGCCTTAGCTGGTTTTAATCCGCATTCCATAAGGAACTTTAACAGCGGAACATTCCCCTTAAGCAAAGTGTACCTGACTACATTGTCGTTTACACAATCATAAACGAATGGCTTGTATTTCTTATTCAGGGAATATTGAATGAATTCCTTGTGGGTTTCAAAAAACTCATTGATGATTGCATATCTGTAATGAGCGCTGTCTGCAGTTTGAGGAGCCAGTGCTTCATATACGAGGTTTTTGATTTTTTGTAAGCCAGACTTTTCTGCAATATCCAGAATGTGGTCGTCTGGTTTTCCATATTTTTTCTCCCCGTAGAAAAAATCATGGCTATCGGGGAATATTTTAAGCACCTGTTTTACCGCTTCCTCATTTTTTTCGAGAATCGCTTTTTCCAGTGCACCGATATAATCTGAATTATCGGTATAATCTGCAAAAGCAAGACCTGCAAAGAAAATTGAGATCACTGCATACAATAAAACTTTTTTCATTCTATATTTCCCCATCAACATTACATACAGGCATTACGAAACACTGATGATTCCATAATCTTCAATTTCCATTGTTTCTACGTAAACTTCTCCAGGAATTAATCCTTCTATAATAATCATTCCATTCTTATCCGTTTTACCCTTAATGATTTTTCCATCCATTAAAGTTACCTTATAGGGCAGATCATCAAGAGGAGTCCCATCGAAATAAACAATTTGCCTTTCAAATGTCATGGAAACTTCAATTGCAGGACTTGTTGCAGGTGAACACCCAGGAGCTTGGATTTCAAAAACGCAGGAAGGCTTTTTTTCAAGATAGAATCCATCCCACTGATAGACGATTTCTAAGCAAATCTTATTGTCCTTAACTGGAACTTCTGCCATAACCAATGATTTTCCATTATTTACATCACGGATTCTTACAACAACCTTATCAGCAATTCCGTCTACATCAGCTGAACAAAGCATCGGCTTTCCCATTACATTTTTTTTTGCAGTCTTTTTGTTTTCATCAAGCCATTTTAAATTCTTTACGGTAAGTCGGTTCAATTTTACTTCAAGGGGAGTTTTTGTCTGTGCAGAATGCAAACCATAACGGGCTATGGCAATAAACTTTGGGTTCTTTTTTGAAGCAATGTCTAAAGTTCCCCGCTGAAATTTCCATGCGGCCCTTGCCTTTCCTTCTGCTACTGGAACTTCAAAAGATGCGTATGGAGCACAGCTTGATTGATTCTTGCCAGCAGGATAGATATCTATAGTTACAGTCTGATTCTTATCTCCTCCAGATACTTCCGCAATGACAACAGCATCACATCCTTCATTTTCAGAAGAGTTTTTCCAATAAATGTTCTTTATTTCCTGAGAAAAAATGGCAGAAGAACAAAGAACACAAGCGATAAACAGTAATATATTTTTTTTCATAAGTTGATTTTCCTATTAACTAAAGTTCCTGATAAACAAAAAAGCTTCCAAGTGAAACAGTTTTACCGTCAGTCTTTAAAACAAATTCTGGGGTATATTCATTTATAAGGCCTTTCTCAAATTCAAAGACAAGGTTCCGCCAGCGGTTGTCCTTTGTGTGCTGGATTTTTTCCTTAACTTCTATATCCTTGTAGACCAAGGAAACTTCATCACATTCAGAATTCATGTCTGCACGAACTATGACAAAAGTTCTTAGGCGTTTTATGCAGTTCTTGAAAGTGAACCTAAATTCTGAATCAGAATAAGTTGCCACATCATCTTTTACTGGAACTCCATTAGGATATTTATTAGTTGCAGTCACTTTTGTATTCAAAATAGATTCAGTTTTTTCAGAAAGTCCTATGCAAAAACGACCATCTTTTTGCGGCACATTGGTTTTAACCATGGCTGTAATGGTCAGTTTTGCACCATCTATTTTTAAAGGAGCATCCAATGCACCACTGTAATCCCTTAGCAAATCCATGGATGTTTTTGGTACTGCAGGTTCTTCAACGTATGGTCTGCTTAAAGTGTAGGAAACCTGAACATAGGCTGCAGCAGATTCCAGGGCGTCATCATAAAAGCAATGGAGCAATTTCTTTTCACCTGCTGCCAGAAAATTAAATTTTTTCTGGATTTTTGAATATGCTTCCTCAATGGCGAAATCCTTAGCTTTTTCAAGTGATCTAATTTCCCCATCAACTTTTACTGAAGCACAGGCAGTGTAAGTTGTCTCAATAAATCCACCTGTCTCTCTGTAGATTATCTGTTCAGAATCCATCACCTGTTCCGAATACCAGGAAGGCAAACTGTATGCCTTCATCACAATAGCAGCAATGACAGCTGCAACAAATACTTTTTTCAATTTCTACCTCTTTTTGTTATATTCTCTACTCTATTACATATTACTATATTTAATTGTCAATATTATATAGTAAAGATGAATCAATCTACTTCCCTTAGTGTTCATACTGGATTTTTGCAGAAATATCATAATGCTTAAGGATTTTTTTCAGGTCATTCTCGGAGGCTTCATAGGTAATGCTTTTACCATTAGTGAAATTAAATTTCAAAGTAAGTCCTGTAATAAAATGGTAGTAGCAGCTCCAACCATCATAAAATCCTTTAAAGTTTATTGTGTTCTCCTTTTCAGAAATGTCAGTAATCACATCACTATCATTAAACAAAGGAATTGAACTTGAAATTTTATACTCAATTGATTTTACAGGAATCTTAGAATCAAAACTAAAATCATTTCGATACTTCAGGTAAAGTTTTAAGTTATTGTCATCATAGAGTTCCGTATATTCAATTTTGTCGTAATTATTTTTGTTGCAATATTCAACCATAAGTTCATACAAAGCCATCCTATCAGTATTCGAAACATAATATTCCGTTGCATCACTCCATGTTGTTTTGTCCTTTACAGAAACAAGCCCCATTTCGATATCTGAGGAAAGTTCATATCCAATATCATCTTTGATTCCCGCCTGAATTAAATCAATGGCATCCAACCTTATCACCTCGTCTTCACCGTCACTTCGGTAAAGGAAAGCAGGATAAGTTTCTCCGAATAATCCCGTAATACATGTGTCCTTATATTTTGAACCTTTATACACATCAAGAATTTCAAATTCAAGAACTTCAGCAGGTTCATCAAAAGTAAAACGCTGTTCAATTACTTCATCCTTTAGTTCAAAAACATAAGATTTTTTTGTTCCTGCATCCGTAACTTTGATTTTTCTTACACGGGAATTTTTTTTGTAATAATCTGGATGCAAAGGATCAACATAACCATTCAAAATTACAAATGAATAAATCGGTTCCGAAAATCTGGCAGTTAATTTTTCACCGATTCCATAATCATCAACACCTTCCACCCATGGGCGATGTGAATAGTTCCATACACCTTTATTCTCGAATTCTTCTGCATAACTGCAAAAAGGATCCTTAGAAATGTTTTTCATATAGGAAGATAGATTTTCTGGTGAATAGCTGATTTTTTTACCATTGATTTCTTCTTTCAAAAATGACGAGGCTGAAAATGCAACATCAGGGACATCAACAAGTTCAGGTTTTTCCCAAGTAGAAGGTGCTACCCAATAATTCAATTTATTTTGATTTCCTAAAGGATATTTTAAATTCAATACTGTTGCCTGAACAAAACGTTCGTAACCGCTTGGTTGGAAAATTATAAGTTTGTCTTCAAAGTGATACCAGCCATCTCCTCCAACGTAAAGCTTTTTCCTGTCTACCTTGCGATGTCCAGCCCAAAAAATAGCATCATTATTAGCCACAAAGTCACCGAATAATAAATATTCAACAGCAAAGACAGAATGAATCGAAATGAGAACAATAAAAATGCCAAATAATATTTTCTTTTTCATACTTTTTTACCTCCCGTTGCCACTGGTGATAGCATAACATAAATTAAACATATTCCGTATAAAACTCTTATATCGCTTTTCCCTATAAGATTCATATTGAGTTATTTTCTTCCATAAGAGTACAACATTTTAATATTCAGATGGATCCATCATAAAGCGCTTATATTTCATAGTCTTTTTATCAAGATTAAAGGAAGGACCATCCGTTGCATTTTTGCCATTATTTGTATAGAAATCTGCAGAAACTGAACCATTGTTCTTATTAATCCGTATATTCCATCCATAAAATTTTTGTGCAGCAACATTTCCATAAAACAGCAATTCAGATGAATTATATATATGATCATTATCGAAAATTAAAAGAGGAATCATTTCACCATTATCTATCATGTAGAAAACAGCTTTACTAACTATTTTTGTTGAACCTTCCGCATACTGATATGAATAATTTATTTCCGCAGAATCAAAATCAATTTTTTCCGTGCAATAATTATTGTCACTAAAGAAATCATTCAAATTCAGTTTATTTGTTTCACCAAAACAAAAGCTAAACAGCAAAACATAGAATGCAAACAGAAAAAGTTTTTTCATTTATTGAACTTCCTGACTATCAGTGATAATACTTTATTTTTAAGAGATTTGCAGGAAGAAATCCACATGGGGAAAGGCAATCTATGACAGCTTTTATTTTTCAATCGGACCATCGTAAGCAATGATTCCGCCAATCTCAATTACCTTTGCATAACCAAAGTCAATCAGCTTCTGGGCGCTCTGTTTTGATCGCCTTCCTGAACGGCAGTAGACATAAATAGTTTGACTCTTGTTTTTAATGAGCCTGCCCGCATCCTGTTCTGTAAAAGTTTCGTTCGTAAGCTGAACACTACCTGGAATATGTCCAGCTGCATATTCTTCGGGAGTCCTCACATCAAGCAGAACAAAATCCGTGTCCCTTGCCATAAGTTTCAAACCTTCTTCCATGGAAACAGATTTAAATGCATTCACAGCAGCCTCCTTTATCTTTGTTTCTTTTGCGGTGCAGGAAACGAGAAAGAGTATCAGGAATATAATGATCGACAAAAGCTTCTTCATATAGGTCCTTCTTCCGTATTATAGCATGAATGAAGCGCGGAATGTAATGTTGATTTTAAAGACCTTCATGATGTTACCCCGTACAGGCAGTAAACTGCCTGTACGGGGTCGGGCTGCTCCAGGTTCCGCTATCGCTCCAGCATCCTCACTCGCTGCGCTCCCTGCGGTGGCCGCTCCGCGCCTTGCGTATCCCTAGCACGTTAAATCCTTTCTTGATCTGAAATCTTCTATATCTTTCTGCAAACTGACTTCCTGAAATTTTTGGATTCTGCCCGATCACTCCAATCATTTTCTGGGTAGTTTATGTGTTTCTTTACTGAAACTTTGAGTTTTTATTTTGCCATTTCAGAAACTAAGTTTTTAACGTTTAATTAGTTGCTCACACAGTACGGTCTTACACAGACTTCAATTACAAATTTGAAAATAAATCAAGCTAGAAAACTTTTGGAGAATATTTTGATAATAAAAAGTTTCCACGAGACTGATTGATTTTCTCCATAAGCTCGTCAAATTCTTTATCAGACATTTCTTCAACCTTTACATTCTGAACTTTCATGCAGTAATAATTTTCATGAGTATTCTGATAATCAGATATGCCACTTTCTTTAATCATTTTTGATAATTCTGAAACATTTACCTTTTTGATTTCAGGAATCAAGTCTCCGACAATCTTTCTTTTTTGTCGGTTTTCTTCTTCATAACCAATAAATTTGTTACACCTTAATATTTCAGGATGAATTTGAAGTTCACCATGATTAAATACTTCGTAGAAGAAGAAGTGAATATCCATGCCGTCTTTAATTTTATCAACATATTTTTTTCGCATGAATCCAGCTAATGTCAAACCGTTATCCCCACCATCCGAATTAATAAATCTATTGATATGATTTATTAATTTTTGCTTTTCGAGAATTTGTGTAAGATTGCTGATACAAACTTCTGATTTTAGAAATTTATCAAAAATAAATTCAGGAACAATTTCAAGAACTTGAATTGGTCCCAAATGTTCATAAGCAGATTTCTGCATCAAATTATACGTAACAAAACCCTTTTGAAAAGTTATTTTATTTTCCTCTTCTTTCCACTTTGAAAACAACGAAGGAACTATGAAAGCGTTTACTGTATTGAAAAATCTAAAATCTCTCAAAAATGAAGAATAGGCTTTTTCATAGGCAAACTGCTTCAATACATCTTGAATGCCTGGCTGATTTTCAATAGATTTTGCATCTTTGTTAGTTTTAATTATGTAGTATTTCGCATCAAGAATGTAGAAATTCTGCTGTTCATCAATTGAAATAATATCAGGAGTAAGATTGCCTGAAGGAGTATAAAGGTCGTTATCAATAGTCCAGCTTGAATTTTCTATCATTGATTTAAATGTTTCATTATCAGAAATGTCTCTATCATCCTTAGAAATATTTTTGATGATACTATTTTTTATTAAGGAAGATATTTTTGGCGAATCTTTTAATTGAGAATTTCCTAATCTATGTTTATTCAGATATAAATCATCAAAAACAGATTTGCAGACAGATTCCCAGATATGTTCAAAATTGTTGGTTCCAAATAATTTAAATGAATTAGATGATTTATAACCGGTTGTTTCCGTTATGTAAGTCAAAAGCGATACAAGCTGATTTCTTTTTTTTGTAACAAATTGAGTTCTAATTTCCTGCTGGAGGCTGTATTTAATATAATTTACATCTCCAAAAGAAGATAAAGGCATTCCGTTTAATTCACAGGGAGTCATTCCTAAATAGGAAAGAAGACCCGTTTTTCTTAATGTCTGAGAGCACTGACATAAAATACTTTCATGAAGCATCTTAAAATAATCAAAATCATTGCTTCTGGTATTTATAGTCTGAAGTTCAACATAATATGGCTTGTTATTTTTAATGATGGCTGTAGTTTCATTGATTGTTTTGTCCCAGTCAATCTCACCTTCACCGTTAGTTTCAATAATAGTTTCTTTATTCTGATAAATTCCGTTTCTGTAATAATCTTCCAGAAGGAAAATCTGCATTCCAATGTGATTATACTTTTCCTGCGTCTGTTGATTTAAGCTAGAATCCTGATTAATTGAGCTAAGTATTTTGATAACTCGAAGAACCTGAGAAAAGTGTTTTTCTATACGGACTTTAGTTTCATTATCAGCTTCAGAAAAATCTATGTCATCAGGCAAATCAATATATTTTGGGTAAACTTTTAAAATACAATCATCAACAAAAACTACACCTACAAAGTTAAAATAAAATCCTTTTTCTTTGTTGTTCAGAATAGAAGGATCATCTTCTTCCTTTTGCTTGAGATCATCTGAATTTAATTCGTTCAAATTAAACTGCTTTTTGTTGCAAGACTTAATTACATTCTGTTCAAGGAGTTTTGAATAAATCCGATCTGCATGCTGTTGCTTTGATTCTTTTGGAGAATCTTCCAGGCCAAGAATTTTTGCAAAGGATTCCTTAGTGTAAAAAGTCTTTATTTCCCGGAAAAAAGCAGAATAGATTTTCTGATTTTCAAAGTTCATTCTTACTTAATAAAATCCTCATCAAAAATCTTAAGGCCAAGTTCATCAAATTTATTGCACAAATCAGAATAGTGAAGAGGTTTGTCTTCTGAGAAAACTGATTTATTGAACAATTCAGTAGGATTCATTTTTACAACATCTTCGTAAAGATACATAAGAACTTTGCTCTTGAATAATGAACAAATCTTTTCAGCTTTATCAGTTTCTGTCTCGCAATTAATTTGTTTTGCTTCATCAAGAGTTGATTTACTTAAGAAATATGGGCCAAGAAGTTTATCTTCATTTACGCCATAAATGTTTTTAAGTTTATCGTTGATGGCATGACGGATTTTGTTCCAATTTTCTGAAGTGTAAGAAATATTTCCATCACTATCTTTATGAGGAATAGGGAGAACATAATCCTTGATGCTGTCTTCGTTATCATCAATACCGATATATTCAAAATCCCATCGGCGTTTGAAGGCTGCATCCATTGGAAGAACACCTTGATCTGCACTGTTCATTGTGGCCCAGATGAACATGTTGGATGGGATAGAAATTTCATCTTCGTTAATGCCACATGATTCAAGATAGTTTTTCTGATCTTCGCTTGCTGCAATCGGATACTGACTTGTTCCATCTGATTGTCTATCTAAAAGTTGAAATACATCACCAAATACTGCAGCTACATTTGCACGGTTAATTTCTTCAATGAGCAGCAAGAAGTTCTTTTCGGGATTTCTTTTTGCATTTACGTAGATTCGCATGAATGGACCAGGGATATACTCATATCGAATATTATCTTTATTTTCTCTGTCTTGAATTGGTTTATATGTTCCAACAAATTGTGCATAAGAATAGTTTGGATGGAAAGTTACTCGTTCATATCTCTTTGATTTATTATCTTTCGATATATCAAATTTATATTCTGAAGCTTGTACTCCAATTTGTATCCATGAAGCAAGAGATCCAGTTTTAGATAAATCAAATGAATCTGCTAATTCTGAAACAGTTCTTCCTGAAAGAGCATCTGAATACATATACCCTATTAAAGCTGCACCGGCCTGTTTCAGATCTTTTTTCTTCAAAAGTTTTTCCAGTTCAATTTTGATATTATCATCCGTTAATTTATCATCTGGCAAATCAACTAATTCACTTTTCAAATTTACAGCACGCATTCCTTGAGCAATGGTATATGCAGCATCATTTGAACAATTATATTTTTCACGTATTGATTTAGGTTTTTGATTCTTGAAAAACTCCGAATGATTTAATCCTATTGCAAAATTTTTTCCATAATTGTTTCCTGACTCTTGAATTTCAATCTGAACCATAGATTCTTCAGAATCTTTTATTGAAATATCTTCTTCAAAATATTTTGATTCTTGTTCGAGTTTGTGGCTCTTTCCAGTGCCTGGGGCACCAAAAATGATGCGATTATGAGGATTATTGATTATGTTTATAGTTTTTTTGTTCGGTTTCTCTATTTGATATATTTTATTTAGGTCATTCTCCATGATAAATTGTTTTTCATTTACAAGTTCTGCAGACTTTACAAAATTATTTATCAGATCTTTTAAATCTGTATTTTTCCATTCAAAACAATTAATTAAGTCTTGTGAAAAATCATTCTCTAACTGTAGCAAAGCTTCATCATAAAAATTGTTTAAATTTTTGATATTTAAAAATCTAGATAGCCAAATAAATAAAATTGCAAATTTCTGCTTAGAACCACCAAGATAATCATTTTTCTCAGAAATATTTCTATAGGCTTCTGGATAAATATCAATAATTCCTTTACTTATCGTTAATAATTGAGGATGGCGATTCGGGAATTTTAATATCTCTTGAGAAGTAAGAGAATTTTTAACCGCGTTGACACTAAAAAAATTGCTCCCTACATCATAATCTTTAGAAGTCCCATAAGATTTTGAAAAATTTTTTGTTGCAAAAATCAAAGAGTCATTTACTTCAGATAAAAAAACAGTTTTTCCTACAGCCTTTATAAATAAGTCTTTGTGTTCCTTTATTTTTGTATCACATGAACAATTGTTATGCTTCTTAAAATAATCCATAGCAAGAAAATATTTAAGTTCGCTAACAAATTGGGTTCCACCTTGAGCTTCTATATCTTCTCCAGAATACAAGTTTTTTAACTCTTTATATAAAAATAATAAGAAAACTTTTCCCAAAAACATTATTTTTCCTCCAAGGTGTTTATTAAAGATCTTACAAAAATCCATGACATAACAGGCGGAACAGCATTGCCTATAACTTTATATCTTGCTTGCAGATTAATCGCATCAAACGAAAATGTATCAGGAAAAGATTGAATTCGTTGAATTTCTTTTACAGAAAATCTTCTGTTCTCAATTGGATGTGTTATTCCACAATTTTCAGGTTGTGCAGAGGCTGTAATCGTACCATTTATTTCCCCATAGGCAAAACGTCTAAAAAATTTAGGTGCATGATATTTTTTGGGATCATTGTAAATTTTTAAAAATCTTGGCGTTAATTGTTCTGGAGGTATATTTTTCCACGATCTACCTTCTTTTATATTTTCTGGCATATCTTTTAAATCAATATTTTGTTTGAAAAAATCTAAAGCTTCTTTGCCATGCTTACAACTTCCAATTTTATTGACCATATCTTGGGTTGTTTTACTATATTCCCAATATGGTCCACAATCATCTATATCCTTTAATATATTCCCTAAAACTAATTTATCTCCTGTGCCATGTTTTTCTGAAGGAATCATTAAATCATTTACAAGTTTATCGGCTTTATCAAAATCAAACTTTTTTATATCTTTATCTACTCCTATTATTAATACCCTATATCGTTTTTGAGGAACTCCGTAATCGCTCGAACAAACTAGCTTTATTGAAACGTTATAATCAATAGCTTCCATTCGTTGAATTATTTCATCAGGTACAGTTTTTCCATCTGGCATTTTTGAAGATAAAATACCTCGAACGTTTTCAAAAAGGAAAGCAGCTGGTTTTTTTCCTGATTCTATTTTATCTTTCAAGACTCTTTCACAAACTTCAAATAATGTTCCCCTTCCATTGTCGTCATGTACACCCTTTCTATTTCCTGCATTTGAAAAAGGCTGACAGGGAAATCCAGCAATTAAAATATCAAAATCAGGAATATCTTCGGTCTTTATATCTCTAATATCACCTAGAAGTGCATCAGAACAATTAACAAATAAAGATTTGTTAGAGTTGTAAACTGTTACAGCATCATTATCTATATCATTTGCAAAAACAATTTTTGTGTTCAACCTAGGATAGTTTTTTTCTTGAAAAGTAAAACCTCCGATAGCTCCAAGGTCAAGACCTCCACAGCCTGTAAATAAGCTTGCTATTTTATATTCTTTTTTATTATTCATTTTATTCTACCTTAAAAAAATAACATCACGATGATAATCCAAATTAGATTTTAATTTAGAACTAATATGTAAATCATAGGATTTTTCTGTATCAATATTTATGATGAATCTATTATTTTGCTTTATAGTCGAAGATAATTTTATTTGCCCTTCATCTGTAAATGTCATTAAACCTAAATCAAACATTTTGTCATATAAGGGACTAAGTAAGAAACCATTTTCTACATCGATTCGTTCTTGATTGTTACTCACAGACCAAGGTTTTATATGACTTGCAACAAGAAGTCTTTTATCATTGATGCCTGTAATAATACATTTTCCAGCATATTTTTCTATCAATGATTTTCTAAAATCTCCCTGCCCAATTCTTGCTTTAATTATCATTTCTTTTTCAGTAGGTTTTAGAGAAGAATCTTTCTTAACAGAATCTTCAAGACTCTTTGCATTATTTTCTTTTGTTGACTTTACAAACGCCTGATATTGCTTCAATGCATTACTGTACATTTTATTACCAGTAGAATCTTTCTTTAGAAAAGCATCATCTTGAAGGATTAAAAAAATAGCAACTTCAAGTTCCGCTATTTCCATCTCCTCTAAAGGTTTTGAAATCAGTTTCGATTCCTGCATTTGTTTAGAAATTGTACGAAATCCAGATTCATAATGATGAATTGAAGTATCTGAGAGAGAAGTATTATTATTTAAGTAATCAACAAAGTCTATTAACATGGCTATTTTTTTACAATTTTATAAATTTCATCAAAGATTTTTGAATATTTCAAAATATCTTTACGGATTTCCTTGAAGTCATCTTCTGAATAAATCTTATTTTCTTCTTTTGTTTTTAATATTTCTTTTTTTGTATTTTCATCAATAAAACTTTTACAATGAGCCAATTCATTTCGTTTTTTTATTATATCGTTCAAATAGTCATCATAGAATTTATCCAGTTTTGCGGTGTACTGATAAGGTATTTCATCCATTATTAAGTTGATCGTTCTTGCTTTGTATGAAGAATCAAAATCTGGTTTCTTGATAATTTCTTTTACTGATTTTGAATTCCAAACATGTTTACAAATTTCTTGACACTCACCACGTTTCAAATTTCCTCGAAGTGATTGTTCCGCATTCTTTGCAATGTGTTTGTTAAATTTTTTCTTTTTATCTTCATTTACATCATCTGCGTAATAATTTTCTATAATTTCAGTCATCTTAACATCAAGATCACTGACTTCAGCCATAACAAGGCCTCGAATATTAGTAAGGTTTTGTGTTTTCTTTATAAGTGTTTTTATTACTTCTGTCGCTTTGTTTTCAAAATCATCTATATCTCGACCGGAACAATAAGCTCCGTCAATATTATATTCTGCTAATTTATCTCGAACTGCCTTTTCACCGTTTGATGAATAAAATAATACTTCCGTATAAACATCTTTACTTCGGATTTTATCCAATAGATACATACTTGTTACAGTACCAAGCGACATATCTGCTATGATTAAATCAAATTTGTTATAATCAATAATATCAATATTCTCTCCATTAGTTTCATGTCGAGGTTCAACAAAATTAAATTCATAGCTTTCTATTATATCTTTTACATAATCTTTTCTTATTTCATAAGAACTATTATCATCTTCAAACCATAAAATATTATAATCTATTCGCATTATTTAACTCCTATAATTTTTATTGAGAAAATGACATGTCCATTATGTTCTTCCGCTTTAATAAACCAATTATTTTCAGTAACAATATTTTTTATATGATATAATCCGACTCCTGTACTTTTTGTTGTCGAGAGTCCCAATTCGAAAATTTCATTTATTTCTGAGATTTTTTTATCAAGAGGTTTGTTTGTATCAAAAGATAATATTAGATTATTAGATTCTAATTCCATTTTTATAATCATTTTTGAAACTTTCAGTTTTTTTGCATTGCTGATCATATTGTCAAAGATAATTGAGATATCTATAGGAGCAAATTTCGCAAAGAAATCTGATATACCATTATCTATTAATACAACATCAATATTCGAAGACGTAATAGATTGAACAATTTTTTCAACATAATTTTTTATAAATTCTACAATATTATATTTATCTTTCTGGTTGAAATTGTTAAAGATACCGGTAAACCCAAATCTAGAGAAACTTGTAATTTTAGAATTTTCAAAAGTGATTTTTTCTAACAATTTAATCACGTCTTCTCGTTCAAAAATTTCAGTATTTTCATTTTTTCGAGAAAAACTAGATAATATGTCTTTTATATTCAGAGAAATAACATTTATCTGATGCATTAATGATGTGATTGAAGTTAAATCCTTTGATGTTAATGATGTTACAATCTTTAACTGCTCAATTTTGTTACTGAGTTTATTTTCTGCCTGTTCTTTTTTTAGTTCAGCAATTTTTGCTTCATACTGTGCAGTATCTCTGGCTTCTTCTGCGCGGCTAGCTCTTGTTTCAGCTTCTTCAGCTCTTTCTTCGGCAGCTTTTTTTTGCTGCCCGAGTTCAGCAATTTTCTTTTTAGTTTCTTCTATTGAATAAAGTAAATCACTGTCGTTTGTTTTTTCTGCAATTCGTTCCAGATCATCAATTACTTGTGGATTTGCATCATCAAACAAAGTTGGCTGAGAGAAAATATTGGCCAAATCTTTATTGTAATAAATTACATTTACAGATTTATCATTTATAAGAGTCTTTACGAGATTTATGAAATCTATTTTGCTTCCTAGACTGTTATTTATTATAAACTCTGCAGAATCAGCGTCTTTATCGTTTTTTAATAAATCTCTATTTTTATCAACATCTGATTTATTTTTAAAATATTCCCTTTTAAGAAAACCTTCTCCCCAAAGGACACCTGTAACATATCTTTCCAATCGTCTATGGACAATCTCAAATAAACGGAATAATTGGATAGTTGTTTCTGACTTTATAAGTCCTCCATCTCGGCTTGTTGATTCCTTAAACTCATCTACATTGTTTGTTTGAATGTCTACTCGACCAAATAAGTTTCTTGTACCAAGAAATCTGTTATATCCTTGTTGTGCTCTTTGGTCCAATCCCCAACTATCATCATCCTTATCACCAAATGGTAAAATTCTAAATCCATTTCTAAATAAGAAAATAGAACCATAATTAACAGGCTGAACACCCATGTTTTTTGAAAATGCAGTCTTTGCTGCAGCATTCAAGAAATATAAATTGATTGTAACATCAGAAAGTTTATTATATGGGTTTTCTTCTTCGAGTTCATAAATCTTTTCATCACGATCAGTGAGAACTGTTTTTATGGATTGAGAATTCAAAGTAACTTCAATTTTAGTAGTTTTTAATGAAATTACTTTTGCAATACTGTTTTTTATAATTCCATTTACAATATCTTTTTCGAGAAAATCACCTGAATTTCGTACTTCTTCATCTCCTGATTTTTCTTTTTCGCATATAAGTTCAATTTCAAAATCAGAAGTCTCAGAGAAAGGATTAATCAATTTTTCCAAAGAGCCTTTTAAGTTAAGAATCTTTTGTCTATCCCAATTTTCCCGCACACCAGAAATTTCAAGTATAGTCCCTGTTTTATATGAATCTGGAAATAAAGGCAAATCTTCGGTTGATTTATGATGCAGATCTATAGATTCAAATATTTTTTCCTGATCTTCTTCAAAATCATTCCAATTAACAGAAATTGTTTCAACTTTATTTGAATTACCATTTTTTGTGGTTAAGACAAGAGATTCTCCCAATCTATCACAAGAGAAACGCCCAACACCTTTTGCACCCGCATAATGGCGATTAATTAAATCTCGATATGAAGATTGCTTATCTTCCTCTGAATCTTCTGAACCATCTTTTTTCGCTGAATATGCAAGGAAAAGCCATTTGTTTCTAAGGTCTTCAAAAGTCATTCCCTTACCATTATCAGCAATTATGATCTTGTCTTCTGCAAAAGTAATTTGTACTTTGCGAGCGTATGCATCATAAGAGTTCTTAACTAATTCAAAAATGGCAACATTATCATTACGAATAAGATCTTTGCCAATCAGATCTTTCAATGCTGAACTTACTTTAAAATTGACATTTTCATTATTATTTTCCATTCAGCATCTCCTTAAGAACCAATCCTGCCTGTTCTGCGAATAAAGGTGGAATTGCGTTACCAACTTGAGAATATCTTGGGACTTCAACTTTGCGCTGCTTACCGCCAGTTGTGTACTTTTTCTTGATTTCGTACCAATCTGGGAAAGATTGAATGCGGGCACATTCTCTTACAGTCATAATACGAGGTTCACAATAATGAAGGTAATCATCTGGTTGTCCTGTAATTGTAGGAGCTGCAGATTTTGGATCGAGAATTACGATACCCCTTTGAGCAATTCCCCAAGCTTCTCGCTTTTTACCATCAATACGAATACCTCTTTTAGGATATTCAGCGAGTAATTTTTTATAACATGCAACTTTTTCATCAGACTGTTTTGCAAAACTGTGGCTGTCTGCAACTGTATTGTCTGTTTCTTGTTCACTGCGCATTAGTTTCTGATAATTTGAAACAGGTGTTCCATAGATTCCAGACATAAAACCTTTTCTATCTGGAGTAGGGGCTTCGCCATTTGTTCTTAATAAATCAGAAATTGCATCAGCAATTGTTGTTGTTTCAGAAAGATGCTTTGAGGTCAAAAATTTCTGTTTATTACTATTGAGTTTTTCCACAAAGTTTTTTGCGTTTCCAATTTCTTTTTTTATTCCAACAAGAATAAAACGTTTTCTTTTTTGAGGAACTCCATATTTTGAAAAATCTATAACCTGTGGCGAAACATCATAGCCAAGCTGCTGTAATTTTTCTATTACAATTTTTGAGTATGGAACTGCATCTGGATTTTTAGTTTTATCAAATGCATAAGTAAAGCCTTTTACATTTTCAAAGAGAATCATTTTTGGCTGAACATATTCAATAAATTTGATATATGAAAAAACAAGCTGATTTCTGACATCATTTTCAACACGCTTTCCAGCCATAGAAAATCCCTGGCATGGAGGTCCACCGGCAACCAGATCTACAGATCCTTGAAGAGCTTTTAATTGTTCAGGATAATCTTCAAGAATCTGATTAATATCATGGTTTTTAATTGGAAGCCAATCAGGCCAGTTAAAATGGTGTTTCTTTTCTATTAAATTATATTTAAGAGTTTCAAAGGCAAATTCATTCTTTTCGATTGCAAAAAGTCCGTGCCATCCAGATTCATACAATCCTAATGACAACCCGCCGCAACCAGCAAAGAGATCAATCACTGTATAATTATTTTTTAAATGAATTCTACCCATATTACATATAGTATAGTTTCTTTTTTAGAGAAACACAACAAAACGATAGTTTCAAAAAATAAAATTATTGTTTTGTATAATTTTATTTCTTTTGAAGTCATGAATAATTTTAGAGCAGGCGTTGAGGACCGGCGTTTGAGGTCCGCAGACGGGGTAGCGACCAACGCAGTGGGTGCGAGGGGAAGGCATTCTCTTGGACGCTCTATCATTTCTTTCCGAATATTTTGCGTAAATATGCAAATTTTCCGATCTTCTGTCGGGATTTTTCCACGGATGTGAGGCATATTGATATGGCATTGATATGAGGTAATGGTATCCATTCGAATTATATTATAAGATATGCTTTATAAAAATTAAGATAGAAGCACTATGAAACAGATAACAGTAAGCGGCGCAATTATCTTGCGTGAAAATAACGGAATTAAAGAAATCTTTGCAACTCAGCGTGGTTACGGCGACTTCAAAGGCGGATGGGAAATTCCAGGCGGGAAACTGGAACCTGGCGAAACTCCAGAACAGTGCATCGTCCGCGAAATCCGTGAAGAACTTGCAACCGAAGTGAAAGCTGAAAAAATCCTTGGTGTTGTAGATTATGATTATCCAACATTCCATCTGACAATGCATTGCATTTTGTGTACTATTGTTTCGGGAGAACTGAAACTGTTGGAACACGAAGCTGCCAAGTGGGTGAACAAGGAAACTTTGCATGATGTTGATTGGCTTCCTGCTGATAAACTTATTTTACCTGAAATTGAAAAGCTGCTAGCTTCCAATTAACAGAAGATGTATATAATATGCCTATTGGAAATGACCGAACAGGCGGTTGTCTCCCGAACTCTGACGATCAGGAAACTGGTTGATTAAATTAGACGGGAGGCTTTGCAATGAATATCGACAGGTTTATTGCTGTTGTTGCATGCGTAGCGACAGTTATCTGCACTATTGTTGCAATTCTCACCTACCTTTATAGATAGAACAGAGAAAAAAAAATGGCCGCCCAGTCTGACACACATATAAAGCTGCAACTTTCTTTTCTTCATCATATATTTTATTTTCTCTAAGATTTGCTTCCATTGTTTTAGAATGTCTTTTTAATAGTTTTTTAAATTTCTTAACCTGCTCAGGATTTTCTTCGGCAAAATTTACTTTTTCAAATCTATCTTTAAAAATAATGATTTTTTTCTTTATGCTTTCCACAGTGTGTTTTAATTTTGAGGAAGAGTCTTTTTTCCAGCCTGCATGTTCTACACCAGCTTTTAACAGAACGTCGCCTTGGAGTAAAATTGCAATCTGGCAATCTAACAGACTTAATAAATTCGTAGGTGTTTTCATATCAAAGATATTTCTACTATATATTATAGTTAACTGGCACGAGGAAATTTTCTTTTTTGTAATAATTATTTACAAGACTTTTATACCCAAGTGCTTTAATATTCTCATAAGTAATTTTATAGTTTCCTTTGTAATGCCGTCCGCTATAAAGATAACGAATATATTCCTGCAGATATCTATCAACAATTTCAAGACTTTTTGATGTAGTGATTACAGGAAAATACCATCTCTCCCAGGAAAATATTCTTTCTTCCTCATCAGATTCTTGAGAGAGGCTTTCGCCAAAAAACAGATTGTTGAAATCTCTTATAAGAATGCCGGCAACTTTTTCAAAACTTGCATCTTTACGGCTTTTCCACACATAAAGTCCTCTTGCCCGTTTTGCAATCTTTCGTTTTATTTTTGCCACTGTAAATGAAGACAAATCAAATTCTCCGTTTTTATAACTGATTCCAAGAAAATCCCATAATTCCCCAGGTGATGTCTTTATAGATTTTTTCTGATTTACAAACAGACCTTCTTCTTCAACTTTCTCTATAAGAATACGTTCGTACTTTTCCTGCTCATCTTTTGAATCTGTAAAAAATATGATGTCGTCCGAATATCGGAAATAAGGAATCCCTTCCGCCGCAAAATAATTATCCAAATCAGTAAGATATAAATTGGCAAAAAATCCACCCAAAGGACACCCTGCCATAGCTCCACGATTTTCTTCTGTAAGCGTTCCATTGATATATACCTTATTCTGAGTCAGGAGATTTTCTAGAAACTTTTGAAGCATAAGGTCATCACAAACAACCTTTTTCATTTTTTCCACAAGTCGATCAACTGGAATAGAATTAAAGTAATTCTGAATATCGATTTTCAATGCATACTTTTCTTCAAGCTCTGGAATTTTACATAATCTGGAACATACATTTTGAATCGATCTGTTTTTTCTGAATGCATAACAATTGCTGCTGAAAGCTCCGTCATATTTTTTCATGAGCCAGGTTATGAGTTTCAACAGATAATTATCAGCTCCCTGAAATGAATACACTATTCTTTTTTTGTCTGAATTCATTTTATTGATGAAAATTTTCCGGGGATAACCGACATTCAAATTTGAAATAAGTTTTTTTGCGGCATCCAGATATTCACCGGATTCTACAAAAGTTCGAAACTCTTTTTCTTCCCACTTATTGATATGACCTGCAGCAACTTTTTCTTCTATAAATAAAGTCCAGATATCATTTTTGAGGAGAGCATATAAAAGTGAATCTTTATTTTCAAAACCTATCATTTTATAAAAAAAGAAGCAGGGAAAAAAGTTTACGGCTTCGCCGGACTTTGAAAGGACTTAACTAAAGTCAGATATCTGCAAATCTTTTTCTAAGGACTTTAGCTTCGCCATCAGCAGATGTATTAAATACGTTTCCCTGCTTCTTAAATTTCCTATTTTCTTTTTTTCAAATAGATATTTCTGAAATTAGCAAAATTTTTACTCTGCTCCCAGGCCGACAAAAAACGTTTTAGAGAGGATTCAAATCTTTGTTTCTGCTTTTCGGTCACCACTCCCAATTCATTATTCTTTGTAAATTTTTCCATCCATTTTGGAAATTCTGCATTTATATAAATTCCTTCCGCAATAATAGAAAATTCACCAGGCTTTATTTTGCCTTCAAAATATTCTTTTGCAAACCCTGCTAAATATAAGGCACCGTATTCTTCAAGTTTATTCTTGTTGTCAAAAGAACATGAATTCCCAAGAATTTTCTGCACATATTTCAACACTTCCTGATCATCAGATTCATCCAAACCAGCAAGAATGCAGATGTCATCTGTAGAATTGTTTTTTTCCAGCTGAGTGATTGCCCAGTCTATGCAGGGACTCAAAGAAGTTTCCTTTATTTTGCACAGGTAAAATTGCTTTTCCAATTCCTTTTCTTCGAGCGTGAGTTTTTTTTCTTCAACAGGAATCTCTGGTACAACTTTCGGAAGCTCGTTCCAAGGAATCATTTCGTCTACTTCTTCTGGAAATTTCCTTTGTTCAAGCAAAGCAGGATCTACAGGTTTTAAAGGAACCGGATCTCCCTCTTTCCACAATACAACCTGTATTCCTTCCTTATAATAATCTCTGTAATAATGAGCAGCAAGAGAATATCTATCAGTTTCAAACAAGACCGGCAAGTCAGGAGTATCGTCTCGAAATTTCTTAAAAATAGAATCCAATTCGCTTGTAATAAAAAAAAACTTGTGAAGTGCTTTGGCAGATTTATAACCTGCCAGATATAAACGAAAAACCATTGTATACCTCCTCGTATATTATAGTTTTTCAGCAGAGCAAAATTTTCTTTTTTTTGAATTTTTTTTACATAAAGAACAACAAAGTGTACGCTGTCATCAATCCAAATTTTATAAGCAAGCTATAAATTGTATGCTCTATATAAATAAATTTTTTCTTAAGCACAAATTTAATTAGATAATAAATTCCCACTCCATATACAAAAGAAATAATAACATTCTTGACTGTATCCTTATAAACAAAGAATCTATAATACAGACAAGCAAGCATTTCTAATCCAAAGACCATCCAAAGAACCAAAGAAATTAATCGTTCACGTTTTGCCTTTTTTCGGCGGCGTTCTTTTGCGGCTCTTTCTTTTTCTTCAGCGCGTTTTCTTTTTTCTTCCTTTTCCAATTTTATCTTCTGATCCGCCAGGCGACGACGTTCATTTTCCTGTTCTATTCTGCGCTGCTTTTCTTCCTTTTCCCGTTTGAGTTTTTCTTCCCTCTGCTTTTTATCATCTTCAATTACTTTTCGAGCTTCCGCATTAAAATCTTCTGGGAACAAATCAAAATACTCTTTAAGCTTTTCCAATGTCAATTTTTTATCAGCATACTTTGTATAGACACCAATTCCATCATTTGCCTTTGTTGGCAATGCAACAGGAGTTTTTTGACGGTCAGATTCAACTTCAAAATATTTGATCTTTCCTCGGACCAATGGTGAGAATGGATTTTCCTTTTGTCTCAGATGGAAATTGAAAGGATTCCCTTTTAATCTTTGACCTTCCTCATCAAATATTTCATATCGTTTTTTATTTTTGATATTCAATAAATACAGATATCCATTTTCATCAACAAGAACTTTTCCGCAATCCAATGTGTAGTCCATGGATTTGAATTCATTTTTAAATCTTTCCCGATCAATAAAATAATATGGAGCACCAACAAGAGATTCCCACACAGAACGCCATTCTTTTCCCTGTGTCAATTCTGATATCTCAACGTAAGGAAGATAATCACAATTTTTTACAGGAAACTTAAAACCTTTCAATACAAAATCAGCATTTCCCTGAGGATAATCTTTTACTCCAAAGAAATTTCCAATTGTAGGATTAAAATCCTTTGAATAATATCCACCAGCTTTGTTGATGCTCATACTGCCTTCTGTTGAATGAATGGCCACCCGTTCTGTGCCATTGCGAAGTCCAAAAGTATCAACTTCATCTGCTGGATATAAAGGACCATGATAAAGAGTATCAATTATCTGTTTGTCGGTGCCAGATACATCTTTATAACCAAAATCAATTCGTAAAGTGCCTGTATCATGAACAGAACTATTCTTTAAACCAATAAAAGCAATGGCTGTATAAAAATCCCCGTCATAACCTGCTACACAGCTGAGATTGGTTTTAACTGTTACTTTTGATTTTTCAAATGGAGTACCAAAAGCTTTGTCATCTTTTTTATCTCCAATCTGGGGACCAACACAGCGACGATATTTGCTTGAAGATATTCCCATCTCATCAAAAGACCATGACGGGTAATTTGTAAAATTGTAACGCAGACGTTCAGGGTAACAAAGATTACAGGTATAAAGTTTATTGATTCCAGAATTATAAAAAGCCTGCATGGCATCTTCGTAGGTTTTAAATCCACTTCCAAGCCACACACCTTTTTGTAATTTTGAAGTACTTTCAGGATAGTCACATGAACTACAAGAGCCCTTATGAATATATCCCCGGTCCAGGCTGCGATCTATCTTTACATAAAACTTATAATCTTTTTTTTCTTCTGCCATATTGTTACCCTGAAAAATATTTGTTTATAGTTTATTCCAAGAATGATAGCCACCACGAGGACAACCATTGGAACTAGGACTTGTAGCTACGTAGACAGTTCTACCACAATTGCTGCAGTTGTAAGCTATATCCCCTACTTCTTCCAATTTGTACCAGTCATGATAACTTGCTCTTGAACAACCATTACTACTTGGTGAAGTATCTGACTTTACAGTCGCACCACACTCACCACACATATAAACGTATCTCATACATTAACCTCCTCATATGATTCCGTTTTATTTTAAATGTTCATTACGCCAGTTAAGCGCGATTTCCATATTTTTTGCAGCAACAGCGCAGAAATGTCGATTGATTTCAAGCGGATTTCCTGTTGCACTTTCATTTGCGTTTCTGACAAGACAAGGAGAACAGAAAGCTGCATTTTCACATTTACAGCATTCTCCATCACCAAGGTCCTTCATCTTCAATGAACGCAGCCATTGGATTTTTTCAGAATTATCCCAGATTTCCTTCAAGGAATTTTCATAGAGATTTCCGAGTACCATTTCCTGCCAGCCTGCACAAGGATAAACATTTCCATTGGCTACCATACAGCAGGAACTTTGTCCAACACCACAAATACGTCGTTCAGGATTTTGTTTTTCTATTTTTCCTTCAGAAAAATCAGACTTCAATAGACTTTCCTGATATGTGTAATCACCTTCAACAATTGCAGAAAGTACTTTTCCTGCATCATCAACAGTCAACCTCTGTTCAAGATTATCCGTTGCATGATTATATTTTGCCATCATCAGGTAATCTGTTCCGGCAATTATTTTATGTTCATGGCACCATTTCAGCACATCACTAAAATCATTTTTATTGATCTGCATTGTAGGACAACTTACTTGAACAGGAATATTATTTTCAATCAACTTCAAGATTGCGTTCTTTGTTTTTTCAAAACTACCAGGGAGCTTTGTAATTGCTTCATGATGTTCAGGAATCATTGAATAAAGGCTGACCTGAATGGCTGGAACATTTCCTTCTTTCATTATTTCAATTATCTCATCATCCAATAAAGTCAGATTTGAAAGAATATGAATGTAGAAATCGTAGTTTTTAGCGGCCTTCAAAAACTCCTTAAAATGAGGATTCAACATTGGCTCCCCTCCAGAAAGAGTAAGAGAAAGTGTTCCCATTTTGCTCAACTGCTCAAGCACATCATAATAAAGCTTTGACTCAATATCATACAGTTTATATTCATGTGGAATATAACAGTGGACACAACGTTCATTGCAGCGTGAAGTCAATTCAATCTGAAAAGTAGTCAACTGTGGTTTACCGGCAAAATATTTTTCAAGATATGTCTGAGATCTTTCATCAGCTCTTTTTATTGCTGGAGTAAAATCTTGGGTCAACAATTTTGGATTTATTACATCATAAGTAAAGCCTTTATCTATCTGATCAAGTTCTTCTTTTGACTCAGCTTTTACTAGAAAACTATCTTCAACAAGCATATCAAGAAATTCTTCAACATCTTTAAGAAGAATCTCTCGTTCAACATTTCTAAATTTTTTCAATATATTATCTGTTATTTCATCTAAGCTCTGAGGAGTACGATTAACAGCAGCTAAAAAGACCGCACCATATTTATCTACAACCCTATCATTCTGAATTCCAATCGAGACTATATAACCTATGTCACCATAATTTCTTATATAAGTATCTTTTTTCTGTCTATAAAACATTTTTTTCCTCTATGAAGATCAGGCCCCTTTATCAATCGATCAAAGAGACCTGAAAATGGTTACGCATTGTGTTCACAATAGCGACATTCCATTGGAGTCTTACATCCTTCAAAAGGACAGCTTGCTGCATAAACTCCAGTTGTTCCGTTCTGAGCCAGAACATTTGGCTTCTTATAGTCCATAGTATTTCCTCCTTTTATAAAAATTTTATGATTATTTAAAATAATCTACTCGCCTTTGGATTCCTTAAGAATCAATTCAACTTTACTGATCTGTTCCTTAAGCTTAGCCAGCTCCTTTTCAAGATCAGATTTTTCATCCAGCTTTTCTTTATCTGCAGAATGCAGTTCCATAAATCCAGAAGTAATGATTCCAGTTGGAACCGCCACAAGTCCAATTCCAAGAAGAGAAACAATTCCTCCAAGAATTTTTCCGGCCAATGTCACCGGATACAGATCTCCATATCCAACCGTTGTAAAAGTTACGATAGACCACCACATTCCTGAGAAAGCATTTTCAAAAACATCAGGCTGTGCATCATGCTCTGCAAAATACATAAGCGTAGAAGTAATGATCATCAAAATCATCAATATAAAAAATGACGACAAAAAATAGATAGCCCTGTTTTTTAATACAAGAAGAAGATAATTCAAAGCATCAATATACCTGCTGAACTTAAATAACCTCATAAGTTTGAACACCTTGAGGCTCCATAAAATTCTTAAATCAAAAGTAAAAATCATCGGCAGATAGAATGGAACAATAGAAAGCAGATCGATCATCGCCATAAAAGAAAAAATATATTTCAGCCTTGCAGTACCAGATCTACAGTTCCTGAATTTTTCGGGAGCCGTCCAGATTCTTACCAGATATTCAATCGAAAAGATTACGACCGATACAATCTCAAACACACCCAATGCATCAACAAGTCTTTGTGGAATTGAAAAGGTCTCAAGAAAAACCGACACAACGTTCAATGTAATCAGAGTGATGAAAAATATATCAAAGATCCTGCTTAAAGAATCTTCATATTCACCTTTTTCTATGACTTCATAAACCAGATTACGAATTCTTTTGTGATCTATATTCTTCATATGTTGTTACTTTCTCCTATAAACAAAGAATATGATCACAACTATCAGCACAAGGCAGAGTATAGGAGATACAACAGAGATGAGAGAAATAATATCTTTAAGCGAACCATTCTGGAGCACTTCTACCAGACTGATATTCAGATCGCTTCCATCTTTAAAAGCACTTATGAGAGCAAGAACTCCAATGATTGAAAGTATCCTGTCAAAAAGACTTTGCCTGTCTTTCTCTCTTTTTTCCATTTCTACTTCAATTTCATCTTTTACAGAATTGCAGGTTTCTTCATAATCATCCAGAATCTGACTTACACCGGCACTTTCCATGTAGGCATTGTAAAAAGTCTCTTCAATAGAGTGATGCTTCAAGGCATTTTTGATTCTATTTCTTAAATGAACTGATTCTCTAAGCTGCTTCAAATTTTCAGATTTTAATTCCTCAAGATTTTTTATTTCTTTTATGCCTTTATCAAGCAGAAGATTGTTTTTTTCTGTTGCAGTTTCCAGAACCACACTTTCATAAATGGCTCGCAAATATTCTCGAACAATTCTGTCTGGAGCAGCTGCCAATTCTTCTTTATCAACAAGTCCAATTCCAGAATTTCCTGCAATAAAACTTAAACCATCCTTCAATCTGATTAATGGCAATTCCGGTTGAATTTCTTCATCCAGCCAGCCAACTTCAGCAATGGTTTTTAACTGCTGCAAAATATCTGAATCAAAAGAATTATTTGTATTGAAGCTAAAAAGGAAATATGGAACTGGCACACCATTTTCTGCAAAACCTTCAAACATTGAATCAAGAAAACTGTCCGACAATTCTATTTTTGTAAAATCTGTTTTTTCAGTACCACGGGAAATAATGGTGACTTCTGAATCTGGACCAAGCTTCTTTTTGAGTTCACCTAAAACTTCAAAAAATGAATACTCGTAGAGTTCCTCCCCATCCGGGCAAGTATATGAACGAATAATATCATCAATTAATTTTGTGGAAGTCTGTGAAAAATCATAGCGGTATCTGCTTGTAATAAATGCATAATCATTTTGGAAAATATATACATTGCATTCCTCAAAATCTGCCAGCACTTTTGTATCTTCAGAAATTGTAAAATCACCAGGACCAGTTTTCTTGTATTTGAATCCTGCCTGGCCGTTATACATAAAACGCTTTTCAAATGCATCGTTATTTTCAAAAGCAGCTGTTATGTTATTTACATTGATTAAATGAGCAAAGTAAATGTAGTTTCTTTCCATATCAAATTTCCCATTTACAATTATAAAATTACAGTTCTTATTGTCACGAGTAAAAATCCCGACTACATTCGGGAATTTTTCCCGTTTTTACTCGGGAATATTTCTCTGTAATTGTTTGCAGTTTCATTTATAATAAGAAATGATGAATGTAAAAAAACTCTTTAAAATTGAATATATTCTCATTTATACCGCACTATTTGTGTTCATTCTTAATGTGAGTTTTAAAAGAATTGCCTCAAGTGAATTTAATAGAATTGACTTAGCCATAAATTCAATCACCCTGCAAAATAAACAACCAGAGAACTTTGATCAGCTTTTGCTTCCCTTTTCATATTTTGATCAGAAAATTGAAAATCAGCTGAATGATGTACTGAATTTGATGAATATTCCAGACCGCCATGATGATTTAATTGAAGCCATAATCCAGCTCCAATATTCACTCCATCAAACAGAGCAAACTCTTTTATTCGGCTATGACTGTCTTCTCTACTGTGCCCTTTTTCTTGCTGTAATTGCAGTTCTTGTTATTCTGTATAAAAACTTTTCATTTAAAATAGAAAACAATCGGCGAAAGGCAATGAATGATGCCCAGATTAATTTTTCCCGAGACCTTCACGACGGTGTTGCTCAGGATCTTGCAGCAATGAAAATCTACCTTAAAAAAAATGATGTAGACAAAACCAACTTTTATGCAAACCACGCTTTTAAAGAAGTCCGCTATCTGATCGATTCTTTGCGTATGGACTTCAATGGAAATTTCGAAAAGGTTCTTGAAGAAACAATCAATTCTTTTGAAGATAACTATGATATCAAAGCAAAATTTTTATGTGCGGCAGAAGGACTGAACAAACTAAAAGAAGAACAGCAGATTGAGATTTACAGAATTTTGCAGGAAGCACTCAGTAATATTGCCCGCCATGCCAATGCCAGTGAAGTTGCAGTAAAAATTACAGAGGTTGGAAGCACCTTAAATATCATCATAAGTGATAATGGAACTGGTTTTAACCAAGATGAAATTGCAAACAAAAAAAATGAAAAACACCATTACGGATTAGTCAACATAAAGGACCGCGTAAAAAAACTTGGTGGCACTGTTGATTTTGTTACAACGGAGGGTACTACAATTGCAATCACAATTAAAGATATTATTCGTTGATGACCACGCAGGACTTAGAGACGGCCTAGCCTTCATGCTCAATCAGAAGCTGAAAGAAGTTCAGTTCATAACCGTTTCAACATATACAGAAGCCATCGAATCCCTTAAAGAAAATTCAGATATTCAGAATGTAATCCTAGACCTGAATCTTGACGGGAAAAACGGCCTTGAACTTATTCCAGAATTTCGAAAAATTCACTCAGACATCAGTATTCTAGTCTACTCGATGTACAGCGATCCAATTCACATAGAAAATGCAATCAAGGCAAACATTCAGGGCTATATTTCTAAAGATGCTGATATAGAAGAATTGGAAACAGCCATACTAACAGTCTGCAAGGGAAATACTTATTTTAACAAACAGGCTTCAAAAGTAATGCGCTCTCTGTTATTCGGAAATTCCGGAGCTTTTGAAACTTCTGATGAAGTAACCCAATGTTTTAGAAATTACAAAACCCTTACTAAAAAAGAACAGGAAACATTCCTTCTTCTGGTACAGAAAAAAGAAATAGATGAAATTGCAAAGATTTTTGGAACCAGCGAAAAAACAGTTTTAAATTCCCGTTCAATAATTTATCAGAAAATGCAGGTAAAAGATCGCCTCGAACTTATTGAGGCAGCTAAAAATCTTGGAGTGATTTTATGAAAAAATTTCTGGCCCCAGCTATTCTTACACTTTCAGCCGTTATCATAAATTACTTTGGTTCAATTCTAGCAAGCATTATTATTTTCCCACTATATCTCGATTCCCTGCTGACAATTGCCGTAACCGCCTGTTGTGGACTTATACCCGGTCTACTCTGCGCAATTTTCTCAAACATACTTCTGACACTTTTTTCCAGTGCTTCCATCTGGTTTGTAACCTGCCATTTACTTACAGCTTTGATTGCCTGGTATGTATTCTATTTATATAGAAGAAAAAATCCGAATAAGGAATATGCAATAGATCTTTTCTTATGGATAGGATTATTTGCCGCAATTGTTAATGGAATTTTAGGAAATATTATTGTATCAATTGTTCTAGCTTCCATTTCTTCACGGCCGCAAGTCGATGCAGTTGTTCAGGGAATCTACGTGGTTTTCCACAATCTACAGGTTGCAACTCACCTCGGCGGAATTATTGAAAATCTGGTAGATAAAATTTTAAGTGCTTTAATCAGTTTCGGTGTCTTTCGTTGGTATAAAAAAGTTGTTGGTTAATTCAAACAAATTATATTTTTCTGCAAGCAGCTAACATCCAACCCATTGTTTTCCGCAATTTTTTCAGGAAGTCCTTAAGATTGATGTCAGGTAGGAAGAATAAAAGGGCAATATTTTTTACATACATTGCCCTTTCTAATAATTCAGCGATTATCTTATGACAGGATTGATTGTAGGGATATTTTCAACCAAAAGATTTCCCTTACCATCCTTGTCAAAGATAATGAGACCTTTTTTGCCGCTTCTGTTGGTTCTTTCCTGAATTCGCCAGTCATGTTTATCATAGATAATGTATTCGTCCGATTCAAAAGAAAAGTCAAACCCATTGATATATGTATTTTTTCCTTTCTCTATGAGCCAGTTACAAAGTTCAGCAAAGCAGGCTCTTAATTCATCATTATCTGAATATTCAATCAGGTCTCGGTTGTTCATAAGATTCACCATGTATGACAAGAACAACTGATTTCCCATTCCCTGAATAGAATCATTCTTATTCCAGCGCATCATTGTACCAGTAGCCAGAAATACAACTCCATTTTTAAAAGTTTTTGTTTCACCCTTAGGGGTAAGGAATTCATTTCCAATATTCTGAATATGAGACTCCACATCCTGATCTGGATGCATAAGCATATTGTTTTATACGGATCAACAGACATGAACTAATCAGTTGACAGAGGGACAAGAAAAATGGTTCTCTATTGATACACGAGGAGTAAAGATGAGTTGCAAAAAGATGATTGGATTTATAGAAAGAAGTCCAAGCGTATTTCACGCTGTAAAAAATGTCTGCACATTACTTGAGGAAAACGGTTTTGTTAGACTTCATGAGAAAGACAAGTGGAACCTTAAATCGGGCAAGTATTTTACAACAAGAAATTCGTCAAGCGTGGTATCCTTTGAAATTCCAAAGGGTGATTTCAGCGGATTCCTCATTGCATCAAGTCATTCTGACTCACCCTGCTTCAAGATAAAGGAAAATCCGGAAATTGCATCGGATCTTTGCGTTAAACTGAACATTGAAAAATACGGTGGAATGTTGCTGGCTCCTTGGTTTGATCGTCCCCTTTCCGTTGCAGGAAGAATAATCTGGTCCAGGGATAATTCTACAGAACTTACGGAAACCCTTGTGAACATAGACCGGGATCTTCTACTTATTCCAAGCCTTGCCATCCACATGAACCGCGATGCAAACAAAGGAAATGAAATCAGCGTTCAGAACGACATGTGCCCTTTGTTTTCTCTTGATAAAAATGAAACGCTCATTAGCATTATTTCACAGGAAGCAAAGGTTCCCGAAGACAAGATTGTCAGCACCGACCTCTACCTTTACAATAGATGTCCTTCATCAAATTGGGGTGCGCAGAAGGAATTCATTTCAGCACCAAAACTTGATGACCTTGAATGTGTTTATACAACCTTAATGGGATTTATTCAAAGTTCCAGCAACAACTTTACAAAAGTCCATGCAGTTTTTGACAACGAGGAAGTGGGAAGTCTTACAAGGCAGGGTGCCGATTCAACTTTCCTGAGCGATGTTCTTCATAGGATAAATTCTTCACTTGGACGCACTGAGGAAGATTATCACACAGCCATTGCACAGAGTTTCATGGTAAGTGCTGACAACGCCCATGCAGTTCATCCAAACTACAGTTCTAAAGCAGACCCTATTAACCGTCCAGAAATGAACAAGGGGCCTGTAATTAAATTCAATGCGGCACAGAAATACACAAGCGATGCCATAAGTTCAGCCATGTTCAAGCAGGTGTGCAAAAAGGCAGGTATTCCGTTCCAGATTTTTACAAACAATTCTGACGTTGCTGGCGGATCTACTTTAGGCAACATTTCCAACGCCCACGTTTCCCTTCGCTGCGTAGACATTGGACTTGCCCAGCTTGCCATGCATTCACCATACGAAACGGCGGGCGTAAAGGATGTTGATTACATGATTAAGGCAATAGAAGGATTCTATTCTATATAAATTCAGTACAAATCATGATGCATTTTTGAATAGTCGGAAAAGAGCTTGAGGCATTCTTCCCTACCAGTTTCTTCTCCGTAGTTTCCGCCATTTCCTTTATTCCAGTTTTCATAAAATTTTTCATCACGGAAACCAATGGAATCAGTATCTTCAATCGTGCAGCCATAATAGGTTTTTGAAATATTTGCCCACAGAATTGCTCCCTTGCACATTGGACATGGAGCAGCAGTTGTATAGATTGAACAGCCGGACAGATCATGGCTTCCAAGTTTTTTGCAGGCATCACGGATTGCCATCATTTCACCGTGACAGGTTGGATCATGATTCATCAGAACCTGGTTATGTCCCCTTCCGACAATTTTTCCGCCCTTTACGATGACACTGCCAAAAGGTCCTCCATGTTTTTCATTGATGCCTTCGTAGGCTTCCTTTACGGCTTCCTTCATAAAATCCATATTTTCTTCCATAAATAAAATTATAATGCATTATTTGTCGAAATGTCTTATCAATTTTTTTGCAATGTTCTATAATTTAATAAGCTTCCAAAGGGAAACCGGAAGCAACTTATATTGGAGGATTTCAATGAAAAAGATTATTCTTTTCGCAATGATGGCAGCATTGGCCTGCACATCGGTTTTTGCAGCAAAGAAAGCAAAAAAGGCAAAGAAGCAGCCAGCAATGCGTATCGCAATGGTTACAGACTCTGGTGACATTACAGACCAGTCATTCAATCAGACTACATATCAGGCATGTAAGTCTTATGCAGAAGCAAACAAGCTTGACTTCCAGTACTACAAGCCAGCAGGTGATTCTACAGCTGACCGCGTAGCTTCCATCGATGCAGCTTATCAGGACGGATACAATGTTATCGTTCTCCCAGGCTTCCTCTTTGGTGAAGCAATCGTAAAGGTGGCAAAGGACTATGACGATGCAAAGTTCATCGGTCTCGACATCAGCGAATTTGATCTTGGTGGATCAAAGCTCCCTTCAAACGTTTTCTGTGCTGTATACAATGAAGAAATTCCTGGTTACTTTGCAGGTTATGCAGCTGTAAAGGAAGGCTACCGTCACCTTGGATTCCTTGGTGGTATGGCAGTTCCAGCAGTTATCCGCTACGGTTACGGTTTTGTTCAGGGTGCAAACAAGGCAGCTGAAGAACTTAAGGTAACAGACAAGGTAACAATCGAATATGTTTACGGCGGACAGTTCTACGGAGACCAGACAATTACAGCAACAATGGACGGTTGGTACAAGAACCGCGGTGTAGAAGTTGTATTTGCTTGTGGTGGCGGAATCTGGACATCAGCTTGTGATGCAGCAGCTAAGGTACACGGAAAGGTTATCGGTGTTGACGTTGACCAGACAGCACAGATCAACAGCTACGAAGCAGGAATGCACGTAACTTCTGCAATGAAGGGATTGGGTGCAACTGTAAACGCAGTTCTCGCTTCAATCGGAAACGGTTCATTCGATGGAACATACGCAGGAAAAGTTTCTGCTCTTGGTCTTGTTTCTGGAACAGATCTTTCTGTAAACTATGTTGGTCTTCCAACAGTCACTTGGGTTATGAAGAACTTCAAGGTTGAAGACTACAAGAAGATGGTTGCAGATGTTTACTCTGGAAAGATCAAGATTTCAAACGCAATCGACAAGGATCCTGTTGTTGCCGTAAAGGTAAACAAGTATCCTAACATCAAATAGTTTTAATTACACAGAGAATTAAAACAGAATAAGGACTGCCCAATGATTTCAGTTCATGAGGTCGTTGAGCTTGTCGAAATGACCGGTCATTAAACATGATGGTTTCGACAGGCTCAACCATCTCAGACTGATACTTTTGGCAGTCCTTTTTTATTTTTTACTGTTTTATATGTTATAATAGAAGACATTAACACAGTTCATTTTAGAATACAGGTGGTTTATGAGCGAAGAATATATCATTGAAATGCTTAATATTACCAAGCGGTTTCCCGGAATCATTGCAAACGACAACATTACATTGCAGCTGAAGAAGGGAGAAATCCATGCACTGCTTGGTGAAAACGGAGCAGGAAAATCTACTTTGATGAGTGTCTTGTTTGGACTTTATCAGCCGGAAGAAGGCGAAATCCGCAAGAACGGAAAGAAAGTTCAGATCAACAATCCTAATGATGCAACTGCCCTTGGAATCGGTATGGTTCACCAGCACTTCAAGCTTGTTGAAAATTTTACTGTTCTCGACAACATTATCCTCGGCTCAGAACCAATGCAGTCCGGAGTAAAAAGATTTTTCGTTGACCGCAAGGCAGCAGAAAAAAAGATTATGGAACTTGGAAATCAGTATGGTCTTTCAATTGAACCAAAACTCAAGATAGAAGACCTTACAGTCGGAATGCAGCAACGTGTTGAAATCTTAAAGATGCTTTACCGTGACAATGAAATTCTTATTTTTGACGAACCGACTGCAGTTCTTACACCACAGGAAATTGATGAGCTTATGCAGATCATGAAAAACCTTGCGGCAGAAGGAAAATCAATTCTGTTCATCACTCACAAACTCAACGAAATTATGGCTGTTGCTGACAGATGTTCTGTTCTTCGCAAAGGAAAATATATCGGTACAGTTGATATTGCAGGAACTACAAAAGAAGAACTCAGCAAGATGATGGTTGGTCGCGATGTTGAATTCAAAATCGAAAAAAAAACAGCAACTCCAGGAAAAATTATCCTCGATGTTCAGCACATGAATGTTAAATGCAGGATGCATGATTCCCTAGGCGTAAACGATGTAAGCCTTAAAGTTCAGTCCGGAGAAATCGTATGTATTGCAGGTATCGATGGAAACGGACAATCGGAATTCATTTCAGGTCTTACAGGTCTGTTACCTCTTGTATTTACTGACAAACCCACAAAAATCGAGCTTGATGGAACAGACATTACAAAGAAAACAATCCGTGAAAAAAGCATTGCGGGCATGAGCCATATTCCGGAAGACAGACACAAACACGGACTAGTCCTTGATTATTCTCTTGAACAAAACATGGTGCTTCAGCGCTACTGGGAATTTGATTTCCAGAACCATTCATTCATCAGAATTCCAGAAGTTTCTGCCCATGCAAACAGACTTATCGATGCCTATGATGTAAGAAGCGGACAGCGCGGAAAGACTGTTGCCCGTGCTATGTCTGGCGGCAACCAGCAGAAGGCAATCGTCGCCCGTGAAATAGACAAGGAACACAAATTGCTTATTGCAGTTCAGCCAACAAGAGGTCTCGATGTAGGTGCCATTGAATACCTGCATAAGGCAATTATTGCAGACCGAGATGCAGGCAAGGCAGTTCTCCTTGTTTCATACGAGTTGGATGAAGTTCTTAGTCTTAGCGACAGAATTCTTGTAATGCACAAAGGTGAAATAGTCGGCGAACTTGATCCACAGACAACTACGCCGGAAGAACTTGGTCTTTATATGGCAGGTGCAAAAAAACAGGACAAGATGGAGGCATAGAAATGAACAGTTCTAAATTTTCTTTTAATAAAATCGCAGCATCACCTTCATTCCGTTCAATAGTTTCTGCCGTAATGTGCGCTCTCGTTGGAATCATCGTCGGATTCATCATCCTCATGATCATTAATGCAGAACATGCACCAAAGGCTATCAGCGTTATTCTCAAGAACTTCATGTACTACAGAAACAACGGAAAGAAACTCTACTATCTTGGTCAGACCCTGGTAAAATCCGTTCCTTTGATTCTCTGCGGAATCGGTGTTCTCTTTGCATACAAGTCAGGACTCTTCAACATTGGCATTGCTGGACAGTATACAATCGGAATAGGCGTTGCACTCTGGTCTGCCCTTGCATGGCATCTGCCTTGGTTCCTCTGCATTCTTCTTGCAGTATTCGCCGCAGCAATCTGGGCTTCCCTCACAGGTTTTTTAAAAGCCCTCTGCAACGTAAATGAAGTCATTGCCGGAATCATGCTCAACTGGATAAGTCTTTACATCGTCAATGTAATGATGGCAAACGAAACCGTAATGAACATCACAAAGTCGGAAACATATTCCATTGAATCTGTATCGCCTGAATCACTTCTTCCAACATTGGGATTAGGAAGCTTCTTCCACGACAACGAATACGTTTCCATTGCAATTCCACTTACAATCATTGTCGCAATCATCATAAACATTCTGCTTACAAAAACAGTACTTGGCTATGAACTCCGAGCAACAGGACTCAACATGAATGCAGCAAAATATGCTGGAATGAGCGAAAAGAAAAACATCATCCTTACCATGGCAGTTTCTGGTGCAATTGCAGGTCTAGGGGCATCCCTCTACTACTTAACCGACATCCAGCCATGGAAGACAGCATCTGTTGTTCCGGGCATGGGATTCAATGGAATTGCAGTTGCTTTCCTTGGTGAACTTAATCCTATCGGTGTAATTTTCGCAGGTTACTTCATTCAGCACATTACGCAGGGAGGAAGTTTCATCGACACAAAGTATTTCAATCCTCAGATTGCAGACCTTATTTCTTCAATCATAATCTACAGTTGCGCCTTCATGTTCCTTTTCAAGAACTTCATCATTAAACTTGCAGACAAGAAAAAGAAAAACTTGGAAAATGCAAACGCAGAAAAGGGAGGAAACGAATAATGTTATTAATCCAATATACACTCATATATGCATCAGTTTTGATTTTTGTGGCTTACGGTGGAATGTTCAGCGAAAGAAGCGGTGTCATTAACCTTGGCCTTGAAGGTGTCATGGTAATGGGTGCTTTGGGCGGCGCTTTTGTACTTCACCTTGCAACTCCAGAAATGTCACCGTTCATGCTGATTCTCCTTACGCTTTTGACAAGCATTATTTCTGGCATGATCTATTCATTGCTTCTTGCAGTTTCTGCCATCAACTTTAAAGCCGACCAGACTCTTGTAGGAACTGCAATGAACATGCTTGCTACTGCAGGCGCAACAGTAATCGTAAAGTCATTCAATAATGTACGCTCAGGAGGAACAAACCCAAGTGCTATCCTTGACTACATCGAGAGCCGCAAGGTCTTTCTCATCAAGGCTCTTGGAGTTGAATTCAACATCTACATGATTCTGACACTTATACTTGTTGCCGTTGCTTTCGTTATCCTTTTCAAGTCAAGGTTTGGAATGCGCCTTATGGCTTGCGGAGAACATCCTCAGGCTGCAGACAGCGTTGGCATTAATGTTTACAAGATGCGTTACGCAGGTGTTTTGATTTCGGGTTTCTGCGGCGGTATCGGAGGGCTCATCTACATCTCTGCTTCAAATTCACAATGGGATTTCCAGTACGGAGTTGCAGGTGCGGGATTTCTTGCCCTTGCCGTAATGATTTTTGGTCAGTGGAATCCATTGAGAATTGCGTCCAGCGCACTTTTGTTCGGTGTATTCCGTGCGATTGCGGATACTTACACGGCATTCGACGCATTGGTCCATCTTGTTCCAGGTGATGTCTACAAGATGCTGCCTTACATTATTTCACTTTTGGTTCTTGCATTTACTTCAAAGAAATCAAGGGCACCAAAAGCAGAAGGAATTCCTTACGATAAGGGAACAAGATAAAACAGAAAAGCTTCGGCAGGCGATATGCTTACCGAAGCTTTTTTTATTCTGCTTTTATGAATCCATGTAATTGCAATGTCTTGAAGTATTGACCCAACCTTGGATAAAGGGGATCAGCTTTCTCTTTGAACTTTTCGCTGACTGATTTTCCTATTTCAAAAATTGTTCTTTTTCCGTCAATCTGTTTCCAGATAAAAGATCCGAACTCTTCAAGATCGATGTAACTGTATCTTGGTCTTCCGAAAAATTTCTGGGCAATGAAATTAAAGACACCGGCATTTTCCATTTTTATCTGAATCATGCCGGTTTCAAGTTCCTTCCACTCGAGTCTTTCCCTAACGGAAGGAACAAAATCAAGGTAATTCTTATTCTGTTTCAACTGCAGTTTCTTTTGCTTCTGACTTTGAAAGAACCGCATTCTTCAAAAGATAGAAAATGATTGCTGCAAGGACAAGCAAAGATCCAATCTGCCCAAGGTTGAATTTTGCACCGATGTTAATTGCATCAAGCAGAGTTTTACCATCGCCAATGGAAACAACTGCAAGAACGGCAAAGAGAATTCCTGTAAGACCTTCACCGGCAATCATTCCTGAACAGCACAAAATGCCGTTATTGATTTTTTCGGTCTTTTCTTCTTCTGACTTACACTTGGATTTTTCCACAACACTTCTAACAACACCGCCAACAAAGATACAGGCATTCAAAGCAATTGGAAGATAAAGTCCAAGGGCAAATGGAAGTGAAGGAAGCCCAAGAAGCTCAATGATGACAGCAATAAACACTCCCATGAAAACAAGAGCCCAAGGAAGATTTCCGTTCATTACACCTTCAACGATCATCTTCATCAAAGTTGCCTGAGGAGCTGCAAGTTCTGCAGAACCGAATCCCCATGCATTGTTAAGCAAGTAAAGGATAAAGCCGATGGCAATTGCAGCAGTTGTACCGCCGATAAATTCACCAACCTGCTGTTTCTGAGGTGTTGCACCAAGAATATAACCTGTCTTCAAATCCTGTGCCATGTCACCTGAAAGGGCAACTACGATGCAGACTATGGCTCCGATTGTAAGGGCTGAAACCATTCCTGCAGCACCTACATGTCCCGTGACCTTAAGTAGAATTGTAACAACAAGAAGAGTTGCAATAGTCATTCCCGAAGCCGGGTTATTGCTGCTTCCTACGATTCCCGTCATACGTGCAGAAACCGAAGCAAAGAAGAATCCAAAAATCAAAATGAGAAGAGTTCCGAATGGACCAACTGGAATTACCGGAAGAGCCGCAATCAAAACAAGAAGGACAAGAATCATAACAAGGACGACTGTCAAAGGAAGATCCCTGGCTGTTCTTTCAGTTGATGCTGAACCTGAAGAGTTCTTCAATCCCTTTACGGATGCTCCAAAAGATCTAAACATTGAAGGAAGGTTTTTAACAAGGCTGATGATACCTGCTCCAGCAACGGCACCTGCACCGATGTAACGGAGATAACTTGACCACAAACCTGCAGCCCCAGCATTTTCCCAGATTTCACCGATGGTGATTTTTGCAGGGAACATTACGGCATCCTGACCGAAAGTATGGATCATAGGAATGATTACAACCCAACCCAAAAGACTATCGGCAAACATCAAGGTTGAAATTTTCAGTCCACAGATGTAACCGACGCCAACAAGGGCAGGATAAACATTTGAATGGATTTCCCCGTGGAACTTTGAAGTCTTTACAACAATTGTGTCTGCAACAAGATGAAGACCATCAATGATAAGCTTTATGAAAGCACCGAAAGCCATTCCGTACATTACGGATTTAGCCTGGTTTCCTTTCTTGAAATTACACGGTAAATGCTCATTCCGATTACGGCAGCAGGAATGGAAGCCGAAACCGTAAGGCCAACGCGAAGGCCAAGATAAGCATTGGCCGCACCGAATACAATGGAAATAAGAATTCCAGAGATTACTGAAGAGATAGTGATTTCAGACAAGGATCTGCCACTATCAACATAAGGTTTGAAAGAATCGTTATTTGTCATTCTTTCATTGTATCATGAATTGATAAAATTTCATCTTTTAAATTATTGGAACGCAACGCATTGTTCTAGGGCAATTTATTAATTATTTCCTTTCGCAAATTAGATTTTGCAAGCTTAAAGAAAAGTTCCCCCTTGCCATTTTGCACATGAACTTTGCACTCGTGCAACATCCTACTCATCAAATTTTTTAATAAGCAGATAGATTACAAAACCCACCATTGCAAATCCAGTGAGCATTCCAAGAAAAAAATATATTTCTTCATTGCTTGTATGCTGCAGGTACAATATCACTCTGTCCCAAAACAAAGAATTATTCACGGCAATACACCTCCTTTACGAGAAATAGTATATTACTGATGAGTGACAAGATTGTGCACTTTAAATAAAAACAGATTAAGAAATCTTTTAAATAAAAGTGACAAATCCTGTCACTGTGCTTATATTATAATTATGATTAACAAAGGAGGCTTTTATGATTCCAAATTCAAATTTGGTTCCGCCTATTCCAGGACAGACTGCCCTTTTCTATTGCCATAACTGCAAGAAAAGTTTCAATGCTAAGATTCCATCTCCTAGCATCCTGGATATTTTTAAAAGCTCCTTTGGAAAGGCTAAAGTAAAATGTCCTGACTGTAAGAACCTTTGCGGACTTGATCCAAAAATCAAATATTAGCCATGAACAAATCTGATCTTATCAATTCGCCCATAAAGGAATATGAGCGTCTGCTTAAAATGGATCTTCTCATCAGAAACGGCAACTTTCCTTCCGTTGATTATCTTGCAGAAAAACTTGAAGTTACAAGAAGGGCTGTTTTCAGATACAGAAATATATTAATGCAAGATTTTGGTGCCCCCTTAAAACTAAGCAAAGAATACGGTGGCTACTACTACGAAGACCCAGACTTTACAATCAGTGACATTACCCTGAATGAACACGAAAGTCTTGCACTGCATTTGGCAAAGCGACTTTCAGAAATGATGCTTTACGGAAGCAATCTTTATTCAAGTTTTTCCAGGGGCATAAATTCCCTAACAAAACGGGCTTCAAAAACAACTAGAGACAGCGGAAAAAAAATTGCAGACAGAATTCAGTTTGCATTTCCACACACGGATTTTGGTTCTACATGGAACAAGTACTTTGAAAAAGTCATTATGGAAAGTCTTCAGGATGGAACACTGCTTAAATTTATAATCAAGAATTTCACAACAGACAGAACTACGGAAATTTCAGCACTTCCCCTTCTCTTTGTCATGTTTGAAAACAACTGGCTGCTTCTTTGCCTGAAAGGAAGTTCCTTTTCAAAAAGTTTTTCATCATCCCGCATGAAACTTGAAGACTTCATCCTTTTTGACATCAGTGCAATAATATCCGTTTATGAAGTTAAAGATTCCAATGGAAATAAAATCAGGATCAAAAATAAAATACTTCAGAAAAGCAGAGAAGGAATTACGGATTCAGTTTCTACGAATGAAGATGGCAGAAAAGCTCATGAACTCTGGTTTACCTTCAGCATTTCATTTTCCGATTTTAAGGATAACAAGGAATATCAGGTTCTATTAAACTTCATTAAAACTGAAGACTATTCTTTTAAGCTGACGGACAACTTTCTTCAAGAGGCTGCTCTATCAGGAAAAGGAAAGTTTGACAGGATAAAACCCGGCAAAAAAGACATTGAAACTCTAATTTAATTCTAAATCCTTTTTTTTACAAAGTGACACAATTTTTTCACCATGCTCCCATAAAATAAAACCGTAAGGAATTCGGTTGCCGATGCCCAATTCCTTACTATATTTTCTATTGGGACAGACTATGGATATTTTTTCAAAACTTAATGACAAACAGACACTTGCCGTACAGAACACGGAAGGCTATGTCCGCGTAATTGCAGGTGCAGGCTCAGGAAAAACAAAACTACTTGTAAGCCGCTATGCATACCTTGTAAAAGAATATGGAATTGACTCTTCAAATATTCTCTGCGTAACTTTCACAAACAAAGCTGCGGGGGAAATGAAAAAAAGAATTTCAAACCTCATTGGACCTGAATATTCCACCTCCTTAATTTGCACTTATCACGGTTTTTGTGCAAGGATGATTCGTGAAGACCCTGAAAAATTGTTTCTTACAAAAGGTTTTCAGATTATCGACACCTGCCAGCAAAAATCCATCCTCGAAGAAATCTATGCAAAGTACGAACTAAAACTTGACCACGCCTGTTTCCAAAGATTTTTAAAGGGTATCGCCATGTTCAAGAAGAATCTGGATTATGTGCCTAAAATGTGCAATCCAGAGAAAGTTCAGATCCTTGTTGAAATAAAAAACATCAACGACCAGATTCTAGAGGAATATCTCCAGCGGCAAAAGGCAATCTACAGCCTGGACTTTTCAGACCTTTTGAGCTATGCCCTTTACCTTTTGAAGAATGATGAAGAAGTCAGGTCAAAATGGCAATCGAGACTTAATTACATCATGGTGGATGAATTTCAGGATTCTTCAAATACGGAAATGGAACTCATAGACATTTTGAGCGCCCAATACAAAAACCTCATGATAGTTGGAGATCCGGATCAAAACATCTACGAATGGAGGGGAAGCGATGTAAAGCTTCTTGTAGATTTTGACAAAACTCACCCCAGCACTAAAACCATCATACTGAACCAGAATTATCGTTCTACTCCACAGATCCTTAAGTGTGCAAATACCCTCATTGAAAAGAACGAACTTAGACTGAAAAAAGATCTTTTTACTGAATCCAATGAAGGGGCAATCGTTACCCACATTCATTCCAAATCAGAGGAAGACGAAGTGGAATGGATTGCAAAAACAATAAAAGAGACTCGCAAAAGCCATAGAAAATCCTATTCTGACTTTGCAATTTTATACCGATCAAGCTTTCTTTCGAGACTTGTTGAAAGAAAACTTGTTGAAGAAAACATTCCTTACGAGATTTACGGTGGAGTAAAATTCTATCAGAGGATGGAAGTTCAGGATGTGGTTGCTTACCTGAGACTTATTGCTTTTAATGACGATCTTTCTTTTAAAAGAATCATAAACAAACCTCGCAGGCAGTTTGGCCGGGTAAGGCTTGCAGCTCTTGAAGCCATGCGGGACAACAACGACATCAATCTTTTTGACCAGGATAAGCTTTCAGAAAAAAGCCTTTACGAAGTTCTTAAGACCCATCTTTTGGATCCAGCCTTCAAGGGAAGCGGAGCGGCAGAATTTATTTCTTCAATGGAAAAACTGAAGAACATGAAGGATTTCGTAAAAATCAGTGAACTTGTAAACAGAGTTTGCAATGATTCAGGATATGAAAAATACATCCGTAAACTTGGTGACGAAGAACGCCTTGATAACCTTTCAGAATTCAAACGCATTGCAAATGAATTTGAGAATGGATTTGGGGAAGATATAAATCTTGAAGAATTCCTGCAGCAGATTGCATTGATGTCGGCAGAAGACACAGACAAACCGTGCGAGGCGGTAAAACTCATGACGATTCATGCTTCAAAGGGTCTGGAATTCCCAGTTGTTTTTACCATAGGATTTTCAGAAGGAATTTTTCCAAACTCAAAAAGCATAGAGGAAAGAAAGAAACTTGGATTGGAAGAAGAGCGCCGTCTATGCTATGTTGCAATTACCCGTTCCCGGGAAATTCTTTACATTATGGACAGCGAAGGATTGGGGCAGCAAGGCATAAAAAAACTTCCATCCCGTTTCCTCTATGAAATAGGAGAAACAAACTACCAGCGAATCGGAAAAATCAGCAGCGAACTTGAAAAGGAAAGTTTTGAATACATTCAGCGACTGAACCTTCAAATGCTTGATGAACTTCCGGCTCCAGAAAATTCCGAACTTCAGACAATAGAACACCACATTTTCGGAACAGGCAAAGTCCTCTCCTTTGACAGTAAGCGTAAGGTTTATTCTGTGCAGTTTGAAGGAATGAACCAGCCAAGGTCCATCAGCGCAGAGTATTTTACCCGCAAGCATGACAGTTTGCCCAAAATCCAGAATTCACTTGCTCTTGAAGCTTTGGAAATGGATATACTACAAAAAAATGAATTGAAAATAACAGTCCCTGAAATAATTGAAGAAGATGAAGAAATCGAATACAGGGATCTTCCCCATTATGAAGACGATGTAGAAACAGAAGAATATGAATTTCAGACTCAGGAAAAAGTCATAGTACCTGAAAACACAGATGAAATTGAAGAAACTGAGATTGAAATTACAGAAGAACCAGAAGAACCTAATTCTGAAGTTGAAGTGCAATCACCTGATTTGGACAATATTTCTGATGAACTTCGCGAACAGTTAAAAAATGCAGTCAATCATCTGGACGACCCGGAGTTTCCGATGACAGGATGGATCTGCTCAGGAATAACAGATTTAGGTAAGCCGTCTGAAATTTGCCGGCTGTGCGGACATCAGATAATCCGTTACGTTCATCATATGCATAACACCCAAACCGGTATGACCTTAGGCTGCGGATGTATTTGTGCAGGAAAACTCGAAGGGGATTTGGAAAAGGCAAGGGAAAGAGAAGGAGCATTAAAAAACAAATTGCAGCGTAAGATAAGCTTCAAGAAAAAGAAGTGGAAGAAATCCGCCAAAGGACACGAATACCTGAAGGTAAAAAATCACCTAATGGTCATATTCCATTTTAAGAATTCCGGGAAGTGGACTTTTTCCCTGGACAACAATTTCAGCGAAAAGAAATTCAATTCTCGGGAAGAATGTCTTGAAGGAATTTTCAATGCATTGGATGAATTGCTTTACAGCTGAAAATTCATGGTATAATAGGCAGTCATTATGTTTGGAAAAAAGAAAAAAGAGTCAACGAAAAGTTCAGAAGTTTCGCAAGCAGAAACCTTATACATTGCCAACGAAGAACATTATGAACAGGTAATAGAAAGGATAAAGACCGTAAAGAAAACTTTATGGATTGGAACTGCAGACATAAAGGATCTTTATGTAAAGGAAGGACGGGGAACAAAACCACTTCTTGGAGTTCTTTCTGAGCTTGCAAAAAAAGGTGTGGCAATCCGATTGATTCATGCAAAAGAACCTGGTCCTGCATTCAGGGAAGATTTTGACAAATACCCGGCTTTGATAGAAGGGGTTGAAAGAGTCCTCTGCCCAAGAGTTCACTTTAAGATAATCATATTCGATCTAAAAACAGCCTATGTAGGGTCGGCAAACCTTACGGGGGCTGGGCTTGGAATGAAAGCTGAAACCACACGAAACTTTGAAGCCGGCGTTTTAAGCAACAACATGGATTTTGTAAAAAACGCTGCCGAACAATTCGACAGCGTATGGATGGGCAGTTTCTGCAAAACCTGCAAAAGAAAAGATTTCTGCCCTGATCCAATTGTCTAAGGAACTTTAGGCTTCAAGAGGTTTTCTTGCAATTGCCTTTTCTTCAAAAGCCTGCATTACTTTGTGCATATCCGGTGTTGTAAGCTCAATGCATTTTTCCTTGAATTCTTCCGGTAATCCAAAGAAAGCTTCTGCCATTCCCGTTGCGATATCAGTCAAAGTATCACAGTCACCGCCAAGGCTTACAGCAGTCCTGATGACATCTTCAAAACTTGCACCTTCAAGAAAAGCGGTTATTGCTTCAGGGACAGTTTTCTGACAGCTTTCATTATGAAGATATTTTGGACGAATCTCATCACAGGTTCTTGAAAGATCATATTTGAATTCTTTTTCAACAAATTCCTTAATCTGATTCTTGAAATAACCATTACGGGCCATCCAGATTACAGAAGCCGTAGCTTCTGCCCCCTTGATTCCCTCTGGATGATTATGGGTAACTTCTGCAGACCAGCGGGCAACTTCCCTTGTTCTTTCCAAAGTATCAAAGAGCCAACCAACAGAAGAAACTCGCATGGCTGAACCATTTCCCCAGCTGTTATAAGGTTCTGAATCTTCAGCTAAGAGCCAAAAATAGAACTTACCGCCATACCCTGCATGGGGATATTTATGTCCCCAAAGATGCATGCTTTTTATCATGGCATCCTTCATGGATTCTTCATCGGCATCAAGTCCAGCCTTAAGGATTCCATCAGCTATGGCAACTGTCATTACTGAATCATCCGTAAAAGTTGGATTCTCACTGAACATAGGAAAATCCTTTGACTTGTTTCCTCTGTCAAATTCATAAGGTTCACCGATAATGTCACCCAAAATAGCTCCGTACATTTTTTCCTCCGATTATTATTTTCTTTTCTTTTTCCTCTGATACTCAGCGATATTATCAGACCAGTTTGCCTTCAACATTTTTCCGCTTCGCACATGCATGATAGCTTCACCAACAGTAGCAAAGTTCAGCATGGTACCTACTCCATCACATTCATAGCGAACAGCCCTGTCACTGCGGATTCCAAGTTTGCCTGCTTCTCCAATGGCATCAATATTGGCACCAAGAAAAAGAAATTCCCACTTGTACTTTTCCTGCTGCTTTTCAATCATAGTCTTGATTTTTGCGTAGTCATATTCACGGCTGGAATTTTCCTGTCCGTCCGTAGTGATTACAAAGATTGTCTTTTCCGGGACATCTTCTTCACGAGCATGTTTGTGGATGTTTCCGATATGATTAATTGCACCGCCGATGGCATCAAGCAAAGCCGTGCAGCCGCCTACTGAATACTGGGTGTCATTCATGGGTTCGATTTTATTGATTGGAACACGGTCATGAACTACCTGGTTTCCATCGCTAAAAAGAACAGTGGAAACATAAGCTTCACCTTCCACCTTCTTCTGCTTTTCAATAAAAGCATTGTAACCGCCGATAGTATCTGCTTCCAAGCCGCTCATAGACCCGCTTCTGTCCAAAATAAATACGATTTCTGTAAGTCCCTGTTTCATGGTTAACTCCTCCATTAAATCTTGTTTTTGATTCAATGATACCGACTTTAACCCTGCACCAGGTCGCCTTCCTGGCGACAATTAATCGGGTGCGAAACAGTTTTCTCCATGTGAATCAAGAATCATATCCACTTCAACCAGATTGTATATGCCCTTCATTACACAGTACTTGATGATCAGATCAAACTTGCTTGATGGCATAAAGGCATATCCAGCGCTGGCCAAAAAATCCTCATATTCTTTAGGCTTTAATTCCAAAGCTAGACCTAATGCCATTACCGTCATTTTCTTTGGAACATAATTTTTGTTGCTGATAATTTTTGAAAAGAACTTGCGGTCAATGAATGCCTTTGTATAGACTTCCGAATTCTCAAGTTTTCTTTCTGAAATAAGCTGCTGCAAAGTATTCTGAAAATTCATGGAATCTGAGGAAGATGAGATAAAGACATCAACATCACTGAAACGCTTTTTCCCAGCAGATGCACCAACGGGCATATCCAGACCAGCATCTGCTTTTTTCAAAGTATATTCAGTAACAATCGCATTTCTTAATGCACTAAATTCTCGTGAAGAAGAAGTTTTTTTATTTTTTTCTTTCACAGCATGCGGACGTTTTAATTCTTCATCAGAATCAAACCCCTTTTCTTCCAGCTCAAACCATTCACGATAACCAGAAGTATCTTCATCATACAAACTTTCATCTACAAAATTCTTGTCAATAAAGTTCTGGACATCATCAAAAAGCTTTTCAGAAATGATGTAGGATTTTTCGTCATAAACGACAAGGATTACTTCGATTCCATTCGAAAGCAGGAATTTGCTGATTTCATCCACTGCAACCTGAAGACCAAGTTCTTTAGGAAATCCGTAGAACCCTGTAGCAAGCAAAGGAATTGCAATGCTCTTGCACTTCAGTTTCTTTGCCAGATTCAGACTGGAAGAATAACAACTGCGGAGTATTTCCACTTCACCGTTTTTTCCATCTTCATATTTGGTTCCAACAGTATGAATTATGTATTTGATTCCTTTCTGTTTAAGGTTATATGCTTCAGTCCAGGCAGAATGGCCGGGTTCAATCACTCCGATTTCTTCACGGGCAGCAAGAAGTTTCTTTTCTCCTGCAGCTTTATAAATTGAAGAATCTGTTCCCCTTCCAACTAGAGGAAGAGGATTTGCAGTATTTACAATGCAATCGGCCGAGACTTTAGTAATGTCGTTTCTAATAATTTTGAAAGCCATAATTCAATTATAATACGGATTTACAGCATTAAATAACAAGTGCATTTAATTATGTTAGAAATATTTCTCCCTTCTGTTATTTTTCATTTTATTAGCAAGCTTTAAATTTTTCTTAATTCCATAAATACCGTTTAAATATCCCCTGCGCAGCCTTGCTTTGTACGAGGAATTGGGATACCGTTTTGTAAGCCTTTTTAAGTATATAATAGCTCTGGCATCATGCTCGACTGCATAATGAGCATAAAGGATTTCATCATACCTTTCTTTTTCAAGCTCCTCTAATTTTTCTGCATTGAGTATCTGTTGCTCAACAATTTTATCATGGTGCACACAAAGAACTTCTTCTATTACCGAAAAAATTGTTTCATAGAAATCAACATTCCCTTCAGAATCATCAAACTCATCGGAAACAAATCCTCTAAAGACAATTTCATTTCCTACTGAAACTACAAATTCATTCCACGCCAGGTTATAATCACTTTCCTCGTAATCAACCATGTGATAGACAATCTCTTCCACCTTGCCTTCATAATTTTCATTATGTTCCCTTATAATGTCATCGACGCCGTCTTTTAGATAATCATTTATTCTTTCCATGTCAAAATTGTGTTCAATTTTAAGCGGAAAGGGCAATATTTCTTCCAAGTCTCTTCCTTTTATCATAGATGCCCTCCTTTTTTTTCAGGGTTTAAATTAGATGGAAAAAATTACCACCTCACCCCTGCTTTACAGTATTACCTGGGTCAAGGTGGCAGCATTTCAATTGCTGGATCAAAGGACTACATCAACGATACCGTAATCAACAGCTTCTTTCCCGTGAAGGTAGAAGTTTCTGTCAGTATCCTTTACAACTTCTTCGTAAGGCTTGTTGCAGTTTTCGGCAAGAATCTTATTGAGACTATCCTTACAGTGCTTAAGTTCCATGGCTTCGATTTCAACATCGCTGGACTGTCCCTTAGCACCGCCCAAAGCCTGGTGAATCATAACTGTTGAGTTTGGAAGGACACATCTTTTGCCCTTTGTTCCGCCGCTAAGAAGAACTGCACCCATGCTCATGGCCTTGCCCACGCAGATTGTGCGCACTGGGCTCTTGATGTGCTTGATTGTGTCGTAGATTGCGAGGCCAGCAGTTACATCTCCGCCGTAGCTGTTGATGTAAAACTGAATCTCATCGTTAGACTGAGCATCCAGGTAAAGCAACTGAGCGATGATGCTTTCCGCCATATTTTCCTCGATGTCACCAAAGCAGTGAATGATTCTGCTCTGAAGGTTTGCTGTCCAAATGTCTGTGTGGTCTGGTAATCTTGGTTCGATAAACATACTATAAATTTCTCCCAAAAATGAGTGATAGCAACTTAGCTGGCAAATCCTATCTTGCCAACTCCGTTCATTCTTTTTTCATCCTGAATTTTTACAAGTTCCCTAACTATGTATTCAGAATCCAATCTGTCCTTAGGAACAAAACGAATCTTGCCGTTAAGGCTTCCAAAGTCACCTGGTGTTACGGAATCATACTTGCAGAGCTTTTCAACCTGTTCATCAGTAAACTTGTACTTGCCAAAGAAAGAGTTGAGCAATGTCTTGATTCCCCTTTCATCAAGAGCCTTAAACTCACTGATGATGTGGAAACGGCGAAGCATTGCAGGGTCCATAATCTTGCGGAGGTTGCTTGTGCAGATGCAGATGCCAGAAAACTCTTCCATCTGTGTAAGGAATTCATTGACCTGGGTTCTTTCCCAGGACTGCTTTGCACCTGCACGATCAGCAAAGAAACTGTCTGCTTCGTCAAAAAGCAAAATGGAATCTGTTGTTTCCGCTTCTTCAAAGGCTGCGGCAATATTCTGTTCGGTTCTGCCTACATAAGGGTCAATGATGTCTGAACAGCGCTTGAGCAGAAGAGGTTTGCCAAGAATTTCAGAAATGTAACGGGCAAGTTCAGTTTTTCCAGTACCGCTAAGTCCATAGAAAAGACAGCGTACCCCTTCATTTCCTTCCGTAGCCTGGTTTTCCTTTTTGTACTCTTCCGCAGCCTTGAGCATTTCAACAATTTCATTAGCCTCAATAGAAGTGTTGAGTACAGACAAATCGTAGGACTTCTTAACGGAATCGCGAATTTTCTTTTTACCGAACAGAAGTTGAGAATTTGCTTCAAGGACAGACTTGATGTCCTTGCGAACCTTGTCTTCCTTCCCCTTCTGGTAGTCCAAAGAGTTGATGGCCTTTACAACATTGTCAACGGAAGCACCAGTTACCTTGTAAGTGCTGAACATGTCGAGGATGTCGTTCTTGAGGGTAACAGGCATTTTAACCGACTTGAGTTTTCCTGCCGCAATGGAACGCAAAGTTTCCTTTGGCATGGCATTGAACTTGATGCTGTAGGTAAAGCGGCGCAATGTGGATTCATCCATTTCGGAAGTATAGTTTACAATCCAGATGACCTTGTTTTCAGAAGTTTCCGAAAGCATTCTGTTGACCGTACCTTTCTGAGGCGAGCTGAGCTTCATTCCAAAGAAACTGAATTCCTTGGTCTTGAGCACATTTTCTGCCTCATCAACCACAAGAACTGAATCTTCTTTTTTAAGGGAAAGGTAGCAATTGAGACGGCTGAGGGCTTTTACCTCCACATCGTCATCATCCTTCTTTCCGCTAACTTCAAGTTCATTCTTGTAAGATGTCATTTTAAGGCCAGCCTGTCTGATCAAAGCCTTGGCATATTCTGTCTTGCCCGCACCGGGAGCACCCAGCAAAAGTATATTGCACGGATTGTTTGACTTCAAAAGCTGAACTGCAACATCAGTCTGTTCCTGCGACACGCTGAAGGAATTCAGATCATAACTCTTTGCATTCCTTTCATTTTTTACGATGTCTGTAAAATAAAGGGACATGTCCTTTTCGCGAATTGCATCGATGGCATCCTCATCCATATCAGCGTCACAGTCCATTAAACCAAAAGCCTTAAGTTTTCTGTCATCCTTAAGGGCCATGCGGATTTCTTTCTGGGATTTATTAGAACACTTTGAAAGAATTTCGTAACGGGTTAAATCATCATGGCGGAACAAATCGTTTGCAACCATATAAGCTTCCTTACAGCTCTGAAGTCTGTAAGCACAGAGAAGAATCTTTGCTTCACCTTCCGAAAGCTTAAGAGTATCCACGGCAAACTGAATTGAACTCTTATCGTCAACAGCCTTCTTCACTTTTGCAGGCACAGGAATTCTTGAAGGCAAATCCACCGTATTTTCATCAAAGGTTCCAGGCTTTGTAAAGAATGTAAGGGCCGCAACCTTTGCAAAATTGGAATTACGGCCAGAAAACAATACGCGAACAAGATTAATGTCCCGCAAGTTATCTGTATCCCAGTTGCCGCAATTTTCCATAGTTGAATCATCCTCGCGGAAGTTCACCTTGAGTTTTCCCCTGTAACTAAAAGGATTCCTGTACTTATCGCCGGGATTAATAGGTGTAAGCACCCTTGTCTTAACGAGTTTTCTAATGAGGGCATTCATAATTGCTTCTGAATGTGCCTGCAAATTCAATCTATCAACAAGAGCATTGTAGAGCCACTGGATTTCTTCGTGGCTTGCCAAATCTTCAACATCAACTGTAAGCTGATAGAGATAGTAGGCAATGGCCAATGCTTCATTTTCATTCAAATTCTTAACCTTTGTAATTGCATTTCCTATCATATTCACCTTCCGTCTTTATTTTCTCGCCCACTCATCAGGGCTATGTATTTAATATAGGAACATTTCTGTTCACTGACATTAAACTATTGATTTAAAATGCCCTAAGGCATCATTAACGCATACATACTTTTTTTTTATGCGGCACAGTTGCCGTATCCGTTTTCACAGAGAATATTTTCCCTCAATTTTTCAAGGGAATTCATTTCTATTTTGCGAATTGTTTCTTTGGAATACCCCATTTCCTTGCCAATCTGCGAGAGGCTTAATGGTTCACTTCCATCAAGACCAAAGCGCTTTACCATAACAGTCATTTCTCTTTCGTCAAGTTTGCCAAGAGACTTCTCAAGCTGAATGTGGGTTTCTTTTTCACACACTTCATCCTGAGGATCCCCAAACTTTTCATCTTCAATCAAATTGCCCAGTGTTACATCACCGTCTTCATCACAACCGATTGACTTATCAAGACTTGCTACCTTCCACTTCTTCATATCTTCAAATCTTGTAGCAGGAAATCTTACTCCTGTTGAAGTGTCGCGAATTGCTTGCTGAATTTCAGCCCTGATCCAGAAGGCACTGTAGGTAGAAAATTTGGCTCCATTTTCCGGATTGAACTTTGCAGCAGCCTTAATGAGACCAATATTTCCAGCTGACATGAGGTCTTCCATTTCCATATACCCCTGATACTTGTTTGCGATTTTTGCAACAAGGCGAAGATTGTGTTCAACCAATTTGTTCTGTGCCCATTTGTTTCCTGCGCGAGCTTTTGCAGCCAATGCCTTTTCTTCTTCTGAAGTAAGAACCGGAATTTTTGAAATTTCTTTGAAATAATAAGATGTGTTCATGTTAGTCATTTTTATTACCTTGCAATAAATGCGACTGGAACGAAATACCTTTCGGTAAGCTAAACTCCCTCACCACTTTTTATTCAGGATGTGGTTTCCCGACAGTTTTTTTCGCGCCGACCCCGTCGACCTACTTTCTGATTTTCCTTCCTTTGCAATGTCAAAGAACTTTCTTTTCTCTGCCCAAAAATTAGGGAATATGAATATAGTACCCAAGTTGCAAATCGTCAACTTTTAAAAGCTTTTTTGATTTTTTTTTCGACGTTGAACTTGTAAATATAATATATATTGCACCCCTTATCATTTTGTGATAAAGGATGAAATATTTATATTATTTTTTTATCGGACGACTGGATTGAGAAGCTTTCGTTCTTGGCAACTTTTCTGAGAATAATCCAGTTCAAAATATAACAGGAGAATTATAGATATAAATAAATTTCAAAAAAAATGTCAGTCCGTATCATAACCGACTGACATTCTATATAGAATACAATTATCGTTTATGCTTCCAAAATACCACAGTATTCGTAACCTGCATCGGTTATGGCAGACTTGATTGCTTCTTCACCTACAGCTTTTGAAGTGTCAATTACAACAAGATTTTTTTCGTGATCCGGAATCGCACTTGTAATTCCTTCAATTGCTTCAAGAGCCTTCTTTACATGACCTTCACAATGAGAACACATCATACCTTTAACACTGATTTTCATAATCATACCTTCCTTAAAAATTGATTTATCTATCAAATCCTTATTCACAGGATTTTTTACGGTTTTGTCTTTTCTGCAGTCGTTTACATTCACAAAGTTAAGTCTGAGTGCATTTGAAACAACGCAGAAACTTGAAAGTCCCATGGCAGCCGCACCAAACATTGGGTTCAATTGCCAGCCAAAAGCCTTTATGAAGCATCCGGCAGCCAAAGGAATTCCTATAATATTATAGAAGAATGCCCAGAATAAATTCTCGTGGATGTTTCTTATTGCAGCACGGCTTACCCTAATAGCACGTACTACATCCATCAAACTGCTTTTCATGAGAACAACATCTGCCGCATCAATGGCAATATCTGTCCCAGCTCCAATGGCAATTCCAGTATCTGCCAAAGTCAAAGCCGGAGCATCATTGATGCCATCACCAACCATGGCAACCGTTCCGTTTTCCTTAAGCAGTTTTATAACAGCTTCTTTTCCATCGGGTTTTACTCCGCTTACAACTTCATCAACGCCCGCTTTTGCAGCAATGGAATTGGCAGTAATTTCATTGTCTCCGCTCACCATCACAACATGAATTCCCATTTTCTTAAGATGACTGATAGCGCTGGCTGAATCTTCTTTTATTGTATCTGCAACTGCAATGATTCCAAGGAGGTCTGTCCCCCTTGCAAAGAGAACCGGTGTTTTTCCTTCCCCTGAAAATTCCTTCATTTTATTTTTAATTTCAGAAGGAACTGAACCAATAGGTTTTAAAACAAAGTCTAGGTTTCCGCCAAAGATTTTTTCACCTTCAAGATAAGCACACAACCCATTGCCGGAAAATGTTTCAAAGTTATCGGTTTCCTTTACTTCAACGGATTTTTCTTCTGCCCATTTCATAATTGCCTTTGAAATCGGATGCTCACTTTTTGCTTCAAGGGAGGCTGCAACAGAAATCAAAATCTCGTTAGACACATTTTTTGCAGGGAAAATATCAGTAACCTGCATGACTCCGCTAGTTATTGTTCCGGTTTTATCCAATGCAATGATCTGTGTCTTTCCAACCTGTTCCAAGGATGCGGCAGTCTTAAAAAGAATTCCGTTTTTTGCACCAACTCCATTTCCAACCATAATGGCAACAGGAGTTGCAAGCCCCAAAGCACATGGACAGCTAATGACAAGAACAGAAACAGCACGAGAAAGAACAAAACCCAAAGGCTGGCCAACCATCATCCATATAATAAAAGTTACCAATGAAATTCCAATGACGGATGGAACAAATACTCCAGAAACCCTGTCTGCAATTTTTGCTATTGGAGCTTTTGTGCTGGCAGCATCACTTACCATCCTGATTATTTCCGAAAGGGTTGTGTCCTGGCCGACTCTTGTAGCTTCACAGATAAGATACCCTGATGTATTTATTGTTGCGGTAGAAACTTCATCGCCTGATTTTTTATCGACAGGAACACTCTCTCCCGTAAGGGCAGATTCATTGACTGCACTTTCTCCTTCAATAACAATTCCATCAACAGGAATCTTTTCACCGGGTCTGACAACAAAGCTATCTCCTTTTTTGACTTCTTCAACTGGAACAAGAATTTCCTTCCCATTTACAAGGAGCACTGCCGTTTTGGGAGCTAGATCCATAAGAGTCTTCAGTGCATCAGTTGTCTTTCCCTTTGAGTAGGCCTCAAGAGTTTTTCCTATAGTGATTAAAGTTAAAATGGTTGCGGCAGATTCAAAATAAAACTGATCCATATAATACATGACCTGATTTTCATCACCAGACAAAACATTTCCCGTCATGGCAAAAAGGGCATAGACACTGTAAGCAAAAGATGCTGTTGCTCCAAGGGCCACAAGAGAATCCATGTTTGGAGAACGATGAACAAGCCCTTTAAATCCATTTATGAAAAACTTCTGGTTTATGACCATTACAAGACCTGCAAGCAAAAGTTCATAGAGTCCCATGGCTACATGATTGCCAATAAAAAAAGATGGCAGAGGCCAGTTCCACATCATATGCCCCATGGAGACATACATCAACGGAACCAGAAGAAGAACAGAAGCAACTAAACGCTTTCTTAATTTAGACACTTCCCCATTACTAATTTTTAATTCCTTATTTTCACTTCCTGATTTCTCATCCCCAACTGGGAATGCTCCATAGCCTGCATTTTCAACAGCCTTGATGATTAAAGATGAATCGGCAGAACCTTCCACTCCCATGGAATTTGTAAGTAAATTTACTGAACAGGATGAAACTCCCTCCACAGAATTAACGGCTTTTTCAATTCTCGCAACGCAGGCGGCACAACTCATACCTGTCACATTGTATCTTTTCATGACCGCCTCCTACTTCATCATCCTTCTGAAGGTATCCATAAGTTCATCTATTACAGAGTCATTGCCATTCCTAATATTTTCAACGACACAAGTCTTCATATGATTTGCAAGTAGAACCTTGTTAAAACTGTTAAGCGCAGAAGTTATTGCAGAAACCTGAAGAATAACGTCAGTGCAGTAGGCACTGTTTTCCAGCATATTTTCTACACCGCGAACCTGTCCTTCTATACGCTTTAGTCGATTCATCAAATCCTTATATTCCTTATCCTGCCTTTCCTTGCGCTTTCCAGAGCAAAATGGACATGTTTCTTCTGTAGATTTCTTAGTTTTCATGAATTTCTTCCTTATAGTCATTATACCCCATAGGGGTATATGTATAAGAATAATCAAATTATAAGTTTTGGTCAAATTTAATATAGACTTGCCTATAGCAAAAATTATTTCAGCACACCTTGAATAAAAAAAACATTTAATATAATTTCTTTTCAAAAATTATTAACACAAGGCGATTTTCATGAAAAAAATTTTAATAGCATTTACCGTTTCTCTTTTTATTTCCACAGTCTTTGCAAAGGAACTTGAATTCAAAGGTAATCTTTTATGGGGAGGAAATATTGCTCAGGAAGACTATGACAGCAAATCAGATGAGATGATAAAAAAAATCGGAAAGAATTATCTTCTTGGAGATGTAATTCTTTCAACTGACAAACTTACAGCAGGCGGAAAAATTTACTACCGCATTCCAGCCATGGAAAAATCAGAAGAACTTTCTCAGCGCATGGAAATAAAGAGGGCCTTTGTAAGAGTTCGTCCGATGGGAAATCAGCTTCTTGAAATTTCTGGGGGCAAACTATATTCATACTATCTTCCCGGCAACTTTTTTCAGATTTCGGAAACCTATACAGGAGCTTCACGCTGGGGAGAAAGCGGAGTTGGTGCCAAGTCAGAATGGAATGGATGGACATTTGGACTTTCACTTCCTGTAGGAGAGACTTCAAGTAAAGTTGAAACTGCGACAAAGACAGAAGATTTCTTTGCTATAAACGGTGCTCTTGGCTACGATTTTTCAACGATTGATTCCTCATATCCATTTAAACTGAACGGAACTACAGGTTTTAGAAAAACAAAGAAAGACGGAGACCCAAACTACGACAGGATTTTTGCTGCAAGCCTTTATTACACTCCGAAATTAAACGGCTTCGTAAACAAAATGTATGCGACCCTCACCTACAGCTATAATGCTAAACCTTTTGTTGCAAATACAGGATTATCGCCTCTTATCAATAAAAACGATACTGATCTTAGTCTCTGCCATATTGTTTCCTTTAACTACAGATCTTACTTTGGCCCTGTTCACTTTACTTTTGAAGGAGAAGCTGGAAAATCAACTACAGCAGAAAAAGTTCCTCTTTATGCCGCAACACAGTTCCTGATTCCATTTACTGAAGTATTTGCAGTCAAACCAAGGTTCATGTATCACGCCGCAATCAATCTTGATGACAGCGATGAAACCCGTACCTCATGGGAACTCTATCCACGACTCTGGATTACACCGAACAAAAACTGGAACATTTCACTTGGTGCAGATTTTATCAGGAAACAGATAAGCAAGGATGACTGGAAGTGGGAATGGTCAATTCCTTTCTATGTTGAATACAAAATAAAATAGTGTTATCATACACGCCATAACAGTAGCCGGTGCTGGTCTGCAAAAGCAAGAACCAGTTAAAAGGGAAGCAGGTTAAAATCCTGCACGATCTCGTCACTGTGATTGGGGAGTCTTTGCCAGATAATGCCACTGGATTTATTCCGGGAAGGTTTGGTAAAGGCGGTGATCCTTCAGTCAGGAAACCTGCCGTCTATAATAGTACAGGAATAAATTCCAGATCACGAGCAATTGGTCGTACTTGCATTTTACTCATGCAAAGCGTTTATATGACACGCAAACAATTGCCCTGAATTTCTTTTTGGAAAATCGGGGCATTTTTTATTTAAATATATTTCTGGAAAGGAAGGAAAAAAAATGAAAAAGAATTTTTTCATGATGCTGATTTGTGCACTACTCGCATTTACTTTCGCAGGATGCAACAAAGACGCAAAGGACAAGAAGGCAGCAGACAAGGTTGCAGCCCTCATCGATGCAATTTATGTTCAGGAACGCAACGACAAGACCGACGAACAGTGTGCAGCAGCAAAGAAGGCATGGGATGCACTTACAGATGCTCAGAAGGAACTTGTTGAAGGCAAAGAAGCAGATCCAGATTACTTTGGACGCGACACAGGCGATGCATCAAAGGACAATGCACTTAACCAGGACAATATCGGCGAAGATGAAATTCTCGTGGTTTCCTTCGGAACTTCTTTCAACGACAGCCGTGCAGAAGACATCTACGGAATCGAAAAGGCAGTTCAGGCTGCAAACCCATCCTGGTCTGTTCGCCGTGCATTTACGGCACAGATCATCATTAACCATGTTCAGGCCCGCGAAAACGAAAAAATTGACAACATGGATCAGGCACTTGAGCGCGCAATTGCAAATGGCGTTAAGAACCTGGTGATTCAACCAACACACCTTATGCACGGCGCAGAATACGATGAACTTTCAGAAGCCGTAGAAAAATACGCAGACAAGTTTGAATCAGTTGCAATCGCAGAACCACTTCTCGGTGAAGTTGGAAAGGATGCTTCAGTAATCAACGCAGACAAAGAAGCTGTTGCAAAGGCAGTTGTTGCAGAAGCAAATGTTCCATCTGATACAGCACTTGTCCTTATGGGGCATGGTACAAGCCACACTGCAAAGGTATCTTACAGCCAGATGCAGACACAGATGAACAAACTTGGATATAAGAATGTTTTCATCGGTACAGTTGAAGGGGAACCAGAAGAAACAGCTTGTGATGCAGTTATTGAAACTGTAAAGAATGCAGGATTCAAGAAGGTTATCCTCCGCCCTCTCATGGTAGTTGCAGGTGACCACGCAAACAACGACATGGCTGGCGATGATGATGATTCATGGAAGACCATGTTTGTTGCTTCAAAAGCATTCGATTCTGTTGAATGCCAGATTGAAGGTCTCGGAAGAATTCCTGCAATCCAGTCCCTTTATGTTGCACATACAGCAAAAGTTGTTGACAGCGTAAAAAAAAATTAGATGACGGGATATATTCCGTAAAATTCAATACGGACAGTTCAATGTTCCATACCAACGAATCAAAAAAAGGCCGCGGAACATTGGCTGTTATAGACGGCAAGATGATGCTTCATGTATCACTTTCCGGAAAAAAGATTTTGAACTTGTATGTGGGCAAAGCCGAAGATGCAAAAAACAAGGAAGACACCTGGCTCAAACCTACAAAGGACAAGATAACATACGAAGACGGACTTTCGGAGACAGTTTATGGATTCAATATTCCGGTAAAAAAACTGGACAGCGAATTTGATCTGGCCCTTATCGGAAAGAAATCCATATGGTACGATCATAAGGTGTCGGTTTCGGACGTTCAAAAAAAAGAAAAACTTGGTGACGGAAATCATGAAGTTAATATTTTTCTGAACGGCGGAACAGGTCGCGCCGGAATAAAGTCACCTGCCGTGCTTTCCATTAATGGGGGCAAAGCAAAATTAAAGTTTGTGTGGACCAGCAAAAATTACGATTACCTGATTGCAGGCGAAAAAAAGTATCTGAACGAAACACCAGGTGAAGATTCAACTTTTGAAATTCCGGTGGAAGATATTTCAAAACCTGTTTCAGTAATGGCTGACACCACAGCAATGGGAACTCCACATGAAATTGAATACAAAATTGGAATTCTTTACTAAACCTCTAATAACTTTAATTCTGATTATTCCTCTGTTTGCTTCTTGCAGCAGGCAGAGGATTTTTATTTCTGAAAACACTTCCGTAGATTTCAAATCACTTACATTCAACAATAAAATTGATTTTTCTTATGCAGAAAAAATTTCAATAGAAAAAACGGAAGGCTATAGTCTTGTAAAAATTCAGGGAGAAAAGCCTGCTTTAGTAATCGAAGATAACTATCCGGCACCAAAAAACATACCTTCAGAATATACAATCTGCAGGAAGCCGTTGGATAAAACATATCTGGTTTCCACATCCGCAATGGATTTTTTCATCAAGCTGGACATTCTTCCTTCAGTAAAATTCTCCTGCATAAAAAAGGAAAACTGGTTTTTGCAGGAAGCTGTTGACGCAATGGAAAAGAAAGAACTGGTTCATGCAGGAAAATACAGTGCGCCTGATTACGAACTTTTGCTCAAGGAAGGCTGTAACATTGCAATCGAAAACACAATGATCTATCACAAACCGGAAGTAAAGGAAAAACTTGCAGTTCTTGGAATTCCTGTAATTGTGGAAAAATCTTCATACGAAAAAAATCCCCTTGGCCGACTTGAATGGATTAAGTTTTACGGCTTACTTTACGGAAAAGAAGAAAAAGCAGAAAATTTCTTTAGCTCTAAGATAAAGGAACTATCTTCTTTTTCTTCTGAAAAAAAATCTGACAGGACTGTTGCATTCTTCTATATAACTTCAAGTGGAACTGCAAACGTACGCAAAAGCAGCGACTACATTCCCAAAATGATTTCCATGTCTGGCGGAAAATATTTTCTTGATGAAAGCTCAGACAATGAAAATAACCACTCCACAATGAACATGCAGTTTGAAAATTTCTACGCAAAAGCTGTTGATGCGGATATATTGATTTACAACTCCACCATCGACGGAATACTTTCTGACAGAAATGAACTGCTTAAAAAAAATAATCTGTTTGAAGATTTTAAAGCTTATAAAAACGAAAGAATTTATTGCACCAAAGAAAATTTCTTTCAGGAAACTACGGGCATAACAGATTTTATAATTGACCTGAACAAGGTTTTAAAAGATGATGAAAGAGAACTAACATATCTTGATAAATTAAAATGAACAGACGATACGGATTTTTCTTTTGCCTGACTTTCATTCTTCTCCTTTTGATTTCCCTGTGGAATATTTTTACAGGGAGTGTTGATTTTTCATTCAAAGATCTGCCGGAAATATTTTCAGGCTCCAGTGAAAACTTAGTTTTGAAAAAAATTCTTATGGAAATAAGGCTTCCAAGAATTCTTGCAGCCATTCTTCTTGGCGGAGCATTGTCCGTCTCAGGTTTCTTGCTCCAGACCTTCTTTGGAAATCCAATAGCAGGACCTTTTGTACTTGGTATTTCTTCAGGTGCAAAACTCTTTGTTGCCATTACCATGATTTTTCTTTTAAATGCAGGAATTGAAATCACATCTCTTGGAATGGTAACTGCAGCTTTCACTGGATCTCTCATTGCCATGACAATTGTTCTTGTTCTTTCACTCAGAGTAAAAAACATGTCCGTTCTTGTTGTTTGCGGAATTCTTGTAGGCTACATCTGTTCAGCCGTTACTGATTTTTTTGTTACCTTTGCCAGCGATTCAAACATCGTAAACCTTCATAACTGGTCTCTTGGAAGTTTCAGTGGGACCAACTGGAATGATGTTTCCATTATTACAATTTTAATTTCGAGTTCACTTCTTATATCCTTTATTTTTTCAAAGCCTATCAGCGCTTACCAGCTGGGAGAAAATTACGCACGGAACATGGGAGTGAATATAAAAGCTCTTCGCATTATCCTCATACTCCTTTCAACTTTACTTTCAGGATGCGTAACGGCTTTTGCAGGTCCAATTTCCTTTGTAGGAATTGCAGTTCCTCACCTTGTAAAATCAATTGCAAAAACTGCAAAACCCTTAATTTTAATTCCAGGATGTTTTCTTGCAGGCGGTACAATCACCCTTTTTTGTGATGGAATTGCAAGAAGTGTTTTTGCCCCAACGGAATTAAGCATCAGTACAGTTACAGCCTTTTTTCTTGTACCGGTTGTTATCTACATGATGGTCAGCAAAAAGGGAGGCACAAAGAATGTTTAGCACTTCCAATTTAAGCGTAGGATACGGCAAAAAGATTCTCATTAACGGAATAACCATTTCCGTCGCTCCGGGAAAAATCATTTCCCTCATTGGACCAAACGGCTCTGGAAAATCCACGATTTTAAAAACTATCGTAAAGGAACTTGATGTTCTTGGCGGATCCATTTCCGTTTGCGGTAAAGACATAAGTAAAGAAAAGAATGACTTTGTTGCCCGTCATGTTTCAATGGTAATGACAGAAAGGCTTCACCCTGAATTAATGTCAGCAAAGGAAGTTATTGCTACGGGACGTTATCCATACACGGGAAGGCTCGGCATTCTTTCCGATGAAGACTGGAAAAAAGTTGATGATGCAATAAAGGCAGTTCACTGCCAAGACATAAGCAAACTGGATTTCAATTCCTTAAGCGACGGACAAAAGCAAAGGGTAATGCTTGCCCGTGCCATCTGTCAGGACACAGAAATTCTTGTTCTTGATGAACCAACTTCATACCTTGATATGAAATATAAGCTTGAGTTTCTTCAGGTAATCAGAAAACTTGCAGAAGGTGAAAACAAGATAATCATCATGTCACTACACGAACTGGATTTGGTCAGGGTGATTTCAGATGAAGTAATTTGCGTTAGCAAAAAAAGGATTCTTAAGTCAGGTTCAATCAAGGAAATCTTCAATGGTGATTTCATTCAAAAACTCTACGAAATAAATAAAGAAGATTTTGATCCTACATCGGGAATGATGGTTTGGAACAAGAAAAAAGTTTCAGATGCAAAACCAGAACCTTCAAAGGAAACAACAAAACCTATTGAAAAGAAAACAAAAGTAATAATGGTTCAGGGAACCATGAGCAATGCAGGGAAAAGCCTTGTTGTTGCAGGACTTTGCAGGATTTTCAAACAGGACGGTTACAAGGTTGCCCCTTTCAAATCGCAGAACATGGCCCTCAACTCCTTTATTACCAAAGACGGTTTTGAAATGGGCCGTGCACAGGTAATGCAGGCAGAAGCAGCAGGCATTGAACCAGATGTTGCAATGAATCCTATTCTGTTAAAGCCAACCAACGACTGCGGTTCTCAGGTCATTATAAACGGCGAAGTCATTGGCAACATGACTGCACGCGAATATTTTGACTACAAGAAAAAACTCGTTCCTGAAATTCTAAAGGCTTTCAACAAGCTTAAAGAAGAAAACGACATTATTGTAATCGAAGGAGCTGGCAGTCCAGCAGAAATCAACCTTCGGGAAAATGATATTGTAAACATGGGCCTTGCAGAAATGGTGGATGCACCAGTTCTCCTTGTTGGCGATATTGATCGTGGGGGAGTTTTTGCTCAGCTTCTTGGAACAATTCAGCTTCTTGAAGATACGGAACGAAGCAGAATCAAAGGGCTCATCATAAATAAATTCCGCGGTGACAAATCACTTCTTGATAGCGGAATCAAAATGCTTGTAGAACGAAGTAACATTCCAGTTGCGGGAGTTCTTCCATACATAAAACTTTCCCTTGACGATGAAGACAGCCTTACTACCCGCTTTAAAAAACAGAAGACAAACATCGTAAACATTGGCGTGATAAAGTTCCCCCGCATTTCAAATTTTACGGACATGAATGTTTTTGAAGAAATTGAAAGTGTAACCGTCCACTATATTTCTTCACCAGATGAAGTTGAAAAAATGGACATGATAATTTTACCTGGCAGCAAAAACACCATTGGCGACCTTAAATGGATGCGCGAAAATGGCTTTGAAAGTGCAGTAAAGAAATTCACTCAGAAAGGAATTGTCTTTGGAATCTGCGGCGGCTATCAAATGCTTGGGAAAATCATCAAAGATCCTGACTGCGTGGAAGAAGGCGGATCAATTCGCGGCATGGAACTATTAGATACAGAAACTGTTTTATTGAAAGAAAAAACAAGGACACAGGTAGAATGCAATTCAGGAAAAGTTTCAGGCTCACTGGAGTTTTTAAGCAATAAAAAAATTACAGGCTACGAAATCCACATGGGAGAAACTAAAACAAAGAATGCAGAAACTTTTGTCTCCGGTGCATCAAGCAAAAATGTTTACGGTTCCTACATCCATGGATTTTTTGATGAAGGCGACATTGCCTATTCCATCTGTAATTACATTGCAAAGCAGAAAGGTCTTGAATTGACAGGAAAAACATTCGATTACAAAGAATTCAAAGAATCGCAGTATAATCTTCTTGCTGATGAAATGAGAAAACATCTTGATATGGAGGCCATTTATGGAATCCTTGGAAAATAACTACTCAAAATATTTTGAAAGAATCAAATTAAATTGGGACACTATTGCTAAGCCATTGGACAGTCTTGGAAAACTTGAAACTCTCGTTGCAAAACTTGGAGCAATACAGGAAACAGAACATCCATCTTGTTTGAAAAAATGTCTGGTCGTTTTATGTAGCGATAACGGAATCGTTGAAGAAGGCATAAGCCAGTCTGACCAGAGCGTTACAAGAATCTGTGCAGAAAACATTGCCACAAAAAAAACAACCGTTGGAATAATGGCAGCACAAGTTGCCTGCGATGTTTTTACTTATGATGTCGGGATCAATCATCCTGAAAAAATAGCTAATGTAATAGACCGAAAAATCAGGTGTGGAACCAGAAACTTTCTTAAAGAACCTGCCATGACAAAAGAAGAAGTTGAAGTTGCCTTGTCATTGGGGAGAGTCTTGGTTTCAGAGCTGAAAAGTAAAAAGTATGAATTAATCTGCGTTGGAGAAATGGGCATCGGAAACACAACAACCTCTGCAACTGTTGCTGCATCCCTTTTAAAAGTTGACGGAAAAATCACTGCAGGACGCGGTGCAGGATTAAGCGATAAAGGACTTGAAAGAAAAATAACTGTAATCAATGAAGCCATAAATAAATATGACCTTTTCAATAAAGGTCCTCTTGAAGTTTTGCAGACCGTAGGTGGCTTTGATCTTGCAGTAATGACTGGAATCTATCATGCAGCAAAGGAATACAATATGCCTGTTGTCCTCGACGGTGCCATAAGCGTTACGGCAGCTCTTGTTGCTGAAAGAATTAAAAAAGGTACAGTTGATTATCTTATTCCGTCCCACATTAGTCGTGAACCTATCGGAAAACTTTTATGCCATGAACTTAATCTTTCTCCAATTCTTGATGCACATATGGCATTGGGAGAAGGAACGGGAGCTGTTTTGCTACTTGGACTTTTGAGGACAGCCATTGAAGTATATGAAAGGAGCGTTCCTTTCAGCGAATCAAATGTTGAACAGTATACGAGGTTCAAATGATTCATCTGGTTTACGGAGGAAGCGGCTCAGGAAAATCAGCCTATGCAGAAAAACTTGTAATGAAGCTGAATTCTGAAAAAAAATATTACCTTGCAACAATGAAAGTATTTGGTGATGAAGGACAAAGAAAAATCCAGCGTCACAGAAAACTCCGTAATGGGAAAGGCTTCATCACTTTGGAAATGGAAACTCTTAACAGTTCTCCATCCATAAAAGAACTTGTACAGGAAAAGAATTCTACAGTTCTGATTGAATGCATTTCAAACCTTGTGGCAAACGAAATGTTTCAGGACGATGAAACTGTTCAGCCTGAAAAAGTCGTTGAAAAAATTCGCAGTAATTTCGACGACATAAAAAACTGTGCAGAAAATTTTGTAATCGTAAGCAACAATGTTTTTGAAGACGGAATTGAATACGATGAACCGACAAAAAAGTTCATGGAAGCCCTTGGAGACATAAATATTTTTTTTGCTTCCATAGCAGATAAAGTTACAGAAGTTGTCTGTGGCATCCAAATGGAGATAAAATGAAAAGCGTTTTTAAATCCCTCATAGTTGCATTTTCCATGTACTCAAAAATTCCCATGCCACGATTCCAATGGGCAAGCAAGGATATGGAATACCATCTCTGTTTTTTCCCTTTGGTCGGGGCAGTCATTGGTATCCTTGAACTCCTTTGGTTTTACTTCTGCAGTAAAATCAATGCATCGTCACCTTTCACAAACCTTTTTGCCGTTGCAATTCCCCTTCTTGTTACCGGAGGATTTCATATTGATGGATTCATGGACACAATGGATGCCATTCATTCTTACCAGGACAAGGAAAATAAACTTGAAATTTTAAAAGACCCCCACATCGGAGCATTTTCCGTCATCTGTGTAATTTCATTTTTTATTGTGGCAACAGCTTTCACTTTTGAAATCAAAACTTACGAAGGTTTACTATCAGTCTGCTTTGCATTTGTATTGTCCAGAATTTTAAGCGGCATTTCTGTAATTACATTTCCAAAGGCAAAGAAAAATGGAATGCTTGCAACGGAAAGCAAAACCGACAGCAAGAAAATCATTGTTACTGTTCTTTTAATAGAATTAATTGTTGTCAGCGCCGTCCTTGTTTATTTTACTTTTAACAAAAGCTTCTGCGGCTTAATTTCTATAATTAGCATTATCCTCACCTTCACATACTATTATTTTATGAGCAAAAAACATTTCGGAGGAATCACAGGCGACCTTGCAGGATTTTTTATCTGCATCAGTGAACTTGTTTCTTTAATTGCTATAGTTGGAACTTTGTTTGTGGAGGCAGCAATATGATTTTAATTGTTGGCGGAAGTCATCAGGGAAAATACAAATACGCAACCTCGCATTATGAAGAAAAAAACATCTGGAATGAGTTTCATCTATTCGTAAAAGAAAAACTTGAAGAAGGAATTTTTCCAGAAGAAATCGAAGCTGAAGTCAATAAAAGAATCAGTTCAAATTCAAAAATGATAATAATCAGCGATGAACTTGGATGCGGAATCGTTCCATTTACAAAAGAAGACAGAGAATACAGGGAACTTACGGGAAGGCTTCTTTGTAAAATTGCAGAAAAATCGGAATCAGTTTTCAGAATGATCTGCGGAATAACACAGAGGATAAAATGACGGTAACGATACAGCTTGTAAGGCACGGCAAAACCAAAGGAAATCTTGAAAAAAGATTTACCGGCGGACAAACAGACGATTCTCTTTGTATTCAGGGGAAAGAAGAACTGAATTCTTTTGTTTCCAAAAACATTTACCTAAACGCAGATGAAGTTTTTTCAAGCCCCATGAAACGATGTCTTGAAACTGCTGAAACTATTTTTCCTGAACACAAAGTTTATATCATAGAAGAATTCAGAGAACTAGATTTTGGAATCTTTGAAAACAAAAAACATGAAGAACTTAACGGGAACACAGACTATCAGAAATGGCTTGATTCGGACGGCAAAGGGGACATACCTGGCGGCGAAAAAATGGATGACTTTGTAAAGAGAACCATGGTCGGCTTTGATAAAATGATTTCATCAATTAAAGACAAAGGAAACAAAATTACAGCTACTGTTCACGGCGGAACAATCATGGCTATTTTATTTTCCCTCAATGGCGGAAATTTCTACAACTATCTATGCAAGAATGGTTGCGGTTATATCTTTGAATATACAATAGAAAATAAAAAGATTTTGAATATAAGGAAATTATAGATGCTGGATTTTCTAAATCTTGAACATCATCTAATCGCATTTCTCATTGGTTTTATACTGGATCTTATCATAGGCGACCCATACTGGTTGCCTCATCCTGTCCGCGCCATCGGAAAAACAATTTCCTTCTATGAAAAAAAATTGATGGGAACAAAAGAAAATCCAAAAGATCTTTCGGCAAAACAAAAAAGAAACAGAGGAATATTAATTGTTCTTTTGGTTCTTTTCACCGTGGAATTATTTGTAGTGCTTATTCTATATATTGCACAAATTGCATCCCGTGAATTTCATCCGGCTATCGGAATCATCGTTGAAGCCATAATGAGTTTTCAGCTTATTGCAACAAAATGTCTTGCTGTTGAAAGTACAAAAGTGTACAAAGAATTAAAAAAAGGGAATCTTGTTGGAGCTAGAAAAGCCGTATCAATGATTGTAGGCCGTGATACGGAAAACCTTTCTGAAACAGAAGTAACAAAAGCAGCAGTTGAAACCGTTGCAGAAAATACTTCTGACGGCATCATTGCTCCACTTATCTTCCTCGCTTTAGGCGGACCAACATTTGGGTTCTTCTATAAATCCATCAACACAATGGATTCCATGATCGGTTACAAAAATGAAAGATATCTTGATTTTGGAAGATTTGCCGCAAAGACTGACGATGCAGTAAATTTCATCCCCGCAAGATTAAGTGCCTGGTTCATGATTTTCTCCTGTCTATTTTTAGGGAGAAAATATTCCGCAAGCAATGCAAAAAGAATTTTCCTTCGCGACAGATTCAAGCATGAAAGTCCAAACTCAGCCCATACTGAAGCAACCTGTGCAGGAGCTTTTGGAGTTCAGCTTGCAGGTCCTGCATTATACGAAGGCAAACTTGAACACAAGGATTTTCTTGGTGATCCAGACAGAAAAATTGAATTCGAAGACATAAAAAGAGCAAACAGGCTTTCCTACGCAACAGCTATCACCTGCGTTGTTTTCTGTTCCGCAATCATTCTAGCAATTAAATTTTTAATCTATAATTACAAAGGAGGAAACTGATGCACGGCGGCGACATTTATTCTACGAAAGTTAAATACGATTTTTCAGTCAATGTAAATCCATTTCCTCTTCCTATTAAAATATTCTGGAAATATGTTTTTTCTTTTGCCAGATTGAAAGAATATCCAGACCAGATTTCAACTGAACTAATTGATGCTATTTCAAAAAGATATAATGTCAGTCCTGAAAAAATAATCGCAGGAAACGGAGCCTCGGAAATAATTCTTTCTGCAATAAGAGCCATAATGCCAAAGAAAGCAATTTTAATTTCACCTTGCTTTACAGGCTACGAGCATGCCTTGAAATCCTCAGATACAGAAATCATATATTTTTCTTTAGATGAAAAAGACAATTTTAATTTTACAGAAGATAAGTTTCTAGAACTGAAGGACATGCTATACAAAGAAAAACCTAAAATGCTTTTCCTCTGCAATCCAAACAATCCAAATGGAAAATTATTCGCTAAAGAAACCATCATTCACATTCTTGAATTCTGTAAAAAATCTGGAATTTTAGTTTTACTTGACGAGTGCTTTATGGATCTTACCGGCAAGTCTGAGAATTTCAGTTTGGTTGAAAAACTTGATGTCTATGATAATCTTGTTATGATAAACGCTCTCACAAAAACTTTTGCAGTTCCAGGATTAAGACTTGGATTCTGCTTCTGCAGTTCGACAGAAATTAATTCAAAAATTAAAAGTCAACTTCCTGAGTGGAATGTTTCTGTAATCGCACAAAAAATCGGAACTGAACTTTTACATTGTGAAAAGTTTATTTCGAAAACCACAAAAAAACTTTCTTTGGAAATAAAATATCTGTCCGACAAACTTGAGGAAATTGGGTTCAAGACATACCCAACAGATTCAAATTTCATCTTATTCTATTCAGAGAATGAAAAAGCGCTAAAGAAAAAACTTTTAGAAAAACAAATTCTCATACGAGACTGTAGCGACTACCAAAATCTTGACTCAGGTTACTACAGAATTGCCGTAAAGAAACATAATGAAAACAAAAAACTTCTTTCTTCACTCAGAAAAGTAGTGGGAGCATAAAATGAAAAATATAGAATTCGTATTGCCATCAGAAATTGAAAAAAGAAGTTTCCAGATAATCGAAAGTGAGCTTAAGGACCGCGGTATTTCCATTCCGGAAGATCAAAAGCCAATCACCATGAGAGTCATCCACACCAGCGCAGATTTTGAATATGCTGAAACCATGAAATATTCAGAAGGTGCCATAGAGATTGCAAAAAAACTTATTCTTTCCGGTGCCGACATTGTTACCGACACAAACATGGCCAAAGCTGGCATCAATGGAAAGGCATTGGAAAAATTCGGCGGAACGGTTCACTGTTTTATGGCAGACAAAGATGTTGCAGAAGAAGCAAAGGAACGAAGCATTACTAGAGCCACCGTCAGCATGGAACGGGCAAGCAAACTTGGAAAGCCTGTCATTTTTGCACTGGGAAATGCACCTACTGCCCTCATAAGTCTTTATGACTTGATGGAGAAAAAAGAATTTACTCCAGCTTTTGTAATCGGAGTTCCAGTGGGGTTTGTAAATGTTGTCGCAGCAAAGGAACTGTTTTTGAATTCCAACATTCCATACATTATCAACGAAGGACGCAAAGGCGGAAGCAACATAGCTGCCGCAATCTGCAACGCACTTCTTTATGAACTTGGAGGGCGCAATTGAACTTCGGATTTACCACGGGAAGTTGTGCTGCGGCAGGTTCAAAGGCAGCAGCCTTCATGCTTCTTACGGGAAAAGAAAAAAACGAAATAAAAATTCTCACTCCCAAAGGCATTGAATTCAACGCAGAAATTCTGGACATAAACCGCAGTACAGATTCCGTAAGCTGCTCGGTAATCAAAGACGGTGGGGACGATCCTGATGTAACAACTGGGGCACACATTGTTTCCAAAGTTTCGCTTATATGTGATGAAACGCCAACAAAAACACCAGCAGTAAAAATCAAGGGTGGAATTGGCATCGGTACAGTTACAAAACCAGGTCTCGATCAAAAACCAGGAGAAGCTGCCATAAACAAAGTTCCTCGTCAAATGATAGAAAAAGAAGTTCTTGAAGTCTGTAATCTCATGGATTTTAATGGGGAACTCCTTATTGAAATCTCCTGTCCTGAAGGAATTGAACTTGCACAGAAAACATTCAACCCTCGTCTTGGAATTGAGGGCGGTATCTCTGTCCTTGGTACAAGCGGTATAGTTGAACCTATGAGTTCCCAGGCAATTCTGGACACCATCAAAGTTGAACTTAATCAGCACAAGGCTCTAGGAAGGAAAACTGCAGCCGTTACACCTGGGAACTACGGTCAGGAATTCATGCTCAGGACCTACAACTACAATCTTGATAAAAGTATAAAATGCTCAAATTTCATTGGTGATACAATAGACATGGGAGTTAAACTTGGCTTTGAAAAACTTTTGCTTACAGGCCACATCGGAAAACTAATAAAACTTTCAGGCGGAATGATGAACACCCACTCAAAAGAAGGCGACTGCAGAATGGAACTTTTATCTGCTTCCGCTATAAGATGCGGTTGTTCCCTTGAATGTGCAAAAAAAATTCTCCAATGTGTCACAACTGAAGATGCAATTCAAGTTATAATTGAAGAAAAGAAAAACGAAAACGTAATGAAAGATATACTGGAACGGATAATGTTTTTTCTGAACAAACGTTCCGGTGGTAAAATGGAAATTGGCTGTATGGTTTACAGCAATCAGCATGGACTTCTTGCAAAAACAGAAAATGCAGAAGACATGCTAAATCAGTGCAGGTAAAACAGATGGTATATTTTGTTGGTGCAGGCTGCGGTGCTGCAGATTTGATTACAGTAAGGGGAATGAAACTTTTACAGGAGGCAGATGTTATAATCTACGCCGGTTCCCTCGTAAACCCAGAACTTCTCGATTACGGAAAAACAGGCTGTAAAATTTTCAACAGCGCAACCATGACACTAGAAGAAGTTATTTCAGAAATGAAATCAGCAGAAGAAAAAAATCTTATGACCGTAAGACTTCACACTGGAGATCAAAGCATCTATGGTGCCGTTCGGGAACAGATGGATGCACTCGACCAACTAAGCATTCCTTATGAAAGTTGTCCCGGTGTAAGTGCCTGTTTTGGAGCAGCTTCAAGTTTAAATCTTGAATTCACTCTTCCGGGAATTTCCCAATCTTTAATAATTACAAGAATGGAAGGAAAAACTTCCGTACCAGAAAAAGAATCAATCCAAAGTTTTGCAAGACATCATGCAACCATGGCAATCTACCTTAGCACAGGCATGCTTGAAGAACTTTCAAAAAGACTAGTTGAAGGGGGATACGAAACGAAAACTCCCGCCGCCTTGATTTACAAGGCAACTTGGCCAGAAGAAAAAAAATTTGTCTGCACAATTGATACCCTTGCAGAGACTGCAAAGGACAACAATATCACAAAAACAGCTCTGGTTCTTGTTGGAGACATCATAACCCATTCCAACTATGCTAAATCCAGATTATACGCCGCAGATTTTGAAACGGAATTCAGAAAGATAAAGAAATGAAAAGAAAGACAGTTTCCATAATAAAGGTCTGCTGTTTTACTGAAAAAGCAAAGGACCTTTATGAAAAATTAAGTTCCTCACTTCCAGAAATCATCTGGATTCCATTAGAAAACAAGGAAGACCTGAATCGATGGACTAAGGACGCTTTTGAGAAATCGATTCCCCTACTTTTCATTTCTGCCGCAGGAATTGCTACAAGAACAATTTCACCTTTTGTAAAGGACAAGCTTACGGACTGTCCTGTTCTTGTTATGGATGAAGAGGGGAAGTTCATCATCCCTATTCTTTCAGGACACTTGGGAAATGCAAATCAGATTGCCCAGATGATTTCTAAGAAAACAGGAACACAAGCCGTAATTACCACAGCGACAGACGTAAACGAAAAATTCAGCGTAGACAATTTTGCCAAGGCAAATGGGTTCAGAATTGTAAACCGCGACGGAATAAAAAACGTTTCTTCAAGAGTTCTTTCCGGAGAAAAAATCTGCGTTTATATAGATAAAGAAATTACTATTAAAGACAACAATATTCCCAAAGAAATTATTCTGACAAAAAACATATCTTCTGCAAATGTTGCAATTACAACAGAAGCAATTCCTGAGATACATTTAAAAAAAACATTAAACCTTGTTGCAAAAAAATATTGTCTTGGCATGGGATGCAAAAAAGGAAAGTCTTTTGAAGAATTAAAAATTTTTGCAGAAGAAATAATAAAAGAAAGACTTAACAGCAAACTAAAAGATAATGTTTATTCTCTTTCTTCAATAGACCTAAAGGAAAAGGAAATTGGTCTTGCAGAATTTTCCCATTATCTTCATATTCCCTTCGAGACTTTCTCGACAGAAGAACTTTTGTCCGCTGAAGGAAGTTTTTCTGAATCAAATTTTGTAAAGGAAACTACAGGCGTTTCAAATGTATGCGAAAGAGCGGCAGCCCTTAGTGCAGGGAAAAACTATAGGCTTTTAATACAAAAAACTTCAGCCAATGGAATTACCCTTTCCGTTGCAGAAAAGATTCCGAAAATAACAACATGGAAATTTGAAGGTGCAAAATGAACGGTAAAATTTATATAGTTGGAATTGGTCCCGGAGACTACAGCAAAATGACTCTAGAGGCGATAAATGCCCTTAAAGCAAGCGACATAATAATCGGATATACGGTCTATGTTGATTTGCTCAAGCCAAATTTTCATGACAAAAATTTTGACACTACTCCCATGAGGCAGGAAATAGAAAGATGTAAATTGTGTTTTGATCATGCACTTGCAGGCAAAACCGTTTCCCTCGTTTGCAGCGGTGATGCTGGTGTCTATGGAATGGCATCTCCAATATTCCAGCTGAGAAATGAGAATAAGGAATATTCTGATGTTGAACTCACAGTAATTCCTGGTGTTACAGCAGCTACTAGCGGTTCTGCAGTTCTAGGAGCTCCTCTTAACCACGATTTCTGTGTAATAAGTTTGAGCGATCTTCTTACACCATGGGAAGTAATAGAAAAAAGACTTCGATGTGCTATTGAAGGAGACTTTGCCATTGCTCTTTACAATCCTTCAAGTCACAAAAGACCAGACTACCTTAAAAAGGCATGTCAGATTATGCTTGATTCAGGAGCAGACAAAAACAGAGCTTGCGGTTATGTAGAAAACATCGGTCGAGACGGAACAAAAGCAACAGCCTGTTCCTTAGGTGAACTTATTGATATAGAAGTAAACATGTTCACTACCGTGTTCATTGGAAATTCAAAAACAGAAATTGCATTTTCAAAAAACAATGAACCTATCCTCATTACAAAACGCGGGTACCAGACATGAAAAAGATTCTGTTATTTGGTGGAACTTCGGAAGGAAGAAAAATTGCAGAGACTCTTTCAAGAAATAAACTTACTATTCATACTTCAGTTGCAACTGATTACGGAAGACAGGTTCTAAAAGAAAATAATTATCTTAAAATTCTTGAAGGACGAATGGATTCTTCAGTCATGAAAAAACTGTGTCAGAAAGAAAAATACGATCTGATAATTGATGCAACACATCCTTTTGCAAAAGAAGTTTCTGAAAACATAAAAAGCACATCTTTGGAAACAAACATTCCGTTAATCCGTTTTGAAAGAAACATTGAAAAACTTGAATCTGAGGGATTAATATATGCAGATGACGCAACTCAATGTGTTGATCTTTTATTGAAGACAACAGGGAAAATTCTTCTAACAACTGGAACCAAAGACCTGAAGGTTTTCTGCAAAAATCCAACCTTAAGGGAAAGGCTTATGGTAAGAATCCTTCCTGCCATGGAAAGCCTAAAACTTTGTTACGAAAACAATCTTGAAGGGAAACAGATTATTGCGATGCAAGGTCCTTTCTCAGAAAGCATGAATGAAAACCAGATTGAGGAATACGGCATTTCTGTTCTAGTTACAAAAGAAAGCGGTAAGGCTGGCGGAACTGATTGCAAGATTTCTGCATCCTTAAAAAAAGGAATAAAGTGCATCGTAATCAAAAACTCTTCTGTTGGAAAAACAACAGAAGAAATTTCCGGCAACTATACCAAATGCAGTTTTTTAAGCGAACTCTACACTCAACTTGAAAACAGACTAAATATAAAAATATCAGACAGCAAAAAAATGACTGTCGACCTCATAGGTATTGGCATGGGTAATATGAAAACCATGACAGTTGAAGCCGCAGAAAAAATTAAAAACGCAGACTGCATTTTTGGTGCTGAAAGAATGATTCAAGACATTAAAACGACTGCAAAGAAACATCCTTACTATCTTTCAAAGGATATCATCCCGATGTTGCAGAAGTCATTGCAATCATCAGAACCTTTTGAAAATGTCTGTATTCTTTTTAGCGGTGACTCTGGATTTTTCAGCGGAGCAGCAAAACTGCATGAGGAACTGAAAGAAATCAAAGAAATTAACATTAATATAATTCCAGGAATTTCTTCCATATCATACCTTTCCGCAAAAACAGGCATTCCATATCAAGATGCGGAAATCATCAGTCTGCACGGAACAGAGAAAGAGGTCTGGCTTACAAAATTTGAAAATGCACTTACTGACAAGAAGAAAATATTTATCCTTACTTCTGGCCTAAAGGATATTCACGAAGTCGCAAAATTGATTTTGGATTATAATAGAAATGCATCAATAAAATTTAAGATTGCTGTTGGATTCATGCTTTCATACGAAAATGAACGCATAGAAATCCTTGAACCCGAAAAAGTCCTTTTTCTTAAAGAAGAAGGACTTTATTCAGCCTTTATCATTACGGAATAAATTATGGAAAAGATCATTACACACGGAATAAAAGACAGTGAATTCATCAGAGGTGAAGTTCCAATGACAAAGGAAGAAGTCCGCATCATTTCAATTTCAAAACTGGAACTGACAGAAAATTCCATTCTTTATGATATTGGAAGCGGAACAGGTTCCATTGCAATTGAATCAGCACAGCTTTCACCATCCATAAATGTTTTTGCAATCGAGGCAAATCCTATTGCTGTTGATTTGATTAGACAGAACAAAGAAAAATTCAAAGCAGACAACATTGAAATCATAGAAGGATTTGCCCCATCTGTCCTTGAAAGTCTCCCTATTCCCACCCACGCGTTCATCGGCGGCACAAAGGGCAACCTAAAATCAATTCTTGAAACTCTCTACAAAAAAAATCCTAAGATGCGCATCGTGATGAATGCCATCAGTCTTGAATCCATTTCTGAAATGGCAGATGCAAGTAAAACTTTCAGAATAGTAAATGATGAAGTAATTCAGGTTGCCATAAGCAAGGCAAATAAAATCGGAAACTACCACATGATGCAGGCAAACAACCCTGTATTCATATTCTCCTTTAATTTTGCGGGATAAAAAAGTGAAAGCACCAAGACTTATTATTGCTGCTCCAAAATCAGGAAGCGGCAAAACAGTTCTTACAATTTCCCTTATGAGTGCCCTTACAAAAATGGGCTTGAAGGTTTCGTCCTTTAAATGTGGGCCTGACTACATAGACCCCATGTATCATAACAAAGTTCTTGACATAGATTCCTGTAACCTGGATTTATTTTTTACAGACGAAGAAACAACCCGTGGACTTTTTCTTAGAAACAACACTTCAGACATTTCCATCATTGAAGGAGTCATGGGACTCTACGATGGTCTTGGCGGAATATCAGAAGAAGCTTCCACATATCATTTGGCAAAAACATTAAAAGCTCCAATTATTTTAGTTTTAGATGCAAAGGGAATGAGCCTTTCAGTTGTTGCAGAGGCTGCAGGTTTCATTTCCATGGATGAAAAGAAACTCATAAAGGGTATCATCCTCAACAACATGAGTAGCGGCATTTTTGGAAGCATAAAAAAACTTATAGAAGAAAAACTTAAGGTTCCAGTTCTTGGATATTTTTCAAAACAGAAAGAATGCGACATCAGTTCAAGATATTTAGGTCTTTCTCTACCAGACGAAATTGAAAATTTAAAGGATAGAATAAACAAGACCGCAGAAGAATTTTCTAGAACTGTAAATATCAATGAACTTATTGAAATTGCAAACAACGCAGAAGAGATAAATTCAGCTTTTGTTTTCCCTGAAAAGCAACCGGCAACAACAAGAATCGCAGTTGCTCGTGATGAAGCTTTTAATTTCTACTACAGGGATAATCTTGATTTACTGGAAAATCTTGGTGCAGAATTAGTTTTCTTTTCACCGATTCACGATAAAAAAATTCCTGGAAACATCGGAGGACTTTTGCTTGGTGGCGGTTATCCAGAACTTTGCGCAAAAGAACTTTCGGAAAACAAATCAATGATTAAATCCATTAGCATTGCCGTAAAAACCGGTCTACCAGTTTGGGCAGAATGCGGGGGCTTCATGTATCTTCACGAAGGACTTGAAACAAAAGATGGAAACTTCAAATTTTGCAGCGTCATAAAGGGCAAATGCATTCAGACAGAAAAACTTGTTCGCTTTGGATACATGACATTAAGCGAAAATAAAGTTAAGGGACATGAGTTTCATTATTTTGACAGTGACAATAACGGCAACTTCTGTACGGCAGAAAAACCGACGACACATAAGCAATGGAAATGTTGCCACAACATTAATGGAGGACTGCAGGGGTTTCCTCATCTCTACTATCCGTCAAATATTGAATACGCAAAGCAAATGTTAGAAGTCTGCAGGAATTACAAGGAAATACAATGAAAGGAATTTTATACGGAATCGGAACAGGACCAGGAGAGTCAAAATTACTTACGCAGAAAGCTATTGATACCATCAGAATCTGCGAAGTTATTGTTCTTCCTTCTGCAAGCAAAGAAAACTGCACCGCTTACAAAATTGTAAAAAACATTTGTCCGGAAATAGATTCAAAAGAAGTTCTACTCCTTGATTTTCCAATGACAAAAGATGAAGCACTTTTGCAGAAAGCGCACAAAACTGCAGCTGAAAAAATTTGCAGTCAGCTGAAAAAAAACAAAGACCTTGCATTCATCACCATTGGCGACGTTACCGTATATTCAACCTTTATCTATGTAAAAAATCTTGTAGAAGAAAATAGTTTTGAAGTAAAACTTGTAAATGGAATTCCATCCTTCTGTGCGGTCGCCGCAAGATTGGGCATATCTCTTTCAGACCAGAACGAACAGATTCACATAATTCCCGCAAGCTATGAGTTGAAAGATTCTTTTAATATGGATGGAACTCTGGTTTTCATGAAGTCAGGAAAAAAACTTCTCCAGCTAAAAGAATTTCTCCTGCAAAAAAAGTCTTCTTTTGACTTTGATTTTTATGCAGCATCAAATTGCGGAATGACTGACGAGAAACTTTACAAAAACATAAATGAACTTCCTGACAGTGCATCCTATTTCACGATTATAATCATCAAAAATAAAAAAAGAAAAAACATTGACAAGCACTATAAATTCTTTCAGAACACAAAATGCGAAAACTTTCCATGTCATAAAATTGACAGGGAAGAAAATTTCAACTGCCTTTTCTGTTATTGTCCCCTCTATTACCTTGGAGACAAATGCGGCGGAAAATACAAATACACGGACAAGGGAATAAAATCCTGCATAGACTGTGATATTCCCCACGAAAAAGAAAATTATGAACTTATAAAAAGCAGGCTTCAGCTGGACAATAATCCGCAAAAATAATTTTCATTTATAATTATGGTTTTTCACGAGTATAGTTTGTATCATTGAATCAGGGTTATCAAGTTTATGTCTGAAAACGTAAAGAACATGACAGAAGGAAAGACTCTTCCAATCCTTATAAAATTTGCTCTACCACTGGTCGCAGGAAATGTATTCCAGCTTATGTATACTTTTTTCGATACAGCCATTGTAGGAAAATATCTTGGAGTTCAAGCCCTGGCAGCCCTGGGTGCCGTTGAATATCTCATCTGGCTTTTATACGGATTTGTTCAAGGCATCACACAGGGTTTCAGCATCAAGATGGCTCAAGACTTTGGTGCCAATGACGAAAAGAGTCTTAAAAAAGTCATTGGAAATTCCGCTGTTCTTTCTGTCGTTACTTCAATCATATTGCTTGCAGCTGGAATTCTTTCTTCAAAGCCAATACTAAAAATGCTTCATACCCCAGATGAAATTCTTCCGCTGTCTACCCTCTACATAAATATTCTTTTCATTGGGCTTCCAGTAATATTCGCCTATAATCTTCTTGCAGGACTTTTGCGCTCTCTTGGCAATAGCAAGACACCGCTCCATGCAGTAATCGTTTCATCAATAATAAACATTTCATTGGATTTGATTTTCGTTCTTGTTTTTAAATGGGGGATTGCAGGAGCTGCCATTGCAACTTTAATTGCTCAGGTTGTTGCATCAATTTACTGTTTAATTAACCTTAGAAAAATTCCACAGGTACGTATTAGCAAATCTGATTTCAAAATTGACATTGTCCTCAGCAAAAAACTTTACTTTCTTGGAATTCCCCTCGCAGTTCAGGGAGCAATCATTGCCGTTGGCGGAATGATTGTAGAGTTCGTAGTCAATTCTTTTGGTGTTGCTTTCATGGCAGCCTATGTTGCAGTGACAAAACTATACGGACTTCTTGATATTGCAGCTACTTCATTTGGATTTGCATTGATGACTTTTGTTGGACAGAACCACGGAGCAAAGCTTTATGGCAGAATCAAGACAGGAACAAGAAGCGGAATGACATTGTCACTTACCTGCTCCATAATCATTTCAACCATAATGATTTTCTTTGGAAGAACAATATTAACGGTTTTTGTTTCAGAAGGAGATGCAGATGGTGTCCTTGTCATGGAAACCGCATACAGATATCTAAGACTCATGAGCACATTCCTTCCTATTCTCTATCTTCTGTGGCTCACAAGAAGCGTAATTCAGGGTCTTGGAAATACTTTCATTCCAATGGTTTCCGGAATCATGGAATTCATAATGAGAACCGGAAGTGCCCTTGTGCTCCCGATTTTCATCGGCTCCAACGGAATTCTTTATGCAGAAGTTCTGGCATGGGTTGGAGCTGATTTAGTATTGATACCCGTATTCGTATACATGTTCAAGAAAATGAAAAATTAACTGAAACAGACATTTTATATTTCAATGTTCGTATCTCTTGTAATGATTGTCTTCTTGGCATAATTAAGCGCTGATTTTGACGCAATTATGTAGGTATTGCCTTCTGTTCTGGTTATGGCTGTATAGGCAATCTGCCGATTCAACAAAGGATGTCCTTCCTGTTCCGGGAACACAACCATTATGTTCTTATAGCCTGATCCTTGAGATTTATGGATTGTAATGGCGTAGGCAGTTTCCATTGAATCTTTCGGAAGAAGATATAAAGGGAAGAACAGAAAATCTCCACGACGGAAAATTCCAGTAATGTCCCTGGAATCAGAATCTTTGCCGGAAGCCTTCTTTTCCACCATAAAATATTTTTGTTTGTCGTCATTAAACGAAACCACAATTCCACTGTCACCATTGTAAAGACGGAACATTTTCTGATTTTTAGTCATGATCAAAAGCTGTCCTGTAAAATACCCGTCGTCATCCTTGCTAACCTTTTTATCAGAGCATATAAGACTTGAAATTCTATCATTAAAACCTTCGACTCCAACGTTACCGTTCCTTTCTGCACAAAGGATTTTTGCTTCCATAGAAAGTTTCCACAACTCTTTTACTGCATTCAAATTCAGATTTTTCTTGTCCCCAAGTCTAGAAGCAGTAACCAAATCCTTACAAAACACATCGCACCATTTTTTTGCAATAGCTTTTACCTTTTCATTTTTAGAAGAAATCTTATCTGCATTCTGCAAGTCATAAAAGAAAACGGGATTTTTTTCACCCTCTTCCTTCTTGGTAGATCCAACGCGCTGGAATTTAAAATCATCAGTAGAATTCAGCCAAAGACCGAAGGAACTCATATCCCCGAATTCTTCAGAACGTTGGAATTCATTTTTAAGACTTCCAACTTGAGAATCTTCATTAAAACGGTTTGATTTAACAAGTGCCACAACACTATCTTTTCGCTTTGAAAGAAGTTCTCCCAAAACTGCACCGGCTTCAACTGAAGGCAACTGATCCTTGTCACCCAGAATAAAAACTCTGGCTGTATCAGGAATTGCTTCCAGCAGAGATTTAAAAAGATGGATGTCAATCATGCTGGATTCATCAATTACAAAAATAGAATTCTCCTCAAACTGATTTTTTCTGTTGAAAGTGAAATCATTTTTTGAAGGATTGTAACTTAGCAAACGATGAATTGTAGAAGAATCTGTCACAGTAAGTTTTTCCACAATCTTCTGGTTTTCCGAAATCACCTGAGGTAAAAAATCCTTGAGGGAACCGGATATGCTTTCCTTCATTCGCTCTGCAGCTTTTCCGCTAGGAGCTGCAAGATAAAGATTGTAATCACAGTAAGATTTATTTGAGGCATCCTTCAATTTCAATAATTCAAAGAGAAGATAGCAGACTGCAGTAGTTTTACCAGTTCCAGGACCACCTGTCAAAATAATATTATTGTCTTTACCCAAAACAATTGCCTGAGCCTGCTCCGTATTCAATTTAATAGGTTTATTCAGATTTTTATTGAAAGTATTTTTCTCAAAATATTCTACAACGTCATTGCATTTAGATTCAAAATCATTATTTTTCTTAGGAACAGGGAAAAGCTTTTTAATGCGGTCTTCAATGCTGAGTTTTGCAGAATAGTATTTTGTCGCAAAAAGCCATTTTTGACTTCCTATTTTTTTTACAACAAAAGGTTTTCTAGCATCATCATTTTCTTCCATATCAATGAGAAGCGAAAGTTTTCCTTCGAGAATTCCATCAATTCCTTCATCAAAAATTGCTTTGAAATTTTCAGAAGAAATTTCACTATCTTTTTGTGAGACAAGTAAAAGCCCTTTCCATTTTTCAATCCATTTTTCATAAAGCTGATGGGCATCCAGTGCGATACAAATATTTCCATCATCCAAAAGGGAAAAATAAATGCAGAGGACTTTAAGGATTGATGAATCTTCCGAAACCTTACCCATTTTGGCAAGCATGTTGAGAACCTTCTCCCACAATGGAAGTATTCCATTCTGAGCTTTAATTATGTCAAAAAAATCGTGGATTTTCATATTGCGAGTCATATTCATTTTGCCTCCGGTAATTTTTCACTGACAATTTTGTCAAAAGCAAATTCTAGGTCTTCCCAACTATTCCAGGTATGAGCGTATATTCCGTTCTGGGTATCTGCATTCGTACCGCGAACAAAAACATAATAAATTCCGCCGAACTGTTCGTCAAAAATTTCCTTTTCTGATTTGCCTTCATTAAACTGTTTGAGCCATTTTATCAGGCAGTAAGAATACAAAACTCTTTGAATGGAATAATGTTTATCTGTATGATTTTTTAGTTCTTCCTCGCTGGCATAGTTCTCTGGGGCCATTGAGTCGGTCTTCCAGTCCAAAACGGAATATAGCTGCATACCATTTACTTTGCGGACAAAAACCAGATCTATGAATCCGTTGAAATAATTCCTAAGAGCTTTGGCATTATGAGGAATTTCCGGATTCATATTGAATTCCAATTCCGCAAAATGCTCATTATCCTTTAGTTCTTTCAGTGAGAACTCATTGCCGGTTGCATTATTTCCGCAGATTTCAGGAAATTTTGCACTGAGAGTATTCCAGACAATTTTGCAGGTCTGATTTAAAATCTCCTTCGTATCATCATCATCTATATTGATTCCCTGTCCTTTGAATTTGTTTCTGATAAGCAATTCAAGCCTGCTATCTTTTTCAGACTCAGCCTGAGTAAGTTTTCCCAGCCTTTCAAATTCAGCCATTTCAAAGGTCTGATGCACGGCTTCACCCAAAAAATTTCCTCGGGGATAATTTTCGTTGATTTTCACAAGTTTTGACTTTTCATACTTGCAAGGGACAATTTTACCGTTTCTGTCAAATTCAGAATTGTCAATTTCTGGAAGGTTATCTTCGTTCCTTTCAGTTTCCTTATTTCCATGTGAAAGATTTGAGTATGAAAATTTATGAGTATCAAGACTTTTTAATTCAGAAGAAAATTCTTCCAGTTTATTTTTCCAATTTTCTTCCGTCTCAGTTTCTTCTTCTGTTTCTGCAATATGACATAGAATATTTTTGACCCTATTTTTTGCTGCTACTGTGTCAAAATTTTCCGAAAACGAAATCTTTCTTAGATACATATCATCATTTGCAGCAGAAGATTCGAATGCAGTGTTTAAGAAATCAAAAGTAGATACCCTTCTATTTCCAGCTTCGTCTTCAATTACTTTTGCATACCATGGCAATATCATTAAGGAACTGGCACGAGTATAGGCAACATAGAAAATTCTTTTCCATTCAAGATCCTTTTCTTCCTTGGATTTATCCTCTGCTGTCGTATCTCTTTTTCCAGTACAAGTAATATGCAGCTTATTATTTTCATCATGATATGAACAAAAACCATCTTTCATGTTTGCAGGGCCTTTTAATCCTGCAGGAGCAATTACAACAGGGAATTCCAATCCTTTTGATGCATGGACGGTCATAATCTGAACTGCATTGAAATCAGTTCCTTTTTCCACAAGGTTTCCATCTTCTTCGTCAGCATCCAATGCTTTTTTTGAAACAAGAGAAAGATGATCAACGAGCTCTTCAATTGAACAGTTGTTCTTATAAAGATACTCGATGGAATAATCTCCAAGCTGCCTTAATTTTACAAGGCTTGAAAGTTTATCCAGTTTTGACAGGCGCTCTTCTACTCCTGATTTTTCAAAAACCTGTTCCTGCAGCAGTGCCCATTTCCTTTTCTCGGCAATGTTCTTCCACTGCAAGATTAGCTGACGTTCCGGGGAATCTGGAAGATCAAATTTTTCATCAGCAAGATTTTCACGTTTTACCCCAAAGAAAGAGGAATAGAGACATTCATTCAGGATTTTCCTTTTACCCGATGAAAAATCTTCTGCAGAAATAGCCTTGAACAAAGCTATCCAGTCAAGGCACTCTTTCCCTTCAAAAAGATTTGCTTCCTTGTAATGATTGTATGGGATGCCACATTGTGAAAAGACATGCTTTATTTCTTCCATTTCACTTTTTGATTTACACAGGACTGCAAAATCAGAAAATGAAACATCAGTCAGCATGAAGTTTCCATCTGAATTCTTTACGCCTTTTCTATAAACTTGTAACTTGGTTTTTTCACAATCGTAGGTACAGCATTCTATAATCCGCTGCGCTGCAAATTTTGCAAAGTCTGGTTCTTCAAGTTTTAACGGAAGCAAATCTCCATTCTCATTCTTAATGCCAGGAATCCAGAAAGGCTGTGTTTCTTCTCCATTAAATTTTGCATTCGGTTTTACAAGTTTTTCACACTCGTTGTGGTTGTAATCTGGATGATGGGAATCTGCAAATGAAAAATGGTTACCTTTGAAAAAATCTGAATTCCCATTGTCCTTAAACATTGCATTGCAGGCGTCAATCATTCTGTTGGTGGAACGGAAATTACGGTCCAGATTGTAAGGAAAATCCGCCCGAACATCGACTGAATTGCTGTTTTTTATATCTTCAATTGCAGAGGAATAGACATTTACATCTGCACCCTGAAAAGCATAGATTGACTGCTTTGGATCTCCTACAACACAAATTGCATGACCTTCTTCTTTTTCGCAGGATTTTGTACTTTCATCGTACTTCATGAAAATACGCTTAAAAATATCCCACTGCTTCTGATTGGTATCCTGGAATTCATCGATAATTGCATAGTTGTACTTGGCTTTAAGTTTTTCCAAAAGTTCGGAATTTGACTTACAGACGGCCTCACGGACATTTCGAATCATGTCGTCAAAATCCTGCTTTTTATTTTCAGCCTTATACTTTACCCAGTCTTTGTAAAGTTCCGGAACCTGCTGCTCAAAAAGAAGATCTTTGAGAGTTTTAACATCAAGTAAATTTGCAACGGTTTTTATTATATCTTTTAGATTACTGAAATACCTAATTAAATCCTTAAATTCATCGCAATGTGTAGAATCCTGTTTGAAATAGTTTACAGGAAAATTCGAAGTACAAGCGGACTCCCGTGTTGAATATCCAAATTTCTCAACCTGTTCAAAAGATTTAACAAGTTCAGGGATTTTTTTATTAGCATTATCTTTTGCTTTTGAAAGCAAATGCTGAGATTTATTTACAGCATGCAGCAGTCCTTTCGCATCTTTTATCCTTGCAGCATATTCTTCGTATGCAGTTTGATTTTCTATCTCAGAAACAGAAATTGGAGTCGTAATGTTCCTGTCTTCTATTTTTTCTGCAAATTTTTCTATAGTCCTGATTTTCTTAATATCAAAATAACATCCATTTGACTTTCTTACAGCTGTCACAATCTCATAAACTTCCGCAGCACTAAAACGTCTTACCTCATCTTTTTCTTGTTGCGATACTGTTTTATCCAGCACAACAATATCGGCCTCTTCTTTGCCAGAAGAATTCATATAATAACTCTTCAACACCGATGCATAAGTTTTAATCAACGAATCTTTCTTAAACTTATTGTCCTCATCTCTTTGGGATTCTGCAACATACAGATATTTTTTACAAAAGTCATCATAAGCCATGACATCGCGAAGCCATTTTTCAACAAATGCTTCTGCCTCACTTTCATCCAGCATTTCCATATCGTCGCATTGTTTTGCAGCAAACCCAAATTCTCTCAATGTCTGCTGGCAAAAGGAATGGATTGTGAAAATAGGTGCATTGTCTACAAGAGAAAGCTGTTCTTCAAAATTTTCAAGCTGTTCATCAAGGGAAAGGTATTTTCCGTTTTCGATGACAGCACCGTCCTGTTTTTGTTTTTTAAGTTCAACAAGAACTTCTTGAATTTTAGCCCTGATTCTGTCCCTAAGTTCTCCGGCAGCTTTTTCCGTGTAGGTAACGATCAAAATGTTTTCAAGACTTCGCTTAGGTTTTAATTTTAAAAGTTCTTCAACAATAAGCTGAACCGTATGGGTTTTACCTGTTCCTGCAGAAGCTTCAATACAAATATTGTTTTCTACGTCAAATCTATCAATCTCAAATTCTGTCATATACACTGCCCCCTTTACTGGGTGATTTTTACCATTCTTTCCATGATTTCATTTGCATGCTCAAACTCGGTTCTAAAATTCTCCGGTGTAATTCCAAAATCCGTATATGGATTAAAAAGGTTTTTCTTACTGAAATATTTCAATTCTCCCAACATAGCTGATTTATATTTTTCAAAACCATAGTCTGGATCCTGAGATTTATGTTTCATAAACAATTCAATTGAAATATTATCGCTGAATTTATCAACGAACATCTGAGAATAAATGCATTGTAAAACACCCAAGGCATAGGACTTATTGATACTTTGCCCAGCGCAAATCGAATAAGTCTTTTTCGTGAATTTGCTAAGCAAATGAATATCAACTGAAACAAGCTCGTCATCTTCCCTTGAGGCAACCAGCAGCAAAGCCGTTAAGTAAGGATTCAGCAGATGCTTTGACTTAATATCCTTGGACGCAACGATTTCAGCAATTTCAAGTCTTGACCCAGCCTCATTTTTTACCCAGAGGTAACCGCTTAAAGTTCCGTAAAGCATCCATGTCTTGTTCTGATCATAGATAGACTGTGTTATAGAAATGTTTTTTGTTTCATTGAATTTAAAGTATTGCGAATTTTCTGCAACACCAAAATCAATTTCTATTTCGTATTTTAGTTGCAAAAGGCTTTCTATAATTCCAGTTACTGTTCCGCATATATCTTTTCCAGAAAGCTCGCCAAAAATCCCATCTGGAACAGCAGACTCGTTATCCAGTTTTTCAAATTCTGATTTTACAAATACATCAGGAACAGTCTTCTGATCCGACTCAAAATATTTAAGGACAATTTCCTTAACAAGAACTGATTTTTTTAGATTGGAAATTTCAACTGGTTCATAAAGAGTGGCTTCTTCTTCAGTCCATTCACCATCCGAATCATCAAAAACCTGTTTCATCTGATAGACAAATGGATTTTCTAAAAAGTTCTTCATTTTAGAAATTGAAACTCTTTCCGGAAGTACGGGAACTGCTTTGGTTTCAGATTTTTTTTCTTCATCCTGTTCATCAGTAAGGCGGAGAAAATTCCTCTTGTTTCGGAATTCCCGCTGTGTATAAAGTTCGTTCCAACCGCGTTTTTCATCAATTGAAATTCTGGACTCAAATATATCAGTAAAATCAGAAATCTTTTGATTCGGAGATTTTATAAAATCATACAAATCTTCAATGACGGAAGAGCGGAAAAAATCTTCGTCTTTTTTAAGATTTTTATTCACATAGCTCAGATGAAGTTCTTCACCGGCAGCCATTAACTGACACAAAAAAGCTTCTTTGTTTCTGGAAACTATATTTTCATCACCTTCCTCCGAAGCTGTTTTGGAACGCAAATCCAAAGTCTGTTCCGAATCTGTTCCTGGGAATACTGTGGAACCAAGCCCAACAATGTATACATATTTTGCAGGAATCGTTCTGTTCAAAGCAAAATTACCAAAAGTTACGCCAGCAGAAAAAAGATTGGTACTGCTGTCTTTTGAAGCCTTTGCACTGTCGCAGAGTGCAATAAAGAAACACTTTGCATTGATTTTTTCACATCCAAAACTGAACATCAATTTTTGGTTGTGCAGTTCTTTTCTCAATTCTCTGTAGACAATAGGTTCACCCTTCAGTTCTTTTGGACATTCCTTTGGAAGATTAAGCCATGTTTCAAAAAATTCCCAGATTATATCCAGATCAAATTCTTCAAGCTCAGTTTTTTCAGAATAGACGGAAATGAAATTCCTAAGGGATTCAACGGCATCTATAAATTTATACAGGCTGTCGGAATTCTCAGTCTCAAGATTTGAGTAAGGAATATAAACATCTTCACCGCCAGAAACATCAACAGGATTATCTGTAAGTCTTGCAAGCATTAATCTTCTGCAGATTTTTTCCCATTCATTTTTTCTGCTTGCCCTGTCGCGAAATCCATTGAGCTCTGTAACCCAGGATGACCACATCTTGATTTCATCGTCATTGAAATTTCTTGCTTCACGAACCGCCGCATTTCTCAAAAGCTTAAACAGATCTGTTCTGAAAAGAGATTTTTTCCCAAGCATGGAAACAAACACTCCGAGAGCCTCCGCAATTGCAGAAGAATCGGCAGTATAATCCGCCATGACATAAGGGATATAAGGAAAACCATTTTCATTGTAATTTTCTGTCTGTTCAAAAACCTGCTTAATTGGAACCTTGTATTCCTGAATATCGGGAGCAAGAACTACAAAATCGCTGTAGGAAACAGTTTCGCCATTCTGCTTTTTTCTGCTGATAACTGAACAGATTGAAGAATGAATTGATTCTATTTCCTTTAGCTTTGAAGGTGAACAGCAAACTGTAAAGGAACCGTCCTTCAGTTTTGATGAAAATTCCTTCTCATTTGCTTCATCATTCTGAATCTGAGACTGAAGGATTTTTAACAGTGTTGTCCCTTTATATTTTTCATCTTCATGAAGGTTCCGTTCTGAATTGATTTTGGAATTCTTCCACAGCGAAAGATTTTCATAGCCGCTTCTGTTCCATTTTTTTACAAGAACATTTGAAGTTTTTGACAGTTCTCTTTCACTCGACTGAATGTAAACATTCAAGTTGCAGGCATCTGAATCAGAAAACATCGACTTCAAAAGTTCACGATATTCCTGACCCATACCGCTAAATCCAAAAAGGAAAATATTTTTTGCTTTTAATTTGATGTTTACGGATCCGCCATTTACCTTTTTATTTATAGCTACAAGTTCCGAAAGAGTCACATATTTTTTTGTGTATTTATCCTTCTCCGTTGCAGGAATCGAAAAATATTCTCCATTAAGCACATCCTTAAAGAGCTTTTTTTGCCAGTTTTCAATTGCAAGATTTTCAGATTCCGCTTCGTCCTTATCAAAGATAAAGAAGGGTTCTCCAGAGTTCCACTTTGCAAGAATTCCGGATTCAAAATTTCTGTTTCTTGTGCTTAGATATTCTCCAAAAAGATTTGCCATCTTGCCGGCTAAATTATTAAGATGAATTTCGTTAAGGGTGCCGTCTTCATTTTCAATGAAAGATTTTACGGAATCACTTCCGAGAGTTTCATAGTATTTTCTACCGTTCCCATCAGATTCGGAAATCAACTTCCTAACAATTCCGGCTTTTAAAATACTGGCATCAAGGCGTTCATACCAGATTTTCGAATCACATGAAATTCCATTTGCAACAGCCTCAAAAACAAAATCTTCAAGTCTTGCTGTCCCCAGGTTCATCAGAATGGAATCTTTTCCAGCATCCTTAATCCAGGAAAGTTTAAACCATTGTTCAACTTTAATGTCAGAAAAAATAACAAGGGGAGCGTCAAAAGGATTTCTCCAGATGTTTTTAATATCTTCAATAAGTGTTTTAAAAAGGAAATCAAGATTAATAGAATTCTTTACGGTAAGCACAACAGAACCTCTCCTCAAATTATAGGACAAACATATCGTTTATGCAAAATTTACAGATTTGAATTTAATTCGTCGTCTTTTACTTCAACTGGAGTAACGACTTTGAAGAGATTACAGAACTGCGATGCGGCTTTGTTGGAATAAATCATGCTGCCTGAACGTTCCACCAGCATGACTCCGGCATGAACAATGTAATTGAATGCTCCCTGTTCAGTGCGGCTGAAATCAAAGTTTCTTGCTTTTTGAATGAGGTCAAAGGGAATTTTTTCCATTAAAAATACCCTTGTAAAAAATGTAGTTTTGTTTTTTGAAATGTTTCTGAAACCAGAAAGAGCAGCTTCAGGTATTTTTTCAATTTCAGACTGAACATAATCAGCTCCAGAATTTTCCGGAATCTGAGAAAGAATAAGGACTGTTCTGGTAAGTTCCGAAGTTCCAAAAGCTTTTGTTTCTTCAACAGATTTTTCAGCAACCAGGACATAGCGTTTGCCTTCATAGTCTTCCGAAAGAATAAAGTCCCGGGAAAGTCTGTTTCTATAAAGCTCCAAGAGTTTTTCAGCTTCCATTTTTTTGCAGCGCCTTATTCCGAAACGGCAATTCTGAATCCAAAGTAATTGTAGGATTCACTTGGATTAAAGGAATACCTGTCGCCTGCCCCGTAAAACATGGTGTACTGGTTCCAGCTTCCGCCACGCATTACACGTTCACTGCCATATTCCGGTCCTGTCTGGCGATTATCCGACTGAGGAGCATCATAGGTTGCTTCCCAATCCCAGCAGAATTCAAGAACATTGCCGCACATGTCAAAAAGCCCTGCACCGTTTGCAGCAGCAGTTCCAACAGGATGAGTTTCCTTGCTGTTATCCGAAATCCAGCCAAGAGTCGTAACTTCTACAGATTCATCGTTGTCACCATTGGCATTTACCTGTCCGCTGGCAAGCAAATCTGACTGAAGCTTTCCAGAAGTGTTTCTTGCGGCATATTCCCATTCGGCTTCCGTAGGCAACCTGTAGCCGTTTTGATTCCAGTCGCATTTACAAAGATCACATACCGCCATGTCAGTGGCATCACGAATTACATCCCCCCTGTAAGTGTAGCAGGGATTTTTTCCGTCCATTTCAGAAAAGGCATTGCACCACACGATTGCATCATACCAGTTGATGTTTGTTACGGGCTGAAGGGTATCCTTTTTTGAAGGAGAAGCTCCTCGGCGACCATCGTTTCCTTCCTGCCCTGGATTTGAAAAAACATAGCCGTTGCGTTCTGCCCACACTCGGACCAGATACCACAAAGAATATGTTGTTTCATACCTGTTTATGGAATACGGTCTTACGGTTCTTTTTGAAGAAATGGTCTGGGAATATTCCCCGATGATGAATTCGGAATTTGAAGACGCAAGCTCTACCAGATCAAGATCCGGATATTTTTTTGAAACGGGTCTGCTAGTTTTTTTCTGAACCTTTCTTTCAGTACGGTCAACTTCCCGCCTTTCATTTACAGGTTTCTGCTGTGCAAACAAGGCAACCAAAACAAATGCAGAAACTGAAAACAGGCTTACGAGTCTTTTCATGTTTTTTTACCTCTCTTTTCCGCTATCTTATCCTGTTTCTTAAGATAGTTCTTCTGCTTCCTTTCGGCATGCTTCTGCTTCAAAGTTGTCTTTTTTCTTAATGTAGCTTCTACAGGTTTGTCGCTCAACTTAAGGAAAGCATTGGTTATGAAAATGGATACAAGACAGAATACAGTAACGATTACGACTGCCCATTTCCCTGTGTTTTCAAATGGAAGTCTTACGTTCATTCCGTAGAATGATGTAATCAATGTAGGAGCCATGAGAACCAGGTTAAGAATGGCAAGCTTCTTCATGACTATGTTCAGGTTGTTGGAAATGATGGATGTCAAAGTATCATTGGTCTGGGCAAGAAGACTTGTGTAAGTATCAGCCATTTCCATAGCCTGACGGTTATCGATTTCAACGTCATCAATCCAGTCCTGATCTTCTTCATCAAGCTTAATGATTCTTGTCTTGCGGAACTTTTCCAAAAGCATCTGGTTAGACTTAAGTGAAGTGGTAAAGTAAACCAGTGATTTCTGAATATTCTGAAGCTGAACAAGTTCGTGGTTCTGAACTGAACGCATAACTTCATTCTGAATTGAAGTTGTACGGCGGTTAAGTTCCTTAAGGTATCTAAGGAACATCATGTCTGCACGAGCCATGAAGCGAATTGTGAAAGCAGGAAAATCCTTAAGCGAAAGTTCCTTTACTCGGTTGGCGGCAAAATCCTTGAGGACTTCACAGTCGGTCCAACAAATCGTAATGAAAAACCTTTCCTTGATGATAATACCAAGCGGAGCCGTAAAATAACTTACATCGTCACCAGGTGAAAAAACAGGAAGTCTGATGATAGTAATGATGTAATTTTCGTCTTCGTTTTTTTCGATTCGGGAAAGTTCGTCAGGGTCAAGAAAGTCAAGGAGATTCTCCTGTTCAATGCTGAACTTTTCCTCCAGTTCCCTTATATCATCGCGGGTAACACAGCGGGCATCAACCCAAGTATTTCTTCCGCGGTCGAGTTCTTCTTCATCTCTCCTAACAAGTCTTCCGTTTTCCTGCTGCCAGTATGTAATCATCTTTTTTCTCCGGAACGGCAACGGGATAACGCTGCCTGTGAATTACACCCACAAAAAACTGAGGCGTATCGGTGTTGTCAAACATTGGTGATAACCGGAACTACTGCCACCGTCCATATACGCCTCCTTATAGATAAAAAACAAAAAGATGAATTAGTTACTGGAAAAATGACTCACGCGGATAACCGTCTCAAGCCTGCTCCGTCATTTTTCCAACCAGTTGATTGCCTTTAAGAATTTAGTTGGATGGTAAATTCTTGACTATCTTAAGTATATACAATTCTACGTAACGTTTCAAAGCCGGGTGGTTCTTGATCTTCATCATGCTCGGTGTATCAACAAGAGCTTCTGCAAGATGACTGATTCTTTCTGCATTGAAGGTATCAGCCTTAAGGGTGCGGAGAACTTTCCTGAAGTAATCACGGATGAGGGCATCAACATCTTCACCAAGATTCTCGTAATTCTGCTTTCCGATTCGGTCGTTCCATTCGTGCATGTAGCCTTTGAGCTCACGATCAAGGGTACTGTTTTCAGGAACAAACTGAGCTTCAATTTCCATGGCGGCCTTACGGAGATCTCTGCGGCGGGCCTTCAACGGATCAACACTGTCGTCTTCATCCCTCTTGCGGAATTCTTCCCTTTCCTTTTCCTTTACTTCTTCCTGAGCCTTTAGGGTAACAGACTCCTTCTTGTTTTTCTTAACCTTATCCTTTGGCTTACGGAAAATAAGCTTGAGGATGAGGGAAATAACCGGAATTGAATACCAGAACGGAAGCTTGAGTTTTGCATCGGCCAGAATTTCCTGACGACTAACCATAAGTATTTCACTATATGGAATTCTTTCTCCATCCTTATAAAGCGCAATATGCCCTGTAGACTGATCCTCAAGTGAAACAACCTGAAGAAATGGAGAATTCAAAAGTGCATGGAGGATTGGTTCAACAGATGCAATTTCCCGTTCAAGACAATCTTCAAAAGCCGCATTTTCGCGCATTTCTGGAAGAACATCATATTCAAGAAGTCTGTGATACCAGCTCTTGATAAGGGCTTCACGAACAAGAACGCGAATATCATTTGCAAGACGCAGGATTAAAGGAACAACCTTTTCCTTATAGATGTAATAACCGGCATCGTTTGACACCTTGAAAACCAAAAGGTCCGGCAGCTGATTGTTTGGAGCCTCAGTTGTCTTCATGCGAAGATGTTCCTTAAGCTGATCTTCCTTGTACTGACCGAGAAGTGGAATTCCGTTTTTATCCTTCATCTTGACGATGTCTGCCATATTGTAGTAATAAGGCGGATTTTTCATGAGGACATCCAGCTGTTCAAAAGCTGCTTCCTGGGCAAGGCGCTCCTGAGTCTTGGATTTATGATATGAAGTGGCAACTTCAATGATAGCAACAGACTGAAGGATAGAAATATCTTCCGGTGTAAAGTCTTTGAGCTTTGTGTAATCCTGCTTGAGGAAATAGCACATCTGGCTCCAATAGTAGAATGTATCTCCGCTTGTCTTGAGGACATCAAGAGCAGCCTGAGGATTCTGCACAAACTGGGTAAAGAAGTTCTTTATTGAAAGTTCCTTTCCAGGATTTGAAATCGTAAGTTTTTTGAGGAAGTAGTCGTGGCTTTCTTCCTTATGCAAGAGTTCCTGAACCTTCTTGAGACAAATCTGAACAAGACGTTCCATAGGATAGTTTGAAGGATAAAGCAAAGCCGGGAAATTCTTTCCGAAAACTATGCAGTAAAGCTTTTTGTCGTCAAGTTCTTCCTTCTGAAGTCTGCTGTAAACGATTTCATCCGGTTCAACCTTTGTAAGTATGTCATGAGGAACCTGCTTTGGAAGTTCATTTACATTCGGAAGAGGAACCAGCGGATTTGTTTCAATGGACGTAAGGATTTCATTGTATTTCTCGATGAAATATGGAACGCAGCAAAGGAAATCCTTGTTCCTGATGGAAACTATTGCAACCTGTTTGTCGGCAACAAGTGAATTAAGTTCAGCTTCCAGCACCATCTTGTAGTCTGCACTGCAATATGACACAAGATCAGGATTTTCCTCAATGTGATGCTGAGCATAACGATGGATATAGTCCGCAAACTGACCATATTCCAGCATATTTGTTTTCTGCTTGTTACAGTTGTACTTTAAAAGCGTAAGAATGTTTGAAGTGGTTGCCATAATATCCATTATATAATGAAAGAAATCAGTTGTAAATTGATATTATTTTCAGGTGGAGTTCTCAATGAAATCTATTTTTTGAATCCCTGCTTCATCCTCGGCGAATAATTATAAGTCAATGTGCCGACTGCAAAAAGATAATACACAAGGCATACTAAGACAACCCAACTTTTCACATAGCGGCCATCAGAACATCCGAATAGTAAACATAAAACAGCAGAATTGTATACGAAACACAAAACAACGGGGGCCTTAAAATTACAAAAAAAGCAGTACGGAATTGCCATGTACCAATTATTGCCATCAAAGATTTCATTATGCTATAATTCCCGAAAATTTGCGTTTTTAAATTTTGAACCTGTTAATAAATGAGTTAAAGAATGAAAAAAAGTTCTCCTCTATCAAAAATCACAGCAATTATTCTTACTGTTTTGTTTCTTGATTCATGTGAAAATTTCATGAATGGCAACGAATTAAAGTCTGAAATAGACAATAATATTCTTGATGCAAATACCGAACGGGTTGAAGTTTCCATCTTTGCCATGAGTTCCTACGGAACTTTAACGGGAGAAACTGGAGGAACATATAAAATAGGAACAACCGGCAGAAAACTTGAATTTTCCGAAAATGAAAATTACCAGTTTGTTGGCTGGAAGGTTTCTGATGCAGAAGGAAAGGAAGTTGGATGTACAAAAACTGACTTGATTCATATCAGCAATCCAAATTCTAAATCAACAACTTTCAGTGTTCTTGGGACTGCAAGGAATTTCAGAATAGAAGCTGTCTGTGCTCCACGTCCAAAAGTTACTTTGATTTCTCCATTTTACATTACGAGCGGAATAAATTTTGATTCTGATATTGAAGTTTATTTTTCGCAATCTGTGTCTAAGGATAATTTTGAATTCTCACAGGAAGAAATTAGTGCCTATGGAGAATTTGCACAGAGCACAGACAATGGAACAATTCTTATAGCTGGTGAAAAATATTTCAAGAACATTCAGATTACGGATTCCAACGGTACAAATTTAAGTACATATTACAAAAATCCTGTTCTCTCAAGTGATGGAAAAAAGCTTACGCTTTCTTACGACAAATCAAAGATTTATGATTTTTCTTCAAATCCTGTAAAAGATATTTTTGTTTCCGTTTCATCGGACATTTACTGTGAATATGGTATGGGAGATGGCACAAAGGCAAAAATTTACGCCGCTAAAGAAAATCTTGAGCACAACTTCAGGATAGGCAATGAAACTACAGAAAAATCTTCATTTACGCTTTCTTCATTGTGCAACGGCGTTTCGGTCGGCCAATTTTCTGAAGAAGGTCTTAAAACGCTCAACCTTGGTCAGGCAATCAGCGTTGATTTTGCTCCAGCTTCAAAATACGAATTTATCAGCTGGAACATTCAGGGAAATGACAACAATGAGCTTGAAATCACAGAAAATGGAACGAATCTTCTTATAGTTGTAAAGAAAGCTGTCAGTGGAGTTGTCATCAGTCCTATCTGTCAGAGAGAAATATCTTCAAAGGTTTACATAACAGGAAAAAACAGTACGATTTCTCCGCTTGCTGCAGTTGTTCCTCTTGAAATATATCCAGGTGAAAAGATTGTTCTCAACGCAAACTACGATTCTTCTTTGTATTCATTTGCAGGCTGGCATGTATGGAACAAAACTTTGGGATATATAATTTCTGATGAAGAGGTTGACGAATATTTTTCTTGCAACGATTGGACTAATCCAAACACAGAAGTTACCTTAAAAAAGCCTTGCCCTGAGTTTGAAATTACGGGCAACAGTTATCCTCGTCCTCACATTATTACTCATTATCCTATTTACGAAAGGGCCAACAGAGATCAGGCAATTACAGTTTCCTTTGACCAGAATATTTCTGAAGAAACCTTCTATTATTCAGAAAAAGAAATGGAAGACTTGAAGTATGAATACAGAGACTGCAAGTCTGTTGATTTTTTGTCTGACGAAAAGGGATGCTACTCATTTAAATATGTAAAAATGGTTGATGTTTATGGCAATACCGAGACAAACTACCTCTACAGAAACCTCACAATTACTGAACGTGGCGGAGTAAAAAGCAATTATTCTAAATACTATGACAGACCATATTTAAGCGACAGCAAGACTCTTGTAATTCCAGCAAAAATTGTTGCTGATAGTGAAGGAAAGTTGATAATAGGTGATTTGCCTCCAGCAAATGCCGATGTCTTTATTCAGGTTGGAAGCGGTTACGGTTATTATGCGGAAGGAACTTTTATTCCGTTGGTTTATGATTCTGGCTGTTCATGGGTTTATTCTACAAATGATCAAGTTGACGGAACTAAACCTGAGTTTACATCTAATAGCACTTCTATTTATCGAAAAACATCCACCAACAAGAATTCTTTGAGAAGTTCTAGAGCAAATGTCGATTATTTTCAGGCACTTACAGAAAACAATGACGGACTGTTTGTTGTGAAAGGCGAAGTTAAAGATGCTGGAAGCAACCTTTTGAAAGTGAGTTTGCAATATGAACGCATTGAAGATCAGTATCAGAATGTTTTGACAAATCCTGAGTCAGGAAAAATCAATGTTGATTTTGAAAACCGTGAATCAAGCGGAAGTTTTAACACTGTACTTGATTTGACTGTTCTAAAAGACGGTTTGTATAAAATCTGGCTTGAAGCAGAAGACAGTGCAAACAACAAAGTTGTTTATCCTACCGCTTACGACAAGTGCTATTATTTCTATCTGGACCGTACACCGCCAGCACCAGTTGATTTGAGTAATATTAAAATTTACCAGCGTTACAAGCATGTAAAGATAGATGGCCAGTGGACCGCCACAAAACTGTCAACTGATTATGATGCGTATCTTTATTTCAATGATATTTCTAAAGAGAATGTAACTAATTTTACAGGAGCAAAAATTCTGGAATTCTCAGGCAGTGGAAAATACAGTATCCGACAGAGGGACAAGGCAGGAAATCAGACAATTACCTGGATTGATTATGAACTTGAAGAAGAAGTCCCTGGATATTCATATCTGTATAAAGACGGCTGGTTCTCAAAGAATGATTATGAAGGTAAAGACAGCTATGCAAGGTCAGTAAAGTCGATAGAAAATAAAACATACCTTATAAACAAAGAAGAACTTGACTCGTATGCAATTCCAGATTCATATAAAACGATTCCAGAAGGTCTGAAAGATTTCATTTGCGACTGGTATTTGCTTACAGATGAAAACGGTAGGCATTATTACCTGGATTGTTTGAATAATTATTTTGGAGGAAATGATTCTGCTCAAACTGTATGGGCAAACAGACTTTACAAGGCATCCTACTACTATTATTCGCCTGACATGTTTTACTATAACGGAAATCCTTCGTCTACGGATGACAAGAACAGGTATTCAGATTGGGCTTTCCAAAATCTGGGAATAAAAGCCCGAATTTATTCAGAATATGTTGATAAGGATTACAACTAAAGAGAGCGTTTTGATATGAAAAAATTGTTTTATATAAATTTAATTCTGGCAATGGCATTGTTTTTTTCCTGCTCAATGGGAGAAGAAAAAATTGAATATACTGTGGTTCATATGCAGCAGAATGTCCAGAATGACGACTATACTGCTGTAGAAACGGAAAAATTCAGCTGCCAGTTTGGAGAAATGACAGACATTCAGGCAAAAGAGTACACAGGCTTTACAGTCAGGGATTTTACTCAGGAAAAAATTACAGATTCTAAGGAAATAAAAATTCTGTATGACCGCAATTATGTTACATATAAATTCAATCTTGCAGGCGGTACAGGTGCAAAAAGCGTTACTGCAAAATACGGAACTCCTGTAGACGAAAATTCTGTTCAGGAACCTGTAAAGGCAGGTTCTACATTTTCTTTCTGGCAGCCGGAACTCCCACAAACATTTGAAGAAGACTGCACATTTACTGCAAACTGGAATTATCCTTACTACAAAGTTCAATATCTTTTTCAAAATAAAGAAGATGACGGCTATTTGGAATCACCTGATTATCCTCAGAAAAAAGTCTACGGAAGAAAAGGCTATAAAACAGAAGTTACCGCTGAAGACATTTCGGGATTTGCGGCAAAAAATATTGAGCAGACAGTCATATCCGATGAAGAACAGACTGTAAAAGTTTACTACGACCGAAAAATCATTACCCTGTTCATTGATCTGGACGGAGGCATTGGAACAAACTGCATAAAGGGAAAATTTGGTTCCCCTGTAACAGCTTCGCTTTTTGGCACATTGGAGAAAAAAGGCTACAGTTTTTGGAAATTTGACGCGGAACTTCCTGAAATTTTTACATTGGAAGACAATAACAAGACAGTTGCAAAAGCTCTCTGGTCATATTCCGGCAAGTCTCATTATGGAGTGCAATTTTACATGCAAAATATTTCTGATGACCATTACACAAAACTTGAAATTGAAACTGCCGTGCATACAGGAGAAACTGGCGGCCTTACAGACATTCATCTGAATGCAAACGGAAAGCTTTATGTTGGGGAAACAAAATATGAATTTACAGGTTTTCATCCAGCGGTTGACGATAAAGGAAAGTTGATTTCCGAAAACGTAACGATTGACCCATCTGAAACGACAATCGCAAAAGTTTATTTCGACAGAAATGTAAGCACAATTTCAATTCTTTCTACCAGCATGTTTTACATTTATGGAGAGGAACTCCAAAAAATAACAAGGGACGGCACGGAATATAACTATTATGAAATCAAAGGGCGTTATGGAGAAGCTGTTGAAGTTCCGTATGCATCTATGAAGATTAATAGTTCTTTTTATAAGCATTGGGAAAACTACAAAGATACGAATGGAAATTCTCTTCCAAAATTTTATCCTGAAGATTCAACAGTATATGAAATAAGATTATCTCAAGACACTTCTGGATCCGTAATGAACACCTATAACTTATATTATGACTTCAATGATGAAGATGGCCCTAAGGTAATTAAGGGTAACAGTTTCACTGATCCTATAAATCCTAAAAACAGCAGCGACAGTATTAGACATCCAAATGATGTAACAAGAGAAGGCTACACGCTTAAAGGATATACCTTGAATAAAGATGGTTCAGGAACTTTATATGAAGCAGGAATTTATCATTCTAATTTTGCTCCTACTCCTTACCACGATGTTGATGTAACTCTCTATGCTCAGTGGGAAAAGAAGCAGTAATGCAGAAAATCTTTCCTTGGTTTGTCAACACCTGTTACAGTCTGTGAAAACAGATATATTTCATCACATAAAGTTGCGAAAGCAATTGCAAGCCGAGGCAAATCCACAAAAGGTTGGTTCTATGGATTTAAGCTTCAGGGAGTCTATACAAAAGACGGGACTCTGGTAAAAACCTGTTTTCGACCGGGCAGTAAACAGGAACAATGGGGACAGACCCCTATGATTTCGTTCGATTTGTATTTTTTTTATTTTTTTTCTATATTTATTATGTTAATTGATGGAAAACATCGGATAAATCTGTTGCATTACGCAAACTTGACGATAGATGCATATAAAATACATAGGAGTATATAAATGAAACACGAATTTCAGACTGAAGTAAATCAATTGCTCAAGCTCATCATCCACAGCATGTATTCAAACAAGGACATTTTCCTTCGCGAAATCGTTTCCAATGCTTCGGATGCCTTGGACAAGCTCAAGTACCTTACTGTATCTGACGACAAGTACAAGTCTCTTACATTCAGTCCAAGAATCGACATCACTTTCAACGAGAATAAGAACATCCTTACAATCCAGGACTGCGGTATCGGTATGGACGAAGCTGACCTGAACAACAATCTTGGTACAATCGCACGTTCAGGAACAAAGGCTTTCATCGACCACCTTTCAGAAAGCGGTTCAGGAAGCAATGATCTGATCGGACAGTTTGGTGTTGGTTTCTATTCAGCATTCATGGCTGCAAAGCACATCGATGTTTACACACGCAAGGCTGGCGGCGACGGAAAAGTTTGGCATTGGTCATCTGACGGAACAAATTCCTACGAAGTTGAAGAAGTCGACTTTAAGAACGAAGCATACTGCACATACGGCTTTGACAAGGCAGAGACTGTCGGTTCAGCCATCGAAATCCACCTTAACGATGATTCAAAGGATTACGCATCACGCTGGAAGGTTGAAGAACTCATCAAGAAGTATTCAAACCACATTGCATTCCCAATCTACCTCCACTACACACAGACAAAGTATGACAAGGACGGAAAACCAGAAGGAAGCGAAAACAAGGTTGACCAGGTTAACAGCGCAAATGCACTCTGGAAGAAGTCAAAGTCTGAACTCAAGAAAGAAGATTACAACGAATTCTACAAGTCAATTTCACACGACTATGACGATCCATTGCTCCACCTCCACACACACGCAGAAGGTACACAGGAATACACTACACTTTTCTATGTTCCAAGGAATGCACCTTTCGACATGTACCAGGCTGACTACAAGAGCGGAGTAAAGCTTTATGTTAAGCGCGTTTTCATCACTGACGATGACCGCGAGCTTTTGCCATCATATCTCCGTTTTGTCCGCGGTGTAATCGATTCTGAAGACCTTCCATTGAATGTAAGCCGTGAAATCCTTCAGCAGAACCGCATTCTTGAAAACATCAAGAGCCAGTCGGTAAAGAAGCTCCTCGCAGAATTCAAGAAAGTCGTTGATGCAGGAAAGGAAGCATGCGCAAAGGCAGAAGCTGACCGCACAGATGAAGAAAAGGCAAAGGTTGAACAGTTCCTTGCTTTCGTAAAGAACTACAACCGTCCCCTCAAGGAAGGCCTTTATTCAGACTTTGGCAACCGCAATGAAATCGCAGAAATCGTTCGCTTCAAGTCTACAGCCGACGAAGGAACCGGTGACGACAAATGGACTTCATTTGCAGACTATGTTGGCCGCATGAAGGCTGATCAGAAGTCAATCTACTATATTACAGGTACAGACGAAAAGAACCTTCGTGCATCTCCACTTCTTGAAGCATACAAGAAGAAAGGTTTTGAAGTCCTCATCATGGCAGACGACATCGACGACATCGTAATTCCTGCATACGGAAAATATCAGGACTACGAACTTAAGGATGTAAACCGTTCTGGCAGCGACGAAGAACTTGGCATCGACAAGGAAGAAGCAAAGAAGAAGGAAGAGGAATTCAAGCCTGTACAGGAAAAAATCAAGAAGGCACTTGAAGGCCGCGTAAAGGATGTTGTCCTTTCAAAGAGACTTTCTGACAGCCCAGCCTGTGTCGTAATCGACGAAAACGATCCTTCGATCCAGATGGAACGCATGATGCGTGCAATGGGACAGGGCGGCGAAAGCATGGTTAAGCCGATACTTGAAGTAAATGCCGATCACCCTATCGTAAAGAAGCTTGAAGGCGATGCTTCGGAAGAACTTGTCAAGAACATTTCTGAGGTTCTCCTTGACCAGTCCCTCCTCGTAAGCGGAAAGGAAATCAAGGATCCTGTTGAGTTCATCAAGGCCATGAACTCCCTCATCCAGTAGCAGTAAAAACTTAATTTCTTGAAAGGACTTGAACGATTGCTTCAAGTCCTTTTTTTAGGTACTTCCAGCTGCAGGCAACGTTTATCCTGACAAAGCCTTCTCCCGGCTTTCCAAAAATGTTTCCTGCATCAAGCCACACCTTTGCCTCATGGCGTATTTTTCTGTTGAGTTCCGCATCAGTCAGTCCAAGGCCACGACAGTCCAGCCACAACAGGTATGTTGCCTCCGGTTTGCAGACTTTTATTTCCGGAATCCTTTCGTTCAAAAATTCTACGGATTTTTCAAGATTGCCCGAAATATAGGCGCTTACACGATCAAGCCATCTTTCTCCTTTCTCGTATGCCGCCTTACATGCCTCAAGTCCAAAAATGTTTGCCTGGCTGTAACCGATTACATCAAGGGCGTTTTTAAACTTTCGCCTAAGTTCGGAACTTGCGATGAAAATGTTGCTTATCTGCAGCCCCGCAATGTTGAAGCTTTTTGAAGGCGAAGTGCAGGTTACGGTTATTTCCTCAAGCTCTTTTGAAATGGATGCAAAGACCGTGTGAACCTTACCATCCCAGGTGAAGTCCGCATGTATTTCATCGCTAAGGACGACCACCCCGTGCTTAAGGCAGATTTTTCCAATGTACTCAAGTTCCGTCTTTGTCCAGTTCTTTCCGCCCGGATTGTGGGGATTACAAAGAAGGTAAAGCTTTGGTTTTTCTTCCACTATCTTTCTTTCAAAATCATCAAGGTTCAATTGATAAGTTCTTCCGTCCCAGGTCAGGTCGCATGAGACGACTTTTCTTTCGGCGGCTTTTATGGTTCCGGCAAAAGGATAGTAGACCGGATTGTTGATGAGGATGGCATCTCCCTTTTCAGTGTATGCCTGAACTGCAACTGCAATCGCCGACACGATCCCCGGAGTAACGGAAAGCCATTCATATTTTGCCTCATAGGAATACTTTTTCTTGAGCCACCTGTTCACCGTATTAAAATAATTTTCATCAGGATCCGTGTAGCCAAAAATTCCATTATCAGCACGCTTTTTAAGTGCCCTTATGATTTCCGGTGCCGTCCTGAAATCCATGTCGGCAACCCAGTAGGAAAGTTCATCAGGGGTGTGTCCCCTCTGTTTTGCAAAATCAAATTTGATGCATGAAGTTCCGTGCCTGTCGATTATCCTGTCAAAACCATATCCCATAGACTGTCTCCCCTTTTAGTTCAATGCCTGCTCAAGGTCGTTTTTCAAATCCGCAATGCCTTCGATTCCAACGCTCAGGCGCAGCAGCTTTCTCGTAATTCCCTTGGCAATTCTTTTTTCTTCCGGAATGTCGGAATGGGTCTGGGTGAAAGGATAGGTCATGAGGCTGTCCACTCCGCCAAGACTTTCGGCAAAATGAATCACCCTGATTTTTTCAAGAACCTTTACGGCCCTTTCCTCATCATCAACATAAAAACTGATCATGCTGCCGACTCCAGGATAAAGAACCTTTTCAACATGCTTCTGGTTTTTAAGGAATTCCACCAGTGCCCTTGCGTTTTCTCCCTGACGGTCAAGACGGATTGGAAGCGTTTTTATCCCGCGTACCACAAGCCAGCTGTCAAAAGGTGAAAGTGCTGTTCCAACGGTCTTTGAAATGTATTTCACCTGCTGGGCAACCTCATCATTGTTTGTCGTGATGAAGCCTGCAAGAGTATCATTGTGACCGGCAAGAAATTTTGTTCCGCTCTGGATGACGATGTCGGCACCAAGATCCAGAGGACGCTGAAGGTATGGAGTGAGGAAAGTGTTGTCTACAACAAGAATAGCGTTGTAGTGGTGTGCTATGAGGGCAGCTCCCCTTATGTCGGAAATTGTCATGAGTGGATTGCCTGGAGTTTCTATGTAGAGGATTTTTGTGTTTTCAGTGAATGCTGCTTCAACCTGTTCGAGGTTTGAGGAATCAACATAGGTCACGGTGATTCCGCTTTTGTATAGAAGATTGTCAAAGAGTCTTATGGTTCCGCCGTAGGAATCTTCACTTACGATTACGTGGCTTCCCTTTGGCAGTGTCAGGAAATATGTAGTGATGGCGGCCATTCCGTTTGCAAAGGCAAAGCCGTATTTGGCGTTGTCTAAAGCCGCAACAGTTTTTTCAAGATATTCCCTTGTGGGATTTTCCGCGCGGGTATAATCAAATCCAGTGCTCTGTCCAAGTTTTCCTCTGCCATAACAGGCACTTTGATAAATAGGAACGCTTACACAGCCAGTGCTGTCTTTGCTTTCATAATCAGGATCTCCCTTTACGCATACAGTTTCAAAACAATAACTCATAGACACCTCTTTATACTCCTAGTATATCGATAGGTTATTCTAAAAAAAGATTCTTTTGAAATACTATGTTCATATGTAAAGATATAGAAGAAACCTATAACAAAGGGCTTAAGTATTGAAAATCTCCACGGTAAGAAATATCATTGGATTATGAAAACAAAACAATTATTTATTAAACTTGGAGCATTTATCGTTGCTTCAGCAGTTGCCCTCTGCTTTATTGCAGGCGGGAAAAAATCAGGTTTCACCTTCACAGAATCTGCAAAGGGAATGAACGGTGATGTTACTGTTCGTGTCTCAATGAAGGATGGAAAAATCGCAGATGTAAAGATTGCAAGCCATAAGGAAACACCTGGTATTTCTGATCCTGCAATCAATGATCTTCCAAAGGATATCGTCAAATATCAGAGCGCTCAGGTTGATGCAATTTCTGGATGTACAATCACTTCCACAGCAATCAAGAACGCAGTTTCAGCGGCTTTGGCAAAGGCTGGATTTGAAGATACAGGCGCCTTGGTTCCGCATGAAAATGTGCCTGTAACTTTTACAGCTGGAACTTATACTGCCGTTGCAAGAGGATACGCAGGACCAGTTGCACTTGAAGTAAAATTTTCTGAAAACGCAATTGAGGAAATCAACATAAAGTCTTCAAAAGAAACAAACCATGTTGGTACTCCAGCATTCGACATTCTCTTTAAGGATGCAAAGGAAGCCTGCGGTTCAGGAATCGATGCAGTCAGCGGAGCAACTTTCACATCTGCAGCTGTAAAGAAGGCACTTGCTCTTGCAGCAGAACAGGCAGAAGCTTCAGATCTTGAAGGTTTCAAGAAGAACAAGGTTGTTCACAAGCCACAGGCACCTATTGAAGAAACCTATGACGTAGTCGTAATCGGTGGTGGCGGTGCAGGTATCGCAGCAGCAGCACAGGCTACACAGAACGGAGATACAGTTCTCGTCATCGAAAAGAATGCGGAACTCGGTGGAAACACTGTAGTTTCAGGCGGACAGTTCCAGTCTGCAATGCCTTACCTTTGCTGGGAAGAATCAAAGCCTGATGCAACAACAGGTGTCTATCCAGTAGATGGAAAAACATACAACAAAGTTAAGATGGCAAACGGAAACATCACAGTGCTCAAGACAATTCTTGAATGGGATGAAAAGCCATTTGACGCAAAGGATGCAAAGGACTGGTTCGTTGCAGGTGACATCGATCACCTTTCAAAGCACGGCGTTCATCAGGAATATCTTCCAGTTCTTCGCGAACTCAAGAACGAAATTTCAAAGTACCTTGCATGGGCTCAGCCAAAGCTTGATTCAGGAATCAACGAAGGTGCACTTACACTTTTCTCTACTGTAAACCTCCACATCTTCCAGACATACTACGGTGGACTCAGACCTTCTGCAGACTGGAAGGAATGGATCTACGGCGACTATGACCTTGTATGTCAGTTCATCCGCGACGGCCAGGACCTTAAGCCATGGCTCGAAGCACAGGGTGCACAGTTCATCGAAGACATTCAGCCTACAATCGTTGGTGCCCTCTGGAACCGCGAAAACGACTTTGTTAAGAAGCCTTACGATGCAGACGGTGATGGCATCATGGATACAGCACAGTGGGCAGCATACTTTGCACCAACAAGAAAGACAGTTCTTTCTAATTCAGCAAACAAGATCATCTGCAGAACAGACGCTAAGGAACTCATTTCTGAAAACGGAAGAATCACTGGCGTCAAGGCAGTCATGTTTGACGGAACAGAAGTTACAGCACATGCAAAGAAGGGTGTTGTAATTGCAACAGGAGGAGCCGCAGCAAACATCCCTCTTGTCAAGAAAGCAAACAAGTACTGGAAAGAAGGTGCAATCACAGACAAGACAAAGACAACAAACCGTTCTTCACTTATGGGTGACGGTATCGCAATGGCAGAAAAGGCTGGTGCTGCATCAACTGGGATGGAATACACACAGCTCATGCCAATCTCATGGATTGACAACGGTCAGCTTGCATTCGGTGGTGGAAACTACGCAGTTTACCTCAATCCTAATACAGGCAAACGCTATGTAAATGAAACAGGCGAAAGAGATGTTCTTTCAATCGGTGAATTTGCAAACGGCATTGAAAAGGAAGGCGTTCAGGGTGTTGTTATTGAAATCGCAAACAGCGACCAGGCAATTCCAGGTCCTTATCCATACGGTATTCCAGGAAAGGGGGATTGGGAAGCAGACGTCAAGAACCGCCAGTACACAAGAACAGTCGATCAGCTTGCAGACCTTTTCAAGGAACTTGGATTTGCCTGTGATGCAGCAGCCGTAAGAAAGGAAATCGAAGAATACGACCACGCACTCATGAGTGGAACAGAAAACCAGCTTGCAGTACCTAAGACTGGCTGGTCACGCCTTATCGGTCAGGCAGACCGTGACGAAAACGGACGCTTTGATGCTTCTACATACAAGCTTGATGGAGTTAAGCTCAAGATCCGTCTTCTTGCTCCATCAACACACCACACAATGGGTGGTCTTGCAGTGGACATTGACCGCCGCGTTCTGGACAAGAAGGGTGCTGTAATTCCTGGTCTTTATGCAGCAGGTGAAGTTACAGGTGGAATCCATGGCGGAAACCGTCTTGGTGGCAACGCTATCGTAGAGATCTTCGTTTCTGGCCGTACAGCCGCAAACGCAATCAAGAACGATAACTAAAAAAAACATAAAAAAAAATCGGCTCCCGTAGAGAACCGAGCCAAGCCTGCTGGGGTGCTCCCTTTCCAACACAAAAGCTGAGGGCTCTGCCCTCAGAGTGTAATTGGGTCGCAAGTCGCAGTTTGTCTCGAACCTCTACTCCGCCGATTTTTTTTTGCTTATATTGTTATCGCTCTTGAAAAACTACAGAGAAGAATCTTATCATTAAAAGCTGAAGGCTTCGACTTCGCTCAGCCAGCCTGTCTCTTAGGATCCCTGAGCGTAGTCGAAGGGTACAAAAAAAAGTGAAAAGAACACATAATATCGACAGCCGTGTCATACCGTATTAGAATTATGGATATGGGACGGCTGTTCTTTTTTTTGGCCTGCCTTGTTTTGACGGGCTGTGCATCTACTAAAATCTCAAAAGACTCTTCACAAAAAGAAAATGAAATTGCTCTTCTTATTGAAGGCATGACTGTCCGTGAAAAAATAGGGCAGATGTTTGCCGTCGTTCCAGAAAATTTTGATTTTACACTTACACAGGAACAGATTGATCAGGGAAGACTTCCTTCAAGCGTAACAATGTCCGAGAAGATGAAGGAAAACTTTATTCAGTATCCCGCAGGGACTATCATTCTATTTGGAAAGAACATAGACACTCCAAAGCAGACAAAGAAACTCATAGATGATTTTAAATCAGCTTCAAAAATTCCATTGATGGTTTCAATTGACGAAGAAGGTGGCCGTGTTGCACGCATTGCAAAGAATGAAAACTTCGGAATTGAAAATCTTCCGCCAGCCCTCGAAACTGAAACAGAAAAAAAGGCTTTCGATAATTCCTTCAGCATCGGCTCCTATCTTTCAAAATATGGATTTACCGCAGATTTTGCACCCGTTGCAGACATCTGGACAAACGAAGCAAATACAGTCATTGGCAACAGGGCATTTTCAAAGGAACCTAAGACTGCTGCAAAAATGGTAAAGGCAAGCATAAAGGGCTTTCACAAGGCAAAGGTTCTTACTTCAATAAAGCATTTTCCAGGGCATGGTGACACTACTGCAGACAGCCATACAGAAAGCGCCATAAGCTGCAAGACATGGGAAGAACTCAAGAGATGCGAAATGATTCCGTTTAAATCTGGAATTGATGCTGGCACCGATATGGTCATGATTGCACACATCCGCACACCAAATGCAAAGACAGAAGACCTGCCCGCTACCCTTTCAAAGATATGGATTACAGACCGTCTTCGCGGTGAACTCGGTTTCAATGGAGTTGTAATCACCGACGCAATGGGAATGAAAGCCGTGAGCAAATATTTCAGAAGCACAGAATCTGCCCTAATGGCAATCAATGCCGGCTGCGACATCATCCTTATGCCCCACGACTATGCAAAGGTCTTTGACTATCTTGTCGCCTGCGTTGAGGATGGAACACTTTCAATTGAACGGATAGACCAGAGCGTAAAAAGAATTCTCAGGATGAAACTATAGGGCAGACTCAGGCCATTTCTTTCTGTCGGGATGTGGAATTGAAAGACGGAATTCCGAAGGACTTTTCCCCGTCATTTTTTTATAGGCACGGGAAAAATAGGATTCATCTGCAAAGCCTGCACGTTCAGCAATATCCGATATGGGCATGCCAGTGTTTGTAAGCATCATTGTGGCATTCTGAATCCTCATGCGGTTAAGATAAGCAATGGCACTTACGCCGAACGCCTTGTTGAACATGCTGTTGAGGGTAGTTCTATTGGTGGCGAATTTCCTGGAAACTTCATCCAATGTGATTTTCTTGCTGTAGGAATACTGAAAATATTCGATGACCTTGCTGACTTTTTCTTCAACTTCTCCATCACACTTTTTTTCTTCTTCCTCAGAATACTTGTTTCTCGTAAGCAGAATTATAAGCTCTGAAATGTAAGAACGGGCGATGCAAGGCCAAAGGTGCCCCTGCTTGACGTTAAGATGCTGGTTGATGTTTTCAAAGTATTCAACAAAAGTATCAAAGAGCTTTTTCACAGGCCTAACATGAACATAGGACGATTTTAGTTCATTCATGAAGCTATATTCAAAGGAATCTGGAAAACCGTTTCTGTTGTTAGTGTTAAGACCATAGGCTGAGAACACGAGAGTTTGAACGGATGATTCCTCGGAACTATCCATAATCTTTATTTCTTTTATGCCATGCCTTGGAGAAAGAACAAGCAGACCCTGATCATAAAGGCAGTCACCTATTGCCGTACTGACCTGAAGATTCATTCCACGAAACAACATGATTGAATAGAAATCATCGGTTTCCTCTGGCAGCAGAAGCTCGTTGATCATCTGAACTTCCATAGTGAACCCATCACAAAATACTTTTTCGCCCGTCACATATTTCATACTATTATTCTACATATATTTTTCATTACTGAACAGAATATTTTTGGCATAAATTGAAATATTGTGATATTCAGATTATGGATTTCCCTTATTCTTAAATCACCCAGCAGGGCATGCCGCTACATAAAAATTTTTACAGCACAGAAAGCTTTTAATTATTTTTATCGGCTTTGGAAGTTGTATTTTCTGTCAAAACCTCAGTCCAATCGGACCGAGGTCTCATTTTTTTTACTTCATTACATAATAGTTCATTGTAGAATCAGTGTTAAAAATACTGATTCCTCCGTTACAGTTAATGGCCAAAGCTTTTGCCAAGTTTGGAAGCTTTGTTACAGATTCCTTTGTCCAGGTCTTGCCTTCATCAAGGCTCTTCCAGATAATCATGGAATAGACATAGTTCTGTTCTGCAAGATATGCAAACCTAAGAACATTGTTTCTAAAATCGAATTCACTTGTCTTGATCCACTGTCCTGTAACAGGTTTTATTTCATCTTCCTTGTCAAAAATCTTCTGGCATTCTTCCCAATTCTTTCCATAATCATTCGTGCTATAGATAGTACCATTGCTTCCGCAGAGAAAAAACTTTCCAGGAGCCATGGCATATACAGATTCAATAAGACCGCAGCCTTTAGGATTTCCAATTGCAGTCCAGTCATCATTTGCCGCACTATATTCAAAGGCATTGCCTGATGTCCACACGGTTCCGAATTCTTCGTTTCTGAAACTGCAGCCCTTTGATCTTTTTCCAAGATGACCTTTAAGAGACTTCCAGGTTCTTCCACCATCATCTGTCTTTAGGAATGCCTTGTGTTCGCCAGTTGCAAAACAGACTCTATCGTTTATTGCACTAAGGCTGAATAAAGGAGCTGCCTTGTTTCCGCTAACCTGCCAGGTTCTGCCACCGTCTTCAGTGTAAGTCGCATGTCCATCTTCACCAATGCCATAACCATATTTATGATCTGCCATTGAACCGGCATATACAATACCTTCATTTTTTTCAGTGGTAAGAAGCAATGAAACGCCATTGCCACAGCCTGTAAAAACGAGTCCTAAAACCAATATAGCGGCAGATGCTGCCATTATTTTGTTTGTAAGAATTTTCATATCACTACCTTCCTTTTATTAAGATAGGTGAAGGATATAACATCAGGGAGCAGAATTGAATGAACAAAATGCAACAGAATTTGGACAATCTGCAATTCATTTTCCTGGGCAAAAAGAAAGTAAATATTGCTTCCATTGTAAAAAAATGCCTTTACGATATAATGTAGATAGAACAAATTTTTATTGAGGTAATTAATGTCATCACAAATGGTAATGGGAAACCAGGCAATCGCCCTCGGTGCCCTTAAAGCTGGAGTAAATCTTGTTTCAGGATATCCAGGAACTCCTTCGTCAGAAATCATTGAATACATCGCAAAATACAGAAAGCAGACGGGAACATATGTTGAATGGTCTGTAAACGAAAAGGCAGCAGTGGAAGTCGCAGCTGGTGCAAGCTATGCAGGCGCAAGAACTCTTGTAACAATGAAGCAGGTTGGTTTGAATGTTGCAGGTGATCCTGTAATGTGCCTTGCCTATGTCGGCGTAAAAGGCGGAATGGTAATCGTTTCCGCAGATGACCCGGGTCCTATTTCAAGTCAGACGGAACAGGATACAAGACGCTACGGAGAATTTTCCAAGCTGCCGGTATTTGATCCTTCAAGCCCTGAAGAAGCCTTCACGATGATTCAGGAAGCATTTGAATATTCCGAAAGATATTCCACACCGGTTCTGTTCCGCCCGACAACAAGAGTTGACCACGGATATGCCAGCATGGAAATTCCGGAGCTGCCAAAAGCAAGGGAAGTTCCAGGTTTTGAAAAGAACTCTCAGCGCTGGGTAATTTTTCCACGCACTTCATACATGAACCACAGGATTATTTTTGAACGCAACCTTAATGTTCTTCCTGATGATTTTTCAAGATCAAAGCTGAATAAAACTGAAGGCAGCGACGGAAACCTTGCTATCGCAACAGGTGGAATCAGTTATGCCTATGTAAAAGAAGCACTTGCCCTTCTTGGACAGAAGGACATCCCTGTTCTTAAAATCGGAACACCATATCCATTCCCTGCAGAACTTGCCTCTGAATTCATGCAGACAAAAAGCCACATCCTTGTTGTTGAAGAGCTTGATCCTGTAATTGAAGACGCACTCATCCACATCAAGGCTGTAGAAAATCTTCCATGCACCATCCACGGAAAGTACGACAGAAAAACAACTGAAGCCGGAGAATATTCTGTTGAACTTGTAAAAAACTTTATTGCAAATTTCCTTAGCGTTGATATAGAAGAAAATGCACCGGCAGAAAAACCAGAACTTCCAGTAAGACCACCTGTTCTCTGTGCAGGCTGTCCTCACCGCGCATCTTTCTATGCCGTAAAAAAAGCTATGAAAGGACAAAAGACAGTTTACTGCGGAGACATCGGCTGCTACACCCTTGGAAACGCAAAGCCACTTGATATGTGCGACACCTGTCTTTGCATGGGAGCCGACATTACGATGGCACAGGGATTCTACCATGTGGAAAATGACCGCCACTGCTTCTCATTCATCGGAGATTCTACCTTCTTTGCTTCTGGAATCACTGGAGTCGTAAATGCTGTCTACAACAAGGCAAAGCAGACTATCTGTATTCTTGATAATTCAACGACAGCAATGACAGGTCATCAGCCTCATCCTGGTACAGGCATGACAATGATGGATGACATTACTGACAGAATCAGCATTCCAAAAATTCTCAAGGCCATCGGTGTTGAACCTGTCCTTACGGTAGATCCATTTGACCAGAAGAAAGCCGTTGAAGCCGTAAAAAAATGCGATGAACACGAAGGCGTAAGTGCCATAATCTTCAAGGCACCTTGCATTGCCCTTCTTGCAAAGGAAGAATACAAGCAGTTCAGGAAACCTGCTTCAAAGGTAAAAGCAGACAAATGCATCGGATGCAAGAAATGCGTAAACGAAACAGGCTGTCCTGCCCTTGGCTTTGACTTTGACATGAAGAAAGCAACAATCGATCCTGCCCTCTGCACTGGCTGTTCCCTCTGCTCGCAGGTTTGTCCAGTAAAGGCAATCAAGTAATTTAATAAGGATTTTAATATGACAAATATTTTGATATGCGGAATCGGCGGACAGGGAACTGTTCTTGCGGCAAAACTTCTTGATCAGGCAGCAATCTTAAACGGACTTACGGTTCATTCAGCTGAAACAATCGGAATGGCACAGCGCGGCGGCAGCGTCACAAGCCATGTCCGTATCGGTGACGAATGTTTTTCTCCGTTGATTCCTTTTGGAACGGCAGACATGATCATTGCTTTTGAAATGTGCGAAGCAGTGCGCAATCTTGAATACCTTAAGAAGGGCGGAACTGTAATCGTAAACAAAAAAATCATGACACCACCTTCAAGCCTCCTTGCTGGAAAAACTTTTGACGAAAATACAATGCTCGATGCACTGGGCAAGGCTGCAGGAAAAGTTGTTGTAATCGACAGCGACAAAATCTGCGCAGAACTTGGATCTTCAAAAGTTGTAAACACGATTCTTCTTGGTGCCGCAGTAAAGGAAAGTATCGAAGGCATCACAAAAGAAAGCGTTGAAGCCGCAATAAAAGCTTCCGTAAAACCTAAGTTTGTGGAGCTTAATTTAAAGGCACTGGGGTAACAGAAACATTCCCCGGTCTAGGAATTCTCATATTTCTATTTATAGAATATTGTATTATATTCTACATCATATAGATAAATCTTAAAGGAGTTAATTTTATGAAATTACAGAAACTTATGTTAGGTATTCTTGCTGTTACAGTTTTGGGATGTTCTTCTACTAAAAATGTTAAACAGAACCGCAATGTTGTTGAACAGATTGACTGGCAGGGTGCAGCAACTGGACGCGATATTCCAGAATGGGTTGATTACGTTGTAGATGGAGACACATCTAAAATTGCTAAAGAATTGAAAATGCCAGAAGATCAGTGGCAGCTTTTCGTTATTCTCGGACAGGGACCAAACCTTGATTTTGTAAAAGCATGGACAGACAACGTTGATGTTATAGCTGAAGTTTCACAGACATTGAGCCGCGTTGTAAAAACAGACCTTCAGGCCTCAATGCAGTCTTCTGATCCTGCACAGATTGAAAAAACACTTAATATGGCAGACCGAGTCATTTCCCTTGTTGAACTCAATGGTCTCGTTAAAAAGAACCAGTACTGGATTCAGACAAGAACTGCAAAGGTAAAGAAGCCAAAGTCAGACGATGATTACAATCCAGCTGTTTACAATTACTACGTTGTTTATGCAATGGACAAGGCTGTTTATGAAGAATCTATCAAACGTGCAGTTGAAAAGGGATTTGCAAACGAACAGACTTCTGAAGCCCAGGCAATCAAAGAAATCATGCTTGCAAGCCTTTCAAAGAATGTTTCTCCAGAAGCACTCGCTGAAGAGCCTACTGTATGGTAATTTGATCCTGTTATTCTAAACAAAAAGGCTGCCCGCCGGATTTCTTTTTCCAGTGGACAGCCTTTAATCTTTATATGAGGTTATATTATTCTAGTCTGCAAACAATGGTGTTGAAAGGTATCTGTCTCCAGAATCTGGAAGAAGAACTACGATTGTCTTTCCCTTGTTTTCAGGGCGTGAAGCAATGATAGTTGCGGCCTTGAGTGCGGCACCAGAAGAGATTCCAACGAGGACTCCTTCCGTATGTGCAAAGCGTCTTCCTTCTACAAATGAATCATCATTTTCAATTGCAATTACTTCATCATATACTTTTGTATTCAAAGTATCTGGAACAAAGCCTGCACCGATTCCCTGGATCTTGTGTGGACCTGCAGTTCCCTTTGAAAGCACTGGGCTTGTAGCAGGTTCTACGGCAACGATTTTTACTCCAGGAATTTTCTCCTTAAGGTATTCGCCTGTTCCGCTGACAGTTCCGCCTGTTCCGACACCGGCAACAAAGAAATCAATTTTTCCGTCAAGCTGTCTGTAAAGTTCAGGTCCTGTAGTCTTCTTATGGATTGCTGGATTTGCAGGATTTACAAACTGACCAAGAATCACACTTCCAGGAATTTCATTTTTAAGTTCCTCAGCCTTTTCAATGGAACCCTTCATTCCCTTGGCACCTTCTGTAAGAACAATTTCTGCCCCATATGCCTTAAGAAGATTTCTGCGTTCAACGCTCATTGTGTCAGGCAAAGTAAGGATTGCCTTGTAGCCCTTTGCGGCTGCAACTGATGCAAGACCGATTCCAGTATTTCCGGATGTAGGTTCGATGATTGTTGCACCAGGCTTTAATATTCCCTTAGCCTCTGCGTCTTCGATCATTGAAAGGGCAACCCTGTCCTTTACGGATCCAGCCGGATTAAGGTATTCAAGTTTAGCGATGATCTTTACGCCTTCAACGCCTGCTGCCTTTGTATATCTTGAAATGTCTACCACCGGTGTTTCACCGATCAATTCCAATGCACTTGATTTTACTTCACTCATAATTTTTGCTCCTTTACTTAGTATACTTATTTGATTGCAGAAAATCCATTTTCAAGGTCTGCAATGACTTCAAACTGTTTATTCCTATCATTATACTAGGTTTTAATAGTTACAAGATATACCTACCTCCCCACTATGTCAATAGGATTTATTGATTTTTTTTCATTCTTTTCCTATACTCAGTTATAAGAGGTACCTATGATTTCAACAAAAGGAAGATATGCAATCAGACTGATGATTGACCTTGCGGAACAGAATTCCGACAAACCTGTTTCACTTGATTCAATTGCACAGAGGCAGAACATTTCCAAGAAGTATCTTGAAAGCATCGTAAAAATGCTCGTAACGGCAGGACTCGTAAAAGGTGTAAGCGGCAAAGGCGGCGGCTATTCATTGATCAGAAAGCCGGAAGAATACACCATCTATGAAATTCTCGTTGTCACAGAAGGAACCCTTTCCGTCGTTGCATGCCTTGAAGATGGCGCTCCAAAATGCGACAGCAAATCAAAATGCAAAACCCTTCCGATGTGGAAGGATTTCAACAAAATGATTTTTGAATTTTTCAAAGGAAGAACAGTCAAAGACTTGATGTAGTCCTGACCATTCTAAAAGCACTAAATCTTCAGCTTCTTATTGATGTCCGCAAGGCGCTCGAGGGCAGCATTCAACGTTTCATCCTTTTTTGCAAAGTGAATCCTGAGGTAATCATTTACAGGCTCTTTGAAAAAGCTTGAACCCGGAACCATTCCGACTCCAACATCGCGTGCGAGGATTTCTCCAAATTCAAGGTCACTTTCAACACCAAGTTTTTTCATCTGCTGACTAAAGTCAATCATGATGTAATATGCTCCCTCAGGAACATTGTGGACAAGACCGATGTCATCAAGCCCCTTTACCATCAGATCCCTAAGGTGAGTATACTTTGCCGTAAGTTCGTCGTAATAATCCTGACCGAATTTCAATCCTGTAACCATGGCCTCCTGAAGTGGAGCAGCGGCCCCTACCGTCAAAAAGTCATGCACCTTCTTGATGCGTTCCGTAATTTCTGCAGGAGCAATGGTATATCCAAGGCGCCATCCAGTCAAAGAGTAGGTCTTTGAAAGTGAACCGCACACGATGGTACGCTCACGCATTCCGGGAAGTGAAGCCATGTACACCATTTTGTGAGGTGCGTAGATTATATGCTCATAAACCTCGTCCGTTACAATGTATGCATCATATTTCTTTGCAAGATCGGCAATGACAGTCATCTCTTCAAGGGTAAATACTTTTCCGCAAGGGTTTGACGGATTGCAAAGAATGAGTGCCTTTGCACCGGCCTTGAATGCATCTTCAATCAGGTTTGGATCAAAGGTGTAGCTTGGAGGAACAAGAGGAATATAGATAGGTTCCGCTCCGCTTAAAATCGTATCCGCACCATAGTTTTCATAGAAGGGACTGAAGATTGCAACCTTGTCACCAGGATTGCATATTGTCATCATGGCGGCCATCATTGCTTCCGTTCCACCGCAGGTTACAACGATTTCTTCGTTTGGATTGATGTTCAGCCCCATGAGTTTTGACTGTTTTTCTGCAAGTGCCTCGCGGAAATTCTGGGCACCCCATGTAAGCGAATACTGATGGAAGTTTTCTTTTGTTACTTCTGCAAGGCGGTCAAGAATCGGTTTTGGCGGTTCAAAGTCAGGGAATCCCTGGCTTAAGTTTACTGCACCATACTGATTTGAGATGCGGGTCATTCTGCGGATTACACTGTCGGTGAAAGTTGCTGTTCTGTGTGATAATGGTTTCATTTTTTTTTCCTGCCAATAGTCTTTTCATTTCAAGAATATCCACTCACGGATAAAACATATATCATTATAAAAATACTGCCAGTCAGTCCGTTCCTGCCAAAACCGCTAGCTAGCGTCGCTACACGCGCAGGCCGGCAAGGAAACTATTGTTCCGCCCTGCGAGTGTTTTTGTCAGTCTCTGCCTTCCTTCCCGTATTTTTATAAAAACATTTGCTGGCCATGAAGGAATATTTTCACTTCATTTCGTATAGCTGATGCCCTGATTTAAAATCCTTTTGGGATCAAAGGCATTCTTTATGCTGTTCATAAGGGTCACATTTGCGGCGGGAATTTCACTGAAGAAGAAGTCCCTTTTGCTTACCCCGATTCCGTGCTCGCCGCTTATTAGTCCACCAAGATTGTGCGCTTTTGCATAAAGTTTTTCAAGGTTTGCGTGAAGTTCCTTTTCCCAGGTTCCTTCATCACGGTCGCCGCGAACAACACAAAGGTGAACGTTTCCGTCTCCTGCATGACCAAAACTTATCATCTGCATTTTGCTTTCAGACTCAAGTTCATTGACATAGTTGACGAACCTATCTATCTGATTGATCGGAACAACAATGTCCAAAGGTTCCTGCTCGCTTGTTGCTTCAACAGCTTTCACAAGGCAGCCCCTGATTTTCCATACGTTGGCACTAAGTTCCGGATCATCAAGAACAATGATCTTGCCTGAAACATCTTTTACAGTCTCCTTAAGCAGAGCAATATTGTTTTCAATTTCATCCTTCGCACCGTCAAAAGTCAAAAGAAGATAGGCTTCGCTTTCCCTGTCCGGAAATTCCAAACCAAGGAATTTTTCACCAAGGGCAACAACCTTTCTTTCGATAAACTCAACTGCCGTAGGATTAAGGTTTTTCTTAAGGATAACCGGAACCGCTTCTATTCCTGACTTGAGGGAACCAAAGCAGATCAAAAGGGATCTTGAAAGCTCAGGTTTGCCGATCAGTTTCAAAAGGCACTTGGTGATTACCGCCAGTGTTCCTTCGCTGCCAACCACCATGTTCTTGATGTCGAGTCCAGTTGTATCCTTGCGGTTCTTTGATCCGGTCCAGACAACCGTTCCGTCGGCAAGAACAATTTCTAGGCCCATTACATAATCCCTTGTAACACCGTACTTTACAGCGCGCATTCCGCCTGCGTTTGTGCTGATGTTTCCACCGATGGATGCAAGCTTTTCACCCGGATCAGGAGGATAGAAAAGTCCAAGGCTTTCAACATGCTTCTGAAAGTCCTGAAGAATTACTCCAGGTTCAACAGTTGCAGTAAAGTTTTCAGCGTCAACTTCAAGTATGCGGTTCATGAGGGAAAGATCAAGAATGATTGCACCATTGTGCGGAACGGTAGAACCGACAAGGTTGGTACCGGCACCTCTTGGCGTTACCGGAATATCATTTTCATTGGCGAACTTAAGGACTGCGCTGACTTCTTCCGTGGACCTTGCAAAAACAAGGACACTTGCAGAACCTTTTTTTCGGCCCAAAGTATCCGAAAGATATTTGTGTTCAATTCCATCACCATAGATGACGCGAGCATCATCACCAATAATTTTTGAAAGTTCTTTTATGTCGTACATGTAATTTTCCCAAACAGGAGACTGCAAGATACTGCAGGTCCATATGCAAAAACTGGCATCCAGAAGATGCCAGCAATTTATTTAAGAATATTGATTGTCCGTTTATTTATACTGTTCAAGTTCATCAATTCCCCAGCCGGTCTTGATGTAGTATCCGCTGAACTTGTTGTTGTAAACGTCTTCCGTTGCTGCCGACTGGTAAGCCTTTACGATCTTGTCATACACGGCAACCTTTTCCTTATCCTTCAGGTCAGCAGTGCGTGCGGCAATAAGGTTCCAGTATTCCTTGTCTTCCAGCGTGTCCTTTACGATTGCTGTCTTAGGATCGATGTTGAAATCAAGGGCATAGTTTCCGTTGATGGCAGCTGCAGTAACATCATTCAAAGCGGAAGGAATCGTATTTGCTGCAAGTTCCTTAATCACAATGTTTTTTGGATTTCCAACAATATCATTTACAGTTGGATTGAAGCCTGCATCTTCCTTCAATGTGATGAGTCCTGCAGATTCAAGAACCTTGATTGCGCGTCCACCATTTGTAACATCGTTTGGAATTGCAACAACGTCCCCGTCCTTAAGTTCGTCAATTGATTTGATCTTGTTTGAATAAACGTTAAGCGGTGTAAGGAATGTATTTCCAATAAGGCTGATGTCATATCCCTTGTTCTTGATTTCAGTTGCAAAGAAAATGCGGTGCTGGAATCCGTTCAAATCGATTTCGCCATTGGCAAGTGCATTGTTTGGTGTTACATAGTCTGTGAACTGAACGATCTTAAGATTGATTCCCTGTGCCTTGAGTGCCTTCTGTGCAGGTTCCCACAAGTCTTCATAGACTGATCCAGTTACGCCAAGTTTAACTACGACTTCAGTAGATTTTCCCGAAGACTTATTGCAAGATACAAAACCGAAAACTGCAGCTGCAGCAAGAATTGATGTGATTATTTTTTTCATGATGGTAATTTCCTTTTATGTGTATTTTGAAGGGGGAAGTCTCCCCCTCGCTTCAGCCAGCTACGCTGTCTTCCGCTACCCTCTCTGCGGTGTTTACCGGGCCTGCCAAACTGCAGACTCAAATCCCAACACCTGGTGACATTGCATTAGAAGAATACACAGAGGCGCATGACTCCATTTCGGAAATTTTCACGCACTAATTTTTCAAAATAGAACTTCATTTCATGCACCTCCTTCAGGTATTACCTAGCAAACTAATAGGAATTAAAGCTAAGTCAGTTATACTTTCTAATTCCTATTTAGTCAATAGGTTTATAAATTATTTCTGTGTTTTTTTTATGAACCGGCCGATGTCCCTGATTACTGAAATCCTGCGGCCAAGCAATCCGTGTTCCGTCGGATATTCCACAAGCTTCTGGACTGCCTTTGTTTCATGGGCTTTCAACCTGTTCCACAAAGGACCTATCATCCTGTCATTGATGGAAACCGAATCATACTTAGCGGCAAAAATCAGAATGTTTTTATCCTTTATGCCGTCAAAGGCATTTTCAAAACGCAGCTCATTCTGATTGGAAAGTATGTCTTCATAGATGGCGTCAGTTCCGTCTGAATTCAAAATCTTTCCTTCATTCAGCAAAGCTTCAAGATAGGCTTCCTTTCCTTCCGGCAAAAGACATGTCGGGTCGTATGGTGCAAGCATGATGATTCCACGGAGCCAGGACAGTTTCTTTCCAGCGTTCAAGGCAGAGTTACCACCCATGCTGTGTCCCAGAAGAAAAATGCTGTCCGGGTCAACGTTGTAGTTTTCCGTGAACTCCTTTGAATGGGCATATTCCGCAAGATTACAAGCATCCTCCACACAATGGGTAACAAGATATTTTCCCTGGCTTCCCCAGGCACCGCGGTGATGTGGAACAAGAACGACACAACCTGCACGGCAAAGGGCATGGGAAATGTCATCGTTGCGTGCAGATCCAGGATAACCGTGAAGCATGATCACACATGGATGAGGCTTTGGAAAATCCTGAGACGGCCACATGATCTCTCCGTAAATGTGGCTGCCGTTGCTTACAAAATCAAGGCTCGTATAATCAGGAAGAATGCCTTTCTTCAAGCTGTGCGGATCTTTAAAAAGATATCTTAATTTCAACGAAGACATGCTCCCTCCTTTTTTTATCTACAGGCTCAATGCTTTTTTGTAGTTTGCAGTCATTGTTTCACAGCTGGCGGCAAACTTCTTAAGTTCCTCTTCCGTCAAATCAAGCTCAATCACTTCTGCGATTCCATTATTGTTAAGACGGCATGGAACGGAAGCATAGACATCCTTCTGTCCGTACTGGCCGTTAAGCAAAGTTGAAACTGGAAGAATGCGGTCTTCATCGCCATAGACAGCCTGAACCACCTGAGCAATGCTTGCGCCGATTCCGAATTCAGTGCTTCCCTTTCCGCCAAGAATTATCCAGCCAGCGCCTTTCCCTTTGGCTGCAATTCCTTCAAGGTCAAGATTTCCAAACCTTTCACTCTGATCCTTCATCAGTTTGAGGAGTGATTTTCCCGCAACAGATACGGTGCTCCACGGAACCATCTGGCTTTCTCCGTGCTCACCAAGGGCATAGGCAACGATTGATTTCTGATCATATCCTGTTGCCTCGCTGATTGCACGGCGGAGTCTTGCGCTGTCCAATGTTGTTGAAGTTGAAAAAATGCGCTGAGGATTCCAACCAAGTTTTTCCTGCAGGTAGTGAGTAACAACATCGGCAGGATTTGAAATGTTTACAATGATGCCGTTGAATCCGCTTGCCTTTATCTGCGGAATAATATCCTTTAGGATTGCCACAGTGGCTCCAAGGGTCTGCTGTCTGTCAGTCTGACCTGCAGCCATATCAGGAAGAGGACCTGCGGCAATGACGAGGATGTCCGCATCTTTTATGTCGTTGTAGTTTCCGGCATATACATTGACATGCTTTGTAAGGTAGGTTGACGAATCATAGAGGTCAAGGGCTTGTGCTTCAGCCTTCTTCTGATCCACATCAATATAAACAATTTCTTCTACAAGCCCCTGGCTTATCAAGGCGTATCCTGCATGACTTCCAACGTGACCTGCACCGATGATTCCGATTTTCCTTCTGTTCAAACTCATTTTTTTGCTCCTTTTACAATCTTATTTCCGCCCCACTGAATGAGGTTCACACAAATTACAAGCACTACAATTGTCACCCAGGTAACATCAAGCTGGTTCCTGTCGTGACCGTACATGATGGCATAGTTTCCAAGACCACCCGCACCGACAGCACCAGCCATGGCAGTAAGACCAATAAGGCTCACAGTTGTAATCATGGTGCCCCTGACGATTGGGCCTACACTTTCCTTAAGATACACCCTGAAGATGATATCCACTGGGGAAAGGCCCATGCTCAATGCGGCTTCCACAAGTCCACCGTCCACTTCAGCAAGGGCAGCTTCTATCTGGCGGCTAAAGAAAGGCACCGTTCCAAACACCAGAGGAACAATGGCACCCTTGACCCCGATGGCAGTTCCCATTATCAAACGGCTCAATGGCATTACACCTGTAAGCAGAATGATGAATGGCACGGAACGGAACAGGTTTATCGCCTTGTCCAAAAACTGAAAGACAACTTTGTTTTCAAGAACTCCGTCTTTTTTTGTAACCGTAAGGATGATTCCAAAAACAATTCCGATGGCAAAACTTATGGCACCAGACCACAAGGTCATTACAAAAGTTTCAAGAAGGCCGTTAAAAAACCTTTCAGGATGAGATGCTACATTAGGTATGATTTTCTGTATGATTTCCAACATTTAGTTTGCCTCCTTTAAAACTTCAACTCCAACGTTTTCTCCCCTGATGTGTTCCAGGGCACGGTCAATTGCTTCCGTCTGGCCGCTTATGATTGCAACTGTTCCGCCTATAGGAGCATCCTGAACGATTTCAATTTCCGCAAAGATGATGTTCATGGTTATGTCGTAGATTCTTGAAGTTGCGGAAATCAAAGGCTCGCTGACATTTTTCTGAATGTAGGTAAAACGCACCAGCCTTTCGCCTTTTTCCAGATGAACCACAGGACTGTCTTCCTTTATCAGGTCTTCGATTTTTGTAAGGCTTGAAGTTGACCTGATGAAACGTCTTGTAACTTCATCCTGAGGATTTGCAAAGATACTGAAAACTTCTCCCTGCTCAACAATTTTGCCATGCTCCATTACGGCAACATGATCACAGATTGATTTTATGACTTCCATCTGATGGGTAATTATGACGATGGTAAGACCAAGCTGCTTGTTGAGTTTTTTCAAAAGAGAAAGAATTGCCTTTGTTGTCGTAGGATCAAGAGCGGAAGTTGCTTCGTCACACAAAAGGATGTCCGGATCATTTGCAAGGGCACGGGCAATGGCAACACGCTGCTTCTGACCTCCACTGAGCTGGGATGGATAATTTTTTTCCTTGTCGCCAATTTCAACAAGATCAAGAAGTTCGTGAACTTTTTCTGAAATCTGTGCTTTTGAAAGTTCCGAACCTTTCAAAGGGAAAGCAACATTATCAAAGACAGTACGGCTTGGCATAAGGTTAAAGTGCTGGAAAATCATTCCAATCTTCTTGCGCTCTTCCCTAAGCTCCTTTGCAGAAAGGGCAAGGAAATCTTTTCCCTTTACAGTAACCGTTCCAGCTGTAGGACGACCCAGCAGATTTATGGTTCTAACCAGTGTAGATTTTCCAGCGCCAGAAAAACCGATGATTCCGTAGATTTCACCCTGCCTGATGGAGACGGTTGCATCCTCTACGGCGTTAAATGTTTTTCCGTTTTGCTGGAACGTTTTGTAGATGTTCTTTAATTCAATTATGTTTTCCATACGCATATCCAATTTCAATTCCTACTAAGTTAGTAGGTTTAGATAATTGGATAATACGCTCATTCACCTATATAGTCAATAGGTATTTTTATTTATTTTGCACGAAGGATTCCCAGGCATTGAGGACCTTTACATGGCCACCAGTAACCTCGATTTCCGACGCCGTAATGTAGCTTGCCCCTGGGCTTGAAAGGAACACGACAGGCTTTGCGATTTCTTCAGGCTGTGCAAGGCGACCAAGAATATTGTTTCTAAGAAGTTCATTTAGCTGATTCTGTGAAAATCCGCCCATGAGCAGAGGAGTTTCCGTGTACCCCGGAAGAACCGCATTAACGCGAATGTTGTAGGGAGCGTACTCGCTTGCAACAGTCCTTGTATATCCGTTGACCGCAGCCTTCATTGAAGCATATATGTTTGAGCGGATTGCAGTTGCCGCATGGGACGCAAGGGAAGAAATGTTGACTATGGCTCCACCATTTTCTTTCATGTATGGGAAAACTGCCTGGCAGCCATAGACGCATGACTTGTAGCAGGTGGAAATTATATAATCGAGTTCATCTTCGGTATAGAACTTTCCACTGCGTTTTTTGTTTGTTCCGATATTGTTTACCCAGGCATCTATTGAACCTGTAATGGATGCTGCCTTTTCCGCAAGAATGTTCATGTTCTCCTGAGAATTTCCATCAAGGGCATATCCAAAAATCTTGCCAAACTCTGAAAGTTCTTCGACGGCCTTTTTTACTCCATCTTCATTTCTTGCGGAAATTACAACCGTAGCACCTTCCTTAAGAAATTCTTTTGCTACGGCATAACCGATTCCCTTGCTTGCGCCTGTAACGACTGCAACTTTACCTTTGAATCCCAAATCCATAGAAACCTCCCGCCAGCAAATCAGATTACATAGTCATCAACAGGAAGTACACGCTTAAGGAACTGTTTTGTGCGGTCTTCCTTTGGATGAGAGAAGAAATCCCTTGGATTGCCTTCCTCTACGATTACGCCTTTGTCCATGAAGATGACGTGGTTTGCAACATCCTGGGCAAAACTCATTTCATGGGTAACGACAATCATTGTTGTTCCTTCTTTTGCAAGCTTTCTCATTACCGAAAGAACTTCATCGATGAGTTCCGGATCCAATGCGCTTGTAGGTTCGTCAAAAAGGATTACGTCAGGATTTACGGCAATGGCACGGGCAATCCCAACGCGCTGTTGCTGACCACCAGAAAGACTTGCAGGATAGTAGTCGTACCTGTGGCTTAATCCAACCTTATCAAGAGCCTTCTTTGCAATCTCTTCCGCTTCCTTGACCGGAACTTTTCTTGCAATTACAAGACCTTCCATTACATTTTCCAAAGCCGTCTTGTTGTTGAACAGATTGTAGTTCTGAAAAACAAAGGCAGTCTTTTTTCTTATGTCATTTATGGTTTTCTTTGATGCGGAATTCAATGAAGTCTTGATCTCATCAAATTCAAGTTCTCCGGAATCAGCAGTCTCAAGAAAATTTATGCAGCGTAGCATTGTCGTCTTTCCGCTTCCTGATGGTCCAAGAACCGCAACAACATCCCCTTTATTTACAGTAATATCAACGCCCTTAAGCACTTCCGTCTTTCCGAATGATTTTTTTATTCCTGTTATCTTAAGCATTTTTCTTTCTCCCGTTAAACAGCTTCAGCTTTTGAAGTCCTTGTTTTCTTTGTTCCCTTGAACTCAAATTTTTTCTCAGTGAACTTGAACAGAGCCTGAACCACAGAGCAGACAATAAGATAAACCACAAAGATATCAAGATATGCCTCGATGTAGTTGTATCCGTATGCCGCCTCGATTTTTGCAACTGCCGTAATGTCCTTGACCGTCATCATGAAAGCAAGTGAAGTATTCTTTATGAGTCCCACAGTCAGGTTGCAGATGTTTGGCAGGGCGGAATTAATTGCCTGCGGAAACAAAATTCTTCTGAAGGCCTGAAACTTTGTAAGACCGATGCTCAATGCCGCTTCCATCTGTCCCTTGTGAACCGTCTGAAGTGCCGAACGGAAAACCTCCGACAAAGTTGCCGTGGAATTCAAAGCAAACACGATGAAGGCATAGATGATGGGATTAAGCTCAAAAACATTGAAGCTGCTGCCCGTCTTCTGAATCACCACATTCAGCAGGCTTGGAATCAAACTGTAGATCACAAGAATCTGAAGGACCACAGGAGTTCCTCTTATGAAGGAAACATAGACTGCACCAAGCTGTGAAAGCACCTTTATTTTTTTGATTCTTACCAGAGCGATTATCAAAGCTGGAACCACCGCAAGAAGAAGTGAAACGACAGTGATTTCCAGAGTAACCGGTATTGCCCTTATGGACAGCCAGAATGTTTTTATCAAGAAATGAAAGTCTATCATTTTACTTCCCTCCCAACTGAAAATTTCTTCTCAAGGAATTTGAAAAGATTTTCAAGAATTATCGTAGTGATCCAATAGATCAGCGCAAGGGCAACATATGTCTCTATGGCATAGGCTCCCATGTTTCTTGAAATCAAAAGGTTTCCGGCGCCCATGACATCTATAAGTCCGATTGTATATGCAAGTGACCCTTCCTTAAGAAGCGACACAAGGCTGTTTCCAAGATTAGGCAGGGCAACAACGAAGGCCTGGGGAAAAACGATTCTCCTGATTGCCTGAAATTCAGTCAGCCCTACGCTTACTGCCGCTTCATACTGTCCCTTGCCAACTGCAAGATAGGCGGAACGAATCACTTCACTTAAGGATGCGGCATACAGAAGTGATAGTGCAACGATTACAAAGAATGCCTTTGGCCAGAAATTCAGGTCAATTCCAAAAGCAAGGAAAAGCCTTGGAAGGCCGTAGAACACGATAAAAAGCAGTACGATTGAAGGCGTACAGCGCAAGGCACCCACATAGCCAGAGGCAATCTTTACGGCAACCTTGTTTTTGCTGAGCCTTCCCTTAACGATGAGAATGGAAAGAAGCAATGCAATCACAATGGTTCCGAGTACAATGCCGAAGGTCATTCCCAAAAACGGTAGGAGTTTTTTGAATGCCGTTAGAATATAAGATGGATAAAAAATTCTGCTTTCCATTTCATCAAATCCCTTTATCTATTCAGTTAAAAAACAGACCCGCTGAATCCAACAGGCCTGAAACCGTTTTTAGTCAGTTATGAAAGTGAACACATCCTCACCGAAGTACTTGTTTGAAAGTTCGCTGAGCTTTCCGTTTTCCTTAAGAATCTTGATCGCTCCATCATAGGCATCAGCAAATTCCTGCTCACCCTTGTTGAACAATGGCCATGTTGGAATTCCCTTGTGTGGAACATAGGCAAGATCTTTTGCAAACTTGTGGTATGGTGCATCCTCATTTTTGATGTTGTTTTCATAAGCAAGCTTGATGTCAAAGAAGCCGTCGTATCTTCCTTCAAGAACCCAGCTGTAGGCATCGGAAAGAACGAATGATTCAGACGGAAGGAGCTTTACCTGGTTATCAGGATGCGCATTGTTGTATTCAACAACAACATTGTACTGGGCATTCTGAGGTGCGATTGGAACAAGCTTTCCGCCGATGGAAGCGAAGGATTCAAGGTCCTTGATTTTATCTTCATCAGCCTTTCTGAAAGTGATGCCGATGATGCTTGCACCGATAGGATTTTCAGGGAAGATGTACTTTGTCTTTCTTTCTTCCGTCTTCCATACACCCTTTGTTCCTACCTGATACTTTCCAGTCTGAACGCCAATGAGAAGTTCATCATCAGAAACGCCGTGGAAAACAAATTCATACTGTGGAAGAAGTGCATCAATTTCCCTGAGGACTGCAACTTCAAAGCCGTCTGAATTTCCTTTTTCATCAACAAAGTCATAAGGCACATAGTAGTTTGTATGTGCAACCTGAATCTTTCTTGCCCCGGAAGATTTCTTTCCTGAGCATGAAGCAAACAATGCCAATGCTGCTACGGCAACCAAACCAAATACAATATTTTCAGCAATCTTTTTCATAATTATTCTCCTTAAAAAAGTTTTATTTACTCTCTCCGTCCTGCAATTTATTCTGCTGCTTCACGAACCCATTCAAGGTGGTCAAGTGAAATGTCCCTTGGAACAGTACAGTCAGCACCAAGAATTACACCAGTTCTGCCTGCTTCTGCGATAAGCTTCTTTGCTTCCGCCTGAATATCTTCCTTTGTTCCCTTGTAGAGCAAGTCGTTTACAGTGTTGCCGAAACCGCCGATAACTGCTTTGCCTTCAAAAATCTTCTTTCCTTCAGCAAGTGGAACCTTCTCAACAACTGCAGCCCAGTTGACTGCCTTTGCAGGATAATCCTTGAACCATTCAAGCTTGTTGCGACTGCCTTCATATCCGCAGACATGAAGAATGTTGTATTCGCTTTCTGCCTTTGCAGCCTCAAGGATCTTCTTTTCTGCAGGGGCAATAACCTTCTTGTAAAGGTCTTCTCCAATTCTCCAGTCCTGGATTGACTGAACACTCAAATAGATGCCTGTAGCACCGCCTTCCTTGATGACGCTTCTTGCAACCTTCGCAATGTCATCAGCAATCACATTGAGTCCTGCGGCAACAGCTTCAGGATCTTCCTTGATGAAATCCGCAAACTTCTTGTCAGCACCATAGAATCCAAAGGCAATCTTAATTGTCGTTGATGGAGCAAAAAGATTGTAGAAAGTTGCAACATCTTCAGGCAAAAGTGAAATCTGCTTTTTAACAAGTTCCACATTTTTCTTGAACCATTCATGATTTGGATCAAGTGGCTTTATGTTTGCAAAATCCTTTGCCGAATTAAGGTTCTTCAATGCCTCATTCGGATAGTTGAAAAGACCGTCGCTCATAAGCTTTACAAAATCAGGTTTGAAAGAATTGACGAATTTTTCGTGTCCCTTAATATTTGCCTCAATTACGCTTGGATCAGCAAGGCCATCTGCCATCTCATCCTTTGCAAAGTGGAACCAGAATCCAACAGGAACCCTTTCTGTTGTTTTGTTGTCGAATGTATCCAATACAAGCTGTTTCTTGCTTACTGCCATTTTAATTTCCTCCAGAAATGAATTGATTTAATTTACTGTGCTTTAATTCCTACCTCTTTGGTAGGAGTATGTCTGCAATATACTTTTATATTCCTACTATGTCAATAGGTTTTAAGAAAATAATTTAAATTTATTCCTAGTGACATAGTAGGCGAATAATGCTATACTGCCCCTGGTTATATTCCTATTAACCTAATAGGTTTTAATTCATCACAGGGAGGCTTTCAATGCTAAAAATATCAACGAAAGGTCAGTACGGACTGCTACTCATGACAACACTGGCAAAGACTGCGGAATCAAATCCTGAAGCATATACGCCGCTAAAATCCCTTGCCCACAGCCACAACATTTCCGCAAAATACGCAGAACAGATAGTAAATCTGCTCAAGAAAAATGAACTTCTCGATGTCCTTAGGGGAAATTCTGGAGGCTACAAGCTGAACAGATCCGCAAAAGAATATACGGCCGGAGAAATCTTAAGGGCAATGGAAGGCGACCTGAATCCAAAAGGAGACCTTCCCTGTCATCCCGTAACAAATTCCGGCAACATAGATTTCTGGAAAGGATTCGAACAGTCAATCAATTCGTATGTAGATGGAATAACACTGGAGCAAATTGTCCAGCGAAGCAAGGCTGACGATTCCTACATCTATGTAATCTGACAGCTTTCTACCCCCAAAACACTGGAGCCATAGTTCCGGCTGATTCAGGATGCAACCTCATTTTCAATTGATTTTTTTATATCCTCTGTTATACTTGTTTCTATAACAAGAAACATTATAAAGGGATATATTTATGAAACTTACACAGAAACAGATTGAACTTGTAGACGCACAGGTAAAGCGCCTTATTGCAGGCGACAGTTACTACGGAAAACTCTACCGCGAAAAAGGAATCACTGGAGTTGCAAGCCAGGAAGATTTTGAAAAGCTTCCTTTCAGCTCAAAGGATGACCTTAGAAACGCATATCCCCTTGGAATTCAGGCTGTTCCTGATGAAGATGTAGTCCGTATCCATTCATCAAGCGGAACAACAGGAAAACCAGTAATCATTCCATACACAAAAAAAGATGTCGACGACTGGGCGATCCAGTTTGCACGCTGCTACGAGATGGCAGGAATAACAAAGAAGGACCGCATCCAGATCACTCCTGGCTACGGACTTTGGACAGCAGGAATCGGTTTCCAGGCAGGCTGTGAAAAACTCGGTGCCATGGCAGTTCCAATGGGACCTGGAAATACGGAAAAGCAGCTCCAGATGATGCAGGACCTTCAGTCTACAGTAATCTGCGCAACATCAAGCTATGCCCTTTTGCTTTCGGAGGAAATCACAAAGCGAGGACTCAAGGACAAGGTTGCATTGAAAAAAGGAGTCATCGGAAGCGAACGCTGGTCTGACAAAATGCGAAAAAGCATCCAGGACGGTCTTGGAATCGAACTCTACGACATCTACGGCCTTACAGAAATCTACGGACCTGGAATCGGAATCAACTGTCAGAAAGAAAAATACATCCACTACTGGGACGACTACCTTTTCATCGAAATCATCAATCCGGAAACAGGAAAACCTGTAGAAGACGGAGAAGAAGGTGAAATCGTAATCACAACTTTAGTAAAGGAAGGGGCTCCACTCCTCAGGTTCCGCACCCACGACCTTTCAAGAATCATTCCTGAAAAATGTTCCTGCGGATCATGCTACCCTCGTCTGGACATCATCAAGGGACGAAGCGACGACATGTTCAAGGTACACGGCGTAAACATGTTCCCTGCCCAGGTCGAGGAAGTCCTCCACCAGATCGACGGCGCAACAAGTGAATACTCAATCGCCATCGGACACGACGACGAAAACAACAAGGACGTAATGGTTCTTACGGTTGAAGTCGAAGGCCGCGTAAACTTTGAGGAGACAGGCAAGGCAATAGCAAACCTCTTCAAATCAAAGATCGGCGTAAACCCAAAGGTTGCAGTTGTTCCGGTTGGAACTTTGCCAAGAAGCGAAAAAAAGACAAAACGCGTCTTTGACCACAGAGAATCATAATTTTCCAATTTCGATTGATTTCCATCATTTAGGTGTTATAATTTAAAGGAAGGACTCTTAAAAAATTTTAAGATTCAGCCTAAATGATGGTGACATGAATAAAATACGCGACAATTTGCTATACATTGCAGATCGTTCTCTTAAAATCCTTGCCTTCAACGAAAACGCAAAGGTTGCATTTCCAGCATTGGAGATAGGCAAGGAATGTCCTGAAGCAACAGAAATTCTTACAAAAAATACAGAAAACCTTTCGGAGCAGGATTCCACCTCGTTGACGGTATTCAACATGAATCTTTTGCGCTGGATAAATGTTTCCATTTCCACGATGGATTATCCTGGACACGGGGAATGCTACTTTTTTACAGGCAGCCTCTACAACAGCATGGTTCGAGAACTTATGTCCCGTGCAAGGCTCATGGACACCTTCAACTTTGCCCTCGACATGAATCTGACCATCGACAGATATTCCCTTATCTCAGAAAAGAATTTCGGTCAGAAAATCCAGATTTCAGAAGAACCTCTTTCAAAGCTCATAAAGAGAACCTGTGCGACTATGGTTCATCCAGACGACCACAAAAAATTCATGGAGCTTTTAAACCTGCAGAATATGTCGGAAAGACTCAAGACTGCAAACGAGCCGATAACAGCAACCATAAGGGAAAAAAGCGCCCGGGGTGCATGGGATGAAGTAACCATACGTCTGGTACCGGAAGAAGAAAGGCTTGACGGGCAGGAGCTGGTTTTTGCATTCATCTCAATCAACTATGCAGTCCCTGACGAACTTAACAAAACTGATCTTGAAAAGGATGATCTTACGGGGCTGCTGACAAAACAGAGCTTCCGAAAAGCTGCAGTGGAATTCTTCAAGGAACCACACGACAGTTTCTGTCTCATAGCCATGGACATAGAACATTTCCGTTTCTTCAACAAGTGGTATTCAAGATGGCAGGGAGACAGGCTCATAAAAGGCATAGCCTATGTCCTACACGAGATGGACAGGCTCTTTGATACGGTCTCTGGTTATGGCGGAGGTGATGACTTCTTTATCCTTATGGACAAGCACGAAGCGGTCCTCAAATACCTTACAGAAAATCTTTCAGCCCTTGTGTCTTCCTTTGACGGCATAGAAGGATTCCGCATGGTATTCGGCGGATATGAAATAAAGAATCCAGACGAAGAAATTCTTGATGCCATGGATTATGCAACGACAGCCTGCAGACGTGCTCTTGAAAATCCAAAAATTGAAATCAACTGGTACGATGTACAGATGGTAAAGGAACTGGAACACGACCTTCAGATCATCCCTGAAATCGAACGAGGTCTTGAAGAAGAAGAATTTACATTCTATCTTCAGCCTAAATGTTCAATCCTTGACAACAAGATAGTCGGTGCCGAGGCTTTGGTAAGATGGAACAACAAGCTGCGTGGTTTCATTTCTCCTGGGGAATTCATTCCTGCCCTTGAAAAGAACAGAAACATCATGAAGCTTGATGTCTACATCTGGGAACAGGTATGCAAATCAATCCGCAGGTGGATAGACAAAGGCCATTCACCAGTTCCAATTTCAGTAAATGTTTCCCGTATCGATATATTCTCACTTGATGTTCCGACAGTTTTCAGCAACCTCATCAAAATCTACAACATCGACCCAAGGCTGATAGAAATTGAAATCACTGAAAGCGCTTTTGTTGATGACACAAGAATTCTAAAGACAGTCATCCAGCGGCTGAGGGAAAAAGGATTCACCATCCTCATCGACGATTTTGGCAGCGGATATTCTTCACTCAACATGCTGAAAGACGTTCAGGCAGACGTACTCAAGATGGACATGAAGTTCTTTGACCTGGACAATACAAACTATGACAAGGGCGTAAGCATCATCAAAAGTGTAGTAGACCTTTCACACAACATGAAGATTCCTGTAATCGCGGAAGGCGTAGAAACAGAAGAACAGATTGTCCTTTTAAAAGGCATGGGTCTTAACTATGTCCAGGGTTTCTATTATTATAAGCCTATCCCTATTAAAGAATATGAAAGTCTCCTGGCTGACAAAAACAACATCAGTCTGGAAGGCCTCAAGCTGAACCGATGAACGAAATTTCAGAAATCAAAGAATACGCAAAAAGAAATTCCATCCCGATCGTAATGGACAAGGGTGGAGAATTCATCTGCGACACAATAGTGAACCGCGGCTGTAAAAAAATCCTTGAGATAGGAAGCGCCATCGGATACAGCGCAATCAACTTTGCAAACCTTTCGCCTGATATTTATGTCCGCACAATTGAAATAGACATAGACCGCTACAGCCGCGCCGTAGACAACATAAAAAACTGCGGGCTGCAGGACAGAATCAAAATAACAAACGAAGATGCCCTTGACGCAAAGATCGACGAAAAATTCGATTTGATTTTCATCGATGCGGCAAAGGCACAGTACGAAAAATTCTTTGAGAAGTTCAAGTACAACCTGAGTGAAAAGGGCGTAATAATTACGGACAATCTTTTCTTTCACGGAATGGTTGAAGACCCAAGTCTTACCCACAACTACAGCACCATCAAGCTGATCCGAAAAATAAGAAAGTTCGTTTCATTTCTCCAGTTGAATCCTGAATTCAACACAACCATTTACGACAAGGGCGACGGAGTTTCATTGAGCATGCTGAATCCAGATTTCATTCAGCCTGAATATAAAGCCGTAACTGAAGCAAGAAATGAAACCATCGCAAAAGAAATTGAATACGGCCATAAAATTTTTTCCATTTTTGAAAACGAAACTGAAACCGGCGTTTTTTCTTTTTACAGAAAGGAAGATTTCTTTGTCATCAACTTTATCGAGATTAGCGCAACGGAGAGAATTGAAATCACTGTGCGAAACATGCTCATGTTTGTCCGAAAGGATGCCATAGACAGCGGCATTCACCTGATAAAAATCAAGTTGCCGGAAGAATACAGATTCAACGGAATAAAAGAAGCAGGACTTACATATACGGAAGACGGAACCTATATCCACAAACTGTAATGTAAAATCCTATCCAATGTCATTACCAGTTTTGCCCCGGCAATCTATTATGACAAAAATTAATTGAATGCTTCCTAATCCAGGATATCCAGATTTTCAATTGCAGAAAGACGCTTCTGTAATTCAATTGAATTCTTTGTCTGACGCTGAAGCCTTAACGCAAGCATCTTGCTCAAGAAGATACCATAATGAGGATTTTTTCTGATGAGCGTAAGGAAAGCTGTCTTTGGAATCTTTATGAGGCGACAGTCACCAACAGCAAGAACAGTTGCTGTACGTCGCTCATTCAAAAGGAATGCCATTTCACCGATGAACATATCGTTTGGAGTAAGGACAGCAGCAAGTTTCTTTCCAACATAAACTGCAAAACGTCCTGAAACGATAAAGTAAAGATCGCTTGAAACTTCATTCTCGCGACAGATGATATCCTTATTCTTGTATTCGATTGTAGCAAAAGGTTCCATGATTCCAGGAATTGTATTTACCTGGTTTCTGATTGTTGGAAGCTCAAAGGAAACCTGATTGCCAGCCTCGTTGTAGGAAACACGCTGAACCAGATCACGGCTGATGGAAATTCCACGGCCATGGAAATCTTCATTTGTTTCTGACTCAATGTATTTACGCCAGTCGAATCCCTTTCCGTCATCCTTGATTGTAAAAGTAGACTTTGATTTTCCGATTGTATAGCTGATGTGAATTCTGCGGTCCTTGTATTTCGGATCCTTGTTTCTTGAATTGATGAGCTGAAGAATATCCTTTCCGGAAGCAAGCCACTTGGATTTGTCTTCATAGGTAATTCCGAGGTTTCCGTGTTCAAGAGCATTGGTAAGGAATTCCATCAATGTCATCTGAAGCTTGTATCTGTCATCTGCAGAAATTCTGTTTGTGTTGTAAAGGTAACTTACAAGGAAGTTCGTGTAAAAACGGATATCCATAGGATCATTTGAACAGTTGAATGATCCGTTTTCCATACCTCCGATAATATCCTGCATACCGCGGTTAAACAGGAACTGCTGATTCTGCCAGAGGATTCTGAGGACACGGGTAAAGTGTGTCTTGAAATTCTGAACTGTAAGGATTGCAATCATGTTGTTGTCCTTAAGTTCTTCAAGGATTTCCACCTGTCGGGCTCCTGAACAGACGGCAATGATTCCACCGTAATGAAGCCAAGCATCGCTTTTTATTGCATCAAGAATTTCTTCGCAGCGAATTTCCTTTGAAGTATAGTCAAGAACCTTTATTTCAGGAATTTCATATTTAATGTAACTAATAACTGGTTCCGTTGCGCCAAAAACCTCTGCCGAAAAATATGCTGCGTAAGTTCTGCAGGCATTTCTGACTGTCTCAATAACTATAGGATTCGTTGATGCAGTAAGGATTTTCTTCATCCGGTGACTCCACAATTTTTAAAATGCATTTATAACATAATTTTACATTATGAATTTATATTTTGCAAACATTCTTCCACTGGTGGCCATGTCTGTCTGGATTTACTCCAAGTTTCCGGAAGATTTCAGGAGCAGAAACAAATTCAAACTCTCGCTCCTTTAGAACAGGAATCAATCGATCGATACATTCTACGGTCGCCTCATTGCCTTCAAAATCATGAAGAAGAAGAATTGAACCGTTGCTGATTGTAGAAAGAATTCTTTCATAACGGGTATCTGCATCAATTTCAGAAAGCCAATCCTCACACCCTTCCCCTTCAATAAAAGGAACAGGTATTGAACCAAAAACCTTTTCATCGGCATCAATATATGGCGCACGGAAAAACTCAGGACGGCGACCCGTAACTTTTTCTATCAAATCCGAAGTCATGTCGAATTCATTTTTTATCTGGAATTCAGAAAGCTCTGTCATGTGGCTATGACTGAAGGAATGGTTTTCTATGGTACAGCCTATTCCCTGCGCTCTGAGCATAACTTTTTCAGTTTCTTCGTTTATGTTTTTACCACACACAAAAAAGGAACCTGCAACCCCATGTTTTTCCAGCACTTCAATCATGCGGATACTGGTAGTAAGATTTGGACCGTCGTCAAAAGTCAGGGAACAATAGCTTTTCATACATTCTTTCCGTTTTCAAAAGCCTTGTGGTTAAGCTCTCGGAATTTTTCTGGAACAACTTCATCAATGGCGGCATTCCATTTATCTTCTGAAATTTCATCAAAATATTTTGAAAGGCATCCTAGCAAAGCAATGTTTACAGCTTTTGAACTTCCGGCTTTTTCTGCAGCAGAAAGAAAATCTTCCGCAATAACCTTTGCACCGGCAGCCCTCATTTTTTCAATAAGTCCTTCAGGATATTCCGCAGCACCTGTGATTACAGGCATTGGATTAAGGCGCTGAGTATTTGTAATGATGAGTCCATCTTTCTTGAGGAATTCAAACCAGCGGGCAGCTTCCAACTGTTCAAAAGAAAGGATTATATCTGCTTCCCCTTTGTCGATTACAGGTGAATATATTTTCTTTCCAAAGCGAACATAAGTAACAACGCTTCCACCACGCTGACTCATTCCGTGAACTTCAGAAACCTTTACATCATGACCTTCATTAAGAAGAACATGTCCGAGGAGTTTTGAAGCAAGAAGAGTTCCCTGTCCGCCAACACCAACTATCATGATATTCATTCTGCTCCTCCTGTAATTGCATCAAAGGAACACAGCTGCTTGCAAACATTACATCCAACACACAAGGTTGGATCTATACTTGCTTTCTTTGTTTCCTTATTAAAGGCGATTGCTGGACAACCGATTTTCATGCAGCTTTTGCATCCCTTGCATTTTTCATTTTCTATCCTGAGAGGAGGATTATGCTTGATTCCTTTGATCATCACACATGGACGACGACTGATGATTACGCTAGGTTCCTCAGCGGCAAGTTCTTCCTTCAGTGTCGATTCGACGGCAGCAAGATCATAAGGGTCGACAACCTTAACACGATTCACACCCAGAGCGCGGCAAAGGGCTTCAAGATCAACTTTATTGGCAGGATCTCCGTAAAGATTTTTTCCTGTAGTAGGATTCTGCTGATGGCCCGTCATGCCAGTTATGGAATTATCAAGGATAATGACTGTAGAATTGGTTCCATTGTATGCGATCGTAGAAAGGCCTGTCATACCCGAATGCATGAAAGTACTGTCTCCGATGACTGCAACGGAATTCTTTTCGCCGTCTTTTCCCATAGCCTTGTTGAAACCGTGGAGTCCAGAACAGCTTGCACCCATGCAGACATTCAAATCCATTGCATTGAGGGGAGCGACTGCACCGAGAGTATAGCAACCGATGTCACCGTAAACATTACACTTGTTCTTTTTAAGGGTATAAAAAATTCCGCGGTGAGGACATCCTGCGCACATGACAGGTGGACGTGCAGGAATTTCAATTTCTTCAGAAAGAGAGAAAATTCCTGGAACAGATTTTCCCATCACCTTGCGTACAAGATTCTGACTGAACTCACCGCAGATAGGGAACTTGTCCTTACCGTAGCACTTGATGCCAAGAGACTTAACATAGGTCTCGATGATAGGATCAAGTTCTTCCATGACATAAAGTTCATCAACTTTTGAAGCAAAGTCATGGATCATTTTTTCAGGAAGAGGATAAACCATTCCGATTTTCAGGATTGAAACTTCATCGCCAAAAACTTCCTTTGCATACTGATAGCTTGTGCTGTCTGCAATGATTCCGATTTTTGTTCCGCCCATTTCAATGCGGTTGATTCCAGATGTACATGCCCATTCAGCAAGATCAAGAGTGCGCTGTTCAACACGGTCATGGGCAAGTTTTACGGCCTTTGTCATCATGACCTTCATCTGATCCTTAACATAAGTCACCTGAGGAACTTCCTTGCGTTCTCCAGTTTCAACAACACTCTGGCTGTGGGCAACTCGCGTGCATGTCCTGATGAAAACAGGTGTATTAAACCTGTCAGAAATTTCATAAGCTGTTTTTACGAAATCAAGGCATTCCTGGCTGTCGCTTGGTTCAAGCATTGGAATCTTCGAAGCAATTGCATAGTGGCGACTATCCTGTTCATTCTGTGATGAATGAAAGGCTGGATCATCAGCAACAACAATTACAAGACCTGCATTGAGTCCCTGGTACGAAATCGTAAAGATCGGATCTGCTGCAACATTAAGACCAACATGCTTCATGGCACTTGCAGCTCGAACACCACCAAGGCTTGCACCGTGGGCAGATTCAACGGCAACCTTTTCATTCGGAGCCCATTCACAATATATTTCCTTGTACTTTGCAGCTTCTTCCGTTATCTCCGTACTTGGAGTTCCAGGATAGCTAGAGAACACCTTGCAGCCAGCTTCGTAAAATCCACGAGCCAATGCTGCGTTTCCCAACATAAGTTTTTTCATTATTTTTCCTCTAGTTTTGGTTTGCGACCACAGGATTTCTTTTCCTTGCAGAATCCTGTTACCTCACATTTTGGTTTCATAAGGTTGTCTACAATCCATTTCCATTCATCAGAATATTCGGAAAGGGCATCGCAGATATCTTTCATCAATTTTCTGTATTCCCAGTAGGCTCTTGTGCAAAGACGCTGATGGGACATTTCAACAAGGTTCCTCATGTTGCGCTTGTCCACGATTTTTGTCTTCATTCCAAGTGGATAGAACATGGCAATGTCTTCTTTTGGAACTCCTGCTTTTTCCATTGTCGAAAGAAGTGTCATGAAGGATTTTTCAAAATCAGAAAGGGCAGTTTTTGCATCTTCATTTGCCTTTGCTTTTTCCACACTAGGAGGAATCACAAAGTTGTCGGCGAAATTTTCACCTTCCCACTTAACGTATCTTGTGGATGACTGAAGACGTGTAGGTCCTCCAGCTATATGTGTATACCATTCACGGATGCAGCGTGCGGAATATCCGTCAATTACCATTTCAACATCAGGATATTCAAAGGTTCTACCGTGTTCGCAAAGAATGCAGTCCATTCCACGCTTGTAATTTTTTTCAGGATCTGTAGTGTCTCCATTCCAGCAGACACCTGCCATGAGACCGATTTTTGTAATAGGGTTCTTAGTTGTTTCAGGTAAGATTGTGATCATAGTCCCACTATTATAGCAGAGAAAACTTATTTTATCAAAAACGAAAAAAAACGCGCCAGGTCAGGCGCGTCATTATGCACACAAAAGAAATCTGCAGTCTGAGAAAACCCCATCCCCTTGAAGCCACGGATGGCGTTCAAAGGGCAAGCAACTATAGCCGACGGAACTGTTTACAGTTCCGTCATTTAAGGAATTACATGGACGCAAGCAATCCAAAATGCAAAAGAAACGCGCCACGGATGGCGCGTCATTATGCACACAAAAGAAATCTGCAGTCTGAGAAAATCCCATCCCCTTGAAGCCACGGATGGCGTTCAAAGGGCAAGCAACTATAGCCGACGGAACTGTGTTACAGTTCCGTCGTTTAACGAATTGCAAGGATGCAATTCGTTAAACCTTAAATTGGTCAATTTCCCCACCGATTTTTTCGATGGATTCTTTCATGGCTGCTGAAATGTCAGAAAGAACAACTCCAGTTTCATTGATCTTTCTTGCACCTGCAGACATTTCTTCCATGCTGAGTTTCATTACCTGAGTTGCATCCTGAAGGTTCTTAACTTCAGAAAGGATCTGCCTGTTTCCCTCAGACATTTCGCGAGAAGCACTCTTAACTTCTGCAGTACTGTCGTTCATATTATGGAGGGCTTCGTTAATCTGCTGTGAACCTTCAGTCTGTTCATCCATTGCTGATTTGATCTGACGTACAAGTTCATCTGTTTCCTGAATCTTCATTGCAACATTCTGGAATGCCGAGCTGGACATGTTTGATGCAGCAACAACACTGTCAATTGCATCCCTAATGCTGTTAAGTTCTTCACCAATTGTCTTTGACTGGGCAGAAGAAGTTTCCGAAAGCTTACGGATTTCATCGGCAACAACAGAGAAGCCTTTTCCTGCTTCACCGGCATGGGCTGCTTCAATGGCTGCATTCATTGCAAGAAGATTTGTCTGGGCAGCAATTGCTGAGATAGCAATATTTGCTTCCTGAAGTGTTTCACTCTGAACCTTAATCTTCTCAATCTTTTCATTAACATCGTGCTGAATCTGAGCCCCGGAAGTTGCACTTGAAGAAAGATTTTCAAAAGATGATGCCATTTTCTCAACAGAAGAATTTACGGAACGAATATTTCCGATCATCTGCTCAACAGCGGCAGAAGCCTGGGAAATTCCGTCACTCTGATTTTCAATCATCCTTTCAAGGGAGTCAATGTTTGATGCAATTTCATTAACGGCACCAGCTGTTTCTGTAACACTATTGCTCTGGTTGTTGATCTGATTGTGAACGGAATCAATGTTTGCAATGATTTCCGTAATCGAAGCACTTGTATCTTCTGCACTTGCAACAAGATTGTCACCGGCAGATGCAAGTTCAACCTTTGAAGATTTTAACTGGGTCATGATTGTCTGCAGTTTTCCAACGAAAGTATTGAAACCGTCTACAACTTCACCTACTTCATCATTTGAAGACTGGGTGATTCTGCTTGAAAGATCCGCATGACCTGAAGAAATCTCTGCAATGGAATTCTTAACATAGAACAAAGGTCTTATAAGACCTGAGATAGAAATGATTCCAACAATTGCACCGACAAGAATTGCGACAATAAGAATAATCGTAATTGTCCTATTCAGATAGGTAAGGGAACCGTAATAATAATCATAAGGAGCGGCACAGAAAACAAACCAGTCACTGTCTGCTATAGGCTGATAGCTGGCAAGCATTTTCTGATGGTTTGCAGGATCGACAAAAGTCTCGATTGCAATATTACCTGCCATGGCATTTTTAAATATTTTTGCCAAGTCGGAATTTGGATCAAGGTCATTAACAGAATTTCCTTTTGCAGTATCCTTGTTTGCATTACCGACAGTTTCACCTGTCTTCATGTTGATGATGCCAGGATGCATGCCGCCGCCAACATCCATGCTTTCAATGATTTCAGAGATGAAGTTACCATCTCTGACACAGCAAAGGGCACCAACAATACTTCCGTCCTTATAAACAGGAACGCAATAGCACATGATGAGCTGGCCTGTGATGGTGTTTACAAAAGGATCGCGGATGTACTCTTTTCCGCTTAGTGGAGCCTTGATGTAACCTCTGTCTCCAAAATAAACGGGTACACCAGGCTTTTCTGGAATGTAGGAATAACCATCCTTATCGTAAAAGGCGATGTTTACATATCTTCCGTTGCTTTCCTTTACAATCGGGAGAAGAAGATTGCATTTTTCTTCCGTAGTATATTCATCACCTGTGATTACAGAAAGTTTTGCAAGATTTCGGGCAAACCTCATTTCTTCGGAATTGCGAATACTGATGTCCAAAGCAACCTTTTCTGTCATTGAAGAAACACCCTTCGAAACGGCATCTTCAAGCGCCTTATCAGCAATATTATGAACTATGGCTCCCTGAGAAACGGAACAGACAACAATAAGGCCGACTATTACAGTCAGCAGTTTTATTTTCAATGAAATTTTTCTTTTCATTCTTTGACCTCTACAAATATTATAACCAACGAATCAAAGAATTCAAATTTTTCAGGCTTTTGAAAGTAAAAAAAAGGTTTCGCAGGGGAAGAATTCTCCACAAACGGAACCTTTTTTCACAGTTTTTTATGAATTTAAGACGATTTTAGCCTTCAAGAGAAGTTTTCTGGGTTACAGGAACTTTTTTCTCATAGCAGGCAAAAGTTTCCTCTACAAGTGTATCGTCAGGCTTCTTTGTAATGAAGCTTACGATCGGAACGATTACAAGCCCCGCAAACATGGCGATGGCACCGCTGTTGATAGGTGATTTCATGATTGCAGGGAAGTATGGTCGAAGGAACATATTAAGAATCATGAGCACCGAACCGAATGTAAAGCTTACATAGCAGGAAGCCTTGGTAACCTTCTTCCAATAGAGGGAATACATGAACGGTGCAAGGAAAGCACCTGCAAGGGCACCCCAAGAAACACCCATGAGCTGAGCGATGAATGTAACGTTTGACTTGTACTGAACAAGGGCGATGGCTGCCGAGATTGCTATAAACACCACGATGAGGGAACGGATCATGAGAACCTGCTTTTTTTCCGACATGTTCTTGATGAAGTTGTCCTTAAGGAAGTCGATTGTCAAAGTAGAGCTTGATGCAATTACAAGTGAAGACAAAGTAGACATTGAAGCTGAAAGAACAAGAATCACAACAAGAGCGATGAGTACTGGACTCAAGGTTGAAAGCATAGCAGGAATAATTGCATCGAATCCACCTGCAGGAACACCGTTAGGACCTACATTGAGAATGTCAGAGAAAAGACGACCGAATCCACCGAGGAAGTAGCATCCGCCTGCAACAACGAAAGCAAAAAGTGTACTGATGATCGTTCCCTTCTTGATTGATTCTTCATTCTTGATTGCGTAGAACTTCTGAACCATCTGTGGAAGTCCCCATGTTCCAAGTGAAGTAAGGATTACAACAAAGAAAAGGTTAAGAGGATCTGGTCCAAAGAAGCTTGCGAAAATTCCAGGTGTTGTTGCAACCTTTGCATCTTCAATACGGGCAAGACCATCAAGGGCAGCCATGAATCCACCCTTTGACATGAGGACCGCTGCAATGATTACGCTGATGCCTACAAGCATGATGATGCCCTGAATGAAATCGTTGATAGCTGTTGCCATGTAGCCGCCTGCAATGACATAGATAGCAGTAAGGACAGCCATAAGGATGATGCAGACTGAATAGTCGATGTTGAATGCCATTCCAAAGAGGCGCGAAAGTCCGTTGTACAAGGATGCTGTGTATGGAATGAGGAAGATGAAGATAATCACGGAAGCATAGATCTTGAGGGCAGTTGAATCAAAACGGCGGCCAAAGAACTGCGGCATTGTTGCGCTGTCCAGATGCTGAGTCATGATTCTAGTTCTTCTTCCAAGGATAACCCAAGCCAAAAGAGAACCGATTATTGCGTTTCCGATTCCAGCCCATGTGGCAGAAAGACCGTATCTCCAGCCAAATTGACCTGCATAGCCAACGAAAACAACGGCACTGAAATATGAAGTTCCGTAAGCAAAAGCTGTAAGCCATGGACCAACGGATCGGCCCCCAAGAACAAATCCGTTTACATCTGTTGAATGCTTTCGGCAGTAAAGACCGATGGCAACAAGCACTGCAAAGTAAACAACCAGAATGAACAACTTAACCATAATTAACCTCTGTTTTCCTGTTCAACTAATTTATCTGCACCGTACATTTTACGGAGCTTAGGTTTTTCAATTTTACCTGTGGCATTGCGAGGAATTTCTGCAAAGATGAATTCCTTAGGCCTCTTGTAGCGTGGCATACCTTCACAGAATTCAGTGATCTCTTCAAGGGACAATGACATGCCATCCTTTACTTCAACGATTGCAACTGCCTTTTCTCCAAGACGACGGTCAGCAAGGCCGATTACAGCAACATCCTTTACCTTGTCATTTTTTCTGATGAAGTCTTCTATCTGAACCGGATAAAGGTTTTCACCGCCGGAAACAATTACATCCTTTTTTCTGTCAACAAGGAAGTAGAAGCCGTCCTCATCCTGCATGGCCATGTCACCTGTATAAAGCCATCCCTCTTTAAGGCATTCTTTTGTTGCTTCTTCATTTCGATAATAGCAGGTCATTACTCCAGGACCTTTTACGCAAAGTTCACCCACATCCCCCTGCTTAACAACATTGTCGTGCTCATCAACAATCTTGCATTCCCACCTGTAGCCTGGAACACCGATGGCACCAACCTTGTGTATGTTTTCCATGCCAAGGTGAACGCAACCAGGTCCTGTAGATTCTGAAAGACCATAGTTTGTGTCGTACTGATGATTTGGGAAATAAGCCTTCCATCTTTTGATCAACGAAGGAGGGACAGGTTGAGCACCAATATGCATCAATCGCCACTGGTCAAGTTCATAATCTTTCTTTTTGATTGAACCGTTATCAAGGCTATCAAGAATGTCCTGAGCCCAAGGAACAAGAAGCCAGACAATAGTACATTTTTCCTTTGAAATTGCATCGAGAATGATTTCAGGTTTAGTTCCCTTGAGGAGAACGGCCTTTGATCCTGCAACAAGGGATCCCATCCAATGGAATTTTGCACCTGTATGGTATAAAGGAGGAATGCAGAGAAATACGTCGTTGCGACCTGTCTCGTGATGCTTCTGCTCCATTTCCGCAGCCTGAATCAAAGACAAATGCTTGTGGAGGATAGCCTTTGGGAATCCTGTAGTTCCGCTTGAAAAATAAATGGCACCGTCATCTTCTTCCGTCAGCTTGATTTCAGGGGCCTTGCTAGAACAGTCGGCGACAAGCTCACGGTAACTTTCAGCAAAACTTGGACAACCGTCACCGTAATAAATCAAAAGTCTTCCCTTGCGCAGTTTTTCCACATTCTGCTCGATGCGGCCAATGAAAGACGAACTGAATACAATGGCATCGACTTCAGCGAGTTCTGCACAGTAAAGGATTTCATCTGCGTCATATCTGAAATTAAACGGCACGGCGATGGCACCTGTCTTAAGAATTCCAAAATAGATTGGAAGCCATTCAAGGCAGTTGTACATGATGATGGCAATCTTGTCGCCTTTTTTTATTCCGCGGGAAAGGAGCATGTTTGCAAAACGGTTTGCCTTTTCATCAAAAATGCTCCATGTAATTTCACGGCGATATGGATCAGTCTTATCGCTTTCTATCAAATCGAATTCTTTCCAGGTAACACGGCGGTTATCTTTTTCTTCGGGATTAAGTTCCACCAGGGCAACTTCATCACCATATAGTCTTGCATTGCGCTCAAGAAGTTCAGTTACAACCATTTTTATTTCCCTTAAATAATAATTGCATTATGTTTGTTATCTTTAAAATTATAAAATACAAATTGTCATAACACAAATAAAAAAACCTCCGAAAGATTGATCTCTTCCGAAGGTTTATTCTCATTTATTTAGATAGAAATTTTACTGCGCTTAGGGCTGCAACATTTCCTTCGCCGGCAGCTTTTACATACTGATATGGAAGACCCGTTATATCGCCGCAAGCAAAAACGCCGGGAACATTTGTTTCCATCTGGCGGTTTACTTCAATGTGATTTTCGTTCAGCTTCAATTCCCCCATCAGCTGCTTTGGAGAAATACTTTCCCTAAGAATGAAAATTCCGTCAGCCTCAACTTCACCATTTTTCAGGATGAGTTTTCGTGCCTTCATGTCCCCTTCAATTTTTAAAGGAACATCATGAACAACTTCTATTTCTGATGAAAATTCTGTTTCTTCTTTATAAAGCGGAACATAGGTAACCTTGCTGCAGATTTCCGACATGAACAAGGCTTCCTTTTCTTCTGCAGGAGTCTGTCCTATAATCACGCAAGTCTTATCTTTGTAAAAAGGAGCATCACAGGTTGCACAGTAACTTACACCACGGCCAAGAAATTCTTCCTCACCTTCATAAGGCTTTCCAAAATTTACTCCGCTTGCCAGAATTACAGTTTTCGCCAAGTAATCCTTATTGGATTTTGAAATCAGTCCAAAAGTTTTTCCCATGGAATAAATTCCGGTGATGTTATCCTCAGTAATCTTGACACCAAGAGTATCAAGATGAACTTTAAAACTACGGGCCAAGTTTTCGCCGCTGATTGAAGGAAAACCAGGATAGTTTAAAATCTCATGAGCCTTCTCCAGCTTGTTACTTAAAGAAGAATTTCCAAAGAGGATGATATTCTTGTTTCTGATTTTCAAAGTGATGGCAGCACTGATACCGGCAGGGCCAGTACCAATGATTGCAGCATCATAAACTGTTTTTTCTTCTGACATATTTTTATTATATCAGACTTTCGCCAGCGTTTCATTCATGCTTCCGGTTCTATACCCCTGAAGATCCATGGAAACATAACTAAACCCGATTTTTCTAAAGGCCGTTACAATCGCCTCGTGGTGTTCTAGGATTTTGGAAAACTCCTCTGGGTTCACTTCGATTCTTGCAATAGTACCGGAAGTTTCTCCAGTTCCAAAACTGTGGATCCTGACCCTCTCCTGAATAAGACCTAAATCAATCAAAAACTGTTCAGCCTTATCTACCATATCAAGTTTTTCAACGGTAATGCTTTCACCATAAACAAAGCGGCTTGAAAGACAGGCAAAGCTTGGCTTCTTCCAGGTTTCAAGGCCAAGATCTTTTGATATGGCTCGGATTTCAGACTTCCAGAGTCCACATTCCCGCAAAGGACTTTTTACTCCAAGTTCTGCAACCGCCTGCAAGCCAGGCCTGTAATCTCCGTTATCATCAAGATTACTTCCCTCGCAAACATAAGCAAGACCATGCTGTTTTGCCACTTCAATAATTTCCTCAAAAAGTTCATGCTTGCACAAATAGCAACGGTTCCTTGGATTTTTTTCAAAGCCAGGAATTTTAAGTTCGTCTGAATCAACAAAAATGTGCTTGATTCCTTCTTTTCTGCAAAATTCCTCAGCCTCATTTTTTTCACGGACGGGAAATAGATGAGAACGGGCAGTAACTGCAACAGCCTTTTCATCCAGAACATCGTGGGCAACCTTAAGCATAAAAGTGGAATCCACGCCGCTGGAAAAAGCAATTGCAACACTGCCGAGTTTCCTGAAATAGTTTTTCAAGACCTCATATTTTTTGTTCAGTTCATCTGTCATTTATTTATCACTCTTCTTTTTCCTGCCGAACCTTAGATTCTCAACTTCAGGCTCACCGTAATCATGGAAGAATCTCATGCCTGTTGAAGTTGTAACACGCCTAGAGAAACCAACATATTCGATTTCAATTCCAGGCTTTGTGTGAATAAGTTCAACTTCATAGAATCCCTTCGTAAGTTTAAGGAGACCCATAATGGCACCTTCTGTTCTTCCTTCCGTCGTACGGCAATTGAGGGAAACAGCATTTTCACCGTCAATGTTAAGGTTGCATACTGACTGGGAAACTGTTCCGTCATCTGCCTTCCTGAACATGGCAAGGAAATTGTAGACATCATCCTCAGGAACTTCCATGTAGGCTTTTGTAACGCCGTTCTTCATGAACTTTGTTGTTTCACCGTAGGCAATTTCTCCATCAGGAATCTTGTCCAACTTTGAAACGAATCCAGGAACATCGTTGAGACCTCGGAGTGGACGTTCGGCAACTTTTGTTTCAATCATGAAAGCAACCACATCGCGGGCACAGCGCTGAAGTTCACTGCGCTTGATTTTCCCCGACGCCAAGGATTTTCTAAGGTCATCGTCATTGCCGTCAAGTTCAGCCCTGTCGTTCTGGCAGATCATGTATACGTCGTTTCTTGAGCGGATCATCTGCGAAACCATTTCATTATCACTGTCTCCGCCTTCTACGCAGTCATTTACCTGAGCCCACCAGTCTGTCATTACAAGTCCTTCATATTTCCAGTCATCACGGAGAATTGTCTGACAGAGTTCATAGTTACTTGCAGCCTGAACGCCGTTAATCAGATTGTAGCTGGACATGATGGATTTTGCACCACCCTTCTTTACAGCCATCTCAAATGGAGCAAGATAGATTTCGCGCAAGGCTCTTTCCGAAACAATTGCATTGTTCATGCGCCTTCCGTTCTCACGGTTGTTGCATGCAAAATGTTTGATTGTAGGCCATACGCCGCGGCTCTGAATTCCGTCGAGAATAGTACAGGTCATGGCACCGGTAAGCAAAGGATCTTCCGAGAAGTACTCAAAGTTGCGTCCACAAAGAGGATTGCGCTGGATATTGATTCCAGGTCCAAGGCAGGTGTCGATTTTGTTTTCTACAAGTTCATCGCCTTCGTATTCCATGAGTTCCCTTACGAGGTCAAGGTTCCATGAACAGGCAAGCAAAGTTCCGATAGGCATAAGGTTTGCTTCTGTTCCTGTATCCATACGGATTCCGCTAGGACCATCTGCACAGCCTGCAACAGGAATTCCAAACTGGTAAAGGGCTTCGCTCAAACCACCCATGGCACTTGCAAGTCCCGGAACAGTCTTGCGGCTCATCATTCCTTCACCGCGACAAAGGGTCATGAGCATGTTGTCGTCAAGCTGTGCAATGAAAGCATCGAGCTTTGAAGGATCTGATTTCACGTCAAGGAATTTGATTCCCTTGTCTCCGGTATATGGAATTTCTGCAGGAATGGAATCTTCAATGCGCTTCTTAAGATCATATTTTCTTGCAGGTGTTTTTTCCATTGAAACTTTTCCGTCTTCATTTCTGATGCGATCAAAAGATTCAACAGGAGCCGATGCAGAAGTAAGCTGTTCAACTACTGAAGTTTCAGCAAGCTCAATGGAATCACTTTCTTCAAATTCCACAAGGGATGCACTGAGAGAATCTGTTCCGCCGTAAACGAAATATTTGCCAGCTTCAAGAACCTTGCAGAAGACATTTCCCGTTACACCGCTGTCATCATAGGATGCATGATTTTCAATATTGAACGAAAGTTCCACAAGCTCTTCCTGGCCCGGCTGAAGAACTTCAGTCTTTATGAAAGCTGCAAGTTCACGAGCCGGCTTACCAAGTTTTCCCTGGGGACATGAAACATAAAGCTGAACGACTTCCTTTCCCGCAACACTTCCAGTATTACGAACCAGAGCCTTTACAGAAATTTCTTTTCCGTTAAATTTTGCCTTTGAGAATTCCACGCTGAAAGTTGTATAACTCAAACCGAATCCAAATGGATAGAGGATTTTATCCTTTGCAAATGTATTGAAATATCTATAGCCGACATAAATGTCTTCAAGATAGATGCTGTCCAAGCCCGTGTTGAATCCGTCAGTTGAAGGATAGTCTTCGATTTTTTTTGCGATTGTACAGCTGAGTTTTGCACTCGGATTTGATTTTCCAAGAAGAATGTATGCTGTCGATCTTCCGCATTCCTGTCCACCCTGCCATGCATAAACCACTGCAGTAATATGACCGTTGAGTTCAGGTGAATCAAGCCAGCTGTTATCCACGATTCCACAGGTATTGTATACAACGCAAACTTTTTCAAAGGCAGCACAGATATTCCTGATGTTTTCAAATTCCTCATCTGTAAGAAGCCATGAACCTTTTTCATTTACAAGGTCCTTATCTTCTCCGGCATTGCGCGTGATTACAACAACAGCCTTTGAACACCTTGAAGCAGCACTTGATGCAAGTTCCATAGACACCGGCATCTCCTTCTGGTTCCAAGGTTCTGCAGCCCAAGCTCCACCGCCATTGTCAAAAGGATTTTCCTTGACGAAAGCCCTGTACATGGCGACAAGTTCCTCATCAGCATTTGGAAGGTAGTCTATCAGGTTTGTAGAGTACGGTGCATGAACGGATCCGCCGGAACCAAGACCGCATTTTATGAAATTTATCTGGCCGCGTCCAAAAACGGCAACTTTTTCGTCTGCCTTCAAAGGCAAAGTATCATTTTCATTTCTCAAGAGGACAATGCCTTCCTGGGCAGCCTCTAGAATTTTATCTGCAAATGTCATTATGACCTCCACTAATCAAACGCTATATTTTATACAATATTGAAGAAAAAAGATAAATAAAGGCGTAATATAATCCACAATACAAAAGTAATACAAAATGAAAATTTTGAAAGTTCAAAAAATTTAAAAAAATAAAGCCGCCATTGTCTGACCAACTTTGACGGCTTTATAGTAAAAAACTCGAAGGCTAAATATTATTTTCCTTTGCAAAATTCAAGGCGTGTTCAAGCTGCTCTGATTTTGGAATACCCCACTTGAATCTTCTGAGAACTTTCCTGATTGCTGCAAGTTCCTTGTCTCCTTCCTTCTTCAATCTGGCTTCTTCCTTCTTAAGATTCTTCATATTATTTGCAATAGCATCCTTTGCATTGCTCAAATTCACTTTAAGGGCTTCTATATTCTTGATCCTCTCAGCCTTTGCCGCCTGCACATCTTCTTTAGTTACTTTTAAAAACGGAATACAACTCTTGATGCTAAGACCGATATTCTTCTTCATTGAATTGAATTTATACAGAGGAAGAGCTTTCTTGGCATAAGCAAGATTATCCTTAAGAGCCTGCTGCTGAGCCTGAACCTGAGCAACATTACCACCAATTCTCTGCTGTATATAATCAATTTCATTTTTAACTGCAAGATGACCAAGAATCTTGTCATACTTTTTCTGAAGTTTTTCTCCAAGAGCAGGTTTCTCTTTCTTAATTGCTTCAATACCATTTACACAAACCCTTCTGATCTGAGAAATGGATGACATAAAATAATCAAGATAGTCAGAAGAAAAATCCTCTGTAACAAAAGTCTTGAATTGATCTACAGCAAATGTCGTCATTTCCTTAACATCCCGGAATTTTCCGTTTGGATCAAAACTAAAGAATTCCTGTCTTCTTTCTTTTAGGCGTTTCTGAAGTTCTTCTGCTTGTTTCTGCTCCCTTTCTGCCTGTTTTGCTGCACGACGGGCTTTTGCTTCAGGAGATGAAATGGCATGTATGCCTGAACCAACTAAACCGGTAAGGGCTCCAAAGCCTGCATCATTAGCCTGCTTAACCCAGTAATTTACACCAAGAACATCATTAAGCACTATGTTCTGAACTGCCTTACCTACTTCTGTCTGTGCTGTTGAAATCTGATTCATGAATTTAGTTGAATGTGCAAGATGCCCATATACCTTATAATATTCATTCTTGCACCCTTCATTGCAGAAATACAATTCTGTACTTCCGAAATCTTTTGATGTCTTGAATTTTCCATTCTCAACAGGCATCCCGCAATAGGCACAATCATAACCAATCAAATCCATATCGTTTACCTCAATAATTAAGTTTTTATCAGTATAAGTCCCAAATTTTCACCTGTATACAGAGCAACCTCTCCAGTTTTAAGGAGTAAACTCCCAACAAAAATGGAATCTCCTCTACTTACAGTTTTCAAAATGAATGGTAGAATAATGCTGATGAAGAAACTGATTCTGATTGACGACCATGCCATGCTCAGGGAAGGAATCGCTTCCTGGCTTACAAAAAATTCCGACTGTGAAATCATTTTGCAATGTGAAAATTTTGAAAAACTGCAGTCCGCTTTTGAGAAATCGAATTTCTCCACAGAGGACACAATAATTGCCATAGTCGATCTTTCTTACAAAACGGAAAACTGCAAGATTGAATCAGAAACAGGATGGGAAATCATAAAATGGCTCAACACGAAGAACATTCCGTCCATAGTTTTTTCAAGCCACGACACAGGAACATTCATCGAAAAGGCAATGGGACCGGACATCAGGGCAAGGGGATTTGTCTCAAAGACTTCCGACGAGAAAGTGCTGCTTGATGCAATCAACATGGTTGCAGCCGGGAAAACCTACATCCAGCCGGATCTGTTCAGCGGATTCATAGAAACAAAATCCATACTTTCAGCCCTCAGTTCAAAAGAACAGGAAATTGCCGATTTAATCATGCACAATTTTGAAAACGAAGAAATTGCTGAAAAACTGAACCTCAAGCTTCATACGGTGGAAAACTACATCAGCAAGATTTATGACAAAACCGGAACAAACAGCAAAAAAGGTTTAATCGAATTACTTCTGTAGAAACCTGCACTTTGCCAAAAGTTTATACACACCGAACGCCGCAAAAACCGTAATGAGCCTGTCCAGAATGTTTACAGGAATGCGGAGAAGAATTGCATCCAGCAAAGGGAACTTCAATTTTCCTTCAAAAAGCACTGCCAGAAATTCCGTCTGAAAAGTGTATTCTGAACCATCACCGTTTGCATAAGCACAGATACGGCTTATGATTCCGCCTGAAATGCTCATGACAAGACACATGACCAGTGAAAGGCCAAGCAATTTGACAATGGTAAGAATTACGGAATCTTCATTTTTCATCACACGCGTTTTATAAAACCAGGCAGTCACGCAGCCAATGAAGGCGCTCAAAGTATAAAGCTGGTAAACAACAAAACTGTGGCTTATGATTATGTCAAACAGATGATAGGCAACTACAGAAAGAATTCCCCACAAGGGATTTGCAAAAAAAGAAATGGCAAAGCAAAAAATGGTATCGCAGAAAAGCGGAATCTTTAGAACGTACACCACAAAATCACAGGTGTAGTAGTCCAGAATTCCAAAAACGAGAGAAAGCCCAAGCAATAAAAAGGAGCGCATTGATGAATGATTCATACAGATAATTATAAAACAAAAAAATTGATTTTCGTGTATAATCCTGTTGTGAACAAGAATAAATTTTCTGTTCTTCTGTTTTTTCTGTTTCTCACTTTCGCAAAACTTTTTGCCCACGATGAAAGTTCAATGCGCCAGAAACTCTACAAATGTCAGATAGCAAATGTCTGGAACGAATATGAAATCGAAGAAGACATTGAATCAAAAAAGCAGATGATCGAAGAATTGAAGCAAAACATAAACGACCACAACTTTGTTACTCCGGTAACCCAGCTCAGGGAACAACAGGAAGAAATAATCAACCAATTGATTGCCGTTACAAACAGGCTGCAGGAAGAAATAAGCAAACCTGATTCAGATTCAAAGCAGCTGCAGCTCCTGGAACATCAATTACAGGCCCACATTTTTTCATATCTGGAATTTGAAAAGACCATCAGCGATTTTAAAAGTGATCAGTTCTGGAAAATTTCAAAAACAATACTCGTCATTCTGATTCTGTTTATCTTTTCAACAATATATTTAACGTTCAATTACAACAACGCAAAGCAGAGGGCAAGGCGCCAGAAGGATTTCAACAACAAAATAATTCAGGTTCAGGAAGAAGAACGTGAACGCCTTAGCCGGGAACTGCATGATACCGTCACTCAGGATATCAGGACATCGCTTCTGTTTGTCAGAAATCTAAAAGACAAGCAGGGATGTGCCCAGCCGGAAGAAAAAGAGCTGATAGAAAAAATTGAAAACCTTGAAACGCAAAACCTCATAAACATAAGGAACATCATCCAGAACCTTACTCCGCCTGAAATCGAAAACGCAAACCTCAATACGCTTCTTGCTGAATTCTGCAACAACATTACCTCAATGACAAAAATAAAATGCACTTTTTTTGCGGAAAGCAATTTGAAACCTGACTGCTTTAACAGTTTCCAGAAACTGAACATATTCAGAATCATTCAGGAAGCAGTTACGAATGCAGTAAAACACGCCAATGCTTCAGAAATCAACATCCTTGTCCGCAGGAAAACAGAGGATGCTTCGACCTTCATTTTCTTTATAAGTGACGACGGTCATGGTTTCAATGCCAAAGAAAACAGTGCCGATTCCAACGCAGATGTCTTATCCCAGAGTACTCATCTTGGGCTTAGGGGAATGCAAACCCGTGCCCAGCTCATAGATGCAAACCTTGTCATCTACAGCGATGAAGACTGTGGCACCGAAGTAAGGCTTGAAATTCATTGTTAATTTCTCTAATTATACACTGACAAAAACATTGATAAATACATAGACATATATTATATTTATTTCTAGATATAAATACACAGAAACATATCAGGAGGTTCCCATGCTTGCAGCCCAAAGAAACGCAAACAATGTATTGGCTTTCGTCAGTGCCATCATCTCTATCACCCGATTCAATAAAGGTGAAGCTGGCAAGATAATTGATGAAGTAAAAAAAGGCGGGCCTCACATTATCGTAAAGAACAATGTTCCGGAATGCGTAATCATTTCTCTAGAGGATTACAAATCACTCAATGAAGCGGCAAATCATACGGCAAAACTGGACACATCAAAAGAGGCCGAAGAAAAGCGCAAGGCATTCATCAAAAAAATCCGTGCCAATGTTCAGCCTCCACTTCCTCCAACCATGAGCGTTGAAGAACGCAAAGCTTTTCTAGAAAACTGCGGTCCAATAGATGTTGATGAAGAAGCTGTTGCCGAATTGAGGAGAATAAGCACATTATGATTCTTTGCGATACAAATATTTTTATTGATTATTTTCGTGGAACCAATTCAAACTTAAATAAGAAATTTGATTCCATAGAGGTTGGAATTTGTGGAATTGTCAAATCAGAACTTTTACATGGCGCAAGAAGCGATGATGAAGCAGACAATATGATAAAATCATTCACATCGTTCAATTTGATTACAATCGACGAATACGACTGGGAATTTTCAGGGCTCATGCTACAGACAATCCGTTCGCAGGGATTCAGCATTCCGGTAACTGATGCTCTCATTGCATATCTTGGAATGAAATACGATATCCCCGTATGGACAAAAGACCACCATTTCAAGATCATCCAGTCAATCTATCCTGAACTCAGACTCTACGAATCGGAATCAACCGCAGCTTAAGCCCTTATCAGAACAGCTTTGGTCTACGGTTGATTTAGAAAACTAGTGCAGCAAAGTATTAAAGATATGCTGCTGTCTTGTCTTCCCAGTCGATGATTTCTTCAGGCTTGAAGAAGATGTTGATTTCGCGTTCTGCACTTTCATCGCTGTCTGATGCGTGAATGATGTTGCAGTTTGTGTGAAGGCCAAAATCTCCGCGGATTGTTCCTGGAGCTGATTCTGTCACCTTTGTTGCACCAACAAGTTTGCGAACGAGAGTAACACATTCGTCACCCTGCCATACCATTGCAACAACAGGTGCGCTTGTGATATAGCCTACAAGTTCACCAAAGAAAGGCTTGTCCTTGTGCTCTGCATAGTGCTTTTCTGCAACTTCTTTTGTAATCTGAATCATCTTAAGGCCAACAAGCTTGAGGCCTTTTCTTTCAAGGCGAGTAATAACTTCGCCAACTATCCTGCGGTTAAGAACCCCAGGCTTAAGCATTGTATAACATCTGTTTCCCATAGGTGAAAATATATCAGAATGAATTATAAAATGCAATTTGGGAATTTGTTGCTTAATAAATGCCATTAAATATATGAAACCTGCTCTCGCACGGAACCGTGACAAACTGCTCCGGTGCGCCCTTCGGTTGCAAGTCGCATTTGTCTCGAACCCGTGCTACGCAGGTTTCAGCTCTTTTGCTTTAGCATTTGTTTTGCAACGCTATCAAATTGAATTTTATAGTTGCTTAGATTTTCACCTGTGCTCATTTTGGGAAGGGAGAAATAGATTTTTTTAATTCTGCTCTCGCACGGAACCATGCCAAAGCTGCTTCAATGCGCCCTTCGGTTGCAAGTCGCATTTGTCTCGAACCCGTGCTACGCAGGTTTCAGCTCTTTTGCTTTAGCATTTGTTCTGCAACGCTATCAAATTGAACTTTACAGTTGCTTAGATTTTCACCTATGTTTTTTTTTGGGGGGGATAAAAAAATCCCTGGCTTTGGGAAACCAGAGATCTGTTTATGCAAAAAACTTTTAGTTAATCTTAGCTACAAACTGTTCTACAATCTTTCCGCTCAAACCTGTGTAGGTAAGCGGTGTTGCTGCAAGAAGTCTTGCCTTAACTTCGTCGCTTACTTCAAGATTCTTTGCAAGGTTGTGGAAGTCTTCGATTGTAACTTTCTTACCGCGTGTGATTTCCTTAAGGCGTTCGTAAGGCTTATCAACATTGCTCATGCGAAGGAGATTCTGATATGCTTCTGCAAGAACTTCTGGTGTTGTTTCCAAAGCTTCTGTAATCTTGTCTGCATTAACTTCGATCTTTCCAAGACCCTTCTGAAGTGAAGCGTAACCGATCATTGAGTGTGCAAATGCGCATCCCATGTTGCGTTCTACAGTCGAGTCTGTAAGGTCGCGCTGGAGGCGGCTGATGCAAAGCTTGCGTACAAAGAATTCAAACATTGCGTTTGCCATGCCGAAGTTTCCTTCTGCATTTTCAAAGTCGATTGGGTTGACCTTGTGTGGCATTGCACTTGAACCGATCTCTCCTGCAACTGCACGCTGCTTGATCCATCCGTCAGAAATGTAGCGCCATGTGTCCATAGCAAAGTCTGTAAGGATGTTGTTGATTCTCTTTACGCCGTCAAACACGCGGAGGTAAGAATCGTGTGGTTCAATCTGAGCTGTGATTGGGTTAAAGCGAACCTTGAGTGGCTTTGTATGCATGTATTCATTTTCAAGCGGAGTGATTTCTGCATTGAAAGAATTGATGAGCTCGTGGCTGAAGTTGATCCAGTCGAATTCAGGGAATACGAAGTTGTGAGCATTGAATCCACCGGTTGCACCATTGAGCTTAAGAAGAATGTCGATATTGCCAAGCTGTGCAAGTTCTTCCTTCATTCTGTTTACGAATACGAGAACTTCCTTTCCGAAAGTTGTAGGAGTTGCAGGCTGACCGTGTGTGCGTGCAAGCATTGAAAGGTCTTTATGCTGAACTGCAAGATTATAAAGCTTTCCGTAGATCGAAAGGATTTCTGGAACAACTACATTGTTCACTGCATCGCGGATCATAAGTCCGTAAGAAATATTGTTGATATCTTCTGAAGTCAAGGCAAAGTGAACGTATTCAAGAATTTCGTCCATCTTCATTTCCTTGATCTTGCGCTTGATGAAATATTCAATTGCCTTTACATCATGGTTTGTAGCAGGAGTTCCGTCATAACCAGTCGTTTCAAAAGCCTTGATGATTTTTGCATCTTCTTCTGTGATTTCGATGATAGAACGAAGCTTAGCAGCATCAACAGAAATCTTTACGCGTTCCTTGAGCATTGGAGTTTCAAGAAGCTTTATAAGATAATTGATTTCAGTGTAAATGCGATATCTCATGAGAGCCATTTCGCTGAAATAACCCTGAAGACACTTTGTCTTTCCTTCATAGCGACCGTCAATTGGTGAAACGCTAGTCAATGCCATAGTAACCTCGTATTCAAAAAGTTTATTAGAAATAATTAAGCAGAATTATAGTGATTTTAAATGAAAATGTCACAAGAAATGTTATAATAAAATACAAATAACACAGCGAGGTACTACATGAAAAATATTTTTGTCATTCTCTCAGCCATTTTTTCTCTCTTTATTTTTGGATGCAAAACAACTGACAGCACTTCAAAAACAAATGCAAAGGGAACAACTCCATCCCAGATTTGCGGCGAATGGAAGATTCAGTCTTTGACAGGTTTTAAGAATGCCGATCAGACAGACGCAACACTTTCCATAATTGCAAAAGACGAAGATGAATATTCACTCAACGGTTTTTCTGGAGTAAACAGTTTCTTTGCAACTCTTTCCGACACACCAAAAGCTTTCCCTATCGGAAACAATCTTGCTTCAACAAAGATGATGGGAGCACCAGAGGACATGGCATTTGAGGATGAACTCATCAAGATCATCGCCACCTCAGGTTCCTGGAAAATCGAAAACAGAAAGCTTGTCATCACAAACGGGAAAGCATCTGCAGTGTTTGTAAAATAACCATTTTTTATTGTTTATTCTTTTTTCCATAGAATGTATAATCTTTCTATGGAAAAGAAATTAAATTTTTTGGAACAGAGAATCCTTAAAGACGGAATTGTCAAGGAAGGAAATGTCCTCCGCGTTGACAGCTTCCTTAACCATCAGCTCGATGTAGAACTTCTCGAAGAAATTGGAAAAGAATTCTACAAGAGATTCAAGTCAGAAAAAATCACAAAGGTACTTACAGTCGAAGCTTCAGGAATTGCAATCGCTTGTTTCGTCGCTGCAAAATTCAAGGTACCAGTAGTATTCGCAAAAAAATCAAAATCTCTCAACCTTGGTGATGACGTCTATTCAGCAGAGGTTGAATCTTTTACACACAAAACAAAGAACACCGTTGTAGTCACAAAAAAATACATCAGCAAAAATGACCGTGTACTTGTCATCGACGACTTCCTTGCAAATGGTGCAGCACTTCAGGGACTTATTTCCATCCTGAACCAGGCAGGAGCAACTGTTGCAGGAATAGGTATCGCAATTGAAAAGGGATTCCAGCCTGGCGGTCAGTTCATCCGCAACCTGGGATACCACCTTGAATCCCTCGCCATCGTTGAATCAATGGAAGTTGAACCAAAGAAAATCAATTTCAGAAAATAATTTTTTACAGGAGTTATAATATGGAACAGATGCAGGAAATCTACGAGCTTGACGGAAAGATCAATCCGCTCAAGGGACTTCCATTCGGATTGCAGCACGTTCTCGCAATGTTCGTTGCAAACATCACACCAATCATGATCATCGCAGGCGCATGCGGAGTCGGACAGGAAAACGTTGCACGCCTCATTCAGTCTGCAATGCTCATCGCCGGTATCGGTACATTCATCCAGCTTTTCCCACTCTGGAAAATCGGTTCACGTCTTCCAATCGTAATGGGAATCAGCTTTACTTTCGTAGGTATCGCCTGCGGAATCGGCGCACAGTTTGGCTACGGCGCAATCGTTGGTGCTGTAATCGTCGGCGGTATCGTTGAAGGCATCCTTGGTCTCTTTGGAAAATACTGGATCCGCTTCATCAAGCCTATCGTTGCAGCAAACGTTGTTATCGCCATCGGCTTTTCTCTTCTCGGTGTTGGTGCCCGTTCTTTCGGAGGCGGCTACGCTCAGGACTTTGGTTCATGGCAGAACTGGACAATCGGAACAGTAACACTTGTAAGCGGACTTGTTTTCTCCCACTTTGCAAAGAACTACCTCAAGTCACTTTCAGTTCTTTTTGCACTCATCGTCGGATACATTCTTGCAATCTGTTTTGGAAAGGTAAACTTTGCACCAGTTAGTTCAAGCCCAATCGTTGGACTTCCAGCCTTCATGATGTTCAAGCCAACTTTCAATGCAGGCGCAATCATCTCTTTCATTTTGATCTACCTTGTTTCAGCAACAGAAACTTTGGGTGACACATCGGCAATGTGCGCATCAGGTCTTCACCGTGACATCACGACAAAGGAAGCTTCAGGCTCGATTGCCTGCGACGGATTCATCAGTGCCCTCGGCGGACTTTTCGGTTGCTCACCTATCACATCATTCAGCCAGAATGTTGGACTTGTTGCCATGACAGGCGTTGTAAACAGAATCGCAATCGCAACAGGTGCAGCTGTCCTTGTAATCGCCGGAATCTTCCCTGTATTCGGAGCAGTTCTTGCAACTTTGCCTGATGCAGTTCTCGGCGGATGTACAATCATGATGTTCGGTTCAATCGTTACAAGCGGAATCCAGATGCTGGGCAAATGCGGTCTTTCTGCAAAAAATACAACAATCACTGCCCTTTCTTTGAGCATTGGCCTTGGCTTTACACAGATCAACGAAATGTTCAACGCTTTCCCACAGATCGTTCAGACTGTATTCAACGGAAACTGCGTTGCTGTAGTATTCGTAATCGCCCTTGTTCTTTCCCTCTGCATGAAGGACGAAAAGGCGGAATAAAAAAAAGAGCCCATGGAGTTTTCCATGGGCTTTCTACTTAAGAGATAATCTTAGTAGTCCTTCTTGTCTGTCTTGCGCTTCTTGTTAAGAAGTTTGCGTTCGAGAGAAGTGTTCTTCTGGTGAAGAATAGCTGAAGGCTTTACGAAATATTCGCGCTTCTTGTATTCGCGGATAATGCCTTCCTTTTCAACCATGCGCTTGAAACGTTTGATTGCCTTTTCAAGGTTTTCTGAATCGTCTACGTTGATTGTTGCCATTGTAATTCACCTCCTTAAATACGAGGATTTCGTAAGTGCATTGATTATCTCATATTTTACGGGTTTTATTCAAGAGGAAAATCGCTTTTCTGAGAAAACCAGTTTTCCAGCATAAGTCCATCAATAGACTTAAAATCTTTTGTATTCCGCGTGACCAATATAATCTTTTGTCAAAATTTTACAGCCCTTCAGACATATCAAAAATAAGTTTCCTAGACAACTTTGCAGAATCAACTATTTCTCGTCCGTCAATAAATGCAACAGGCTTATACTGTTTATCGGCTGATAGAATTTTACAGACTCTATTGCTGCAGGATTCATCCATTTTAGTTACTATGCTTCCACTGAATTCAAGATCAGCCTTTTGATGAAGGGCCATCATGTGTTCAAGAAGATCATCAGGAGTTGTCGAAGCTACAACAAACAACAACTTTCCGTTTTCTACGCTACTGCAGATATCCTTGATGCACAAAAGATCATCAACCTCAAACATCGAATAGCCAGACAGATCTACAAAAATATAATTTTGAGTAGGCCGTAATGACAATTCTTCAATCAACCGTTCTTTTGAACTACATGCCGCAGATTCAACCTGAAGAATATTACCCCAATTGGAAAACACTTCCCTCGCACCAACATTCATGGTGTCCATGGTTATTATCTTGAATAATCCTTGTGCTTTTCTGTTCAAAACATAAGGGGCAAGGATCTTTGCTATTCCAGAAGTCTTGCCACTACCCGTCGGGCCGCAAAAGAAAAATACCTTTTGATTCAGCCTTTCGATTTTGGAATTTACACATGCACTTGATTCATCTGGTTCGCTTAAACACACTTGCCCGTTCAACTTGTTTGATTCAATGAAAGCAATTATCTCGTTGAACTTTCCTAAGGCATATTCTCTTTTCTGACGCTCTGTATTTATTCTTTCTACATAAGCCTGAGAAAAGTCATCAAGGAAATCACCACACTGAACAAGGCATGAAGCTACAAGCTGAGCAAGGCGGTTTATATTTTCTTCCGAAACAATCATTTTTCCCAAAGAGATTCTTATACTTTTATTGTACACAAGATATACAAACGCTTCATCAAATCCTTTTTTCTCTATAAGCAGAAGTTCAAATCCAGCGTGTAATTTGACGGTCATTTCATAATGATGGGAACCTTTAATACATTCATCCAATGTGTTTTCTATTTTCATCTCGGTCTTTAGCCTCTTGGAGAAATCCTCCCATGTAATTTTTTTGGCAGCCTGATTATCTTTTTCTAAATTCCCAATCGGTACATTAAGTGCTTCACGAACTTTCTGACATAATTTGCTATAGTCGATCATAATTCCTCCCAAAGATCTGTCATAACTATTACTGATATCAGTGGTAAAATATCAAAAACCCGTCTCACGAAATGAGATTTTTTTTGCTTATAAATTTGCATTATCAGGGTTTATTTTTATTATTTTCTTTACTGGAGGTTTAATGGCAGAAAAAGATATTGCAGAAAAAACTCTTGAATCCTATAACGATGTTTTTGCCGACATCGTGAACGGATTGCCCTGTATGGTCTTGAAAACCAGACTGCAGTTGACCCAGACATGCCTCTTAGAATTTTGAGCTATGACGGTGCCGATTACTTTGCAAAACGCAAGAGAATACCATGGAACAAAGGACACGATCAGGCATGTCGATGAGTTTTTCAAGCTGATGAAAGTCCTGACCAATGACAATAAATTTGAATCGATATATAATGAGAATATCTCTAATGCAAAAGGAGGCGTAAACATGTGTGATTTCTTGGATACTGTAGAGGCTCGTGGCAAGGCTGCAGGTAGAAGTGAAGGAAAAATCGAAGGCAAGGCAGAAATTATTCAGGAATTGCTAAAGGCCGGAAAGATGACCGTAGAACAGATTGCAGACATGCTCAGGCTTCCTGTGGAAAAAGTAAAGGAACTTGCTGAGATGGTTCTTGTTTCTGCGTAGTCGATAGTAGAATGATTTTTAGTTGATTGCAGCAGCCACTGATTCTGTGTAACTGCTGCTTTTCCAATTTTCTGCTGAATCTTATGGCTCACAACAGAATGGTTCCGGCGTTTTTCCGCAGAACTTGTCCTTAAGCTTGCCAACCTGATTTGCTACATCGCTTGCAACAGTCTTTGCAAGGTCTTCAGCATTTTCCTGAATGTTGATTGCAGACTGATTATTCTTGTGGCGGTAGTAACCGTACACAGTTCCGACTCCGATTGTAATTGCACCGATTAGTGACAGCATAAAATGCCTCCTTGTCAAACTTGATATTCATAGAACCTAAAGTCCTAAACTTGAAACCTATAGCATTCTTATGAAAAGTATACCATCGGTTTGTCTCATGGAATGAGAAAATTCAGAAATCGTAAATTAGAAGATTGTTTGTAATATCATAAATATTCTCGCATGATATAGGTTTTGTTTCTCGGCAAGATAAATAGAGTTGATGGCAGCTGCATAAGGTTAAAATGCTTGGATCGCTTGAATTCAACTTCATGAGTTTATTTGCAATGTATCCAACAGCCGTAGCAATTGAAACTGGGGATTTTGGATTGTAGGAAATGCCAAAGTATTTTGTTATCGTTTTTATCGCGGTATTATTCAAATCTGGAATCAGTTTTTTTGCAGCACTCTTGATGTCGTAAAGATTGAAACATAGTCGCTTACTTGTAGGATACCAGATGGACGGGCCGCAAAAGGTATTGTAAATTTCTTTTGTTTTTACTTCTGCATTGCAGCAGAAAACAGGCAGGTCTCCGACAAAGGATGAAACTTTCTCTAGCAGTTCATTTGTCTCGTGAATTAGTGCATACCCAGGGTATGTATGTCCAGTATGGTATGTGATTTTAATCTTTTTCCATAGCCTTCTGCCATTTCTAAACTTGACCAAAGCAAGCTTGGCAGAACTTCCACTCTTCTCAAAGTGCATTGCAGCAAAATCCATATGAACCTCCAAGTAATGTCTTGAAGATACCATGTCTTTGTCTCATGGGGTGAGAAAAAATGCTAAAGGATTCTTTATATCTAGAATGAAAATAAAATGATGTTGATTGTAATTTATTAATATTTATGTATGTTGGAATTGCTAATTTCTAAAACGATGATATAATTTTGGGGGGAAAATTGGAAGTATGTCTAATTTCTATTGTGAATATTGTGGATCAAAGTTTTACTCTGTTAAATTACTTGTATCAAATCCTTGTGGCAGACATCCACTTGGCACGTGCAAAGGCCCTCATAAACTGTATGAAGGGAGCGAAAAAACTCAGTATATATGCAAGTATTGCGGAATGAAGTTTCCTACTCTATCTTTACTTACAGGGAATATTTGTGCACATCATCCCAATGGCGTTTGCAAGGGAAGACATGCGGCTATGCTGTAAAGTTAGTTTCTTTTATTTAGAGTTATTGTTTTTGGGCGATGAAAAATAGAACCTGATATAGGTATTGGTGAGTGTAGTTAATTTTTTTCAGAAGCAAATATTAGTTGTTATTGTGATATGCTAAAATGATTCAATGTACCACGTGTAATAGGATTTCATTGTTAACAAGAAAGAAGAGTCTTTATAAGGGAGTAAGATATGTCAGGTGAAATAGAATATTATGTTTTGGATGATTCTGAAAAATTTGTAAAAAAATTAAGATCATATAAATTGGGGTTTGGAAGTATTATTGATGTAATGAAATCTCAATCTGGATCAGTTTTTGATATGGTTAGCAAAGCTATTACTGAGTTTTGTCGTACAGATACAATAAGGCTTCCACTATTTACTGTATTTGGATTTGAAATAGGTGCAAAGTATGAAGAAAAGAGAGGAGGGAGTGCTGCTGCAAAAAAATCGTTACTTGCTGGTGCCCCTGGAATTATAGCTGGATTGGGGCTTGCTGCAATTGGTATAGCTTATAAAAGGCATGAGGCCAAAATACAGATAAAGGATAATATTGATTATTTTGCTTCTGCAGTAACAGCCTTTGCTTTTAATCCTTCGATAAATTATATGATATTAAATTCTAGTGATTCTATGGAAATAGAAAAAGAATTAGAGAAGATTCTAGTTAATGACTGGGGATATAACGAAAATTATATAAGTCATTATATTGATTATTGTAAGAAAATTGCTCCTGAAGATTTGTATAAAGAAATTTTAAACTTGAAGGAAATTATGAAAATAGAGGGTCTTGATAGTAATTCAATTAGTTTCAATTCAGAACTTATAAGGCTTGGTGAAAGAGTATTAAGGGATTTGTTTGATAAGTATCCTTATTCTAAAAGTTCGAATGAAAAAGAATCCGTCATCAATTTTTGCTTAGGAAAAAGAAGAATAGATTTGTTAAATATAGCAGATTACGACATAGATAGTAAGACCATAGAAAAGATGATTTTGTTCTCAGAAATTTCAAATGATTTTTTTGTTAAAATTAATGAGTTTGAAGAAAATTTTTCTATGGTAAAAGAAGATATTGAAAATCTTCAATTACTCTCTTGTAAAGAAATTGAACTTGCTATTAAATCGACAAAGAATCTAGCTGATACATGGGAACAAAATAAATTAAAGTTTGAAGAATCAGAGGTATAGTATGAATATAAATACTTCTATTAATAAATTAGATATTTGTAATACAAAGAAAAGGATAGAAGAATATGAAGTCAATGTAGAAGAGATTAAGAAAAGAATTGACGAATTGGAAGAAAAATCTAATACAATAAAAGGAGACTTGGAAATTGAGGGTAATAAATTTCTTTGGTTTAAATTTGAAAATAAAATAGATATAAATAAATTACAACAGGCATTGGATTATGAATCTAAAGCCATTAGTTATTCAAAATTATATACGGAAAAATTATTTCAAATATCTATGGAGTTACTAAAACAGACAGATAATCTTCTTGAGTATTGTGAAAAGATTAACAATGGAAATTTCTATTTGCTTTCCAGAACTGTTCAAGAACAAAATAAAATTATTACAGATAGCAATGAAGTTTTTACAAATAAAATTATTGATATAAAAGAGGGGAACAGTAAGCAATATAGTTTATTAAAAGAAAAAAATATAGAATTTAATGATCAATTAAATATTGTTTCTAATGCATTGAACCAACATAAAGACAGTTGTAGTAATGAATATAGTAAAATATCAACTTGCATTGAGAAATATCAAGAGTGTGTTAAATCATTGGAAAATACTCATGATAAAACAATAAATATACAGAGAAAAGTTAACATAGCATTAATATTAACTAATGTAATTACATTGTTGCTAATTATTGTTAAATATATATTTAATTAGTCACATTACTTTCATTCAATTTCTTAGATTTTCGTTGTAATGCTTCTTTGCATATGTCCTTTAATTCTTCATTTTGGGTGGAATTAAATGACAGGCCTGCTTTCTTTCGTTCTTCTTCTATTTCTTCTGCGGCAGAAATGAAGTGCTTTTGATATACTTTTTCAGATTCCTCTAACACAGCTTTTGTACATGCTTTTATAATAATATTTCTTAATTCTCTTCCAGAAAATCCTTCATATTTGTTTGCTACGTATTTCATATCTACATCTTCAGCTAACGGAATATTAACACCTTTTTTATGTATATAACTATTAAGAATTTTCTCTCGTTCAATTCCATCCGGAAGTTTGAATTCAATATTAATTAGTCGTGTTAATATGGCCTTATCATAATTTTGATTCATGTTTGTAGCAAATATACATATTCCTTTGTAATCCTCAAGACAAGTTAACAATTGACTTCTCATAGAGTTAATTGACTGAGCATGATTGTTATCAATATTTGTTAACCTTTTTGATAGCAGAGAATCTGCTTCATCAATGAATAAAACAGAATCTGTTGTCTCAGCAGCAAGAAAAATTGCTTTTGCCATTTTTGGAGCTTCTCCAACATATTTACTTTCAATGTCTGCATAACTAGCAATGATAATTTTTTTTCCTAATTTGCTTGCAATTCCATGGGCAGTCATCGTTTTTCCTGTTCCCGAAGCACCATAAAAATTAAGTAGAGAAGATGGATGTTTTTGGATATTTATTAGTCCCCATTCTATAAATAATTTATCTTTACAATGAATTATTTCGATACTCTCCAAAATTTTATTTTTTACACTTTCTGAAAGTGTTATCTCATCAAATGTAAATAATGGATCAATGGGTTGATATCGCTTACTTAATTCTTTATAGTCATATTCATTTTTTTCATTTGACATAGCGGTACTTCTTCTAGGTGTTTCATTTGAGTCATTATTTTTTGTAGTCTCATTTTGTTTAGATTCACAAACTATCTTTACAGCGTATTCAATACTACTGTCAGATTTATTGCGTATTAACTCAATAATGGTTCTCCTAAAATCCCCTAAAAACATGGGATTCTTTGAACATTGCTTATTAACTATGATATACAAATCATATGTGACTCGTGTATTTTCAGAAATTTCAATATCAATATCCAAAAATTCATTTTTCGAAATTTCTTGAGCGCGAACTTTTATTTCTTTAGAGTTTGATTCCAATAATTCACGCAGACTGTTGTTTTGCTTACAATAAAAATATATTTTCATCAGTTCAGTCTTCTAGTACTAATATTCCATCGCTATTATTTAATTCTGTATATAGTTTATCTTCGCATTTACTGAATAATTTGTAATCTAATATTGAATCCTTATCTTCATCATACTTAACTAGAATGATAGTGTTTGGTGGATAATCATTAAGTAGTAATTTTTGATCTATTTTTTTTACTTTTGAAATAAAGCCCAAAATAATCTTAGCTGTCTTATCTTTTTTAAAGTTTTTAATATAATCAACGGTTAGTTCCATATTTTCTATTTCTGGAGTCAATCTTGTAGCAACTTTGGTTTTCATAAAGTTGAAACCTTGACTTGCAGCAATTCCTGTTAATATTCCAATACCGTAAATAATCGCAGAATTCATATGTCGCCTTCCTTAGTCTTCAAGAATCAATATACCATCATTATCATTTAATAGGGTATATATTTCATCGTCACAAGTTTTAGCTATATCATATTTCTTTACATCAATGCCAAGACCTAATTGTACTATCAATACGGCGGTACTTGATGGTGTTGGAATACCCATCTTTTCTGTAAATGCAAGAAGAATTTTTGTATGCTGTGTCTTATAGTCAGGCAGTTCCGATAGTGATAGTTTATTTTTTGTATACTCAAAACCACGTTCACTTAGCCAATCATAAATCTTCTTATACATATCATTTAACGATGTTTGAACAGAAGCCTGAATATTATCTGCCTTGGTTTTTATTTCATTAAATTTATTTGAAATTATATCCATTTGTTAATCCTCCAGTACTAAAATGCCGTCATTTTGTTCAAGTTGTTTCAAGACCTTTTCATCGTTTTCAACCACAAGATCTGATTGGATAACTTCATCATTTGCTTCGTCATATTCAACGAAGAATACAGATTCGTCTTGTTGAGTTTCTTGAAGTTCCAAATTTGTTAATGAAATATGTTTTATTCTTTTGTCTTTCAAAATATTTTTGCATGTTCCACAGATAATTTTTGTGTCTTGCTTTTTTTTCCATCGCTTAATCATGGAAATTGTCCACTTAATTCCTTTAATAACAGCTTTGCCTATTTCGACAAATGCCAAAAATGCTACTACAATTGCATTAAAAATAATTGCTACCGTTGTTAAAAACATAAGTTTTCTCCTAAATTAATATTTTTTCTCCAGATTTAATATCATCAGCGATTAATTGTGCTTTCATTTCAATTTCTTCATTAGTTTCTAATGAAGATAGTTTTAATGTTGTGGCTGTTTTGCATATGATTTTACAATATCCATTTATACCGTTCCTCCTTAATATTATTTTTAATATTGCTTTTGTAAGAATATCTTCAATTGTAATAATTAACTGATTGAAAACATTCTTTACAACATCATAACCATCTTCTATTATTCTTTCTAATTTTCTATTTTCAAATTTGTTCTTTACATATTGAAGACACGCTATAGCTGGTTTAACCATTTTTTCTGGTACTGTTTTATTCAATAGTGTATTTTGGGACATAGTGTGAAACAAATTTGGAACTTGCATGTTTTCATTCGTACTCGTCATGTATTCACTTTCATTTGGAAAAAAATGATTATATATATCCATTTGCATTATTCCATTTAATTTTATACCACTATTTTAGTATTCCTAATTATATATCACTAATTTAGCACTGTCAAAATTTTAGTACTAATATAGTGGTATCATACAATTCATGGGTTTTAGAGAAAGACTTAGGGATCAGATTGATTTTCTTGGACTTCTTGACAAGGAAGTTGCGGACAAGGCAGGCATCTCAAAACGGGCCATAGACAGCTATGTGGGCAACAGGGGTTGCATTCCTAGTGCCGAAGTTGCCGTTAAGCTTGCACAAGTTCTTGAAACTTCCGTTGAATATCTCGTGACAGGAAAAACATCTGAACCTATTCCCACACCTCCAGAATTGCAGCACCTGCAGCAGTTCGATTCAAAGGAAGAAAAAAAGCTCATCAAGGTCTTCTCTAAATTATCTTCCAGGGACAAGGGAACCATAGTCTCCTTGGCAGAACATCTTGCAGCCGCAAAATAGAAATTCTTATATAGTACAAAACTACCACACCGCCGTCTCATGTAGTAAGAATTTTATAAAAAAAACTTTAATAAACTGCATGTTTTTGTTTTTTTTCGATTAATAAATATATGACAGCTTTGTCACAAATTTATTGGCGGAGAAAAACATGGCTCTATTCAACAGAACATACAAGGATTCAGTTTTCGTGGATCTTTTCAAGCGCAAGGAAAATTTCCTCAGTCTTTACAATTCAATTCATAAAACAAATTTGAAGCTGGAAGACACACAGATGGAACTGAAAGAAATTCCACAGTCGGTATACAAGACTTTCAACAATGATGTAAGCATGCTGGTCAACGGCAGGCTGATTGTCATGGTCGAACACCAGTCTACGATCAACGAGAACATGCCTCTCAGGTTTCTTGAATATTTAGTCAAACTGTACAATGCGATGATTCCGTCCAGAGCGAGATATCAAAATACAATCTATAAAATACCAACGCCGGAATTCTATGTATTTTACAATGGACTTAAATCATACCCACCGGAAACCTCACTTAACCTAAGCGATGCATTTCTTGAAAAGGTTGAATGTCCGCCACTGGAGCTGAAAGTGAAAGTATTCAACATCGGACCAAATGTCGGCAAAAATAATTCCGCAGAATCATTATCCTCAGATTTTATGCAGATCAAATCGCAATTGCAGAATTTTCAAGACTGTGATATTTTAAAACAGTACGTTGGTTTTGTTGAGTGCATAAGGGAATTGGCAGTTCCAAATGATCTTGAATCATACAGGCACGCTATTGAAACTGCAATTTCCAGAGGCTATCTACCTGAATACCTGAAAACTCATTCCATAGAGGTGGTGAACATGTTTCTTGCAGAGTACGATTACGACGAAGATATCGCAGTAAAAAAGGAAGAAGCTTTCAACGAAGGTAAGGAAGCTGGAATCCAACAATCTGCATTGGCAGGTGCAGTTCTCCTCGTGACAAAATACAATCAGACGCCAGAAACCGCAGCCGCAGATTTTGGAATTTCCCTGAACGAGCTTGAAGAAGCTTTAAGAAAAAACAGATAAGACAGAAATCTGAACTACGAGAACAGCTTTACTTTCCGACCACAATATGTTTTTCACGCAGGTCCTATTTCAAATTCTTTACCATTTCCTTCACATGAATTTCCCATTCATCAACCAGTTGTTTAGGTGCCAATGGTCTTGCATTACAGCCAAAGCCGAGTATCAGTTTTAAAAATGGATACAGCTGGTTACCCCTGAAAGAAAGAATTATGCTGCCGTCCTTCTGTTCTTCAATTTTTTGATTGTCGCCCCATTTTCTGTCACGGATGAATCCACATGCTTCATCATAAAACTGAGCCTTGAATTCAACTGACTTTTTTGTTTCACCGCTAAATGCACCGAAAGCACCAGAGGAATGCATTTTAAAATCCGCATCGGGTGGAACTATAAAATTATCCTTTGAGAGTTTTATATTGCTCATCCTTGGAATTTGGAAAAGCCTAAATGCTTTTTTTGAAAGATCCCAGCTCCACAAATACCAGGTTCCGTTTGAAAACACTGCCTGATACGGCTGAACTCTGCGCTGTGTCTTTTCAGTTTTCCAGATTCCGCTGTAATCGAATTTGATGATTATGTTTTCCTTTAATGCTTTTCCAATTATATTCCAGTTTTTTTCCGAAATATCGATTCTACAGTCATCAAGAAAAACATATTTGTTGTATGTCCATTCCAGGTCGGTATCGTCTGAGAATCTATTCTCTGCATTCCACTTTACTTCATTTGGATTTTTTATCGTACTTTTCTGAATTGTATCAAGAACTTTTTTTGCACTTTCATAGATTGGCGTTCCTTTAAGATTGCTTACCATATTCTGAAGCATTGAAACGGCAAACATTTCCTGCCCCGTGGTAAAAACCGTTGGTAGCCTATAGGTTCTATCGGTATAATAAAATCCTTTTGATTTTGGCTCTCTTTTAATTGGCGCATTCAGTTGTAATTTCATGAGTTCAATAGCCCTGTAGATTGTGGCGCGACTTCCAAGTTCTTCACGATCTTCCATCAACTCCTCAATTGTTGGATAGCAGCCACTTGCTATAAGTTCATCTATTCTGAGAATTCTTCTGTATACCGCAAATTCACCATTACCTTTCTTTTCTTTATTCATACGCGCCTCGCAATTTTCTGCTGACATTATACATCATATCGATTTTCATCAAAAAGAGCCCCAGCCTAGGACTGGAGCAATTATAATCCCAAAATTTCCCAATTTAATTTTCTAATTTTTTATCATTGCAATGCTATGTCATATGTTTCCTCCTTTCAAGTGATATATAATCAGTCAACTGATTCTTCTTTTTAGTACCGTCAGGTGTAAATGTTTAACCTGTGTGCAATATAAAGTTTTTTCGTCTCACCAAATGAGAAATTTATTTTTTACGAAAATTTTTTCTATAAAATTCTGTCTCATTCCATGAGACTAAAATTTTGTATTTTTTTGCACAATATTATCGGGCTTTATGCCCAAGGAGAATTTACATGAAACAGATGATGTATGGATCTAAGAAAATGGGTAATTGGATGGATGATGAACGCAAGCGCAGTTTCGATGACCGTTCATCAAGACCTGCTGTTGTTTCACGGGAGATTCCACTTGGAACTTCCCATGATTTCTATCTGACTTCTGACATCGTGGATTCAACACAGTACGATGAATGGATCCATATCTGTGCTGAATCACATCCATGCGACATGATTGAAGTTCACATCAACTGTTACGGTGGAAGCCTTGATACGGCAATCCAGATTCACGACATGCTCATGGCAGCCAAGGCAGATGTTTATGTCAGCATAGAAGGTGCCTGTTGTTCAGGTGCAAGTCTCATTGCCATGGCTGGAGACCGCATACGAGTTCTTCCCAACAGCTACATGATGATTCATTCCTGGACAGGCGGAACCTACGGAAAATTTGGAAATGTCATTGAGAACACCGAGTTCCAGAAAAAATGGTTCGCCGATGTTATGATCCGCAACTACAGCGAATTTCTTTCAAAGGCTGAAATCAAGGAAGTCCTCGATGGCAAGGATATCTATATGGATGCAGAAGAAATGAGATCCCGTTTCAAAGTCCGTGACTCAAAGCGCGAGGAAAGAGCAAAAGCTCGAGAAAAGCAGATTGAGGATGCCAAAGCCAAGGTCATGAAAATCCTTGAACCAAAGGGCCTTACAATAGAAGATTTGATGTAAATAGATTTTACATCAAGCATACAACAAAAAAGCCACCAGAAAATCTGATGGCTTTATGAATTCATAAAGAAAACAACAACATCCGACAGTTTTGATTTACAAAATTGTCGTCACAAAAATTGACAACAGGCCAATTTTTATTTATGTTCTTCGTCCCATGCCTGGGCAATGGAAAGTACCTTTGCTTCGCTGAACATTGGACCTGCAAACTGGATACCAACAGGCATGCCGTCCTTGTTCTTGCCTGCAGGAACAGAAATTGATGTGATGCGTGCAAGGTTTACGAATACTGTGTAAAGGTCGCTCAGGTACATTTCAAGAGGATCGTCCACTTTCTGACCAAGCTTGAATGCAGCAGTTGGACATGTAGGACAAAGGATGAGGTCGTAGCTTTCATAAAGCTTTGCAACTTCCTTCTGGATGCGTGCGCGAACACTCATTCCCTTCTTGTATGTTGTTCCCGAGAACTGTTCAGAAAGAACGTAGTTGCCGATGATGATGCGGCGCTTTACTTCAGGTCCAAATCCGTTTGAACGGGTTTCAACGTAAAGTTCATCGTATCCCTTTCCAGCGTCAACTCTGTTTCCGTAGCGGATTCCATCAAAGCGGCTCAAGTTTGATGCTGCTTCTGAAAGGGCGATTACATAGTATGAAGCAATTGATGCGTCAAGGATTGGAAGGTCAACGATTTCGATCTTTGCACCCTTCTTTTCAAACCATGCTTTTGTGTCTTCAAAAACTTTTGCAACATCGGCATCAAGACCCTTTGCTTCCGCAAACTGCTTTGGAACTGCAATCTTGAGTGAAGAAAAATCCTTATATGCTTCAAGGTTCTTGAGGCTATCCTTGTTTGGGAGGTCAGCGGATGTATCGTCGTAGAAGTCTTCTCCGCTCATTGCGTAAAGCGGAAGTGCAATGTCCTTTGGTGTATGACCGAGGATACCGACCTGATCCAAAGATGAACCGTAAGCAACGATACCCCAGCGTGAAAGTACGCCGTAAGTTGTCTTGAGACCGTAGATTCCACAGTAAGATGCTGGAAGGCGAACTGAACCACCAGTTTCAGTTCCAAGACCAAAGACTGCCTGGTTTGCGGCAACGGCTGCAGCACTACCACCTGAAGAACCGCCTGAAACATATTCGCGGTTTACAGGATTGCGTGTTGGTCCGTAGCTTGAATATTCAGTTGAAGAACCCATGGCAAATTCATCCTGATTACAGCGGCCAAGAGGAATTGCACCGGACTTTTCAAGGCGGTCAATTACAGTTGCGTTGTATGGAGCAACATAGCCATCAAGAATCTTTGATCCGCAGGTAAGCTTGTGTCCGCGAACGCTTGTGTTGTCCTTTACTGCAAAAGGAACGCCAAGAAGAGGCTTGTCTTCAAAGAGCCTGTCCAATGTTCCGGTTGCCTTTGCTTCCGCAATTTCCTTGTCTGCAGCTTCTGCTTTTGTTACGGCATCCTCAAACATTTCAAGGAAAGCATTGAGAGGCAAAGAAGACTTTTTGTCTTCTTCGTAAACTGCCATAAGTTCTTTTACAAGAGCGGCAGAAGTTGTTTCACCGTTCTTAAGTTTATTTACTGTTTCGTTAATTGTCATTTTATGCACCCTCGCCCAATACTTTTGGAACTTCGAAATATCCGTCCTTGAAGTTTGGCTCGTTGATTTTCTTTGTGTCGTGCATTTCAAGGCCAGCAACAATATCATCGCCGCGAAGCTGTTCCGCAGTTGTTGTTGGATATGCGTCATATGGGTTTTCACTGTCATCGTATTTTGAAAGGATGTCAAAGTATCCAACGATGTCATCAACCTGCTTCTTTAAGGTTTCCATGTCTGTGCTTTCAGGAGAAAGTCTTGAAAGATACAAAAGATTTTCCAAAGTAGTTTCGTCTACTGTACGCTTTGTTTCACTCATAATCTGCAATTATATAGAAAGAACTTAAAAAATGCAATTTTCACATGGGTGTAGAAAAGAGTTTGATTATTCATTTTAATATGATTGATGAAAAAAAGATTTTTACTTGCTGCTTTAATCGGCATCGCATTTTCACTTCATTCTCAGGAATTCAATTTTAAAGCTGAACCGCAGCCAAATGAATACATTCAGTACATCAACACCTTTGACTGGGGACCTGCTACAGACAAAATATTGATTTGCCTTGACCACAAGGTTGCTGAATCTGCCGTGGCCAAAAAGGATTTTGAAGTTAAAGTCTATATGATAAGCAAAACAAATTCAGCACAAAGCTATGGTCCAGCCCTAAGCGAACGAATCGTAACAGATGCTTACATTTGCAATCTGGACGGAACTAAAGCAACGGGACGCAGCAACCTTATAATGCTGCTACTTGAAGTTCATCCAGACGCTACCTATTCAAATCCATATGTTTCTTTCAAAAAACCTTCTGGAGTAGACGACCTGTACGGTTACAAAATTGAAAACAAACGACTTGAATTTGAAATCGGTAAAAGAACTGCAATCAGCAGCGAAAGCTTGAACTCATTTATGCAGGGTGATTTCAAAGGAAGTCAAGATACAATGAAATATTCCATTTTCATGCCTGAATGTTCAAGATCAGAAAAAATTCCGCTCATAATCTGGTTCCATGGACTTACTGAAGGCGGTGAAAATCCATGGAATCCACTTTTAGGTAATCCAGTTCCAAATCTTTCAAAGGAACAAATTCAAAATCATTTTACAAATGGTGCGGCAGTATTGGTTCCTCAAAGCAAAGTCAGCTGGCTAGAAAGCGACACCAAAGATAAAAATGGAAATTACAAATGGGTTATTTTTGATGAAGTGAATATCAAGAAAAGCATTGCAAGCAAGGTTCTATTTCCATTCGCTAAAATCAGTTCCACATCTCCCTATGGAAAGGAAACTGGAAATAACGAAAACACGGTTTCCCGCTACACTTCAACAGTAAAGGAGCTCATAGATTCAATCTTAAAAAACAATCCACAGATTGATGAAAAAAGAATCTACCTCATGGGTGCATCTGCTGGTGGATACATGGTTCTGAACATGGGGCTTTGCTATCCAGAATCTTTTGCTGCTTTGGTTGCATGCTGTCCTGCGTATCCTTTCACAAAGTTCAATTATAGCAATATTGAAAAAATCTACGACAAACCTATATGGATTATTTATGCAGAAACAGATGAAACACTAAAGCCAGAAAGATATGCTGCAGGCTTAATCAACAGGCTTGAAAATTCAGGTGCCACAAACCTTCATAAATCAGTGTTTGAAAATGTAACTGATGCAACCAGAAAATATTTCAAGGATTACACCGACGATATTGATGAAAGAAAAGAAAGGGAAGAAAAAAACGAAATCCACGACACTCCATACGAATACGAAGGTCACGCTTCTTGGATTTATCTGCTGAACGACCGATGCACGGATGAAAACATAAACCTGTACGATTGGTTGTCAGACCAAAGCCTAAAATAAAAATCAGACCTTTCCCTGGTTCCCTGCGGGAGTTATCTTCTCTTTTTAGTTCGCATTAACTAAGACTGATCTTGCAAACATACTACAGCTATAAAAAGATAGCGGAGCAGGGGTTCAGGGGAAACTGCGACTTGCAACCCACTCTGAATCTGAGGGTGAAGCCCTCTGCTTTTCTTGTGGAAAGGGCGCACCCAGCAGGCTTTCCCTGGTTCCCTGCGGGAGCTATATTTTTATATTTTTTATACTTTGCAAGACCATGCTTTACATTCAGCAAGAACTTCTATTGACGATGCTTGCTGGAAGCATGATCCTAATGGCATTGTCATCCTGACCACAGGTATTGTTTACGATCATTTCCACGGCACGAGCGCCCATGTTTTTTTTCTGAACATTCATTGTCGTAAGCGGTGGATCTGTATATTCCGCAACTTCAATATTATCCATTCCGATTACCGCAACTGTATCAGGCACAGAAATTTTTCTTTTATTCAAAACTGAAAGAACACCGACTGCAACCTCATCAGAACCGCAAACAATTGCCCTTGGATATTTTCCGCCTTCAGGAATTTTTTCCATTGCCCTTGCACCACCCGGCATGTTGAAAGCTTCACAAAAGAAAAATTCTGCAGGATCTGATTTCAAATCATGGAGTGAAAGAATCTGACGAACTCCTTCAACGCGTTCATCATTCTGCCCTATGTAGATTATATCCTTGTAACCCTCGCGGTATAGGTATTCAGTTGCCTTGCTGGCTGTTTCACGGCGATCAAACATCACGCTACTTAGTCCTTCGTATTGCCATTCAACGCAGACAATCTTATTCAGCCTTTTTTTTATTCTCTCGATTATTTTTTTATCATCCTCGATTTTGATGGCCTGATCCACAGCGACAAGAATGAGACCTCCAATTTCTTCTTCGTGAATAAGCGTGTTGAAAAGAACTGGATCACGAAGATCCTCAAAAAAACGGATGAAGCTTATGTGATGATTATGTTCATGAGCTGCTGTATGTATTCCACTTATGATTTCAGCATAGTATGGACGAAGAAAAACATCGGCGTTGCAAAGTATGACACCTATTTTATTTGATGCAAAAGCAACATCTCCCTGCTGAAGTGCCTGGGCTGCCTTGTTTGGTCTGTATCCAAGTTTTTCTATCGCATCAAGAATGCGCTGCCTTGTTTCCGCAGCTACAGACCTGTCGGAATTCCCGCTGATGACATAGCTTACCATGCTTCGTGTAACACCAGCTTCTCTTGCAACATCATTCTGCGTAACTTTGGACTTCATATTTTCCCCAACCAAAATCAGTAAAAATTTAGAAAAACATTTTATATAGTCAGAAGTTTAACATATAGAGCTTAAAAAAACAAATCGTGTTGATAAAATGTTGATGACTTGTAAATGCGGATTAGAAAATAAAAAAACCGCTGCAAGAAAGTCTCACAGCGGCCTTTGATCTTTGTAAAGAAACTATCAGTCGATTGCAGACATATCTGCAACATCCTTTTCGTAGTCGATTCCTGCAATGTCGAAACCGTTGATTGCAAGGAAGTCGTGGCGGATAGCATCCATGTCAACAAGTTCGTTTACATTTTCTTCTGTAACCTGTGGCATGATCTTGTCTACTTCTGCCTGAACAGCAGGATCCATTTCCCAGTCGTCCATGCGGATTCTTCCGTCTGCATCAAGAGCAACATTCTTGTCTGCTGTGTAAAGACGTTCTGCAAAAAGACGTTCCATCTGTTCGATACAGCCTTCGTGTGTTCCCTTAGCCTTCATGATCTTGAAGAGCACGCCGATGTACTGACAGATGATTGGGATAACAGAAGAAGAACGAGTGATGAGTGCCTTGTTTACAGAAACATAAGCAGCTCCACCGTTTGCCTTGAGGGCAGCATCGATGTTCTTTGCACGGGCTTCAAGATCCTTCTTTGCAGCACCGATTGTTCCGTCGCGGTAGATTGGATGAGAAAGTGAAGGTCCAATGTATGAGTAAGCAACTGTGCGGCATCCTTCTGCAAGAACACCTGCTTCTGAAAGCTGCTTGATCCAGCGTTCCCAGTCTTCACCACCCATAACCTTTACTGTGTTAGGAATGTCATCGCCTTCTGCTGGCTGTGCTTCCATGTGACCGATCTTTCCTGTCATCATGTCGAGTGAAGGACCACCGTAAACCTTGTCTACAGGCTTGATTACAGACTTGTAGAGAACCTTTGTATCTGGGTCTGTGCGAACAGGGCTTGCAAGAGAGTAAACAACCAGGTCAAACTTTGTTCCCCACTTCTTTACTTCTTCGATAACTGTTGCACGGCATTCATCACTGAAAGCATCTGCGTTGAAAGTTACAGACTTAAGTCCGTCTGCAGCAGCTGCGCGGTCAAATGCCTTGTTGTTGTACCAACCTGGTGTTCCACCCTTTGTCTGTGTTGCTTCTTTTTCAAAAGAAACACCGATTGTATCTGCGCCATATTCAAAGGCAGCACTGATTCTTGAAGCAAGACCATAACCTGTAGAACAACCGAGAACAAGAACTGTCTTAGGTGCATAACCACCTTCCTTTGCAGTCTTTGTTCCACGCTTAGCCTTCTGAGACTTTACATAATTAATCTGATTTTCTGTTTCCTTTGCACATCCTGCTGGGTGAGCGTTGATACAGATATTCGAACGGATCATTGGTTTGATAACAGCCATTTCATTCTCCTAAAAATTAAGTTCTATTTATTATATCAAGTTTATTCAAAATGACAAAATGTTTCAATATGTCAAATTAAAATCCATCATATTGAACAAGTAACTGCCTGCCGTTAAATTTGTTTATATCAATATGAACAGAGCAAAAACCATCTACGCAACAATTTATTTAATCTGCCTTATGGCTTTTACAGGATGCGCCTCAAAACTTTTGGTAAAACCTTTGGAAAACAACTGTGCCCAAATCAGTCTTGAACTGAAACTAGGGAAAATCCTTGAAAACACATTGGACACCGCCATGTCCAGACTAAATGAAATTGAGGGCACCAGGACACAGAACGAAATATTTGATCTTCCTTCAATAAAAAAATCAATTGAAAATGCCGGCTACAAAAATGTTGAAATATCATCGCCAGAAAGAACAAGACTCATCCTTTCTTTTGCAGGTAAATTTGATTTCATTGAAAGTGATACAGACAAAACGACTTTAATAGTTACACCGGAAGCCATGCAGAAATTTTCAAATTCTCTGGGAGAAGAATTCAAAAGCATCATGGACCTTTTTATGGCACCAGTACTTTCAGATGAAAACATGAGCAATGAAGAATATGCAGAACTGGTTGCAGTTGTTTACGGACAGCCCCTTGCAGAAGAAATGCTTAAAAGCAAAATGGAATTTTCCATTGCATCACCAAAGGGAAAAACAAAGGCCTACAAGATTCCTCTCGTAGACCTTCTTACACTTTCAGAAGAAAAAATTTTTACTTCCGAATAGAAGAGTTTGCGGCGGAAAGAATTTCCATGTTCACTTCAGAATATGGAAGTCCACTTTTTCTGCACAGCTCGCTCACACTTTTATATTCTGGGTAGATTCTTTCACTGCCATCAATTTCTACAATCTTGCATTCAGCAGAACCGAACTTTGTTTCCACAGTAATCTGACGGCGATTTAATTTTGTCCTCTCCATTTCCTGCCTTCTGATTCCAATTGTACTTGTATGCCTGAAAATTATTTCTTCAAGCTTTATCCTTTCGCTTTCATTACAGACAACATAGAGAATGTATGCAGGTCTGTTTTTTTTCATCACGCATGGAACATAGTGTACATCGAGAGCTCCATTGGACATAAGTTCTTCCATTGTAAAAGCAAGCTGCTCACCGCTGCAGTCATCGATGTTGGATTCAAGCTTTACAATCGTATCACTGAGGGTTGTCGTTTTTTCTTCCACAAGCATTGCACGCAGAAAGTTTGGTCTTTCGTAAGTTCTCTTTCCTGCCCCATAACCTGTTTTAAGCACCTTAATTTTTGAAGGAAGACTGAAGTCCGTTGCAACCGCAGCAAGCAACGCAGCTCCAGTCGGAGTTACAAATTCCCCGTGGTCCTTTCCCATCTCCAGAGGAAGCTCTGCATTTTCAACGATTGCCGCAACGGCTGGAACTGGAACTGGAAGGATTCCATGGGCACATCTGATGGTTCCGCATCCTTCGTAGATTGAATTTACATAGACCTTGCTGATGTTTAGATTGTCAAAGCATACGGCAAAAGAAATTATGTCAACGATTGAATCAACTGCGCCGACCTCATGAAAATGAACCTGATCGATTGTCGTGCCATGAGCCTTCGCCTCTGCTTCCGCAACAATATTGAAAATCTTCGAAGCAATTTTCTTTGCATTGTCCGTCATTTTTGTGCCATCGATGATCTTAAGTACGTCTGCAAGATTCCTGTGTTCATGATGATGATGGTGATGTGCATGTTCTTCGTGATCGTGATGATGTTCATGATGATGATCATGTTCCTCGTGATCGTGATGATGTCCTTCATGATGTTCGTGGTGATCATGGTGATGCTGCTCATGTTCATGTCCAAAAAGATATTCCATGTCATGGTCATGGTTTTCAACATCAAGGATTACGTTAAAGTCACAGCAGTCGATTCCTGTTTTCTTTACACGCGTAATTTCCACCTTGAATCCAGAAGCTGGCACCGTGGCAAGCACAGTCTTCAGTACTTCTTCATCAGCTCCAAGATCAAGGAGAGAGGCAACGGCCATATCTCCGCTGATTCCGCTTGAACATTCAAAATATAGTGACCTGGTTTCATTTTCATTCATTGTCATTTTACGCTTCCTTTTACTGCAAGTCTGTTGATCTGTGTCGCAATGTAGGCGGCACCATAACCATTGTCTATGTTCACCACGCTTATTCCGTTGGCGCAGGAATTTATCATTGTAAGCAAGGCACTAAGCCCTTCAAAACTTGCGCCGTAGCCAACACTTGTAGGGACTGCAATGACAGGCACGCTGCACAATCCGCCGATTACACTTGCAAGGGCACCTTCCATTCCGGCTATGGCAACAACGCAGTTGACCTTTCCAAGAACGTCGGTCTTGCTGAGAATTCTATGGATTCCGCTTACACCTACATCGTAGACGCGCTCAACTTTTGTACCAAAGAATTCAGCGGCAACAGCACATTCTTCCGCAACCTTTATGTCCGCAGTTCCAGCTGTGCATACGGCTATGCTTCCAACCAGAGGTTCAGGCTTATCTGCAAGACGAATGATCCTTGAAACATTGTCATATGCAACATTGGGGTACATGGCTTTTATGAGTTCCGCCTGATGCTCCGACGCACGGGTTGCCATTACACTACCGTTCTGCTCGTAAAGTTTTTTAAAAATCTTGCAGAAGAAATCGTCTTCCTTTCCCTGCGCAAAAATAACTTCTGCAAAACCAGTACGTTCCTTTCGGCTAAGATCAGGCTTGGCAAAATTCATTTCTTCATATACTTCGCTGCTCATTTATGTTCCTCAAATTCATTTTCTTTTCGTAAGACTCAAGGGAAGTTCAAGGCCGTTTTCAACAAGGAGCTTTTCGTTCCTTAAAATTTCATCCGGACTTCCATCTGCAACAATTTTTCCGCCATTAAGGACAAGAACACGGTTGCAGGTATCCCATACAAAATCAAGGTCGTGGCTGGTAATTATTTTCAAATGGTCAAAGCCATTCAATATGCTGATGAGATTGCGTCTGTTTCTTGGGTCTAAGGAAGCACTGGGTTCATCCATCAGAATGATGTCGATGTTCATGCTGAGGATCGTCGCAATGGAAGCAAGTTTTTTTTCACCGCCAGAAAGCTCATGGCTGTATTTATTTTTAAGATGGGTGATACCAACCTTTTCAAGGGAAGAGGCAACGCGGTTTTCAACTTCAGCTTTTCCAAGACCATAGTTCAAAGGTCCAAAGGCAACATCCTGTTCCACCGTAGTCATAAAAAGCTGGTTGTCCGCTTCCTGAAATACAAAGCCGATTTTTTCACGAACTTTGGAAAGTGTATTTTTTTCAAGGGGAATTTCTTCCACACGGATAGAACCTTCAAATCCAAGATCAAGACCAACCAAAAGTTTTAAAAGAGTTGATTTTCCGGCACCGTTTGCACCAATGATTCCTATGGAATCTTTTTCACGGGCATTGAGAGTAATTCTATCAAGAACTTTCTTATTCTCTCTGTAAGCAAAGGAAAGATCATTTATATCAATGTGAATGTGACTCATTAAAATGCCCCCATAAGTTTTTCAAACATCCTTCCAATAAATTCAAAAGCAGGAAAAAACCTCAGGATTATTATTATACTAGTCCATGACAAAAGAAACATTATGTCTCTAAAACCAAAACTATGTTTTTCAGAAAAAAAATATTTCATTGAGAAACCGCGAAGGTTCATAGCTTCATAGATTTCCTGAGCGCGATCAAAAGACCTTAGGATTATTCCCCCAGTCAAAGAGCCCCACGCCTTAAAATGAATTCCTTTCTGTCCCGGCGCCCTAAGACTGTAGGCCTGAAATGTTCTTCTGACTTCCTCAAGAAAAACATTTATGTATCTAAAAGCAAGCATCAGCTGAATCACCATCACTGACGGAACTCCAACTATAGCAATGGAAGAGCATATTTCATTCATGGAAGTAGTGGCAACAAGAATATAGGTTGCAAAAACCGTGAGCACGCCTTTAACAATAAGGGACGCTGAATAAATCATCCCCCGTGTAATCGGCAGGTTAAAATTCAAAAACTTGAATTCAAAAACCGGAGTTCTGTCAAAAAAAGGATTGAGGAGAGCCATTATAAGAATAACCGGAAGAAAGAACAAAAAATTCCCAATGACTTTTTTGAAGCTGAGGGAAGATGAAATCAAAATAAAGACAGGGTAAACGGCCATCAGAAGAAGGGATGAAAATTGCATAGGCCTAAAACTTACGGTCATTGTAAGAAAGAGAAAAGTTACTGCTATTTTAACCAATGGATTCAAACGAGATAAATAGGAATCAACCTTCTGTCCCTTTTCAAGGCCATTGATACCATTTATCGCCCTGTCTATTCTATTCAATTTTTACTCAACTTTTTTATTCTTATTGCGAATAATCATGGCAACACCTGCTGTAAATGCAAACACAATCAGACTTCCAAAAAGACCTGATGCACTTTTACCCGCAACAGTTTCTTCCTTTCCAAGATTGTAGTCAGGCATTACGGAAGTCATATCCTGAATGTCAGCGGCTTTTTTAAGGACTAAACTTTCTGATTCAAATTCAGATGTTCCTGCAATTTTTTCCATACTCCATTCAAGCCCATCAGGATGTTCGGAAGCAAGGAGAGAAATTCCTCCGCCCATAACCACAGCACAAATTGCAAGGACTACCAATACAGAAGCAAGTGTCATGCGAGTTTTTTTTGAAGAATTTACTCCCCACAAAAGTTCACTGCGGGTTTCGTAGATAAAACAAAGGACTGCACCTGTAATAAGCCCTTCAACAGCACCTATGGCTAAATGAATTGGCTGCATAGCTGCCACGAAAAATTTAAAGGGAAGTTCTGCGATTCCTGAAATCAAAGTTTCCAATGTTACACTGAAAGCACCCATCTGAAGAGTAAGAACACAGGCGATGATGCTTGCCGCCATAATTCTTGCCTTTGAAACTCTGGTTGAAATCATAGGTTTCCAAATAATAAAACTGCCCACAAAGCATCCATAGAAAGCCATGTTCCACACATTACAGCCCAAGGCAAGAAGACCGCCATCTGCAAAAAACAAAGCCTGTATTAACAGAACACTTATCATTGAGATAAAACCGCACCAGGGTCCAAGCAGTACACTCAGCAGCATGCCACCGCAAAGATGTCCGCTTGATCCCGTCCCAGGAATAGTAAAGTTAAGCATCTGGGCTGCAAAAACAAAAGCACTCATAACACCAGTCAAAGGAATTTTCTTTGCAACAGACTGCTGTGAATCTGCACTCTCTCTGTGAATTTTCTTTATTGACACCCCGGCCGCTGCTGCCGAAAGCACAAACATTGTTCCCGCAACAGCAGGATTGATCAAAGCATCTGACATGTGCATTTTATTATCTCCTAATCTTCTATTATTATATCACATAGGGAAGTTTTATTTTATTCCTCCCAATTTCATGTAACATAAATTTATTAGTGCAATTGAACAAGTTTTGCAAAGACACTACTATCTTCTCATGTTCAGAAATATCATTGCCTTCATTAAAAAGGAAACGGTTTTAAGTGCAGCCTGGATTCTTGCACTCATTTCCGCATTCCTCGTTCCACCTTCAAAAGAATATTTGTCTTACATAGACTTCAATACCCTTTTTCTGCTTTTCTGCCTTATGGCTGTTATGGCTTCCTTCAAGAAACTTGGAGCCTTTGAAAACTGCTCTAAATTCCTCCTCGGAAAATTCAAAAGCACTGCAGGCATCCTTTCTGTGCTTGTCTTCATGCCTTTCTTCTTCAGCATGGTGATTACAAATGATGTTGCACTCATCGTTTTTGTTCCGCTAGCAATCATCACCCTTAAAATGTGCGGTCTTGAAAACCTTGTGCTTTTTACAGTCGTACTTCAGACCCTTGCGGCAAACCTTGGCAGCATGAGTTTGCCTATGGGAAATCCTCAGAACCTTTACCTTTATTCCATTTCAGGAATTACACTGCCGGAATTCATATCCATTATGATTTCTTACACGGCAGCAAGTTTTGTACTTCTTTTGGTTTGCGTTGTCCTCGTAAAGTTCAATGCTAAAAATGAAGTCAAAACAGATGCAAACGAAAGTTCACCGGCGGAAGAAAATAATTCTGACAGCTCAAAGAAAATGTGGATTGTAAGCACAGCAAGTTTTGTACTCTGTTTGCTTTGCGTTGGGAAATTGATTCCTTCGAGAATTCTTTTTCCTATAATTCTTGTTACCTACCTTATTGCAGACAGGAAAATTCTTAAGAATGTGGATTATTCCCTATTACTTACTTTCATAGGTTTCTTTATTTTTACTGGAAACATAAAGAACATGCCTGCCGCAAGGGATGTAATAGCAACGGCTATTACTGGCCACGAAACAGGATTCAGCATTGCAGCAAGCCAGGTGATATCAAATGTTCCGGCTGCCCTTTTGCTTTCATGTTTTACCGATAACTTCAAGGCACTTTTGATCGGAACAAATCTTGGAGGCCTTGGAACCCTGATTGCTTCAATGGCAAGCTTGATTTCCTTCAAGCAGATTGCAAAAAATTACCACGACAAGCGCGGAAAATATTTTATCCAGTTTACAGTGATGAATCTTGTGTTTCTTGCACTTCTCTTTGGCTTTCATCTGATTCTTGCCTAAGGTCGCATGGCTCGCAAAGAGCGTCCGATTCTTTTACTTCCTCTTCCAGCGGTATGAACCATACGTTCATATCGCATGGCTTTTCAACGCCTTCAATTTTGCTTCCTCCTGAATACTGCCAGAAAGTAAACCTGTAAGGCGACGTCGGCTTTTTTGAATATTGGGCAAACCACATTTCATATTTATTCAGGATCTCAGGAGTAAAGACAAAGAACTTCCACATCAAATTTGCATATAGCATTGTCTTGAATCCCGCTTTTTCGATTTCATCAAAAAACAGTTCCGTATTTCGGCAAAAAACTTCTTCTGCAACTTCATCAGTTCGTGCTTCATCATAAAAGACAAATTCAGGATCATAGACGACCGGCAGATCAAGCATGTCAGGCGTAAGATTGTCTATTACGATTTTTGCTTCTTCCAAAGCTTCCTCGTCATTTATTGCCTGGCTGTATACATACACGCCGATTTTAAAACCTGCATTTTTTGCATCTTCATAGTAGCGGTCAAAATTTTCATCCTTCACAAGATTTCCGCTTTCATATCCGTAGCGTCTGTAGGCAAGTCGAAGTATGACAAACTCGTAGCCGTTTTCCTTCAGCAGGTCGAAATCAACTTCCCCCTGATGGCGAGAAATATCCACACCGTTTACAACACGATATGGAGCACCTTTTTTTGTGTAATAGAATTCGCCTTTCTTTTTAAGCCATTTGGTATCAAAGGTATTTTTTGCAACATCAGGATGAGGATGAACATGCTGTCTTTCTATCTGTCGGTTGTAGATTTTAAGACAGTCTTTTTCAGGACACGAGGAACAGGAAAAAAACAAAACTGATGCTGTAATACCCAGCAAGAAAAAAATCACTCTCATAAAAGATATTATATCATAACATATAAATATCGTAATATTTTTATATACAAAAAGATCCCTGGACAATCAAAGTTATCCGGGGATCTTTTTGTACAGCGGTTACATTCAGTAATTAAATACCATTGTAATGAGTATTAATCTTATCAAGAACATAGTCCTTAAATTCCCCAAGAGCAAATGTTCTCTGTGGAATCTTTGAGCTGAAGCGGAAGCGGCATGTAACTGTGTTTTCTGCCTTTTCCTTTTCGCCCACAACAAGGATGTATGGTGTGCGGTGTGCAACAGAAATATCCTTAATCTTGTTCTTCATGTTCTCGTCTTCAAGATATGCGTTTACCTTGATTCCAGCTGCCTTAAGTTCTTCATAAACCTTCTGTGCATAGTCATTGAAGTCTGGACTTACTGGAACAACTGCAACCTGTTCAAAACAGAGCCATGTTGGGAATACGCCAGCATAGTTTTCAATGAGGATACCCATAAAGCGTTCCAATGAACCGAGAACTGCACGGTGGAGCATAACTGGATGGTGCTTCTGGTTGTCGGCACCGATGTACTGTGCATTCAATCTTTCTGCCGAAGGAAGCTGGTAGTCAAGCTGGATTGTACCGCACTGCCACTGGCGGCCGAGGGCATCGATCAATGTGAATTCAAGCTTTGGACCGTAGAAGGCACCTTCACCAGGCTGGATTTCATAATCCATTCCGCTTGCCTTACATGCTGCTGCAAGTTTTGCTTCCGCCTGCTGCCATGTTTCAATTGTACCAACATGGTCTTCTGGCATTGTAGAAAGCTTAACAAGAAGGTTCTTGTCGAATCCAAAGTCCTTGTATACATCAAGCAAAAGCTTGCAGAACTTTGTTACTTCGCTTTCAATCTGTTCTTCCGTACAGATGATATGTGCATCATCCTGAACGAATCCACGCACGCGCATGATTCCGTGGAGTGTTCCGCTTGGTTCGTTGCGAACACAGTGTCCGAATTCTGCGATGCGCATTGGAAGATCCTTGTATGAACGAGAACGGCTGTTGAAGATTTCAAGATGGCCAGGACAGTTCATAGGCTTGATAGCAAACTGCTTCTTTTCAGATTCTGTAGTGAACATGTTCTTCTGGTAGTGTGACCAGTGTCCTGATTTTTCCCAGAGAACCTTTGGCATTACAGCCGGAGTATTTACTTCGAGGTATCCGTCCTTTACGATCTTTTCGCGCATGTAGTCCTGAAGTGTTACATACATTGACCATCCGTTTGGATGCCAGAATACCTGACCTGGATCTTCCGGTTCAAGGTGGAAAAGATCAAGTGCAACACCAAGCTTTCTGTGGTCACGCTTTTCTGCTTCTTCAAGCATTGTAAGATAGTCTTTAAGATCATTTGGCTTGTAGAAACAAACTGCATAAACGCGTGTGAGCATTGCCTTTGTGTTGTCTCCGCGCCAGTATGCACCTGCAACAGACATGAGCTTAAATGCCTGCTGGTTGATTTCCTTTGTGCTTTCAACGTGTGGACCGCGGCAAAGGTCAAGGTAGCCGTCCTGTTCATATGTTGAAATTGTCTCGCCGTCGGGAAGATCATTGATGAGTTCAATCTTGTATGGCTGATCCTTGAAAAGCTCAAGTGCTTCTGCCTTTGAAACTTCCTTGCGTACGAATTCGTGGTTGCCTGCAAGAATCTTGCGCATTTCCTTTTCTACTGCAGGAAAATCAGCTTCGGTGAATTTAGTGTCCGTTGGAAAATCAAAGTCATAGTAGAATCCGTTATCGATAGCAGGACCGATAGCGATCTTTGTTCCAGGGAAAAGCCTGAGTACAGCTTCTGCCATTACGTGGGCACAGCTGTGGCGTACTGTCTGCAATTTTTCATCAACTGCCATAAAAATCACCTTCTGTTTTGAATGAATTTAAAATAGTAGAAATAGAATAATGCTTTTTGAGAATAAATTCAATTTATGACCATGGGGACAGACCTCTATGATCCTATTTAAGAAGTCTGTTGTTTTTTAGCCAACGGATTTGTTCGCGCCTACGGCACTCACGGTTTTGTCACGCGGATTTGAAAAACCTGACGGTTTTTCTGTTTTGTGTTTAAGAAACCAAGTGTGGATGACTGTAGGGACAAGAAACTATGATCCTTAGAAAGACGTTTTAGTTAAACAATAATCATTACCTGAAGTAAAACTCATGTATGCATCTGTAGAACCATCTACAATAACCCTTATTTTTTCCTGATTAGGAATTCCTGTACATGATAGTATTATCATTGAATCAATTCCAGTTTTCGGACCATTTTTAATTGTTATGTTCAAATTTCCGCCATAATTAGTAGCATCAAATACAATTTCCGGATCAACATTTTCAGCATTATCAACATAGATTCCAATATCTGTTGTAACAGTTCCACTCAGTGTAAGAGTCGTATCCTCAGATCCCTTTGCTAGGTAAATGTCACCATATCCGCTGTTCTGGGTACTTTCATTTCCAGAGAAGGTACAGCCATCAACAGTGGCAGAACAATATGAAGCTACATGAATTGCACCGTATCTTGTACAAGTATTTGAATCGAAAGTACAGCTCACCAAATTTACGCTATCACAAACAACAATACCTCCATTTGAACTATTTTCTTCAAAAGTACAGCCTGATATGGTTGCATTTTTTACAGAAATTACGTCAGATTTTATTCCATTAAACTCTGATTTATAGGCAACAACAGATTTATTTTCATTTGGGCCGTAAATAAAAGGACTGTCAGTAACAACACTTTCATCATCGGTGAAAATAAATTTATTTGATGCACCACTGTCATTTATATTAAGCGTAATTGACCTTGTATCTTCCCCATCCCCTACATAAATGTAAGCTCCACCTGCCGTTCGTTTTATAGTAACATCCCCATCAACAGCAAGTAGGGTAATTGTCTTGGTAACAGGAAAAGTTTCAGCCATTTCAAAAGTTCCACTTGCAAGATAAATAGTAGCCCCATTGCTGGCATTTGCATTTGCGGTTTTCAGATCCTCAAAACTGCGACACGGATTAGCCTCCGAAAGACCAACAGCTGGATTTTCTGGAGTTCCCGGCTGTTTTTCAGTATCGTCATCACCTTCACCAGGCTCCTTAGGATCAACAGGATTTACAACCTGCCCTCCATCATCTGGAATTTCAGGCTCTTCTGATTCGATTGGACGAATCTTTATTTTAATTTCTTCTGAAAGACTTGTTCCGCCATAAACTACTTTTACGGTACATTCTCCTGCAAAATGGAAAACATCGCCGGAAGCAATATCCTCTATCTTGCCAGTACCATCACCAGATTCCATCTTAAGAGGTTCATCATCGGCACCGTCTCTTCTTGTGACCATCCCTATTTTTTCATCATCTACGAATTCTTCTTCAACAATGATGGGAACAACATCACCGATTACAAATCCATCGCGAACAGTTTCTTTCCATCCGTTTGTAAAAAACAGTTCGGCAGAAAGTCCTTTTGAAATTTCAGTCTTTATATAGGCAAATAATTCAGATTCAGAATAAATTTCCTCGGGCTGCGTAAACTCAAGAGGGCCTTCATATCTGATTGAAGATTTTGACTCGTCAATTCTGTTAAGCCGATTATAAATCAAAGGAAGATTTACAGAAGTTATTTCGCCGCCAGTTACCACCACATCTACATAGCCAGATGCAATACCGGAATCAATCCCATCAATTTTAGAAAAGCAGATTCCTTTGAGAACATAGGAACCTTCTGAAATTTCGCTGAATTCAACAGGTTTCCCAGGCTCGCCAGTTTTTTCTTCTACAAGTTCATCGGACAAAGAATAAAGGGAAATCCTATAACTGATGTCTTTATAATTTTCTACAGTCTGATCTTCTTGAACAATTGCTCTTGAGTCCAAATCAGGCATGGAAACAATCAGTGAGCCTGCTGGATTTCTAAGGTTGAGATTATTACAAGAAAAAACAAAAAATGCGGCAATAGTAAACAATAAAAAACTAAACTTCTTCATAGTACTTCCTGACCGAATTTTAATGCAGAATAACAGAATTTTCTATTTTCAGAATGAAATAATTGATTCCGTTACCAGCGCCTTAAACTGGGCTGAAACTCTGGAAGCAACTTCTTTAACCTCTTCATGATTCAGCGGCTGATTTGTAATGCCGGCAGCCATATTTGTGATGCAGGAAATTCCGCAGATTTTCATTCCCATGTGACGAGCAACAACGGCTTCCACAGCTGTACTCATTCCGACTGCATCAGCTCCAAGAATTCTTGCCATTCTGATTTCAGCCGGAGTTTCGTAAGCGGGTCCTGTAAACTGAAGGTAAACTCCTTCCTTCAAATCAAAGTCAAGTTTTCTTGCGGCCTTCTTTATCTTGTCTCGAAGTTCCTCTGTATATACTGATGTCATGTCTGGAAATCTTGTTCCAAGTTCTTCAATGTTTTCGCCGATGAGAGGTGAAGGAACAAATGAAGCAATATGGTCATTCAGGAGCATAAGGGTTCCAGGCTTGTAATTGAGGTTCACTCCGCCCGCAGCATTGGTAAGGAAAAGGATTTCAGCACCCATCATTTTCATGAGACGGGCAGGAAGAACTACATCGCTCATGGCATAGCCTTCGTAATAGTGAACGCGGCCCTGCATGATTACAACTGGAACATCACCTACATGCGTGAATACAAAACGCCCCTTGTGCCCCGCTACAGTTGAAACAGGGAATCCTTCAATATCGTGGTAGTCAATTTCGCCTTCGATTTTGAAACCGTCGGCATAATCACCAAGACCACTGCCAAGAACAAGGGCAACTTTTGGTGCAAAAGGAATTTTATTTTTGATGCTTTCATAGCATGCTTTAAGTTTTGTATAAGCTGGATTCATACATGCCTCCTTCTATTCGATTTTCAGAATGAATTCAAGAACGCGTTTTACGCTTGTCTTTACTTCATCAATTGAAAGTCGTCCGTCATTCAAAGCTTCAAGAAGCTGTTCTGGATAACCGCATGCCATCTTTACATCGTTGCCGGCTTTTACTTCGCGCCACTGTTCTGCACGGGTCCACCAGTCAGTCATTACGATTCCCTTGTAGTCCCATTCGCCACGAAGGATGTTTGTCAAAAGGTCCTTGCATTCGCTTGTATGCTGGCCGTTTACAATGTTGTAGCTGGACATGATTGCCCAAGGATCCGAATTCTTAACCATGTATTCAAATGACTTGAGGTAGATTTCGCGTGCTGCCCTTTCCGAAACGATTGAGTCGCTCTGCTTGCGGTTTGTTTCCTTATTGTTGAAAGCAAAGTGCTTTGGTGTTGCGGCAATTCCCTGACTCTGGATTCCCTTTACGGCCGCACTTGCCATGTGGCCTGCAATGAGAGGGTCTTCACTGTAGTATTCAAAGTTTCTTCCGCACAAAGGACTGCGGTGAATGTTCATTCCTGGTGCAAGATAAATGCCGCAGTTGTTTTCCTTTACTTCCATTGCAACTGCCTGACCGATTTTTTCCACGGATTCTTCGTTCCATGTGCAGGCAAGGGTTGTAGCACAAGGCCATGCAGTAGTGTACTGTTCAAGCCAAGGCATGATTCTGATTCCTGCAGGACCGTCGGCAGTCATGATGTTTGGGATGTCGTAGTCAAAGTTGTTTCCGATACCAAAGGTATTTGCAGTTCCTGTATTTGGCTGTCCACCCAAAAGCCACACCATGTCTTCCGTTGAAAGCTGAGCCATGAATTCATCGAGGGTAACTTTTCCGTTGTAAACATCTTCAAGATGCTTTGTTGGATTGTGCAGGCGCTGAACCATGCTCTTGTGAGGAAGTCCGCGAACCGATGGAATCACGCCTTCAAGAACTTCCGCCTTTTTGAAAACTTCAGGGCGTTCAATCTTTTCGTATTCTGAAGTTTCAAGGGTCTTGTAAGTTCCGTCTGCAAGGAGCCTCTTTGTAAGTTTTCTTGGTTTAAGCTGTTCCGTAAGCTGAAGGACAACCTTTGTTTCTGCCACATTAAATGGAGTTCCGGTTTCCTTTACATTGCGGATGGAATTTCCGTAGAAGAATCTGTAATCACCCTTTTCCAAAATCCATGCAGATTTCTTTACAGCACCTTCGTCGTCGTATGATGCCATTTCATTTTTTGCAATGTCCACGACAACAAAGCAGCTTTCACCAGGCTTGAGCTCAGGAGTTTTCTTAAAGCCGCCGAGAATCATCTTTGGCTTTGTAAGTTTTCCGTCAGGTGCGGAATAGTAAAGCTGAACAACTTCCTTTCCTGCAACCTTGCCTGTGTTTGTAACTTTAACGGTAAATGCAATCTTGTCGCCGCCATCGTTCTGCCCCGCAAGACCAATGTCAAAGTCAGTATAGGAAAGACCGTAACCGAATGGATAGACTACACAGTCCTTCTTACCTGGAATTGTTTCAAAGTATCTGTAGCCGACAAAGATGTCGTCCTGGTATTCAACGCCAGCAGCAAAATCATGGAAGGTATCTGTTGAAGGATAATCTTCAAGACGTTTTGCAAAAGTATCCGTAAGTTTTCCGCTTGGATTCTTTTTGCCAAGAAGAATTTCAACGGCAGCAACGGCACCTTCCATTCCACCCTGACCAAGGAAAAGAACGGAAGAAATATTTTTGTTTTCTGCAAACCAGCTGGTGTCAACGATTCCGCCAACATTCAGAAGAACAATTATATTTTTAAAATTCTTTTCGGCTGCGGCAACAAGGGCTTCTTCCTGAGCCGTAAGATAGAAATCTCCCTTAGGGAAAACTTCCTTTGACATGGCACGGAAACCGTCTTCACCACCCCAAACATCAACTTCGATGTTTTCCATGTGAAGTTCTTTCCCAGGAATATTGCAAGCTCTGTCCCAGCCTTCACCAGAATATCTGTTGATGCTTAAAATTGCAGTGTCAGAAAATTCTGCTGCGGCTTTGAGCTGTGAATCCGAAAGTTCAGGTTCTATTGTCATTCCAGGATCGCGATGTTTTTTACGCTGATCCTTAAGGTTTTCCTGATAGAAAACATGGAGACCTTCGTAAACTTCAACTTCTTCCGCAGATTTGAAGGCATCATAAAGGCTCGTGCAATACTTGCAGTAAACATCACCGCTGCCACCGCCGCCCTTTACATATTCTTCACTTGCTTTTCCAAGGAGAACTATTTTCTTGTTCTTCAATGGAAGAAGGTTGTTTTCATTTTTGAGAAGGACAATTCCTTCTGCGGCCGTATTCTTTGAAAGTTCAATGTGTTCCACGCATCCGGAAATTTTTCTTCCGTCCTTACCAAGTGGTTTTGCAGGTGTATTAAAATATCTTGCCCATCTCATAACAGGTTACTCCAGTAAAAATAAAATAAGGACCATACCAACTAAGATATGATCCCTATAATTATACCACTGAAAAGTCAGTTTTACCTAATGTTTTAATCCACATTTACACGCTTGATGTGGCCACGACGCGTGCAAGCACGCTACCGAGTTTTCTATCGAAAACTCGCAGGCACCCTAATCCACATTTACACGCTTTATATGACCACCGAGTGATTGTAGTCTCTCTACAAGATGCTCGTAACCGCGTTCAATCTGGTAGACATTGCTGATGCGGCTTGTACCGCGGGCTACCATTGCGGCAATTACCATTGCCATACCGGCACGAACATCAGGAGATACAAGATGGTCTCCGTGAAGGGAACTTGGTCCCGATACAACAGCACGATGAGGGTCGCACAAGGTAATCTGGGCACCCATGCTGATAAGCTTGTCTACAAAGAACATTCGACTTTCAAACATCTTTTCAAAAATCAAAACTGTGCCTTCAACCTGAGTAGCTACTACAGTCATGATTGAAGTCAAATCAGGCGGAAATCCTGGCCATGGAGAGTCGTCGATCTTTGGAATCTTTGTCCCTACATCTGCATTTGTTTTCATTTCCTGAATTGAAGAAACTGTGATTGTTTCACCATCCTGCATCCAGGAAATACCAAGCTTTGCAAATCCAACCTTAAGGGGACGCATATCAAGATTCTTTACACCATTGATTGTTACACTACCACGAGTTGCAGCAGCAAGACCAATGTACGAACCTATTTCCATATAATCTGGACCGATTTCGAATTCACAGCCATGAAGTTTCTTAACACCGTCAATATAAAGGATGTTTGAACCGATTCCCGTAATTTTTGCACCCATGGCACAAAGCATGTTGCAAAGATCCTGAATATGAGGTTCGCTGGCGGCATTTGTAATTGTTGTTTTTCCTTCTGCAAGAACTGCAGCCATAACAGCATTTTCTGTGGCAGTTACTGAACACTCATCAAGGAAGATGTCTGTTCCAATGAGCTTGTTTGCAGTGAATACAAAGTGTCCGTTTACCTTAACCTGAGCCCCTAGCTGTTCAAGGGCAATGAAATGTGTATCAAGACGACGGCGGCCAATGACATCTCCACCAGGAGGAAGCATTTCTGCTTTTCCAAGACGGGCTACCATAGGACCGGCAAACAGAATTGATGCGCGGATTTTCTTTGAAAGCTCTGCTGGAATTACACAGGACTCAACATCTTTTGCCTCAATCTTCCAGGTATTATCTCCAAGCTTTTCAGCTTTTGCACCAAAAGACTGGAGGATATTGAGCATTACACCAGTGTCTTCGATTTCCGGAATGTTCTTTAAAACAACAGGTTCATCTGTAAGCAAGGTTGCCGCAATACAAGGCAAAGCAGCATTTTTGTTTCCGCTGGCAGTAATTTCACCTTTAATAGGAAATCCACCTTCAATTTCATATTCGTACATATGAAATATTATAGAAGAAAAAACTATAATTCACAATCGGCAGTAAAAATCAGTCTATCCAAGGGTCGCTAATGCCTTCAATGCGCTGGCCAATTTTTGGACAGATGATTTCAGTTGCGTTCACATCGACCTTAGTTGCATCCAAAATCAGCTGACCGATTTCGTCGCATTTGATTCTTCCACCACAAGGATTCTTTACGCTGTCGATTCTCCCCTTAACTTCCGCATCGATGTTGGTACAGTATTCAAAGCTAAGGTCGGTCTTGTTGAATGTGCAGTTTACAAGCTTGAGTCCGTCTATATAACAGAATCCCTGGTTGCTTTCAATCTGACAGTTTACAAAAGTAAGGTTCTTAGAATTCCATCCGATGTATTCACCGATGATTATGGAATCAAAGACAACGACATTCTCGCAGTTCCAGAAGGAATCCTTGCTTACAAGCTTTGAATTGCGGACTTCTATGTTTTTTCCGCCATCAAAAAAGTAATTGCCCTCAAGATTGAAATTTTCACACTTCATGTTGCTTGAATTCATGGCAAAATAATCGCCCTTTGCAGTTACATTCTTAAGCTCAATTCCATCACAGGTCCACAAGGTTTCCTGGGCGTTAAGAAATTCAACATTCTCAAGCTTTACATTCTTACAGCGCCTGAATTCTTTTGGAGCATCAATCTGAACATTCTTCATGGAAATATCATTTGTATACCAGATGCCGGATTTTCCAAGCTCGTAAAAGCGGGTGTCTTCTACGCGGACATTGCTTGAATACCAGAGAGGATATTTGTATTTAAAGGAAACATTTTTTACTTCTGAATCTTTGGACTGCTTGAGGGGTGATTCTCCAGGACCGTCAAAGGTTGAATCTGAAACCTTAACTCCACTTGCATCAAACAACGCTCTTTCCTGAGTGAATGATTTATTCTTGATTTCCATATTCTTTTCCCAAAATGAATTCCGCTCATCCTTTTACAAAGGATTTTAACCTTGCAAGGGCATCCTGAACAATAGCTCGTGAAGTTGCAAGGTTTATTCTAACAAAATTTTCTCCACCTTTTCCGTAGTGGGTTCCATCATTGATGAACAAACCTGTCTTTGCACGGAGTTTTTCACTGAAGTCACTGCCATTCATTCCGCTTGCTGAAACATCTACCCACATGAGGTAGGTTGCATCGGATTTTATGACCTTCAGCTCTGGGACTTCCTTTTTTATGAAATCTTCCGCAAGCCTTCTGTTTTCCCACACATAGTCTCTGAGTTCTTCAAGCCAAGGCTCACTTTTCGTATATGCTGCAACCGCAGACTGAACGGCAAAAGCATTTGGCTCACCGCATTCATCGGTGTTCAGCTGACGCCATACTTTATGCCTGAGGTTTTCATTTGGAACAACAACGGCAGAAGTTGAAAGCCCCGCAATATTGAAGGTTTTTGTTGGAGCCACAGCCATTACGCAATTGTTCCTGCAGGTTTCGTTTACGCTTGCAAAAGGAACATAGTGCTTTTCAGGTTCCGTTATGTCACAGTGGATTTCATCGCTAAAGACCACCACATTGTATCTGGCGCAAAGCTCGCCGATTTTGGCAAGAGTTTCCTTTGACCAGATTTTTCCAACAGGATTCTGCGGATTGCACAAAATCATCATGGAAGTCTGCCTGTCGCTGAGTTTATCTTCCAGATCTTTAAAATCGATTTCGTAATTTTCACCGTCATACTTCAACTGGCACTGAACAGGATTTCTTCCGTTGTTTACGATTGAATTGAAGAAGATGTTGTAAGTTGGCGTTAAGAGAAGGACATTTTCTCCTGGTGTCGTAAGTTTTCGCACGGAACTTGAAACTGCAGGAACAACGCCTGTAGAAAAAATCAGCCATTCCTTTTTGATTTCAAAGTCATAGCGTTTTTTCCACCAGCCGATGTAGGCATTGCGCCATTCATCATTTATATCTGCATAGCCCAGGGCACCAAGATCTGCCCTTTCAAGAATTGCGGATTTAATTTCAGGTGCCGTGTCAAAATCCATGTCGGCAACCCAAAGGGGAATTTCATTTTCTGCGACATCCCATTTTATGGAATTTGTTTTTCTTCTGTCGGGAACAATGTCAAAATTATATTTCATTGCCTTAAATATACTAAAAAAAACCGAATATTTCCTACCCTTAACATAGGTTTATATTTCTCCTTGTATTTATAGGAAGTCACTAATTGAAAACATTAAAAAAATCGGTGTAATATAGTAGAAACAAACTCAAAAGGAGCTAAATAATGAAGAAAATCGCAGCTATCGTACTTGCTGTTTCAGCAGCATTTGCACTTGCAGGCTGTTCTAAGGCAGCATCAAAGAAGAACTTCATCCTTGCAACAGGTGGAACTTCTGGAACTTACTACCCATTCGGTGGTGCAATCGCAAACATCTGGAACACAAAGATTGAAGGAATGAACGTTACAGCACAGTCAACAGGTGCTTCTGCAGAAAACCTCCGCCTCATCAGCGCAGGAGATGCAGAGTTCGCTACAGTTCAGAACGATGTTATGGATTACGCATACAACGGAACAGACATGTTCGCAGGAAAGGCTCTTCCTAACCTTGCTACACTTGGAACAATGTATCCAGAAGTTGTTCAGATTGCAGCTTCAAAATCAAGCGGAATCAAGACAATCTACGACCTTAAGGGAAAGCGTGTTTCAGTTGGAGACGCAGGTTCTGGTGTTGAATTCAACGCAAAGCAGATTCTCGAAGGCTACGGTCTTACATTCGACGACATCAAGAAGTCAAACCTTTCTTTCAAGGAATCAGGTGAAGGACTCCAGAACGGAACTTTGGATGCATGTTTTATCACAGCAGGTGTTCCAAACGCAGCTCTTCAGGAACTTGCATTCACAAACGGTCTTGTCCTCATTCCTGTAAACGGTGCAGAAGCTGATGCAATCTGCGCAAAGTATGGATTCTACACAAAGACTACAATTCCTGGCGGAACATACAAGGGAACTGATGAAGATACAGAAGCACTTTCAATCAAGTGCACAATCGCAGTCAACGCAAACCTTGATGAAGACACAGTCTATAAGATGACAAAGGTTCTCTTTGAAAACCTTGAAGAACTTGGAAACGCACACGCAAAGGGAAAGGAAGTTACAGCTGCAAAGGCAGTTACAGGATGCTCTGTTCCATTCCACCCAGGTGCAAAGAAGTACTTCGAAGAAATCGGACTCGTTAAATAATTAGGAATTAGGAATTAAGAATTAGGAATTGGAAGGAAGAGGAAACTTTTCTTCTGATTCCTAATTATTTACAGCAATGAAGACAAAGGCATTTTTGATTTCAGTCATTTTCTTTTTAGCAGTAGCGTTTGTTTTCATCTTTCCTCTTTTTCCTGTTCTTTCAATTTCAAACAGAAAGAATCCTTCAGAAAAAATTTATTTTGTAGATGGAACAAAAGGCTTTGTTGTTTCCTACACCCATTCGGTAAACAAAGGCAGAGTCCATGACTACTACAGAGCAGGAGGCAAGAACCTGATTCTGTACAAGACCGATTTTGTAAGCTACGGTGCAGGTATGCCTGAAATAGAAGAAACTCCAGGTGCAGTTTTTCATCAGGCAGACGAAACCTATACCATGGAATACGAAAGGAATGTAGGAACAAGCTTTCTTCTTTCCGTCGGAGTTATTGCCGAACATTCCGTTACCGTTGGTAACAATGAATTTTTCCTGAAAGATTTTTTTGAACCTAAGACAAGTCTTGTTTTTGAATTCAAAAGAATCCCACTTGTTGAATTGCTGAATAAAAAGAGGAGGCCAAATTGAGCAACGACGAAAACACAACTCAGAACGAAGAACAGTTCGAGAGCCAGATGGAAAATCTGGGACCTACTTCAAACGAAGCAGAACTTAAGGAGATGATGAAAAACCTTGACCGCGAGCAGGCATACAGAGAACATACATGCTGGCGCCAGTACATCACAGTACTTGTTTCCATTGCCTTTGTTGTTTTCCAGCTCTATTCAAGCCTTTCCGGAATGGTAACAGCACAGATTCTCCGTGCAACACATCTTGCCTTTGTGCAGATGCTTGCATTCCTTCTTTTCCCTGCAACAAAGAAACTTCCACGCAACCATCTTCCATGGTACGATGTTGTCCTTGCACTGGTAGGTGCAGTCTGCTGGTTCTATATCGTGGTAAATTTCCAGGAGCTTGCACGCCGTACAGGTGCCTTTACATTCCTTGACATTTTTGTAGCCTGCGTTGGAATCCTTATCCTTGCAGAAAGCTGCCGCCGCATTGTAGGTCTTCCAATCCTCATCATTGCAACCTGCTTTGTCCTTTACGCACTTTTCGGAAAATACATGCCTGGATTCTTTAACCACCGCGGTTATTCAATCAAGCGCGTTGCAGCACACCTTTTCTACAATACGGAAGGTATCATGGGTGTTCCAATCGGAGCATGTTCAACTTTCATCTTCCTTTTCATTCTTTTTGGAGCACTTCTTGAAAAGACAGGAATCGGACAGTTCTTCATCGACATCTGCAATGCAATTGCAGGTGGTGCTTCCGGTGGTCCTGCAAAGGTTGCTGTTTTGACATCAGCTTTGCTTGGAACAGTTTCAGGATCTTCTGTTTCAAACACAGTAGGAAGCGGAAGCTTTACTATTCCAATGATGAAGAAACTTGGTTACAAAAGTGAATTCGCAGGAGCCGTAGAAGCCGCAGCCTCTACAGGTGGTCAGCTTATGCCTCCAATCATGGGTGCAGCAGCATTCCTTATGGCAGAAAGTTTGGGCATGTCTTACATCAAGATTGTCAAGGCTGCTATCATTCCTGCCCTTCTCTACTTTACAGGAATCTTCATCACAGTACATCTTGAAGCACATAAGCTTGGACTCAAGGGACTTCCACGCGAACAGCTTCCAAAGTTCCTTCCTTTGTTCCTTCGCAAGGGTTACATGCTTCTTCCATTGATTGCAATCGTATTCTTCCTTTGCATCGGACGCACAGCAGTTTACGCTGCCTTTATGGGAATTGCAGTCTGCGTTGCCATCGGCGTAATCACTTCTTTCGTAGATGTTGCACAGGGCCGCAAGCCAACTTTCAGCGCCAACGACATTGTTGAAGTAATGTGTTCAGCCGCAAGAAACATCATCAGCGTTGCAATTGCATGTGCCATGGCAGGAATCATCATCGGCGTTGTTACCCTTACAGGCATTGGACTTAAGTTTGGAGCAGGCCTCATTTCAATTTCTCACGGAATCGCCTTCATCACCCTTTTCCTTACAATGATTTCTTCCATCATCCTTGGTATGGGTGCTCCAACAACAGCAAACTACCTCATTACATCTACAATTACAGCAGGTGCAATCATCCAGCTTGGATACGAACCAATTGCAGCCCACATGTTTGCATTCTACTTTGGCATCATCGCAGATGTTACACCTCCTGTTGCCCTTGCAGCTCTTGCAGGTGCGGCAATAGCAAAGGGAAAGCCAATGAAGACGGCCCTGAACGCAACGAAGCTTGCCATCGGAGCCTTCATCATTCCGTACATTTTTGTTTTCAGTCCTGCAATGCTCATGATCAATACGGACCTTATGGGAATCCTTTCAATCAGCATGTCGGCCATCATCGGCATGTTTGCCATCAGCGCTGCCCTTGAAGGCTATGTATTCAGAAAGGAATCAATCGTTGAAAGAATTCTTTTTGCAATTGCAGGTCTTAGCTGTGTAATCCCAGGCTATACTTCTGATGCCATCGGCTTTGTTGTAATCGGTTCCCTGATTGCCTACCAGATCATCAGAAACAGAGCTGAAAAAGCTAAGGCATAGATTAAATAAAACTGTTGGGGCAAACCTGACACTGACAAAAAAGATAAAGCCCCGGGACTATTAACGGCCTCGGGGCTTTGTTGTTCATGCTGAAACTTTATTTGAAAAGCTCAGTTGCAATGGCAAGCTGGTTCCTGATGTCGATGTGCTGAGGGCAAGCCATTTCGCATTTGCCGCACTTGATGCACTTTTCAGAACGCTGCTTTCCAAGGTTGTCTACATTCCACTGAAGATGAACTTTTGCAGAAGACACATTGTTGAAAAGCTTGTAAAGGTTAAGGCACTTGAAGGTTCCAGGAATTCCAATATCAACAGGACAAACCTTTGTACAGTAGTTGCAGTCCGTACAAGGAACAAGCGGAACCTTAAGAAGCTCTTCCTGTGCTTTTGCAATAACCTTTTTCTGCCCCTCATCAAAATGCTTGAAGTCCTTCATGTATGAAAGGTTGTCTTCCACCTGCTGCAGTGTGCTCATTCCGCTCAAGACTGTAATGATTCCTTCAAGATCAGCACAGAATCTTACTGCCCAGGAAGCAACAGAACTTTCAGGTTCTGCATCTTTGAAAACCTTTACGACATTTTCTGGTGGAGTTGCAAGGAATCCGCCTTTTACAGGTTCCATGACGATTACAGGCTTACCGTGAGCGCGGCAGATCTCATAGCACCTGCGGGAAGCAATGTCCTTGTTTTCCCAGTCAGCATAGTTTATCTGAAGCTGAACGAATTCTGCGTTGCTTCAATGAAGTTTCAAACTGCTTGTAGCAATCTTCCTTTGAATTGCAGTTGAGCCATGCAGAAAGTTTTGTTGCAAGCTGAAATGATTCGCGTGGGTAGCGTTCAACAAGAGCCTGCCTTGTTGCATCTTCACTTCCGCCATAACAGAATGCAGTGTCAAAATATGTAAAGCCAGCCTTCATGTAAAGGTCAACCATCTTCTTTGTTTCCTCAACATCGATCTTTCCGTCTTTCTGAGGAAGTCTCATCATGCCAAATCCGAGTTTCTTAATTTCTTCACCAAGAAATGCCATTCTATTCTCCAATTGTTTTTGTGTGTTACTTACAGTATGAAACAAATTGAAGGAAGTAACAAATAATTTTTTGATATTGATAAAGCATGTTGATATAATGAAAATATGAAAGGGATGATTCTTGAAGGCGGTGCCATGCGCGGAATGTTTACCTGCGGCATCACCGATGTTTTTATGGAAAACGGAATTGACTTCGATGGCATTATCGGAGTAAGCGCTGGTGCAACATTCGGGTGCAATTACAAATCAAAGCAACCTGGAAGAGCCATAAGATACAATACAAAATTCAGCCGTGACAGCCACTACGGAACTTTCCGCAACCTCTTAAGAAACGGCGATCTTTACGATGCAAAATTCTGCTACGAGGACATTCCATTCAAGCTTGATCTATTTGATGTTAAAGCCTATGCAGAAAATCCATTGCGATTCTATGTTGTGGTTTCAGACCTTGAAACAGGCAAACCTGTAGTCCACGAAATTCCAGATGGCAACACTGAAGATCTTCTGTGGATGAGGGCAAGCGCCAGCCTTCCTTTGGTTTCAACTCCAGTTGTAATCGACGGCAAAAGATATCTTGACGGCGGAATCACAAGTTCAATTCCATTAAAACAGTTCATGGAAATGGGCTATGACAAGAACATCGTAATCCTTACCCGCACAAGGGAATATGTAAAAAAACCATCCTCATTTGCAATGCTGATGAAGTTCATCCTAAGAAAATATCCAAAGCTTGTTGAAGCTATGACCCGCCGCCACATCATGTACGACGAAGAAAAACAATTTGTCTTTGAACAGGAAAAACTTGGCAACTGCTATGTAATCGCTCCTGAAGTTGATGTTGGAATCAGCAGAACTGAACATGATCCAAATGAACTCCGCAGGGTTTACGAAATGGGAAGACAAGCAGGACTCAAGCATCTTGAAGCCGTAAAGGAATACCTTAAATAATTTCTTTCTGATATACTTTTTCCATGATTAAAGAGATTTCAATTCAGATCAGTCCAGACCAGGAAAAAGATTCAGAATTTATTAAGACAAAAATTTTCAGCGAACTCAAAAAGAATTCCATTTCATTCAGGCCGTCTGAAGTTGAAACTGTATTCGTAAAAAAATCCATCGATGCCCGCCATAAAAACGTAAAGCTTTTCATGCGTTACAAGGTTTACATCGGAGAAAAACCAGGGGAAGAATTTACAAAGCTCCCGGAATGGAAAAATGCGGATGGAAAGAAATCTGTCATCATCGTAGGTTCAGGACCTGCAGGTCTCTTTGGTGCCTTCAAGCTTCTTGAATACGGAATCAAGCCAGTCATCGTTGAACGGGGAAGCGACACAAGCACAAGAAAACGCGACATTGCCGCAATAAGTACAAAAGGAACTGTTGACGGAAATTCCAACTACTGCTTTGGCGAGGGTGGGGCTGGAACTTTTTCCGACGGAAAGCTTTACACAAGAAGCAACAAACGCGGCGACATTTCAAGCGTCCTTAAAATCTTTGCAAACTTTGGAGCAGACAAAAAAATCCTTACGGATGCACATCCCCACATCGGAACTGACAGACTTCCGGCAATCATAAATTCCATGAGGGAATTCATAATTTCCAAAGGCGGAGAATTTCACTTTGACACAAAATGCGTTGACCTCATAAAAGAAGGAAATGCAGTTCTTGGAATCAGGACGGAAAACACAAAGACAAAGGAAGCAAAAGAATTCCACGGCGATGCAGTTGTTCTTGCAACCGGCCACAGTGCTCCAGACATTTACAAAATGATTGCAAAAATCTCACCTGAATCTCTGGAAGCAAAAACCTTTGCAGTAGGTGTCCGCGCAGAGCATCCCCGCACACTCATAGATGCCATCCGCTTCCACGGAAAACCAGACGCTTCTTTGGGAGCAGCCGAATACAGGTTTACGACCCAGCAGAAGGACCGTGGTGTCTACAGCTTCTGCATGTGCCCGGGTGGATTTGTTGTTCCAAGCCAGAGCGGACCAGACCAGATAGTAGTAAACGGCATGTCTGCAAGCGGAAGAAACAGCCGCTGGAGCAATGCTGCCGTTGTAGTTGAAACAAGACCAGAAGACATTCCAGGCGAATATATAAAGCGGGCAAAGGAACTTGGATGTCCTGCCCTTGCGGGACTTTTGTGGCGTGACCATCTGGAAAAGCTTGCCGCAGACAATGGAAAAGGACAGAAGGCTCCGGCCCAGAGAATCCGCGACTTTGTAGACGGCAAGGAAAGCACAGACCTTCCCGAAACCAGCTACACGCCTGGAATAGTTTCAAGCCGCCTTGACCAGTGGATTCCAAGGCAGATTTCTGAACGCCTTGCCATGTGCTTTAAATACATAAACCGCGACACCATGAAGGGGTTCCTTTGCGACGACGGACTATTAATTGCATTGGAGACAAGAACTTCAACTCCAGTCCGAATTGCCCGCAACAAGGAAAACTTTGAATGTGTTGGTCTTGGAAACCTTTACCCTTGCGGAGAAGGTTCAGGCTATTCAGGTGGAATCGTAAGCAGCGCCATGGACGGTGAAAACGCCTGCGTAAAGATCGCTGAAAAGTTCGGCTTCTAAACCATGTCCGAAAAAATAATCCTTGCAGGCGCATCAAGCGTAATTGGCCACGAAAAAATCATTGAGGCTTTCTCTTCCATAGGAATGGACGTAGCATTTATAGAAGCTCCATTTGTAAAAAAATATTTTAAGGATGCTTCTGATAAATTCATCTACATGGAAAACCTTCCACCAGAGACAACAGCAATTCCCCTGTCAGAATACTGGATAAGTCAGTGCATAAAAACAAAACAATGTGCCATAAGCGAAAAAGCCCTTAAGGCAAGCAGATCAAAAAAATATCTTTATGAAATTCTTTCAGTCAATGGAAACAAGGTTCCAGAAATTTTTGACGGCATTGCCGAGGCTCGCAATTTCATTTTGAACACCAATGGAAGAGTAATCGTAAAACCAGAAGGGCTTTTCAGCGGCTATGCGGTAAAAACTGTAGGCAAAGAAAACCTGAATGATATTGAGCAGCTTGTCCTTAAGGCTAGCGACGTTCACAACAACGCCATAAAGCTTTTTGAAATTGAAAGCAAGGGAGCCCTTGTTACTGAACTGATCTCAGGTGACGAATACAGTGCAGACCTTTTTTTATGCAAAGGCAAGCTTACCCTTGTTCGCCTTAGCAAAAAAGTTGTGGTGGAAATTCACGGCACGCCTTGTACGGTGATATGCCAGCTGGTTCCATGTAGCGCGGATTTTTTTGAGCAGATGAGCAAGTGGTGCAATGTGCTTTTTGGCGACGGCGATATTTCTTTTGCGCAGTTTGATTTTATTGATTGTGGCGATGGTCAGCTGGTGCCTATTGATTTTGCGTGCCGTGTAGGCGGCGGCATGGCTGAACTTTTTGGTGAATGTGAATCCAATGTGTATGCCGACGCCGTCTGTGGCAAGCAATACCAGGTGCAGGCAAGCAACGGGTACCTTACCCAGTTAAACTATGTTCCAACAAAAAGCGGAATTATTGAAAAGGACGACTACAACCTTGCAGACGGAAAGCAGTTCATCTACAAACACAAGGGAGATTTTGTTCCTGAATCTCCATCAAGTGTCGCAAGCCGAATTGCAGTTGTAATAAAAAAAGCCCCTCTTGCAACCGCAAAGGATGCAGAAGAGCTTCTCATCGGCGATGAAAGAATAAAGTTCTGGAAGAAGAAGTAATTCTTTTCCAAACTTCATTTCAAAATATTTTCAAAGCTTTCTTTTTTGCATAAAGCCGTAACATAAGGACGGCCAAGAAGAATGTTTGTCACTCCATAGCTCTGGGCTTTTTCAAAATCAGCCTTTGTTCTTATTCCGCCATCAACCCAGATTTCACCGCAGCTGTTTCTTATTTCATCTGCATGAGCGGCAAGGAATTCTGCAACGCTTCCAGTCCGCGTTGGAACACGACCGCCGTGGTTCGATACAAAAGCAACATCAGGTTTCAGTTCACGGACAAGTTCCAAATCTTCATCTGTAAAAATTCCCTTTATGACAAACGGAATATTTTTAGCGGCCAGAAATCTCTGAACCTCACGAAGATTTTCTGCAGTCTTTTTTTCAAGGTGAGCAGCATTGCGCATTGTTGCAATATTAAATGCATCAATATCGATTCCGCTGTATTCGGAAATTTCTTCAGCCCATTCCATTCTTTCAAAAACCTTTTTATTTTCATAAGGCTTTATGAAAACGGCAGCTTTCTTTCCGACAGACTTTACGGCCTCAATTCCCCAAAGCAGTTTGCAATCTGGAGTTCCGTCTCCTATGGAGATGGCAGTTTCGCTTTCTGCGCAAGCCTTCATCATGTCAAAGTAATACTGCTTTTCATCATCATAGCCCATGTTCTGTTCTGCACCTGTCATTGGAGCAAGTCTTAGGATAGCTTTGCTACAAGCAAATGAACCCGATGGAATTTTTTTCCACCCGTCGCAATTCAGGATAAAATTTTTATTGCCATCTTCACCGCCCATGCCAGGCAACTGAGCAATACATCCACCTCCAAGACACACAGGACAAAAGTGACATTTATATTCCGACATAAATTATCTCCATACCAAATCATTCCATCTTTTGATGGTCAACTTAATGTTCCAATTACAGTTTCGTCACTTGAAGACGATGACCAAGTTTTTTTCTTGCTTGAGTAATCATCGTCATCCTCATAATCGTTTTTTACTTCAGTCTTTTTTGAAGCTGTTTTAGTTGATTTCTTTTTTGGAAGAACAAGAAAGCCAAAAATGCTTCCACAGATTCCGCCGATCATTTCTATCAGGACACCACAAGTTTTCTGCATTATGTCAGTTCCCTCTGCCCCCTTAGTGTTCCTGAAAATTTCAAAGGAAAGGAAAAGCACAAAAACAAGAAGACACGAAAGCGGTATTCTCTTTTTTGTAAGCTCAGTAAGAGAAACTAGAACTGCCATCATGAAAATTATGCAACCAGCTCCAGTCAAAGGAACTGTTGAAATGCATGCAGTAAGGACACCGGAAATCAATGTAGAAATAAACATCATGAGTCCGAGCATTACGCTTCCGTAACGTTCCTCAAGAATCTGACCCAAAAGAAGAATCACAATCAGATTTGAAAAAAGCATTTCCCATCCGGAATTTCCAAAAATAAAAAAGAAAAGGCCAGTAAAATCTGCAGGTGACTTAAAATTAAACGGCACTATGGCCTGCTTTGAGCCATGACAAATCAAAATTGTAGAAAACATTTTCCCTTTGAAGGCAAATGTATCAAGGAGAAACATCACGACGGCAACAATTACAAATGTAACGGTAACCGGAAAATCAAATGTCAATTTAGGTGAACTTTTTTTAGCCATACTTATTTATCGGTTAAAAATCAGGCCTACAAGAATTTAATTGAACATCTTTTTCAACGGGTTTATAATTACTGTAGAAACTTTAATAGGACTAAAGCAATTGAACACCGATGCGGTTTTCGAGAAGCTCAAGACTTCTCTTGGTGCCTGCTACAACATCAATATCTGCAATGATGCAGATTTTCTCAAAGTGCGATGCGATTATTTTGAACACGCAGAAAATTTTATTGTTTCCAGAAAAGCAAATCTTTGGTCCGCCGATTCTGAAGAATTCATGTACATCTTCAATGTTCCAACCCTGACAAAAGAAATCTTTTTATCTTCAATTCAATATGTTGAATCAGACTGGAACAACCACGCCCACATTGGTCCAGGACACATGTACACTTACATCACTCCCCTTTTCATATGCGAAAATGCTGAAAAGGATGCCGTAAAACTTCTGAAAAAATACCGAAAATATAAAAGCTACAGATTCAGTTTCTGGGGATGGTCGGAATTCCACACGGCCCTTGTGGATTGTTCTAATGAAAAAATCATCACCAACAGAAGCGGAAAATGCGTAAGAAAATCACTTGGAAGAATAATTCATAATTCATAATTAAGAATTGTAAATTATGAATTGTTTTTTGGAGGTAATATATGAACACATTATTGCTGCTTGTTATCTGTGTTGCAGTTCTTGCATGCGGATACCTCTTCTACGGAAGATGGCTTTGCAAACAGTGGGGTGTAGGAGAAGGTGACAAGCCTACTCCAGCACATGAACTTGAAGACGGTGTAGACTATGTTCCAGCTAAGGCTCCTGTTCTCATGGGACACCACTTCTCATCTATTGCAGGTGCAGGTCCAATCACAGGTCCTATCGGTGCTGCAATTTTCGGTTGGGTTCCAGTGACTCTCTGGATTCTCGTCGGCGGAATTTTCTTTGGCGGCGTACATGACTTTGGTGCTCTCTACGCATCTATCCGTCACAAGGGACAGTCTATCGGTGAAATCATCAACGCAAACATGAGCAAGAGAGCAAAGAAGCTTTTCGTAACTTTCTCTTACCTTACACTCATCCTCGTTGTTGCAGCTTTCGCATCAATCGTTGCAGGAACATTCAAGGCAACTTTCAAGGACGGCGTTCTTGATGTGGCAGCTTCCGCATCAAATGCTTCTGTTGCAATGGTTTCCCTCATGTTCATCGTTGTTGCAATCATCTTCGGATTCGCAGTTTACCGTCGCGGTGCTTCAATGCTCGTTTCAACAATCCTTGGTGTTGTAGCAATCGTTGCCTGTATGGCAATCGGTATGAACTGGCATCCAATCTACCTTAGCGGAACAACATGGATGATCATCATCGGTGTATACATCACAATCGCTTCAGTTACACCAGTCTGGATTCTTCTTCAGCCACGTGACTACCTTTCATCATTCCTTCTTTATGCAATGCTCTTCGTTGCATTCGTTGGAGTTGTAGGTGCTCATCCAAATATTGATCCTGCAAGCTTCCCAGCATTCGCTTCTGTACCAGGAAAGCCTATCTTCCCAATCCTCTTTACAACAGTTGCCTGTGGTGCCATTTCTGGTTTCCACTCACTTGTTTCTTCAGGAACAACTTCCAAGCAGTTGGATAAGGAAAAGGATGCAAAGCCTATCGCTTACGGTGGTATGCTCCTCGAATGTGTACTCGCAGTCCTTACACTCTGTGCAATCGCTTATGCTCGCCAGACAGGTCACACAAAGGGTGCTACAGACATCTTCGCCGGTGGTATTTCTGCAATGTGTGCAAAGATTCCTGGATGTGCAGGTCTTGAAAACATCCTCTACACATTGCTCGTTCTTACATACTCTGCATTCTGTCTTACATCCCTTGATACAGCAACTCGTCTTGCACGCTTCATGTTCCAGGAATTCTGGCTTGAACCAGGACAGACAACAAAGGACATCACCAGTGGATGGAAGAAGATCATGGTTAACCCAGTATTTGCAACAGTTCTTACTGTAGTGCTTGGTGTTGCCCTTGGTCTCACAGGCTGGCAGAAAATATGGGGACTCTTCGGTGCTTCAAACCAGCTTCTTGCAGGTATCGGTCTCCTTGCAGTTGCAACATGGCTTGGAAACATTGGAAAGAACAACAAGATGTTCCTTGCTCCAATGGCATTTATGATTGTTGTTACAATTTCTTCACTTGCAATCACATTGATTGGACAGGTCAAGGTTATTGCAGCAGGTGGTGCAGACTGGGGTCCATATGCTCAGGTTATCCTTGCAGCATTCATGATCGTTCTTTCTGTAATCCTCGTAATTGAAGGCGTTACAACACTTGCAAAGAAAAAGGCAAATACATAATTTGATCCTTTAGCATGACAAAGCCCCTGGAGCACTCCAGGGGCTTTTCTGTTACAAAACTTCCACCAGCTTCTTCTTGTTCCACTCTTTCTGAAGATTTGTGGCATCTTTGATCGTAAGGAATTTTGCAAACATTGGATTCATCATGGTGAAAATTTGCGACAAGGTAATTTTTTCATCACTTGTAAATGAACCCAGAACATAGTCGGCAACATTTCCGTTGGCAGGCTTTCCAACACCGATGCGGATTCTCCAGAAATCTGGTGTTCCAAAAGTTTCCTTTGTTGAACGAAGTCCGTTGTGACCGCCAAGACCTCCAGACCATTTAAGGCCTACAGTACCCAAAGGAAGTTCGATCTCATCGTGAACGACAAGCACATCGCTCGCAGGAATCTTGAAAAATCGTGCAGCTTCACCAATTGCCTGACCGCTCAAATTCATGTAGGTCATTGGCTTCATGAAATAGATTTTCTTTGGCGCGCAGTCGGGAATCGGAAGAGTTCCGTTGTCTCTTTCCTTGATGAGTCCCGCATCCTTAAGCCAGGTTGCAAAAACATCATAATCAACGCAGCAGAAATCCGCCTTGTATTTTGACTGCCATGAAATCTTATCTGCAAAAGGCAATGCAGCTTCAAAAAGCCATCCCGCATTGTGCCTTGTATCTTCGTATTCCTTTCCGTAATTTCCCAAAAAAGCAACTAACTGAATCATGGTAACAGTTTAATGATTACAAATGGAAATTTCAATTTTCCAGCGTTGATGGGGCTCTTCTTTTGATTTACAATGGATTCCGTATACGGAGTTAAAAAATGAAAAAGCATTTACTAATCATCCTTGCCACTTCAATCGCATTGGTCAGCTGCAGCAAAAATAAAGAACCTCAAAATTATCTTGGCACTGAAGGTTGGCTTCAGAATGAAATTGAACCACCACAGGAAACTCCCGTTGAGCCTTCTTATTACTATGTAAATACTTTGGACGGCGTTAATGTCCGTGACATTCCTGGTGGAAACAAAATCGCAAGGCTTCCCTTCGATGAAAAAGTCAGGTTCCTTGAAAATGGAAAATATGAAGAAATTGACGGCTACCATAAGAACTGGATAAAAATCCGTACTGATGCAGGGGCTGAAGGATATGTCTACGGAGCATATCTTTCTGAGGCCATTGAAGACGCACAGAAATTCCGCCGCAATGAGCAGCTTGGAAAGGCATTTCCTTGGCTTGAGAATTACGAGGATATCTTCAGAAAAAATGGAGTTAACATCGACACATCACCATACAACATCGGTAATAACGAAGAACTTTATCATCTTTATCCGGACCAGGAAAACAGCATTGAATTCCTGTTCTACAGCACCTTCGATCAGGAAAAGGGGATTCCAGGAAATTTCCTTTACATGGTACAGATTTACAATAACGATGAATATTATCCAGATTTTTTGCCCTTTAAGATTGGAGATCCAGTTGAAGAAGTCTACAGATATTTTGGACCGCAGAACGCAACATATTTTTCTGATGGTCCATGGTGGGCAGACACAGATATCAGGATGAAGGTAGAAACCGAAAACGACCGCATAGTAAAGGTCATCATCACAAAATGTGGATGGTAGAAATCCTTCAACAGCATGAAAATCAGCGCAGTCGGAGTTCCGCTCAAACTGCGACTTGAATGCAAAGCATTCACCGGAGCAGGCTTGAACGGGTTTCCGACAGAAGCTGATTTTTATTTTACTACTAAAGCTTTATTTCTTTTTCAACAGCCTGATACTGTTCAATATTGTAAGAAGGCACACGCCTACATCACCGAAGATGGCAAGCCACATGTTCACAAAACCACCTGCACACAATCCAAGGATTGCAACCTTTACTGCAATGCTGAATCCAATGTTCTGCTTAACGTTAACCATGGTCTTCTTTGCAAGCTTAACCGCAAGGGCAACATTCTCGATGTTGTCATCCATGATCACAATGTCGGCAGCCTCTATTGCGGAATCACTTCCCATGGCACCCATGGCGATTCCAACATCGCTTCTTGTAAGAACCGGAGCATCGTTGATTCCGTCTCCAACAAAGACAACAGTTCCGCCGGAATTATTTTTCATGAGGCTTTCAATTTCCTCAACCTTGTTCTGAGGCAGAAGTTCCGCACGCACTTCATCAATGCCGATGGAAGAAGCAATGGCCTGGGCGTTGTTCCTTGTATCGCCTGTAAGCATGACGGCCTTTGAGATTCCGGCTTTGTGAAGCTCTTCAATTGCAGCCTTTGCATTCTCCTTGACCACATCGCTGATGATGATTCTTCCAGCAAACACACCGTCAATTGCGGCATACACAACTGAACCTGCGACATCACTTGCAGCCTCGGACTTTTCATCAAAACCCAGGACCTTTTCAAGGAGCATAAGTTTTTTGTTCCCCGCAAGAACTTTTTTTCCGTCGACAACGCACTTGATTCCGTGTCCGCTGATTTCTTCTGCTTCTTCAACAGTAAGTTTTCCGCAGTTTTCGCAAGCGTGGAAATTCCTCAACGACCTGGATACCGGATGATCGCTGTAGTATTCAGCATGGGTCACAAGGGCGGCAAGTTCTTCCTTTGAAAGACTGCAGCCTTCGGCAACTTCCACATCAGTAACTTCATAGACACCCTTAGTCAAAGTTCCAGTCTTGTCAAAGGCAATAGTGTCTGCGCGTGACAGAAGCTCAAGATAGCTTGAACCTTTTACAAGGATTCCGTCTTTTCCTGCACGACCGATTCCAGCAAAGAAACTTAACGGAACCGAAATAACAAGAGCACAAGGACAAGAGACAACAAGCATTTCGCAGGCACGGTAAAGCCATGTTTTAAAGTGCTCGTTCCACCCAAGAATCGTAGGCGGAACCACTGCAACAGCAACGGCAAGGATACAGACAATTGGCGTGTAGACCTTTGCAAACCGCGTGATGAATTTTTCGCTTGATGCTTTTTTCTCCTGGGCATTTTCAATGAGGTCAAGGATTTTTGAAACCGTACTTTCACCGAATTCCTTTGTGACCTTGATTTCAATCACTGCCCTTGTATTTACAAAACCGCTAAGGATTTCATCGCCTTCATTTATTTCACGGGGAACGCTTTCACCAGTGAGGGCACTCGTATCAACCATAGTCGAGCCCTTTGAAATTATTCCGTCGAGAGGAACAAGTTCGCCAGGCTTTACGATGATGGTCTCACCGACTTCAACATCATCGGCATCAATTACAGCTTCTTTTCCGTCCCGGATCACACAGGCGGTATCAGGACGGATGTCAAGAAGTTCTGCAATGGTGTCCTTTGTTTTGTCAGACGCCTTGTCTTCAAGATATTCCCCAAGCTGAAACAGAATCATTACGGCACAGGCTTCCATGGTTTCGCCGATTACGACAGCCCCGATTGTAGCTACAGCCATTAAGAAAGATTCACTGAAGCACTTTCCCTTTGAAAGACCTTCTACAGCCTCGCGGATTACAGGAAGACCGCAAATAATGTAGGAACCAAAATAAAGGGCAAGTAAAACTCCGCGAATAATCTGGGCATTGTCGCCGGCAGACGGTGCAAAAATTTTCTCAACTATGATTCCAGCCGCAAACAAAAGTGCGGAAAGAATTATTTTCTTAAGCGACATTTCTTCGCCATGTTCATGTTCTTCGTGTCCATGTTCGTGATCGTGTTCACAGCAACAGCAACTCATATCTAATCTCCTAAATGCTCAATTCCGATGTTGAGGATTATTTTTACGTGTTCATCAGACGGATAGTAGACCGCTGATTTTCCTTCCTTTCTGAACTTAACAAGACCGCTGGATTTCAAGATCCTAAGCTGCTGACTTATGGCAGGCTGCGTCATGTTAAGGGCTTCCGAGATTTCCGTAACATTCATTTCCTTTTCAAGGAGCGCATACAGAATCTTTATTCTTGTTGAATCCCCAAAAACCTTAAAAAGTTCTGCAAGATTCACAAGCATTTCTTCATTCTCTTGATTTATCATATTATTATATAAGCATATACTTATATGTTCTGTCAAGTGTTTTTCCGTCTCTTCTTGTGTTATATTCTAGGATATGAACAAAGGATATACGGACGGAATAATTCTTGATATAGACGGAACCATCTGGAACACAACTGGAATAGTTGCCGTTGCATGGAACAAGGCAATAGAAAAATCAGGCCTTGATGCAAAGAAAGTAAATGCACAGATGCTTCAGCAGGAATTCGGAAAGACAATGGATGTCATAGCCCAGGATCTGTGGCCTAATTTAAGCAAAGCCGACCAGGACAAACTCATGTCATACTGCTGCACGGAAGAACAGATTGAAATCAAGAACAATACCATCGACATCACATACCCTGGAGTTATCGAAACGATAAAGGAACTTTCCACAATGCAGAACCTTTACATCGTCAGCAACTGTCAGGACGGATACATTGAACTCACAATGGAAAAAACCGGTATTACGCCATACATCAAGGATTTTGAGTGCTTTGGAAGAACCGGAAAAGCAAAGGCAGAAAATATTCAGATTCTATGTTCACGCAACAACATAACTTCACCGCTTTACGTTGGCGACACCCAAGGCGACTGCGATTCCTGCAAACAGGCAGAAATTCCTTTCATCTGGGCAAGCTATGGTTTTGGCAGGGCAGACAAATACTACGAAAAAATTGACAGCTTTGAAGAGCTGATTAAAATCGTAACTTCAATCAATAAATAACTTTTACGGGAGGATACTGATGCTTTACATCTTTGATATGGGGGGCGTTGTTACAACAACAGCAAACCTGAAACAGAAACTCTGCGAAGTTTTAAATACGGACGAAGAAACCCTAAAAAAATACGGACTCGACACAGACCTTACACTGGACCGCTCACTTCTTTTTTCAATGTGCTCCAATGGCGAAATAGACACAAAAGAATTCTGGGAAATCTTTTCCAAGAGAAGCGGAATTCCTGTAAAGACAGACTGGTTCCACTGGCTGTTTCATCCGGTGCTTAATGAAAAGACAGTAAAAATCATCAAGGCATTAAAGGAAGCGGGCAACCGCGTAATCTGTGGAACAAACACAATAAGTGCACATTACCACAACCACATGGAACGCGGCGACTATTCCTATTTTGACCAGACTTACACATCGTGCTTCATGGGCGTTTCAAAACCTGATCCTGATTTCTGGAAGCTCATCATGACCGCAGAAAATGTTCAGCCAAAGGACTGCGTATTCATCGACGACAAGAAAATGAACTGCGATGCCGCAGCTGCCCTTGGAATTCATGCGATTCATTTTTCAACGGCAGATGCACTTGCCCAGCTTCTTGGAATTGTTGTCTAGCACCTAATTGAACAAGATTACTATTTCTACTAAAATCTAGGCATTATGAAAGCAATTATTACAGTAGTAGGTGGAGACAAGGTCGGAATCATTGCAAAGGTATCTGCTTACCTTGCAAACCGTTCTATCAATATCGTTGATATCACACAGACAATTTTAAGCGGAAACTTCGTCATGATGATGATGGTTGACTTTGACAATGCCCAGGTCGACATTGACACAGCCAGAAAAGAACTGACGGAAGAAGCAAAGGCTCTCGGCGTTGAAGTAAACCTTATGAACGAAAAGGTTTTTACTGAAATGCACAGAATCTAATTCCCTTTCAATCCAAAAGAAAAGCGGCCCGATTGTGGACCGCTTTTTTTCTTTATCAAAAACTATTCTTCATTCCATTTCTTACCGTAGTATTTGTTTCTGTATTCCTTTGGCGTCATGTTAACGAACTTCTTGAAAGTTGCAATAAAATGAGAATGTGAACTGAAGTTCAATGAAATGCTGATGTCAATGTATGCCTTGTCGGAAAAACGCAGCAGGCTCTTTGACTCTTCAACCTTTTCGCGGAGAATGTAGTTCTTTATTGTCTCCCCGGTTTCCTTCTTGAACAAAGTTGAAAGATAGGAAGGAGTAAGCCCCGCAAAGTCTGCAATTTCATCCTCATAAAACTGATTGTAGATGTTTTCGTGGATGTATTTTTTTGCAAGTTTAATCTGCGGACTTGATTCTGCATTGCGGATGTTCTTCATTCTTTCGGTAAAATCAAAAATCATTTCCTTATGGAGCTGAGTAATGCTTTCTTCCACAGAACATTTGTCCACATTGCGGATGTAAAGGTCACTTAAAGTGTAGGCGGTCTCAAAAGGCATGCCAGCTTCTGCACAATAGCGGGTAACAAGAGCAACCGTTACAACAAAATGATACTTCAAGTTATTTACAGGCTTGTTGGAAAGCTGACCAAGACCTTCCTTGGTATCAAGCGGAGTCATGAGTTTTTTAACAGTTTCCAGATCTCCTTTCTTTACGGCTGAATAGAAATTAACTTCATCTTCATAGCGAGCATGATAAATATTGTTTTCAGTCTGAAAATAAAGGGCCTCGTGTAAATCCTTGTCTTTATCCATACCTTCCATTATATCACACTTTGGTAAAAAAATGACAAAAATCTAAAAATTAGTATAGTTATCCAATACATTTCGCCTTAAGATTATGATTAAGATAATGCAATTTTAGACAATAGGAACACTGAAATTTCATCAGGAGGATTTATGAAATTTTCAAAGAAATCAATGATTTCCCTTGCTCTCGCCGCAGTAGTCTCATTCAGCCTTAGCGCACAGAACATGGCAGGCTACGAACTCAAGTTTGAAGACAACTTTGACGGAAAGAAACTTGACGAAAGCAAATGGAACTATGAACTTCACGAGCCAGGTTGGGTAAACAACGAACTTCAGTCATACATCAAGTCTGACAAGAACGTTTACCTTAAGGGCGGGAACCTTATCATTCAGCCACTCAAGGAAGAAACAAAAAGCGGAAACAAATTCACATCAGGAAGAATCAATACGCAGCGCAAGTTTGACTTCAAGTACGGTCTTGCAGAAGCCCGCCTCAAGGTACCAAGAGGAAAGGGATTCCTCCCTGCTTTCTGGATGATGCCGACAGACGAAAGCAAGTATGGCTCATGGCCAAAGTGCGGTGAAATCGACATCATGGAAGTTCTTGGCGACAAGGTAAACAAGACTTACGCAACACTTCACTTCGGTGAACCACACACAATGGCACAGAAGGAATACCTCCTCAAGAAGGGAAACTACGCTGACGAATTCCACACATTTGCCTGCGAATGGGAACCTGGGCTCATCAAGTTCTATGTTGACGGCGTTGAAATGGCAAAGTTTGACGACTGGTTCACAAAGAAACTCTATGATGACGAAGAACCATACCCTGCTCCATACAACCAGCCATTCTACCTCATTCTCAATGTTGCTGTAGGTGGAACTTGGCCAGGATATCCAGATGGAACAACAAAGTTTGATGCAAGCGCACAGATGGTCGTTGACTATGTTCGCGTTTACCAGAAGAAGAGCTACAACGAAAATGTTACAAGACAGGAAGAAGTTGTTGAAGTTCGTGCTCCTGGTGCAGACGGAAACTACATCCGCAACGGTGGGTTCAATCCTGAAAACCTTAAGGATAAAAAGGAATGGATGTTCATGACACAGCAGGGTGGATCCGCCGACGCTGCAATTGCAGGAAACACACTTACAGTAAACACTTCAAAAGCCGGTACAATCGACTATTCAATTCAGCTTGTTCAGGCAGACATTCCTCTTGAAAGAGGCTATCAATATGAATTCTCATTTGATGCATGGTCTACAAAGAACAGAAAGATGAAGGCTAAGCTTTGTGCTCCAGACAGAGGATGGAAGAACTACTTTGGCGATGTAAACGTTGAGCTTACACCAAACAAGAAGCACTATTCATACAAGTTCTCAATGGACGACAAGACAGATCCAAACGCAAGACTTGACTTCAACATGGGAGCAACACCTTCAACAGATCCAATCAACATTGCAAATGTTAAGCTCGTAAAGCTTGGCAAGGCAAAGATCGTAAAGAAGTCAGACATGAAGAAGGACAAGTTTGACCTTATCTACAACGGAGAATTTGCATTCAGCGCAAAGCAGTGGGAATTCTACAAGTACGACACAAACTCTTGCGAACTTTCTGTAGACCAGGAAAAGCAGGTTGCACAGATTACAATCAAGGACACAAAGGATGTTGACTGGAAGATTCAGCTCATGCAGAAGAAGATTCCACTCATGAAGGGAAAGAAGTACCGCCTTACATTTGATGCATGGTCAACACTTCCAAGAATGATGAAGTATGCATGTCAGAGAGACGGCGCACTTTGGAAGCAGAGACACGGTTCAGAAGACTGGACAGCATACAACGAAGCTCCTACATGCGAACTTACAACAAGCAAGCAGACATTCACACAGGACTTCGAAATGGCTTACGATGATGACAGCGATGTAATCCTTACATTCTCTCTCGGAACAATCGACAAGAACATCACAAAGGAACACGATGTATTCCTCGACAATGTAAAGCTTGTTGAAATCAAATAAGTTGAACTAAGAATCTCGAAAATCTAGTTAAAACCTTAGGCCGTCTTGGGAACCCCAGGGCGGCTTTTTTTTATGGAAATGCACACACTGAGTGGCCTAGTGTCCTTTTAGGACATAAAACCAACTGTGGAGATGACCAAATGTTTGGGCATTCCCTTTTTTTTAATATAATGCAACGGATACTAAGCGTCAAATACAAGCAGTTAAACGAACCAAAGCTAAAAACAAATCCAGATCTTCACCGTTGATGACGGGGATAAGCATTTGAAAAGGCTCACAACTGTGATTGCATATGGGAACATTAATGGCGGCACCACAGAAAGTCAGCAGCCTCAGCATTTCACAGTCGATGCATTTTGAATTCAATCCGTAACTGAGAACCGTCTGTCCGTCGGTCATGGCATTTACCCTTGCTCCATGTTCAATTAGAAGTCCGGCCATTTCCTTATGGTTCAGCAGTACGGAAATCACAAGCGCATTTCCATTATCCAGCGTCATGGCATTTACATCAGCCCCATATTCAAGAAGCAATTTTGCAGCCGGAATTTTATCCAGCAATACTGCATACATAAGCGGATTGAACAAACCATCCCTGATGCCCCTGTTTGCATCCACCCCACATTTCAGAAGGAATTCAAGATAGGAAGAATCATACTCAATGGCTGAGAATATATCGTATTGTATCCCATGAGCGACCAGCACTTTTCCGCAATCAATTGTGTTTTCATTGTAGGAAATTCCCAGCAGAGAAGAAAAAGAATACCAATCGAGGCCATGGGTAAAATCAGCTCCACTGCGAATCAGAAGTTCACAGATTTCAGGCCTCCCCAAAGCAACTGCAAAATCGATTGGCCTAGTACGGAACAGAGGATCCGTAAAGTTTACATCCGCACCCTGCCTGATTAATTCAACAGCATAATCTATATTGTTATCCTGTATGCTCCGTACCAGCTGCGGAAATTTTGATTCCTTTGCAGTACTCGTATATTTTCCATCAAGTATCCTGGAAAGGATAAAACAGCGAAGTCCTATTTTCGTCTTTTCATAACAGATGCACTCATAGTCAACGAATTCATAGCCGGTGGGAACCATGAAAGCATGACTGCTTCCGCCGGAACAATTGATGTCCGCACAAACGAAGGACTTGTTCTCATAAGTAATACCGACTGTTTCCTGCAGTTCCTCTATCCTGTTTAAATCCTCCCCACTCAGTGGAAGATTGTCTTTAGAAGTCCAGATTTCCATAGTGTGAATGAAAACAGAATCCTCCAAATTGAAGGAATAGAATATGGCGCAGTTGCCTTCAGCATTTTTCTCAAAGAACCTTTCAACAGACTTCCCGGTAAAATCAATCCTGTCGCCGTCCGCAAAAAATCCTTCTGCCGAAATATCCAGTTTCATCATGTGGTCATCCATAACGCTGTTTTTTACAGCCGACTATTTTCATCCATATCGACAAGAGATGCTTCTTCATCGGGAACATCCGGCTTCAGGAATTCGTCCAGAAATTTGGTGTTCCTGTAGCCGATTATGGCCTCCCAGTTGCAAAGAAACATCACTATAAAAAGCATTAGTGCAATCATCAAAAAAACCATGGTACATACCATAACTTCATGCATTATCTCATTCTCCTTGTGAAACTTGAAACTTCACGCTACCTAAGAATTCCTCAGTGAGAATTCCTGAAATCATCAGCTATATGGACCGGAACCCTGCTCATGAACTTCGCCGTTTCGTTGTAATGGTTTTTATCCGGGTCATATTTTCTTTTGAAAACTTTTCTGATTTGCTGCCTGCCCTTCCAGTCAATATCCGGCTCTATAGGCATGATTTTATTTACATCATGATCCAGTATCATCGGGAAAAGGTGATTCATGCCTGTTTCCTTATTGTAGTTTCTGACAAGAATGCATTTGTCCCGTGCGGCCAACCAGAACCTTCGGTCTACATCAGGACTTGCAAATGAGACTTTGTACGCACTGTCACAAAGGAATCCCCACAACAGCTTGAAGAGTATAGCCCTGTCCTGACAGTTGAAATTGCCGTCACAGGTTATGTCTTTTCCGTACAGAGGATCCTTTGCCAGCAGATCAAGAGTTTGCTCAACAAGCCATTTCATGTTGTCGCTCAGGTCTGACGGTTCCATTGCTTCCGTATACTCGCTGTAGGGGTCAAATTCCATCGTGTCGAATGGCTCCAACATTAGAATAGCAGGTATGAATATCAGAGCCATAATGAACAAGGCTATCAGATAGATTTTCATGAAAGACCGGACATAGGTCTTGTGATCCATGAATGCTTCGGGTGCATGACTGAACCTTGCGTAATACTCTGAAATGTAGTTACTCAGCCTTACATTGTCATACACGGACATTGCACCGGCTACACGGTTATATTCCCTGTTGACTGCACAGTGGGCACAGGTTTCTTTCTTACATATGCCGTTCTGTATGAAGCACATGCACCTTGCCCTTGTCTGCGCAAGCTCCCTAACCGCAAAATCATTGAATGTTTCCTGTCTTGTAACGACTCTAACTTCATTTGGTGAATCCATAGACCATCCTCCTTGTATGCCTACAATGTAAAGGATGTCCATTCCCAATGCACGGGAATGAAATATAATCATTGAATTATTTTTTAAAATGAAGAATCGCCATCACCATGATAATCTTCCAAAGGATATGATCCGAACCGTCCATTCTCTCGGAATATTTGATGAGACCCTTCTAATAAGATACTAGGATTATTTGCTGCAAAAACATTACTACCATATTGCTTTATAGTCTGTGAGACATAGGAACTATTTTTTGACTCTTTACAATAACCAAGAAGATGCCTTATCAATTTATTTCCAGAAAATATATGTGACTCATTACAATGGAAACATCTAAAAGTATTAGATGACTCTCTTCTTATCAATGTAGTTTTTTCACTAATATGACTAGACCAGATATGTTCGCCAAGTGAAATGTAATCATCTGATTCAATTTCACAGATTGGACACTTTTTACTATCTACCAGTTCTCTTACATAATCGTCTCTTGAAAATTCATAAACGGACCCAATTTTATCGTCATATCCTAAAGCACTTTTATTCAATTCGGAATTTAGTACTTCGATTGCATCACAAATGATTTCATCTACAACACAAGAGAGCTGTGATTTTTCGCCTATGATAATTCTCCTAATATCACTCCATACATTCTTATCTCGAATATAATCAACAAAAAATGTAATCAACACTTCCCTAGTATTAAGGATTATTCTTTTTATATCCTCTGATAATTCATAATCCACTTTAAATTTATCTAATAAATTTAAAAGATCTTCTATAATTTGGTTACATTCAAATCCATACACAAATTGAAAACTATCACTTATTTCTTTTAAAGCTATTAAATTTCCATTATTATTTTTCAACAGACGACAAATCAAAAATAATTCTCTTTCTTTTATCGATGGCAAAAAAAAGATCTTTCCGGTATTTTTTGATATTTCATAATCAAGTTTGTTTTTCTCTAATAAATGGATAAAGTCATCTATAACAGGAGGATAATAAAATTCGCATTCAGATTGAAAGCTAGCGATTATCTCTTCAAAACTTACTACACAGTTTCTTTTCTTTTTCAACAAATAGTTGTTACAAAAATCCTTAATTTCTTCTTGCGATGGCAAAATCATAATTTCCTTGGTAGAATATGCCACATCATAATCCACATTACTTTTCCCTAATAAACGAATGAAGTCATCAACTACAGAAGAATAGGCAATTCCATATTCGGATTTAAAACTATCAATTATCTCTTCAAAACTTACCACGCAGTTTTTATTCTTTTTCAACAAATAGTTTTTACAAAAATCCTTAATTTCTTCTTGCGATGGCAAAATCATAATTTCCTTGGTAGAATATGCCACATCATAATCCACATTACTTTTCCCTAATAAACGAATGAAGTCATCAACTACAGAAGAATAGGCAATTCCATATTCGGATTTAAAACTATCAATTATCTCTTCAAAACTTACCACGCAGTTTTTATTCTTTTTCAACAAATAGTTTTTACAAAAATTAGTAATTTCCTCCTGTGTTGGCAAAATCACAATTTTCCTGGTAGAGTCTGATATTTTACAATTCATCCCATTATTTTTTATTACATGAAAAAATTCATAAACAATAGAAGGATAGTTAATTCCATATTTAGATTGAAAGCTAGCGATTATTTCTTCAAAAGTTATTTCACCTATCTTTTTTCTTTCAGAAAAAAAAGTAAGAATAAAATTTTCCCTTTCATTTTTAGATGGTAAAATTTTACCTAATATGCGATTAAAAGTAAAACTTAGAGTGATGGATTCATACCCATATCTTTCAAAGAAATATTTATTAAATTCAGGAAAACTTGTGTCATTTCCATTTTTTATATAATTCTCACAAACACATTCTATCTCCTTCAGACATGGAGCCAATAACAACCCTCCATCTTCTTCAATAACTTCGTAATTTGCTCTTGCACGATTTGCAACTTTAACAAGAGTATTTGTTAAATCATCTGGACATGTCTTGTAAAGATCATAAAATTCTTTTTCTACTTCCTCAAAATAGATTCTATCCCCTATTTTTTTCCTCTTGAGAATATTTGAACAAAATTCCCATTTAATATTATTAGTATCCATTTCTGAGATTTTATTTTACACGAAAAATATATAAATTCATAATAATTTAGAATCTTTATTTTGATCTTATGAAACACACCTCATATTATTCAAGCCACGAAAGTAGTAGGAGGTAGTTATTATGATACAGGACAGAGATTTTCACTCATGTCCGTAGACAGCATATAAATACTACTTACGGACACGAATGCTTATACTAGATATTCTTTTTTGAATACCATTTGCTTTCACAGTCTGCTAAAGGACCGCTAGTCTCTATAAGATTAGAATTTGAATCAAGTTCATACCAGCCGATTTCTATTTCATGTGTTTCACCATCATTTGTATTTATCAAACATGAAAACAATCTTTCTTCCCCATCAAAGAACTTCAAATCGATAGAGACAATTGATTTTTTCATCAGAAAAAACATTTCATCTTCATTCAATCCTCCTTTCAAATAAGTTCCTTTTGCAAGAAACTCCTGCAACATCGATGACACAGTTTCATAATTGTTCATAGTTTTCACTCCTTAAATAGTATTTAATATATTTTAATCATAAATCATTTATATTCCCAAAACAAGGGAATGACTTTATAATACTATTTATAAAAAGATTATCTCTTTCAGGAGTCCCCCATGTCCATAGACTTTACAGAAAAGGCAAAACGATACCAGGCGATCGACGAGATCATCGCTTCCGGCCGTAAACTAAAATGGAATCAGATTATCGCCGAACTCTACGAAAGATATGACATCAAGACCAGTCGCACATCATTCTTCCGCGACATAGAAGAGCTTTGTGAAAAGTATGCAGCACCAATTGATACTGACATAGAGACAAGCGGATATTTTTACACGGACCCAAAATACAGGCTGCCACGTTTCTATACCGATGAGAATGCAGCAAAAGCCGCAAAACTCATAAAGACCCTGATGGACATGGTGAAAGGAAATCCATTATACAAGGAGGCTCAGGAAGTCTTTGAATCTCTTTCAATCGAAAACCATGACCTGGCTCTGGAGAACATCAGGATCAGCAAGAAACCGGAGAACGACCGCATAATTTTTGTGGGCGCTCCAAACAAGGAAGTTCCGGCAGGCATCTGGCGTTTACTGGACAAGGCTCTGAGTGAAAACCTGGTCATCACATTTGACTATCAGTCACTCACGGACAAAAAACCGTCGTCACGCAGAGTTCAGCCCTGGCAGTTGATTTTTGACAACGGAAACTGGAACCTTCACGCCTATGACATCGTAAAGAAAGGCCGCCGCCGATATTCCCTGAGCGAAATAAAGAACCTTAGGATTACAAAGGAAATCTTCAAGCTTCCCAAGGACTATGATTTTAGGAAGATGACAAAAGGGTCATTCGGATGCATGTGCCATGACAAATATCTTGATTACAAAATTCATCTGCACGGATATGCGGCCCGTTCCTCAAAAAACAGAATCTGGGGAGAAAACCAGAGGATCATTCCCGACAGGAAAAATCCCGGACCTGAAAAAGACGGAATCATTTTGACCTTCACAAGCAATCAGCTTTTTGCAATACAGAGCTGGGTATGGAAATGGGCTGACGAAGCTTTTCCTATTGAACCCAAAGAACTTGTAGACGACTGGAAAAGCAGACGTGAAAAAGTAGTCAGAATTATTATATAAAAATTCCACTTTCTTCTATAGTTATTAAGTCTCATTTGAAAAATTCTCCGTTTACTATTATCATATATTGTTATGAAAGCACACACATTTAAAGGTGGAATTCATCCTGAGGAAATGAAGGAACTGAGCAACCAGTGTCCCATCACTGCTGCCTTTCCTAAGTCCAAGACGGTAACAATTCCTATCACCATGGGAGGCGCTCCAAACGAACCTCTCGTCAAAGTCGGTGACCTTGTGGCAAAAGGACAGAAAATTGCCGCAAGCGACAAATTCATGTCGGCTCCTGTACACGCATCCATTGCAGGAAAAGTCAAGAAAATCGCAAACTGCCTTGTTACAGGCAACATGTCCGTTCCATGCATCGTAATTGAAAGCGATGACAGCAATAGGACAGAATTCATGCCGCCACTCGATCCGTTCACATGCACCCACGAAGAAGCACTTGAACGCATCAAGGAAGCAGGCATCGTAGGTATGGGTGGAGCATCCTTCCCTACCCACGTCAAATTGAATCCTCCAGAGGACAAGGAAATCGAGTACGTTCTTGTAAACGCCGCCGAATGTGAACCTTACCTTACATGCGACGAACGTACAATGCAGGAAACTCCAGAAAAGCTTATCGACGGCCTTGCAATCATATTGCAGACTGTCGGTGCTTATGGAATCATTGCCCTCGAAGACAATAAAGCATACATCAAGCCAATGCTGGACAAGGTCATCAACGGAAAAGGTTACGGCGATGACATGAAGGTAATGCTTGTTAAGACAAAGTTCCCTCAGGGATCTGAAAAATTCATCGTGTCAGCTTGCCTTGGAGTTGAAATTCCATCGGGAAAACTTCCGGCAGATGCAGGCTGCATCATCAGCAATGTTGGAACAGTTTGTGCAATCAGCGATGCATTCCGTCTTGGCCTGCCTCTCATTGAACGCGCGCTTACAATTTCAGGCGGTGCAGTAACAAAGCCATGCAACCTTAAGGTTCCTGTAGGTACATTGGTTTCTGACCTTATGGGAGAAGACGCTCAGTTTACACTCAAGGAAGGCGAAACTGCAAAGATCATTTCTGGCGGTCCTATGATGGGATTCGCAATGCCTTCAGCAGACTTCCCTGTTGCAAAGGGTACAAGCGGAATCACATTCCTTACAGCAAAGGAAACTTACCTTGTGGACGAAGACCCATGCATCAGCTGTGGCGCATGCATCAACACATGTGCAATGAGGCTTTCTCCTGCCCTCATGGTACGCGAACTCAAGGCAGACAATGTGTCAAAGGCAAAGCGCTACGGCCTCATGGACTGCATTGAATGCGGTTGCTGTGCATACGTATGTCCTGCAAATGTTCGTCTCGTTCAGAGAATCAGAATGGGCAAGGCTATCGTTCGCGAACAGATGGCTGCAGAACGCGCAAAGGCTGCCGCAAACGGAGGTGCAAAATGAGCGAAAACAAAATCTACCTTTCTTCAAGCCCTCACTTTACAGAAGGACTTTCAACACAGAAAGTGATGCTTATGGTCATCATCTCAATGCTTCCTGAATGCATTGCAGGTGTAATGTTCTTTGGTGCCGCTGCCCTTGTACGCATCCTTGTTTCAGTTGCAGCATGCGTTGCTTTTGAAGGACTCTATCAGAAAATCACAAAGCAGAAGATCCGCATAGCCAACCTTTCGGCTGTAGTTTCGGGAATTCTTCTTGCACTCGTAATTCCATCAACAACACCGGTTTGGATGGTTGTTCTTGGTGCCCTCGTTGCAATGGTTGTTGCAAAGGGACTTTTTGGCGGAATCGGAGCAAACGTATTCAACCCAGCCCTCACAGGACGCGCATTCATGTTCATCAGTTTTCCTGCTGCCATGGGTGCATGCTGGTTCAATCCAGAAATCGATGCAGTGTCAGGCGCAACAATCCTTAGCCAGATCAAGAACGGCGCAGTTACGGCAACACCTGACCTTTACATGCAGTACTTCCTTGGAAACAGGGCAGGATGTATCGGAGAAACTTCAATCCTCCTCATCCTCATTTCTTTCCTCTTCCTTTTTGCAACACACATCATCGACTGGCGCGCTCCAGTTGCCATGGTTGCAACAACAGCAATCTGTACTCTTGTTTCAGGCGGAGATGTTCTCCTTGCACTTTTGACAGGTGGACTTTTGTTCGGTGCAACATTCATGGTAACAGACTATGCAACTTCCCCTCTCACAGGTTATGGAAGACTCGTATTCGGATTTGGATGTGGTCTCATCACATTCCTCATCAGAAAGCTTGGCGGATATCCTGAAGGAGTTATGTTCAGCATCCTCATCATGAACTGCTTTACTTCATTCCTCAACAACCTTACACGCAGAATGTACGGCTACGGAAAGAAAGGAAACAGAAGACCTGCACCTGCAAACAAGGTTCAGGAATTTGATGTAGCAAATGCAGTTGAACGCAAGGAGGAATCTAAATGAGCAATAAAAATTCTTCACTTGAAATGATCAGGCTTGGTCTTGTTCTTGCACTTTTTGCAGCAGCAAGCTGTACTGTCCTTGCACTTGTCAACAATGTGACTTCAGTAAAGATTGCCGCAAACAAAATCGCAAAGGCAAACCAGGCAATGAAGGTCGTAATGGCAGATGCAGACGGTTTTGAACCTGTTGAAAACTTTGCACAGAGCACAAACTCTTCAATCAAAATCCAGAGCGTATATGCCGCAAAGAAAGACGGCGCTACAGTCGGTGCAGTTGCACAGATCAACGGACCAACCTATGACCGCGGAACTGTAATGGTCGGCATGAAGACTGACGGAACAATTACAGGCGTTCAGTTCCTTGAACTTTCAGATTCACCTGGATTCGGTCTTAAGGCAAACGACCCAACATTCAAGCTTCCAAACGGAAAGACATTCTACGGCCAGTTTGAAGGCGTAAATGCAAAGGGCGGACTTAAGGCTGGCGAAAACTTTGACGCAATTTCAGGTGCAACAATCACTTCTGTTGGAGCAGCAGCTTTGATCGAAGAAGGAACAAAATCAATGTTCAAGCTTTTTGAAGGAGGCGCAAACTAATGAACAAGCAGCTTTCAATTTTTACAAACGGATTCCTTAGGGAAAATCCACTTCTTGTTTTGAACATCGGTCTCTGTTCTTCACTTGGTGTCACAACAAGCATTTTCAACGGACTTGGAATGGGCATGAGCATGACATTCGTTCTCTTGATGAGCGAAATCGTAATCTCAATTTTCAGAAAAGGAATTCCTTCTGCAATCCGCCTTCCAATCTTCATCATCATCATTGCGGCCTTTACCACAATCGTTCAGCTGGTTCTTCAGGCTTATGTTGAATCCCTTTACGATGCCCTGGGAGTTTTCCTTCCGCTCATCGTTGTAAACTGCATTATTATGGGACGCGTAGAAGCCTTTGCTTCAAAGAACAACACTGGCAACGCAATCCTTGATGCACTTGGAATGGGAATCGGATATACAATGGTAATGTTCCTCATCTCATTCGCCAGAGAATTCCTTGGCGGCGGTACATTGCTTGCCGGAACTGCACTTAAGATTGAAGTAATTCCTGAAGCTTACAGAATCGGAATCCTCAACTCTGCCCCAGGCGGATTCATGGTATTCGGTTTCCTTGGCGCTCTGGTTCAGTTCTTCAAGAACAAAAAGAAGGAGGCAAACTAATGGAACTTCTCAAGCTCTTCATTAAATCAGCAATCGTAGACAATGTTGTATTCATCCAGTACCTTGCAATCTGTCCTTTCATCGGTATGACTTCCGAGACAGGAAAGGCTGCGGGAATGGGTCTTGCAACAAGCTTCGTCATTCTTCTTGCAACAGCAGTTACTTGGCCTCTTTACCAGTTTGTAATGGTTCCTCTTGGACTTCAGTTCCTTCAGACACTGTTCTTCATTCTTGTAATCGCCTCTTTGGTTCAGCTTGTAGAATTCTATTTGAAGAAATCTGCACCTGGACTTTACTCAAGCATGGGCGTTTACCTTGCATTGATCACAACAAACTGTGCAGTTCTTGGCGTAACAATCAACTGCATCGGAAAGGACTTCAACTACATCCAGAGCATCATCTACGCTCTTGGAGCTGCAGCAGGATTCCTCCTTTCAATGGTAATCATGTCTGGCGTTAGAAACAGAATGAAGATCGCAAACATTCCTACCGCTTTCCAGGGAACACCAATCCTTTATGTGGCTGCAGGTTTGCTTTCACTCGCATTCATGGGATTCAAGGGGTTGTTATAATGAATACAGTTATCTTTACAATTATCGTAGCCCTTGTAATCGGCTTCCTTCTTGGAGTTCTTCTTGGGCTGTTCAAGAAAATCTTTGCAGTAGAAGTAGATCCAAAAGTTGCAGAAATCCGCGAAGTGCTTTCAGGCGGAAACTGCGGTGGATGTGGATATGCCGGATGCGATGCCTTTGCCGCAGCTGTTGCCCGCGGTGAAGCTCCTGTTACTGGATGTGTTGCAGGTGGTGCTTCCTGTGCAGAAGCAATTTCCAAGATCATGGGTGTAGAAGGCGGTGCCGCAGTAAAAAAGGCAGCACTCCTCCTCTGCCAGGGATCAAAGGAATGTGCAAAGGACAAGGGAATTTACAACGGTGTTAAAACCTGTAAGGCAGCAAATCTTGCCGTTAACGGTACAAAATCGTGTGCTTTTGGTTGTATCGGATTCGGTGACTGTGAAGCAGCCTGTCCTTTCGGCGCAATCTCCATGGGTGAAGACGGACTTCCAAAGGTAAACAAGGGAAAGTGCGTTGGCTGCGGAAAATGCGTTAAGGCCTGTCCAAAGCGTCTCTTTACACTGCAGGATGTTTCAATCAAGGGACCTGTTGCATTGTGCTCTTGCCACAACGACAACAAACCTCAGATTACAAAGGACTGTTCTGTTGGATGCTTCAAGTGCGGAATCTGTGCAAAGAAGTGTCCTCAGGGTGCAATCGATGTTTCAAGCGGAATTCCAAAGATCGACTACACAAAGTGCGATTCATGCGGAACCTGCGTAACATCTTGTCCAAAGAAAGTTCTTAAACTTGTACAGGAAATAATGTAGTATCTTGTCGGGTCAAGATGGCCGACAATGACATAGGCTTTAAAACACAAAAGGCCTGCCAGAAAAATCTGGCAGGCCTTTCTATTTGTTCTGATAATTATTTACTTTGAAAGCAACCTGAAGGCTTTAAGTTCAGGGTTGTAGACAACACCTGCACCGTCCTGTTCTTCAGGATACTTTCCCCTGAGGAAGAAATTGGAAACCAGTGAAACATAGTATTTTGCAACTTTGTCATCAGGCTTTTTCTGGGCAAGTTTAAGGAATAATTCCAAAGCCTTTGGATAGTCTCCTGCAACAAAGAAATCCATTGCCTTTTCCCACCCATCGATATAGTCAAGTAGTTCTGAAGATGCCCCTGACTTAAGACCAAGAGGTTCATAAAGCTGGATTGGAGTCTTAACATTGACAACCTGAACCCGGTCAAGACGGCGGACAAGGAATTCATCCCCAAGAAGTTTTCTTGTAGATTCGCTTACAAGAATACCACCTGTTGAATACTGCTTGTTAACGCCTTCAAGACGGCTTGCAAGGTTAACATTATTACCCATCATGGTGTAGTTCTTCTTATTTTCACTACCCATGTAACCTGCAATCATCTCGCCTGAGTTAATACCGATTCTAGTAAAGATTGTCTTGTCGTTCTCAATCATGATTCTAAAGGCATCGTAAAGGTCCTGATCCATATTTTCAGGCTTTTCCTTATCCTTGTAATCCTTGATATGCTGATTGATGAGGATTTCTGCGTCCTTCATCTTGAGGGCAGCACGTACTGCACGTTCAGCATGATCATCCATCTTTACAGGGGCACCAACCAAAGCAATGATTGCATCACCTTCGTACTTATCAACTGTACCTCTTTCCGACATGATGATGTCAGACATTTCTGTAAGATAGTAATTCAAGAGTGCTACCAGCTGACTTGCAGAAAGAAGCTCGCTGAAAGAAGAGAACTTCTGGATGTCCGTAAAGATTGCAGTCATTTCAAGTTTCTGACCACCAAGTTTAAAGCTTTCAGGGTGTTCAACGATTTCCTTAACGACTTCCTTTGAAAGACACTGACCAAAGGCATTGGTGATGAATTTCTTTCCCTTCGATTCAGAAAGGAATCCTGCAACCGTAAAGTAAATGAAAGTAACCATAGATGCAGAAAGAGGAATTACAACACCGTAGTATCTTCTTGTAACAACAAAGACAACTAAAGTTGAAGCAATGCTGAACATGGAAATTCCAAAGCCAAGGATAACCTTTCTTAAAGTTCCCTTCAGCTTTGTAGTTACAAACATGATTATCAAAGACAACAGGATTGCATAAACAACGCTGATTTTTGGAGAACCTTCGCTAAGGAAGTCCAGGGAAATAAGCTGATTTGCAAGGGTATAGTGAACGCCTGGATTCGGATAGTGTTCCTCGTAAAGGGTTAGGCCGTAATCCGTTGTACTTGTAGCACTTGTACCGATAATGCAAAGGGAATCTTTTACAATTTTTGAAACGGCTTCATACGAAGAATAGAATTCTTCAAAGTCATTGCGAGCACTTGCAAAGGTTTCCTTTACATACTGTGTAAGATCATCATCACCTTCAACTTCTGCAAGGACAACCGACTCGTATTCATTGCCCAGGGAAGCCTTCAATGATTCAAAATACCTGCTCCTGTTTTCAAGGTATGCCGCATAAGTGATTCCGTTTTCCGCATCTTCGCCGTTGGAAAGTTCTTCCTTGATGTAATTCATGGCCGATATGATTTCTACCGGAGAAGCATCACCCAAGAAACCAAAAAGACCGGCATCCTCCATCTGATAGACAATGTTATTGATCTGATCTTCAAGAAGACTCAAGCGGTATATATTCCAGAGCGGAATAGAATTATATTTGACATATTCTGTCTTGGAAAATTTCAGAATTACACTTCCATCCTTGTCGCGGGGAATATTTATATCCTTCACTGAACCGTCCGGAAATTTCGCATCCTTCAAAGTAATCTTTTTGTTTGTTACTACAACTTCAGGATTTCCGTAATATCTTAGGATAGGAACAAAAACCAGCTGGCCATAATATTCACCGTTGTACTTTGCAACCAGATGAACTCTGCGGATATAACCGTCCCTGTCCGGATCTGCATTAACAAAGCCACTACCCACGCCATTGTTCACAAACATTGAAAGAGATGGAGAAACCGAAAGAAATTCAGGAGTTTTGTCATCTTTAACAACCGTAATGTTTTTAAGGCGGACATAGTCAGAAGAGAATTCTGCATTCAGAGCCAGAGGTTCTTTATTCAATGTAAAATTGAGAAAGGTATTTCCGTTTTTCTTGATTGCATCTGCAAAAATACCGTCCAGAGGTCTGATAACATAAGATGTTGAAATAAGGATGTTGTTTTTGGCTTGATTAAGGATTTCTTCAAAGCGGTCCTTTGCTTCCTGTGGATTTTCTGACAGCGCATTGCCAATTTGACTGGTGGCATTATCAAGATCACTCTGAATATAGGAAGGAAGAATGTTGGTTACATAGTCTTCATCAACCTTTGCAGGGCTTTTGTCAAGAAAGCTTAAATCGAAAATTACTGAATGGGCGTTTTCATCCTTTAAGCTTTCAAGTATTTTTCCATACACGTCTCTGGAGAAAGGCCAGGTACCGATATTTCCAACGGAATCATCATCAACATTAATCATTACAACATTCTTGTTATGGTCAGTTGAAGGAAGGAACCTCTGGTAAATATCACAGGCCTTTCTGTCTAAAGTCTCGAATGTTTTCTTGTAGCACTTAATCGAAAAGAGAGGAATAAGTGCACAAAGAAAACAAACGACTACTGTGTAATGTGTTTTATTCATCCCAGTCTATATCTTCTTTTGCTTCACTTGCACGGCTAGAAGCTGTTGCAGTTCCCTTTGAATTTCCAGAAGTTGCACCAGCTACGGCACCAGTTGTAATCTTTGCCTTCTTGATGCCAACAGATGGATTCAAAGCAGCATTCACGAGAATATCAACAGTACCCTTCTGATTTGCCTTGATCTTGATTTCCTTTCCGTTTTCATCTGCAAGAACAAGAAGTGAATTCAAGCTTGTGTTGATTACGTTTGCAGAAGTAACAGTTTTTCCTTCAGCAAGTTCAACCCACTTGTCTGAACCTGTCTGAACCGTTGCTTTTCCAGTTACTGACTTTACAGTATAGCTTTCAGCATAAACCAAGGCTGCAGAAAAAAGTGCAACTACAGCAATTAAAAGTTTTTTCATATAAAACTCCTTATACCTTTAATTAAAAGTATCTTAATATTTTTTCCTTTGATGGAATTTCAAAGTCTACATCGGATTCCGGAATACTTACAGGCTTGTACATCTTCCAGGCTTCCTTCATAGGAATAAGTCTAGCATCATTAGGATACTTTTTCCATTCTCTGAAGCCTGTTGATTTTGAGAGCGCATAAGAATCCTGGCAGAGTGTTATTTCCACTGGAATCCACACCTTTTCATTCTGAATTATATACATTCCGTCTGCAACCTTGTTTGCTTCAGAAACGGCATAACCAGAATCATAAGCCATATAAATGTGCCCCGGAACAGTGATGAATGCAGTTTCAATTCCCAATGCCTCAAGAAGGGAACAGTTGAGGATGGTCAAATCGTCACAGTCTCCACCGTGGTAGAGGATTGTCTGATATGGGAACTGAAGAAAGTCGATGGAACTAGAACCCGAGTTATCCGTAAAGGCTGATGCAGGGTCAACGACATAGTTGAGACCATAAGCCTTAAGTGCTGCAAACATTGCCTTTGCATACTGCTCATTCCTGTTTCTTCCGGTAAAATCAACCCTGTCGCGAAGAAGAATCCTTACTATGTTAGCAAACTTGTTGGCAGCAGCATCCTTACCGCTGACAAAGGCTGCGGCGCGTTCATCTTCATCCCACGACATATTGTTTCTTCCCAGAGTCTGAAGCTCAACGTTCTGAACAAATTCCATGCGGCTACCTAAAGAAGAATAGCTCACGATGATTTTTGCAGAAGAAGGCGAAGGAAGAATCTGGTTAAGGATACTTTCGTTCAAGAAGGCTGTAATGTCAGCTTCAAAATCCTGTCCAATTTCAACAGCATCATAGTGGGCAGCTTCATGAGGAGTTGCCATGAACTTTTCGATGAAAACTGAAATGTCTACATCCGTAATCCTGTTCTTTTCCGCATTCTTGAAGATTACCTTTCCGAAAGGAATGTCATTGTACTGGCTGAAGAAAACCGGGAATACAGGATCAAAGGCGTAGTACTGAGGCTCGATTCTGCTTGCTCCCATGATTCCCCTTGAGAAGTTGTATCTTAAAACAATTCCGGCATTCATGGCAGAAAGGAATGGTTCAGGCGAATAATTGAACTTCTTGTATCCTACGTAACCGCCGACAGAAATCGATGGAGAAGCATTGAAATAACCGTTCAGCTTGAAACCGTACAGAACACCGGAAGCACTGGAAAAATTATTGTCCTTGCTTTCCGGAACAGACCAAAGGCCTGCAAAACCAATGAGGCTTACGCTGAACCTGTCCACCGGAGTAAATTCGTATCCTGCACCAAGGCTTCCAGTAGTAAAATTGAAATCCTTTATGCCCTTTGCCTTAAGGATTCCGTAACCTACATCAGCAGAAAAAATCACGCTGTCCTGTTTTCTAACTGTAATCGGCGAATATTCAAAACCAATTTCTGCTTCAAGGGAAGAATCCATTTCAGACCCGAGGGGGATATAGGTTCCACCCTGAGCCTTGAAACTTACATCAGCCCATGCAGAGAAAAATATCAGGGTGAAGGATAATAAACAAACTAATTTCTTCATATTCAATCCTTCATCTAGAATGACTTACATTTTTCAATACCCTTCTTAGCAGTCTTGTTTTCAGGGTCTTTGGCAAGTACTTTTTCAAACTGAACTCTTGCAGCATTGAAGTTCTTTTCAAGAAGATAAACGTTTGCAAGGTTGTTCATTGACTGAATGGAATTTGATTTTGCAAATTCATTCTTTGCTTCTGCATAGCGGCCAACCCTAACCAAAGCCATACCAATCTTATTAGGGTCTCCAGACTTTCTTGCATTTACAATGACGCCTTCAATTTCTGTATTTATGTATTCATCAACTGAGGCAACTGCTGTCTTTTCAATCTGGCTCTGAGAAGGTCTTGTAAAGATTCCTGTAGAACCAGTGTAAACTGAAGGAGAGTAAACTTCCCAGAGTGAATGTGTATCATAGAATTCAAGAAGGGCTTCCTTGTCGGAAAGGATTTTCTTGATTGATTTGAAAGCTTCCTTTCTTGCCTTTGTAAATCCAGCAGAAAGATTCTTGATGGAAATACCGAAGTATACCTTTTCTGAATCAATGATGAGACCGGAGGTATCAGTAAAGTTGTTTCCGGCACCGGTTGGCTTGATTCCCATATCAACGAGAATGATCATGTCGTCATCAAGAGGAATGTAACCTGTACCAACGCCAACACTTTCAAGGCAGCTTGCAAGGAGAATTCCAAGTTCATCAAGGTCACCTCCAAGCATGTTCATTGTCTGGAGAGGATACTTGATGCTGTCTACATCCATGTTCCTGTGATACTGCTCGTATGGAGAAGCCTCGTCTTTTTCAATGCTGATTTTTGAAAGCCTTACAGCTTCTGCCATGTGGGCTGCAATAACAAGATTTCTGTTGATACCGGTCTTGAAGTTGTTTCTTGCAAATCCGGCAACATATTTTGCAAATTCCTGAACTTCAGGAGTATCTGGAGAGATGAAAGATGCCATGGCAGCAGGGTCAGCCCAAACAAAGGCATTTCTGTTGTAAACATCAAATACAACACTGTGAATGCTTTCCTTCTTTGTACCAAGGAAATTGTATTCGATTACGACTTCACCGAGGATTTTTCCGTCTTCCGTAAACCTCAGGATTTCCTGGCTGAAATCTGCAAGGAGAGGAACCTGAACGGACTTGTACTTCCTGAGCCTTGGAATCGAAGCCGATTCATAGGTAGAAGCCGTATACTTTCCTGCCCTGAACGAAATATGCACGTCAGTAACATCAGCACCTTCAGTATTGCGGACTGTAAGGGTTCCGATAGGGAAGTTTCTGTATGCACTCATGTAGATAGGGAATGCAGCTTCATGCTGTTCAAGAGAAACGCTGAATCCCCCAGAAGATTTCTTACTTGTAGAAAAAGTGATTTTTGTTCCTATGCCGGCAAAGATTCCCTTAAGGAGAGGATCATTGTCTGAAACATTGAAGGAATTATAACCACCTACTGCATTCACAGTAATGGTAGGATTAAAACGAAAACCAACTTCGCCGTATCCTCTGTAGTAGGTATCACTGGCCTTTTTAGATTCATCATTGATTTTTGTTGAAAAATTATAGATACCATAGCTTCCGCCTGCACCTACATAAAGACGACTCAAAGGATAGAAGTAGGCACCAAGACCAACACCTCCGCCGTAAATACTCAGGGATTCAGAAACGCCCTCCGGTTTAACGCTCGTAAACAATCCTTCTACACCGGCTGTCATGAATCCAAACAGATCAAAATCTGCCTGAGCTATTCCCATGAAACCTGTTTCATAGTTTTCAGAAGGCATAAGTACGCCCGAAGTTACGCGAAAAGAAATGTCGGCTGCAAAAGCGCTGACACCAAGAAGTACTGCTGCTGATAATGCAAAAAACTTTTTCATTCACTCTTCCATTTTTATAAGATTGTAAAATTATACATTGTAGAACGCAAAATGTTCAATAAAAATTCGTTTATAAGAGGAAATATGGGAAAAGAAATTTTTTATTTACATATTCCCAATTCTTCTTGTAGAATGGTGCAGTGAGAGGTATATATGAAAAAAGTCTTTTTGTCTTTTATCTGTTTTGTATTATTTTTAACTTCATGTTCTGATTTCTTAAATGGTTCAGATTTAGTAAATGAAATAAATAAAACAATTGAAAAAGCAAATGCAACTGTATGCGACATTTCCATATTTTCAGAAAACAATGCATTTGATTTCTTAGGCGGAAAAGAAAAACAGATTATAAAAGGTGAACCAGTTCAGTTTACCTGTATCCTGGATTACGAAAATTACAAGTTCAACGGCTTTGAGCCAATTGCTACTGACAATCCTTCCCAAAGACTTGATGACTATGTAAAGATTGACATTGTAAGTTCAGATGAAGAAAAGAAAAATGGTACTTACAAGCTGGAGATCAGGTTACTGAAAGAATATCCTTCCATCGTCATCAAGCTGAAGAGTGTATTAATTCCTAAAGTAGTCAGTCTGGAGCCTGAATATGATCAGCTTGGTGTTTCATGCTACCGTCCAATAATATTTACCTTTAACCAGCCAATGTTTAGAGAAGATTTGAATGACTCTTTTGCAAAGCTCACAATTGTTGATTCAGAAAACAATGATTTTACAAAATACTATAACAATCCTGTGCTTTCTGATGACGGAAAAACATTGACCGTAGTTCCAAAATATACTGAAATTGAAGCACTGGTAAAAGAAAATCCATATGCTGAGTTTGTTGTAAAGTTATCTGACGACATTTACACAGCCAATGAAGACGGTTCTAAATCAGAAAACAAACTGAAAGAAGCATACACTGGTAAAATCAGATTCATAAATCAGAAAGACACTATTCAGCCTGAATTCAGACAGCTGACATTGTTCAACAACAAAGAAAAAGAAAGGATCTTTACTTCTAAAGCTGCGTCTGAATGGAATGAAACTACAGGAGCTGAATTCCTGCAGAATGCAGTTTCCAACTATGTATATATTAATGCCATCGGTTCTGATAAAGAAAGTGGAATCAAATCCCTTTATGTAAAAGAAACTTTGGTAAAATATTCTGACGGAAGTCCTGCAAACATTTCGGTTGATGGTATCTGTGAAAAAGCAGTTTTCCTTGAAAAGCAGAAAAATACATTTGAAACAGCTACAGTTCCATATGAATTAAAAACAGCAACTGATGGACTTATAAAACTAGATTTCTATGTTACCGATTATGGCAATAACAATTCTCCAGCCATCACTTATTATGTTGTAAAATATACAAAGAAATCTACAAAAGATAATTTTGAGATTTATTCAAGATTTGTTCATACAAGCCCAACCGGCTCTTATGCAAAACTGACAAATATATGTATGGCACCTGAAGAAGGTAAGATTTCTGTTTATTCCGAAAAAGACAGCGAACACACATATTACTTTGATAAGCTTCTCTGCTACGATGAAGTATATAGAGGTGTTTATTCTCCAATGGAAATAAAGGTTCATTACAAAGAAGGTTCTTCAGCAGAGTGGATTGAACTTCCTAATGAAAACATTCGCTTAACAGATAACCACTGTTATGATTTGCAGAATCTTCCCATTCCAAGAAAAAAACAGAATTTATCGACCTACGTTAGGTTTACGGCTAAAAATATACTCAATGAGGAACACATTCTAGAAACTCAAATTCCTGCTTCTGATTATATAGAAAAAATAACGATAACAAACAACAATACTACGCGTGTGGATTTAAGTTTTAAACCATCTAAGAGTAGCAACTCTAACAACTATTTAATTATTATCACAGACAGTAATAATAAACTGCTGGCAAACTATAAAGGTAATCCCCCTGCGTTTACCCCATCTGAATATTCATCTGGTGAATATCACCTTTATACAATTCCTTGTTTCGACTGCGGTCCTCAGTTTAACATTAATATTGGCACTGCAAGTACTTGCTATAAAATACGCTTTGATTGGAACCAAAGCTCACCATGCTCCATAATCAATGAACCGGCTCCGGCTTCCATTACATTCCCTCAAGTTTCTCTTGAACTGTTGCCTCCAGAAATAAATACCGGTAAAAGAACAGTAAAAGTTACAACAGACTATTCAAATGCAAGTGAAAATGTAAGATACAAAGTGTTGTGTTACTCAAATGATGATTTTTTTAAGGTGGATGAGAGACTCGATATTAGACTCCGGGACTTTACTTATATCCAAGAAAGCGGTTATTGTTCGTTTCCTGAAACTGATGCAACAATTATTGTAAAATCTGGTTACCCATACAACACAAAGATAGTGGCCTATGACTTAAATGGCGTTAAAAAAGATGAAAAAATCTTACTTGATGTAATAGATGCAACATATGACAACATTCCTTCCGAATATTTTACTTTTACATTATTTGCAAAGTCATATAATGAAATTTATCTAAAAAGTGGAAGTACTGTATATCTGAATGAACCCGACTTAAGGAGAAATGCAGAAAACAAGGTCATAGTTAAAAAATATATAAAGAAAATTGAATCAGAAGCAGACTCTGTTTATCAAAGTTCAAAAACGATTACAAAAGAACTGTTAGATAAAATACCTCAGGCAGATACAGAAATTCTGTTATTTGATCCTGTTAAAACATTGCAAAATGACATCCCTATAAGATTTGATTATTTGGACTACGGATTGTATTCTCTTATCCTTATGAAGGAAGATCTCAATGGTAATTATAATATTTACTATCAGCCAATATATCACAAATTCATGAAAGGTCTTCAAATTGGTAAAATGAGTTCTTCTAAAATTGAATTTAGAAACAGTAGAAACGTTGATGGTAATTCTACTATATCTTATCTCAATAGCGAAAGCTCTGAATTTAATACTAAAAACAGTGATTATAATTCTGGGGGATGGGGAGTATTACCAAACTTTACTATTGCTGATGAAGATAAAGTTAAATTTATTAAGATTTCAGGATATGCTGAGGGTTATAATTCAACCTATCGTTATTACAATTTTTATTTCTATCCAAACTACTATCTGAATGATTTAACTCTCAAAAGAAAAATGATGTTCAAATATGATAATGAATATCAGATTCTTGCAGATCAGCCTGCACTGATTCAGCTTGTTCAAAGCGACATAAAGCTAACAACAGAACCAGAAGACTGGGACATGAGGGGACAGACAATCGAATATAAACAAATTTCTGATGATTTCCTTTATACTGTTGATTTATCAAAGATTACAAAGAAGTATTACGCCGTGCTGGTACATTTTGCTGATGGTTCAACAAAGATGATAAGCGAAACAAAATAAAAAGTGAGGAATGTTAGAAAAACCGCTGGTAAGGTTTATCTGACATTCCTCATCTGAAATTTCTAATTATGATTTTTGTAATTTGCTTACTTCTTCTGCCGACAAACCCGTGCAGATGAAGATCACGTAGCTTTCGGGCAGCAGCATGTAGTCTTCCTTTTTCTGCGGTGTTTGCCAAACATTTTTTTACCTCGGCCAAATTGGATTGCGGAGAACAAATTCTCCTAACCTATATATAACCGCTGGAATTATAAAAAGTGGAAAGTTTTTGAAAAAAACACAAAAGTATAAGGCAACGGGGACGGTTTTTCAGGCTTCTTTAATTTGCAATTAGGATTTATAATCGTGGTATGAAAATTTTATTGTGCGTTATTTTTCTTGCCGCATTTTTTTCAATGCAAATTACTGCCATCCCGTTTCTTCCTGGAGTTGGCGGAAAACCATCGGAAGCCGACAGGAAGGATTATCTTCAGAGGGCTGAAAATTTTGACGGAAAAGAATTCCACAATGAAAATGAAGTTGTCTTCATCAACAAGGTGCAGGATGAAGACCCGCTGAGAATTTCAGCAAAACCTGCCAAGCCGGAAGATTCTCTTGAATTGCCTGTAAAAACACCGGAATTTCTGACTTCTCCATCTGAAAGGGATTTTACCTTTACCTGGTATGGTCATTCTACTTTCATGATTCAGATGCACGGGAAAAACATTCTGATCGATCCAGTTTTTACTGAAAGGATTTCACCTGTAAGCTGGGCCGGTCCTAAAAAATTTACGAAGCCTTCCGTTGGAACAGAAGATCTGCCAGAAATCGACTTCCTTGTTTTATCACACGATCATTACGATCATCTTGACTATAAATTCATCAGGGAAATTGACGAAAAGGTTAAGAAATACATTGTGCCCCTTGGAGTTGAAAGCCACCTGAAAAAATGGAAAGTAAAAACCGAAAAAATCATCAACCTGTCCTGGTGGGAAGAGTTTTCTGAAGACGGCCTAAAAATTACGGCAGCCCCCGCACAGCACTTTAGCGGAAGATGGATTACCGGCAGAAATCAAACTTTATGGTGCGGCTATGTTTTTAAAGATGAGTACCGACAGATTTTCTATAGCGGTGATTCAGGTTACGGAGAACACTTCAAGAAGATTCATGAAAAGTTCGGGGATTTTGAACTTGCAATCCTTGAATGCGGACAGTACAACAAGCGCTGGCCTATGATTCATTCATTTCCTGAAGAAACTGTACAGGAAGCAATGGAGCTTGGTGCAAAAATCACAGTCCCGGTTCACTGGGGAGCAATCGTCTTAAGCACCAACGGATGGGATGATTCAGTCCTAAGGTTTGTAAAAGCTGCAGAACAAAACGGAATTGATTACCTTACCCCATACCTATGCGAAACGGTTAAATTTCCACTGACAAAATCATACAAAGAAAAATGGTTTGAATGATTCTGCCAACAGCCCTGAATTATTCCTTTTATCTTAAGCACAATATAAAATTAATGGATTTTTTCTTCTTTTCTGTGTTTTCATCGTAAAAAAAACGATGCGGTTTCTTAAAAACTTACTATATTAGAAACCGAGAATAACTGCAAATTACGATGGAGGAGAAAAGAACATGGATGAACCAATCAGAAGAATCAGAAGACTCAGAGCAAGACGGCTAAGAAACCGAGGATCATCATCAATTACTTACACACAGAGCGAACCTTATGCCTTGAACTATTACCTCTACAGCATGTTCGAGAACAAATCCAATAACAGGATTATAGAAACCTTTGACAGTGCCATCAGGGTTTTCATTCAGCTTGTGGACATGATTGGACTTACCGATCGCCTTGATGCAGTTTTAAAAACAGAAGTTGAGGCCCTTGAAAAACAGGGACTCCTTACCCTGCTCAAAAACGAACCTGACGGAATGAGCTATTTTGACGACTCAGACGTAATATACAAATATGAAGAGGATAAAAAAATCGACAGGAAGATGCACCGCTACGAAAATGTAGACGATATCTTAGTCAACCTGCACCGCATTCTTTCCATTGAAGAAAAGCCTGTTTTCTCTGCAATCATAAACACTACGGTCTTCAGTAATTCGGCAGACTGCAAGCTCAGCAGCAACCTTAAACTTACGAAGAAAATAGAAAAAGCCGTTTTTGACATTTCTAAGACACAGTTCCTTGTTGATCAGGTGAACCTTTCTCTAGACGAGGCACGCTTCATATTGATGATGTGCCGTCTTGAAACCATAGAGGCCTTCCGCGACATAATCCGCAGCGCAGACAATTGCGACAACGGTTTTAGAAACCGCCTCTCGGAAATGATAGGAATAACGGAAAAAGATCTCCGCACAATGCTCCGCTCTGACAACAAGATAAAGAGCTTTGGTTTTCTGAGCGAAGACGGTGAATACGATTGCTCACTGAACGAATGCATAGAAGAACAGAGCATAGATCCTTACTTCAACGACCTTCTTAAACCTATGGACTGTAGCAATGCATACGAATTGGATTCCTTTTCAGTCAGCGAAGAATCTGCGGAAATCTGCCTTGATCTTCTCAAAGGAAAAAAACCGGTCTCCATTCTTTTTTACGGGAAACCTGGCAGCGGAAAAACGGAACTTGCAAAGACCCTTGGAAAACTATCCGACAAGAAAGTCTACATCTTCAAGAACGAAGCTGAAAATACAGCAAGAAACATGCTTGGCCGCCTCGTTTGTCTTCTTTCAATGGAACGACCCGATTCAATACTCATTGTTGATGAAGCTGACACTCTTTTAAAGACCCTGGATTTTTCTTTCTTTGGAACCGTCCCGACAAAGACAAAGGGAACCGTAAACAAGATGCTTGAAAACAACATGGACAAGGTTATCTACATCATCAATCATCAGCATCAGATTGACGAATCTACTTTGCGCCGCTTTAACTTCAGCATGAAATTTGAAGCAATGCCTGCTTCAATGCTCCGTTCAATTGCCAAGTCAAAGCTTGCCAACATGGAAATTGCAGAATCAACAAAATCCCAATTATTGGACCTCTTTGACAAATATCACCTTACGGGAGCCAGCGTAGACAACATCGTCAAAGCCATTGAAGGGATGGAATGCAAGGATGAGAAAATTCTTTTAGGAAAAGCCCAGGTTGTCATGAAGGAAAATTCACTTCTCCTTAACGGAAAGGCAAAAATGCGCGACACGGTAAAGGCAGAGTATGATCCAAAGGTTCTAAACACAAGCATGAGTCCCTTTAAGATTGTTGACATGGTTCACAATGCCGCAAAGTTTGCAGAAAAGAACAAGGGAACAGAAAGCGGCATCAGGATGCTTTTCTACGGCGTAAGTGGAACAGGAAAAACAGAACTTGCCCGCTACATTGCGGAAAAACTCGGCAAGCAGATACTCCTAAAGCGTGCAAGCGACATACTCGGTATGTATGTAGGTCAGAACGAAAAGAATATCCGTGATGCCTTTGCAGAAGCAGAAAGTTCCGGAGCAATCCTTTTGTTTGACGAGGCAGATTCTTTCTTCTACAATCGCAACAATGCAAGCCGCAGCTGGGAGCGTTCTACCGTAAATGAATTCCTTACGCAGATGGAAGAATTTTCCGGAATCCTTATCTGCACCACAAACCTCCGCAACATAATGGATCCTGCAATGCAGCGAAGGTTCCACATGATGGTGGAATTCAAGCCGATGAAATTCGACGGAATAAAAACCATGACAGAACGCTATTTCCCTGCATGGCACCTTTCCAACAGCCAGATAGAAGAACTTGAAGATTTAGACAGCGTTACGCCAGGTGATTTTGGTTCCCTTGCCAGCCGAATCCGCTTCATGAACACTGATGACATCAATTCCGACTACATCATGGAGGAACTGAAGAAAATTCAGAAGGAAAAGAAGTCCCAGTGGGAAACGGAAAACGGCGAAAGCGAACACAGAATCGGTTTTACCGCATAAAAAAAAGCGAAGGGGCTGTTCAAAAAAAAACGGACAGTCCCTTCATAAATTTCAGGCTACAGGCAAAGACTTACCAGATACACGGAATACAGGCACAGCATTGTAGCCCCGGAAAAACGGGTGAGCATTTTTTTTCTGTTCAAGACCAGCAGCAGCAAAAGAAGAACAGAAGCTCCGACACAAACAAGACTGTCCACCATAAAGCTTGCACTGTATGGAACAGGTTTTATGACGGATGTGATTCCCCCGATGAAAAGCATGTTGTAGATGTTGCTTCCCACAATGTTTCCTACGGCAAGGTCGTGGCGGTTCTTTATGGCGGCAGTAACTGAAGTTGCAAGTTCCGGCAGGGAGGTTCCAAAGGCAACAACGGTAAGGCCTATGATTCTCTGGGATATTCCGATTTCTTCCGCAATACGGCTTGCACCTTTCACCACCATGTCGCTTCCGACTATTACCAGTGCAAGTCCTGCAACAGAAATAAGGATCAGCAGGGGCCAGCTTATTTTATTTTCATAGGGAACAAGGCCTTCTTCCTCCGATTTGGTCTTTCTTGCAAGCCTGAAAAGATATATGAGGTAGAGACCAAACAATGCAAGGAGGATGATTCCGTCTGCACGGGTAAACATTCCGTCAACAATCTTTTTCTCGCCGGTAAACAGATTGATTCCAAGCCCAAGGAAAGAAAATGCAATTGCCGTAAAAATCATGATTGGCATTTCATATTTTACTGTTGATTTCGAAACGGCAAGTGGAGTCAGCATTGCAGTAAAGCCCAGGATGAGCATGATGTTCAGAATATTGGTGCCGACAATATTCCCCAAGGCAAGTTCTTCATTTCCCTTTAAGGCAGCAAACAAACTTACGGCGGTTTCCGGAATGCTTGTTCCCATGGCGACTATTGTCAGCGCTATGAAAAGCTGTGAGACTCCAAGTTTTTTTGCAATTCGTGAACTGCCTTCTACAAAAATATCGGCACCCTTTACCAGCATGCCAAACCCAACTATCAAAAACAAAAGCGGAACTATAACTTCAACGAATAATTTCATTCTTTCTCCTGAAATCGTTGCATTAATGAAACTGCAACATTTTTTTTGAGGTTCAATTTTAGATTTTAATTTGATTTGAAAAGGCGGAAAGCAGTTCCGGATTTATATGACTGAACTTTTTAAAAGAAGAGACCTTAGATATTTGTTTCGGAAAATATTTTCAGCGGAAGTGTTTCTTTCGGTCCTTAAAATTACGGCAGCACGATTACAAAGAATTTTTGCCCCGTCAATGAACAGCGGCGAAAAAACATGCAGATTCCTTGGCAGGGAAACGGAATTTCCTGAATATACATCCACCGTTGCAGAGGATCCCATGTTTTCAAAGATTACGGCAGAGTCATTCCCATAACTATCTGTTCCGGTAAAATCATTAACCCCGGCGGCAATGAGAAGAACAAAAACTGAACATAAAATTTTCCAGCACCGAACCATACCTTTAAAGATAGAAATTTTATTCCAAAAAGAAAAGGAATTCGCATTTTTTTGGCTTTTTTTTAGGGCAATCATAAGGATATTCAGTTTATTTATTGTAAAAATCACTTAAAATTTGCTTTATTAACCGCCAGACAAATTAAATTGTAAATCACTTATTCTGTGATATAATCTATAGTAGGAAATTCCGTATACTGCGGATTTTATCACATTCCAAACATTAAAATAGGCTTAAATTATGAAGAAAAGAACAGGTATTGTAGTTCCACTTTCAGCACTTTATACAAAGGATTGTCCTTCTTGCGGCGATTTTCTTGCCCTCAAGGATCTTGCAGGTTTCTGCGAAAAGGCAGGATTTTCCATCGTTCAGCTTTTGCCAGTAAACGATACGGGAACCCAGTCTTCTCCATATTCAGGACTTTCGGCATTTGCCCTCCATCCACTTTTCATCAGAATTAATGCCCTTCCTGAATTTGCAGCCGCAATGAAAGGAAACAAGGCATTTGCAACGGCATACAAGGCTTTTGAAAAGGAATTCGGATACAAGAAAAGGTTCGACTACGATGCAGTCCTTGGAGAAAAAACAAAACTCCTCCATCTTCTTTTCAATTATATAGAAAAGAAAAACTCAAAAGATGAAGCAGAAGCAGACAAGCTGAACAAGGAACTTGCAAAATTTGTCCGCGCAAACCAATGGGTAATCCCTTATGCAGTTTTCAAGAACATCAAGGACGAAAACATGCAGGCTTCATGGAAAAGCTGGGACGAAAGCGTTCAGAAACTTTCCTACGACCAAATAAAGCTTAAGTGGCAGAACAAGGCAAAAAAATCAAGCCACAATTTCTTTGTATGGTGTCAGCTTCGCGCATCAGAACAGTTCAAGGAAGGGGCAGAAAGCCTCCGTGCAAAGAAAATCATCCTCAAGGGAGACATTCCTATCCTTATGAACGAAGACAGCGTTGACTGCTGGACCTATCCTGAATTCTTCAGACAGGAACTACGTGCAGGTTCTCCTCCAGACGGTGGAAATCCAATGGGACAGAACTGGGGATTCCCAACCTACGACTGGGACCGTCTTGAAGCAGACGAATTCACCTGGTGGAAGGACAGGATCAAGACAAGCGCACAGTACTACGACGCATTCCGCATCGATCACATCCTTGGCTTCTTCAGAATCTGGGCGGCTGCGGAAAACGAAACTACAGCATATCTTGGACACACAATTCCATATGCAGACTTTACACGCAAGACTCTGAACGAACTTGGTTTTGACGACGACAGAATCAAATGGATTTCAGAACCTCACATTCCGACCGGTGTCATCGAAAGCATCACCTGGAACCACGACGAAGCAACCGCAGTTCTTGAAAAGGTTTGCGACCGCGTTAAGACGGAAGAACTCTGGACTTTCAAAAAGGAAATCGACGGCGACAAGGAAATCTACGCCATGAATTTCTTTGAGGACGAAGGAAAGAACAATGCCGTTAAGAATGCCCTTGCAGAAAAATGGCGCGACCGTTCCCTCATCCAGATAAAGAAAGACCGCTTCATCAAGGTTTACACTTTTGAAAATTCAACTGCCTGGAAAACCCTTTCATGGGAAGAACAGGAAAAACTCAAGACTCTTTTTGAAGAGACAGAAGTAAAGGAAAACAAGCTCTGGGGAAAGCAGGCTACAACAACCCTTTCTGCCATCGTTCACGCAAGCGACATGATTCCTTGTGCAGAAGACCTTGGCGTTAACCTTGCCGTAATGCCTGAAGTCCTTAAGAAACTTGATATCCTTTCCCTCAAGGTAATCCGCTGGACCCGTGAATGGGAAAAACCAGGACAGCCATACATTCCTTTTGCAGACTATCCTGAACTCAGCGTTGCAACAACTTCGGTTCACGACAGTTCGACTTTGCGACAGTGGTGGAATCAGGAAAAGGACAGCGTCTGGGCTTTCATCAATTCAGTTGAATGCGAAAACAAGCCTGACGGAAATTCAGCATTCACTCCAGAGATTGCAGAATTCATTTTGCGCTCCCTTGCTTCATGCAAAAGTGCCCTCCTCATCAATCCTCTGCAGGACTACCTTTTCCTTGAACACAGTTTCTATCTTGAAAACGAGGACGACGAAAGAATCAATATTCCTGGCAGCGTAAACACCTTCAACTGGACTTATAGAATTCCTGTAACAATTGAAGAAATGTCGGAAAACAAAGGACTTATCAACAAAATAAAAACCATAGTAGAAACACACGACGGGAAGGAGGAAGAATAGAATGAAAATCTCCATCAACGAATTTCACATCAACAGAAAACTAAGACAGGAATGCAATTTTGACCAGACACTTTTTGCATCTTCCGGCAACGCAATATTTGCAGACTTTAAGGCAGTTCAGAAATTTCAGACTTTGCTGAACGAAGTTTTTGAAAAACGAGGACAGAACGAAAACAAGGTTTCTGCAGGCAACCTTAATGCCATGGGACTCATCGACGAAATCTTCCATCATGTCTGCATGCTTTTCCGCAGAGACAAGGCTCCTGATGCTTTTAAAAACATTCTTTCTGATTTGGACAGAAGCCTCGGAATTGAAGAGATGGACAAGCTTCTTCTTGAATTTATGGAAGAATTTCCACCAGCCCCTGTCTACCAGGGATTTACAACTTCCGAAAAATTCCTTGAAGAAACATGCTGGGACGAAGGTGCTCAGAGAGAAAGAAGCAACCGTGAACAGGTTCTTGAAGAAATGATTCTCCTTCACCTTGCAAATGAAAATCCGGCCTTCCATCCTTTTGCAATTCTCTTTGACGACGAAAAGCTTAAGACTAACAAGAACTACATGAAATCATGGATTCAGATCAAGGCATTCTTTGAGACTCAGCCTGTATTCGGACCAAAGAACAACACCCTCATCAACATGCTCAAGGAACCGGTAATTGCTTCCCCAACTTCATTGAAAGGACAGCTTGATTACATCCGCAGCAACTGGACAGTTCTTCTTGGAGAATGGATCCTGAAACTTCTTGAAGGCATCGATACAATTACGGAAGAAGAAAAGGCTGCTTGGCATCCAACCAATGGCGGCGAAGTTTCCATGGATGCCTACAATTTTGACGACAACGATTTGATGCGCGAATACGAAAGGTTCAGTCCTGACCGCGAATGGATGCCTAAGGTTATCCTTATGGCAAAGACTGTCCTCGTATGGCTCTATCAGCTTTCAAAAAAATACGACAGGGACATTACCCGCCTTGATCAGATTCCGGATGAAGAACTTGATGCACTCCGCGACGCAGGCTTTACAGGACTTTGGCTCATCGGTCTTTGGGAACGCTCCAACGCTTCAAAGAGAATCAAGCAGATCAACGGAAATCCAGAGGCTGCCTCTTCTGCATATTCGCTTTTGAACTATGAAATTGCAGGAAACCTTGGCGGATGGCCTGCACTTGAAAACCTCCGCTGGCGCTGCTGGCAAAGGGGAATCCGACTTGCATCCGACATGGTTCCAAACCATACGGGTATGGATGGCGACTGGGTAACAGAACATCCAGACTACTTCATTACGACAAAGGACTGTCCAAGTCCAAGCTATACATTCAATGGAGAAAACTTAAGCCACGATGGACGCGTAAGCATTTACCTTGAAGACCACTACTACAGCAAGAACGACTGTGCGGTCTGCTTCAAGCGTGTTGACAACTTTACAGGAGACGTTACTTACATCTACCACGGCAACGACGGTACAGGAATGCCATGGAACGACACTGCTCAGATTGACTACCTTAACCCTGTTGCCCGCGAAGCCGTAATGCAGCAGATTTTGAACGTTGCAAGAAACTTCCCTATCATACGTTTTGATGCCGCCATGGTTCTTGCCAAAAAGCACATCAGACGCCTCTGGTATCCACAGCCAGGACACGGTGGAGACATCTACAGCCGCAGCCGCTATGCCCTTTCAAACGATGAATTTGAAAACCGCATTCCAAACGAATTCTGGCGCGAAGTTGTTGACCGCTGTGCTCAGGAAATTCCTGACACCCTTTTGCTTGCGGAAGCTTTCTGGATGATGGAAGGTTACTTTACAAGAACTTTGGGAATGCACCGCGTATACAACTCAGCCTTCATGAACATGCTCAAGAAGGAAGAAAACCAGAAGTACCGCGACACAGTAAAGAACACGATCAAGTTTGATCCACAGATCCTCAAACGCTATGTAAACTTCATGAACAATCCTGACGAAGAAACAGCAGTCGCCCAGTTTGGACGCGGAGACAAATACTTTGGTGTCTGTACCTTGATGATCACAATGCCTGGACTTCCAATGTTCGGTCACGGTCAGCTTGAAGGCTACGAAGAAAAATACGGAATGGAATACACCCGTGCATACAAGGACGAACAGGTTGACGAAGGCTTGATGAACGGACACCGTGCACTCATCTTCCCTATCATGCACAAGCGCTATCTTTTTGCCCAGGTTGAAAACTTCCTTTTCTACGATGTTTGGAACAACGGCAGCGTAAACGAAAATGTCTTTGCCTATTCAAATTTTGTGGGCGATGAAGGAACAATCGTTTTCTACAACAACAAGTACGACAGCGCACAGGGCTGGATCAAGCAGTCATGCGAATATGCAGTAAAGACTGGCAGCGGTGACGACGACAAGAAGATGGTTACACGCAGCCTCGGTGAAGGACTCGGTTTGACCTATGGATACAACCATTATGTTGTTCTCCACGAACAGAGATCTGGCCTCTGGTTCATTCGCAAATCAGACGAACTTATGAACAACGGAATGTTCGTGATGCTCAAGGGATTTGAAGCCCAGGTATTCACTGATGTCCGCCAGGTTGTAGACAATGCAGAAGGAAAGTATGCAAAGCTTTACGAACTCCTAAACGGTTCTGGGGTTGAAGACCTTGAAATTGCATGGCAGGAATACCGCTACAAGGAACTCTATGCAGAACTTGAAAAATTCCTTTCAGTTGAATTCCTTACAAGCATCCACGATGTATTTGCTCCAACTAAAGTTGATGCTAAAACTGCAAAGGCAAAGGTTTCAAAGAAAAAAGTAACCATCAAGAGTCTCCTCAAGGAATCTGAAAAGACTGCCCTTGCTTACTACGAGATGGAAGAAAAATTCATCCAGCAGACAAAGGAAGAAGCACTTGCCCTTGCGGAAAAAGAAACTGCGGCAGACCCTAAGAAAAAGGCCGTAACAAAGAAGAAACCAGCAAAGGCAAAATCTGCAGAACTTACACCTGCAAAGAAATTTGCAGAATTCATCAAGCAGGTTGAATACCTCTACAAGATATTTGAAGCAGCTCAGAAATCTTCCGGAAAGAAGAGTGCAGTAAAGGCAACCTTTGAAAATGACATCTACCGTGGATTTGAAACGAACAGGTACTGTGCAGAAATTCTCGTTTCATTTGCTGCCGTTTCAAATGCGGGTGCAGACAATCTTACAAAATGGGGATTCAACAGAAAACTTTCTGACCTCATTGCACGAACTGACTTTGCAGAAAAAGACAGGGAAATGAGAAATGTATTCAGCAGAATCTTCCTCTGTTCAAAAATCAGCAAAATGAGCCTGAGCACATCTGAATTCGTTAAGTCTGCCTACGAAGCTGCAAAACTCATTGCAGATGGCAAGGATTCTTTCCTTCTCTGCGGTGCAAATGAATACGACGGAACAGTTTGGTTCAACAAGGAAAAGATGGAAGCAACCTTGTGGTATGCACTTGCAGTAAACTCAATGCTTGCTTCAAGAATTCTTCGTGAACAGGTTTATGACCTTTACAGAACACTCAATGCAGCAAAAGAAAAGGCAGAATACAAGTGTCAGCTCTTTATGGAAGCTTTAATGCCTGTCGAAAAGAAACGCAAGACTACCACAAAGAAAAATGCAGTTAAAAAGGCAGCTGCAGAAAAAAAACCTGCTGCAAAAAAAACTGCTGCTAAAAAAGCTGCGGAAGAAAAGAAAACTCCTGCAGTAAAAAAAGCAGCTGATAAAAAGGCAACTGGAAAGAAAGCAGCAGAATCTAAAAAAACTTCAGCTGCAAAAAATGCCAAGACAAAAAAACCTGCAGAAGAAAAAAAGGCAACGGTAAAGAAAACCACCCCGGCAAAAAAAACTACAGCAGAAAAGAAAGGGGCAGCCACAAAAAAGACTGCAGAAAAGAAAACTGTTGAAAAAAAAGCAACCGCAGAGAAAAAACCAACAACTGCAAAGAAAGTTGCAGCCGCAAAAAAAACGGTAAAGACAGAAAAGGCTGAAAAGAAAACCGCAGTAAAGAAAACTCCGGCAAAGGCCAAGAAATCCGAAGCCGTAAAGAAAACTGCAACTAAGAAGGCACCTGCAACTAAAAAGACAGTTGCTAAAAAGAAGAAGTAGTTTTTAAAAGCATGGGGGCTGTCACTTTTGACAGCCCCCATTTTTATTTGAATGGAAAAAAATCTAGAACATTCTTCTTAGATTCAATGAATTCAAAATTGAAATCAAGGAATCAACATCATCAGGTGCAAGGCAAGGTTTGTCCAGTTTCACAGGAGTAAAGGCCTGGGCAACGGAAACATCCCTGTCAGGGCATTCGCCAAGATTATGCAGAAGGAAGTCTACGTCAATGGATGGATCTTCACGAGCAACAAGAACAACTGCACCGTCACCATCTTCAGTAACATCGGAACGTTTTTTTGCAGCGGCATAAGCAGCAGAAGTATCCCTATCGGCATAAACCTTGTATTTGACAAAAAGCTCCTTGCAGGCCTCGTTTGTATCCTGTTCAGATACCAAGGCTGGAAAAACAAAGCTCCGTATCATCAGGGAATTTGCATTGAACACCTGTTCCAATCGTTCAAGATTGGAAGGACTTGCAGGATCTGCAGGGATTCTATCTTCAATAGGAACAACACTGTCCGTTACCATACAGTTTCCTGCAGGATCCTGAGTAAGTAACGGAGTAGACGGAACAATAAATCCGTTTACAGGCAAGGCAAATCTCCATCCATAGAGACCAGAAATAAGGTTACCGTAATTACCTGCTGAAAAAGCATAGTATATGTCGCCATTTACAATTTTCTTAAGGCGACTGAATGCAAAGGTGTAGAAAAATGCCTGTGGCAAAAGTCTTCCGATGTTTGCCGTGTTTGCGACTGTAAGGTGATATTTTTCTACCAGCCCGCGGTCTGCAAAAATCTTGCGAACCAAATTTCGGCAGTCCTCAATGGTTCCATCCACTTCAACAGGGAAAATGTTTCCTCCATTCCAGACAAAATCACTTTCCTCCAATCCGCGAAGGCTTCCCTTTGGACTTACCAGAACAGACTTAAGGAGATTTTTATCCCTCAAAGCCCTAGCCATACAAGCACCAAGTTCACCTGTAGTTGCATCAAGAAGAATTGCCTTTTCTCCATCAAGCTGAAGAATTGTTTCAAGGGCAGCAGTAAGATAAGAAACTCCATAATCCTTGAAGGTTCCCGTCTCGCCGTTGTAAAGTTCAAGAAGAAAAAGGTTTTCATCCAGCTGCTTAAACACAGGGTCCTTCTTAAAAGCCCTTGTTGCAATTGTTTCACAGATTATTGGACTGAACTCATCATTTATCATTGCAGATGTAAGTGCACCTGCAAGGGATGAGAAAGATGTTTTTTCGTCTGCGTAAAGAATCCAGCGGCGCAAATCCGCCATGTCATACGGAACATACAGTCCGCCATCAGAAGGCATACAGTCAAGAACAGCCTTCTTAAAACCCGCTGTATTTTCAGTATTTCGGGTACTGTAAAATTTCATTGATCTATTCCCCTCTCTAGTTCAACCTGTCTTTGCAAAAACCGAAACTTATTTTTTATGACGACGGTCAAGCTCGTTGTATACGTCCTGCCATGTAACGCCTTCCTTGTACATAAGGACACTTACAAAGTAAAGAAGATCGGCAGCTTCCCAGATGACTTCATCCTTTCCTTCTGCTTCACAGATTTCTTCTGCTTCTTCTTCTACCTTTTCGCGAACACGCTTGTCATTAAGAGTTGCCGTGTAGCTTCCTGGGCGAGGATTTGCAAAGCGCTCTGAAATTGTTGCATAGAGGCGTTCCATTGAACTTCTTTCGTCAGGCTCTGCTCCAAAGCAGGTAAAGCTTCCTGTGTGGCATGCACCGCCATGAGGAATAACTGTAGCAAGGATTGTATCTCTGTCGCAGTCTACGCGCATCTTTACAACTTCAAGGAAATGACCGCTTGTTTCACCCTTTGTCCATAGTACATTTCTTGTACGGCTAAAGAATGTAAGCTTGCCAGTATCAAAGGTCTTTGCAATTGCTTCCTTGTTTGAAAATCCCATCATGAGAACTTCTCCGTTCACACTCTGAGCAATTACAGGAACCATTCCGTTTGTCTTTTCCCAGTCAAGGCAAGCCATGAAGCTGTCCTTGAGAGAAACTGCACCAGTATAGAGGGCCATTCCAAGCTGAACATCACATCCAAGCTTTTCAAGTTCCGCAATCTGTTCAAGACTGTTTACTCCGCCTGCAGCTACAACACGACACTTTACTGCTGCCCTAAGCTGGCGACACATGTCCATGTCTGTTCCCTGCATGCAGCCTTCCTTTTCAACGCATGTAAAAAGAAGTTCAGAAGCATATTTTTCAGCTTCCTTTGCGCCTTCAATAAGGGAAATGTTTGCTGTTTCTGTCCAACCCTTGAGGGCAATCTTTCCATTGATTGCATCAACAGAAATGATCACGCGCTGCTTGCCAACGGCTGCAACAAGTTCTTCAAGGAAAGCAACATTAAGGATAGGATCGCTTTCTGTCTTGCGGTCTGCATTCCAGGCTGCCGAACCAACGATAACCTTTTCTGCACCAAGGGAAATCAATTCCTTTGCTTTCTTTACATCGCGGATTCCACCGCCAACGCGAACATTTCCTTTTCTAAGGAGGGACTTTAAAAGTTCAGTATTTGGTGTATTGCCTTTTGCATCTGTATTTCTCAATGCCTGGTCAAGGTCGATAATTGCAACTTCGCCATATTTGTTGAAGTCGTTGATCAAAGCATCAGCGTCATCACGCTGAAGAACAAGATCCTTGCCATTTTTCAACTGGACAACATGTCCGTCTTTCATATCAATTGAAGCTATTACCATAAGTTTAATTTTATCTAAAATTTCCGTTCTTTACAACAAATCAGCTGTCTCATGTTTTTTCAACTATGAAATTCGTGAATTTTACCATATACTATATGCATATGATTAAAAAAGTTGGACACATCATAAACTCAAAATTTACTTCTTCTGCTTACTTAGTGGGTTATATGGGCCACCTTTTGAAAACTTCCTTTTTCTTTGTTACTAGAGAAAAATCAGCAAGAAAAATCCTGATCATGCAGCTGCTCTTTACTTTTATTGAAGCACTTCCCATCATTTCCATGCTGTCCGCCGCCCTTGGTTCTGCCCTTTATCTTGTAGGCTACCAGTTCCTTCTTTCATTCGGTCAAGAAAGCCTCATCTACAAAGTTCTTGTAATAACCATAGTTCAGGAAATAGGTCCGCTGCTTGTTGCTTTTGTTGTTACGGCCCGTTCTGCAACTGCAATTTCAACCGAAATTGGAGGAATGGTCATCAGCCATCAGATTGAAAGCTACATTTCCTTTGGCATTGATCCCATAAGCTATCTTGCAGCACCTCGCTTTCTTGGGGTAACTGCATCAGTTTTCTTTCTGAACCTTTACTTCTGCCTTTGCGGAACCTTCGGACCTTTTTTTGTTTCCCTCATCGTAAATCCAGTAACGGCTTCCGACTATCTTGCGGGAATTTTAAAGAGCTTTGACCTCATCACCATTGGAGTATCAATTCTTAAAAGCATAGTCTTTGGAATGATAATTTCCATCGCATCAACATATTTCGGATTTAACGTTCAGCGTGCTTCAACGGAAGTTCCTGTTGCAGGCATTGCATCCGTTACAAAATCATTCATGAACATCATCATTGCGGATGTTCTGATAATCCTGCTGGTTGTACTGAGGTAGATGATGGCACTTTTTGATGTGGAAAATGTTGAATTCATTTCTCAGACCGGAATACCAATCGTAAAGGGTGCGTCATTTAAAATTGAAAAAGGCACGACAGTTCAGTTTGACGGAAAATCAGGAAGCGGAAAATCCACACTGATGAAAGTAACCGCCGGAATAATTGTACCCACAAAAGGAACCGTCAGATTTGAAGGAAGGGATGTTCATGCAATGAATGAAAGAAGAACACGGGCTTTCAGAAAAAGAGCTTCATTCATCTTTCAGGATTCGGCACTTTGGGCAAATCAGAACATAATGCAGAACCTTATGCTTCCATTGCAGATTCATTATCCGGAATTATCAGCGGAAGAAAAAGTAGAAAAAATAAAAGTAGTCTGCCAGCTGCTTAACTATGAAAGGAGTCTGGATTTAAGACCTGCCGATCTTTCCATGGGTGAACAGAAAAAAGTTGCTTTTGCCAGGGCATTCATAATAAAACCGGAAATTCTTTTTCTTGATGAAGTTACTGAATCCCTTGATGTAAAGGCAGTGGACAATGTAACGGAAATTCTCCACAACTTTTTGGAGGAAGGGAATACAATGGTTTATATCAGCCACAACCCGGTTTTTGTAAAGGCTTTTCCTGCAAGAAAGATAATAATGAAAGAAGGAACCATAAATGAAATTCAAGATTAAATATTCGGATCAGATTGTTGGAATATTTTCCTTAGTTGGACTCGTAGGTCTCGTTGTCCTGATTTTTTCCATCGGCATGACCCAGAAATGGTTCCAGAAAAAAAATACATATTACACCATGATAGACAATTCAAGCGGAATGGCAGTAGGGAAAGATTTAACCTATAAGGGGTTTTCAATCGGAAAAGTAAAATCAATTTCCCTTGAAGGATCTCAGGTCCGGGTAAACTACTACATACTTAGAGACTATGACGAATACATCCGCCCATATTCCCTCGTTGAATTTGCTTCAAGTCCATTCGGTTCTTCCTTTGTTTTCCATCCGGGTAGCGGGCAGGGAACAATTGAAAGCGGAAGTGAAATTTTCAGAACAGATTCATTTACTGGACAGGAATATATTTCAAAAGGTTTGATTACTATCGAAGGAAGTTCTGATTCAATTGCTTTGATATTGAATAAAGTTACAGCTCTCGTAGACAACATAAACATCCTTCTTGGTCAGGTTAACGAAGCCTTTGCTGGAACAGAAAGAACTGAGATCGGCAAAATCGTAAAGAACATAGACAATCTTCTTGGTGATGTGGATGGCATTCTTTCCGGAACTGGTGGAAGCGACATCAATAAAATTCTTGCAGAAATTAATGATCTTCTTGCAACCATAAACAGCGAAGGCATTCCTGCTTTGCTAGGAAAAGAAAATTCAAAAGAAATAGCAGGAATACTTTCAAACCTTGAATCCCTTACAGGCGACGCTTCCCATCTTGTTGCAAATCTTGATCCTCAGGTTTCAGATCTTCTTGTTCAGGTAAACCAGGCGGTAATACAGATGCGTGATGTTCTGAGTGGAGTTAAAAACATAGGCTTCATCAAAAAAGGTGTTGAAGAACATTCTGGAGCAAACACATCTACAGTTCAGTTAAGAAGCACGGAGTTCTAAAATGAAATTAACTAAAGCAGCAGCAATATTTATTTTTTCAATTCTTACACTTCCCTGCTTTGCAAAAAAACAGACAAGACCTATGAAATACAGCAATGTTTCGGAAGCCGCATCAGCCCTTTATGAAAGTGCAAACATAGAAATCGCTTCCTCAAAATACATTCTTGCAGACACCCACCTTGCGGAAGCCTACACGCAGGCAGTTTCCGTAGACAACAGGGAGCTTCTATGCAAGATTTCACTTTCAAAAGCCGTCCTTTGCTATTACACTGGCACGGACTATTCTACAGACCTTGCAAAAGCAATGGACTATGCAAGCATTTCAGACCAAAAGGATTTTCTTCTTTCCGTATGCACACTTTACGATGCAGACCTAAAGGGAACAAACGCAGATCTTGAAGCCGTAAACGCAACAGAAAAAAGGATTGCAAAAAATCCTTATTACCTTGCCTACCTTTACAGAATAAAGGGAAACTATTATGCAGGCAGAAAGGACTATGCCACTGCAGAAAAATTCTATTTGCGCTCAGCAGATATCCACACAAAGGAATGTTATCTTGCAGAAATTGGTCTTGACTGGTACCAGATTGCAAGAATGAGGTCTTTGAACGGAAACAAAATGGAAGCACTTGAGGCCTTGGAGACAGCAATAAAATACGACAGGGATGCAGAGAATACAGCTGCCCTTGGAAGCGATTATTTTGCAAAGGCTCTGGTACTGACAAAAGGAAATGCAACAGAAGCTGATAAAGCTCAGGCAAAGGAAAATGCAACATGGGCAAAGGAAATCTTTACTGCAGGCGGATACACTTCCATGTCAGAAAGATGCATCCAGTTCCTAAACTCTATTGACCAATAACATGTAAATTCGTTAACCTTATACAATCAATGGTTAACAAAAAACCTTCTACAAAATCACAGATACTCCAGATTTTAAGAACAGCCTCCTCTCCGATTAACGGCGATACCCTTGCAAATGAAACGGGTGTTTCCCGTGTTGCCGTATGGAAGGCAGTTCAGTCCCTTCAGCTTTCAGGATATAAAATTGATTCTGCAAGAAACGGATATCAGCTTTCGGAAGATCTTGCCGACAGTCTTTACCCATGGGAATTCGGCATGATTGAATCTTCCTTTTCTCATTTTGCGGAAACCGACTCTACCATGATTCAAGGGCGTATTGCTGCAGAAGAATGCAAAAACGGAGAACTAAAAGTAATCACTGCTGACATTCAGAACAAGGGACAGGGACACGCAGACCACAAATGGACTACAACAAGGGGAAGCCTTGCCTGCACCATAGTTTCAAAGGAATCAATTTCACTTGCGGAAAGCCACAGGTTTGTCATGGCATGCCAGATAGCGGCAGCAAAAGCGCTTCAGGAAACAAGCGGGCGAAAGATTTTCGTACGATGGCCAAACGACATATGGACAGAGAAAGGCAAGGCAGGTGGAATTCTTGATGACTTGAGTTCCACAGGCTCCTTTACCAACTGGATAAACCTTGGACTTGGATTGAATCTTTCAGTTAAGCCTAAACTAAGCGGAACGGATTTCATTTTTGACGGGGATAAAAAGGTTTTGCGAAAAGACATCCTTAAGAAAATCATAGAAAATCTTAAGGCAGAAATAAAATCGGCAAAAGAAAACAATAGCGACCTTGAAAAGCAATGGAACCTTTTCTGCCCAGACATAGGCAAAAGCTTTAAGGTGAAGGATTCAGAAAAAACTTACCTGTTCAAGGGAATCAATTCCTACGGATGGGCTGTAACAGAATGCAACGGTCAGGAAAAATCGTTTCCACCATGCACCATAAATTTCATAAAATCAGGAGAAAAACTAAATGAACTCAAAATTTAAAGGACTTGTTCTCAGTGCACTTTTTGCAGCATTGATTTCCGCTGGCAGTTTCCTCATCATACCTCTTCCAGGTGGAATTCCAATCGTACTTCAGGACATGATGTCAATGTTAAGCGGACTTATTCTTGGCCCTGTCTACGGAGCAATTGCAGTTGCAGTTTTCCTTCTTCTCGGTTCAATGGGGCTTCCAGTATTTTCTGGGAAGGCAGGATTCCACATCCTTACATCCCATCCAACCTGCGGCTTCCTTTACGGATATTTTCTTGCAGCTTTGGTAAGCGGACTTTTCCTTCATATTCTGCTCAACAAAAACAAAGAACATTCAAACCTAAAGCAGTACATCCTGATTTCAATCGCAGCACTGATTGCAACCATAATCTGCTTTACCATGGGAATCATCGGATTCACACACATCACCCACAAGACCGTTGCTGAAAGCATTCCACTTGTTGTCCTTCCTTTCATTCCAGGAAATACAATCAAGCTGATCCTCATGGTTCCACTCACAAAGAAATTCAGAAAGACAGTTCAGCTCTAAAATGAAAGCAATAGAAATAAAAGAAGTAACAAAAATTTTTCCAGACAAAACGACTGCGCTGGAAAACATCAGTTTTGCAATTGATGAAGGAGACTTTGCCGTAATTGCAGGTTCCAACGGATCAGGCAAAAGCGTCCTCATGTCATTGATTGCAAAGCTGGATTCGCCTACAGAAGGAACAATCGAAACAAGCTCTCAGGCTGGCCTTGTTTTCCAGGATGCAGACGCACAGATTCTTGGAGAAACCTGCGAAGAAGATGTTGCCTTTGGCGCAAAGAATTCAGGATATAAAAAAGAAGCACTGAAAGAAAAAATCGTTCAGTCTCTGGAAGCAACTGGATTGCTTTACAAAAAATCGGCTGCCGCAAGAACCATGTCTGGCGGAGAAAAAAGAAGGCTTGCAGTTTCAGGCATACTTGCCATGGACAGGAGCATTTTCATTTTTGACGAGCCTTTTGCAAACCTTGACTGGCCCGGAATCAAGAAAACCTGTGGAATTCTAAAACAGCTTAAAAACCAAGGCAAAACAGTCCTTGTCCTTACCCATGAACTTGAAAAAATCCTGGCCCTCGCAGACAGATTTATTGTCCTTGACAAGGGGAAAATCCGTTTTGATGGAAATCCAACAGACGGATTAAAGCTTGATCTTGAGCAGTGGAGCATCAGAAATCCGCTTAAAGACGGAATGAAACTGGAAGACCTTCTATGGCTGTAGCATTATTCTCATACAAAAACAGAACATCAATTCTGCACAGGATTCCGTCCCTTATAAAAATCCTCATAATGTTTTCATTCTGCATTTTCTGCTTTAAGGAAACAACTTACGAACAAATCAAGCTACCAGGCTGTATTGCCTTTTCATTGCTGCTGTTTTTCCTTGCCCGCGGCAACTGGACTACCATAAAGTCTTTGCCTTATGTATTTGTCCTTGGGGCTTTTGTCACTGTTTTAAGGATGTTCAATTTCTTTCCTGAATTTTCATTCAACAAAGAAGGTTTTATCTGGGGAATCCTTTACACCGCACGGCTTTTTATTACGGCTTTTGCCTGTCAGGTGATTTTCGAAACCACCTCCAGCTCACAGATCCAGGACAGCCTTGAACAGATTGAAAACGCCTTTGCAAAAGTGATTCCACCTGTAAAAAAAATGCACGGTGCATTGCTCATCTCCCTTGCCATAAATTTCATCCCTTTGGTATTCGAAACATGGGACAAAGTTCACCTTGCATCAATGGCACGAGGTCCTAAAAAGAAGAACCTTGTTTCGGCCACAAACATTCTGCTTTCGGAACTGGAAGCACTTTTATCATGCCTCATATTCAAGGCAGAAACAAAACGAAAAGCAATTCTAAACAGAGGAAACTATGATTAGCGATATTAAAGAAAAGATCATCAAAGAAAACTACAGGATAACAAAGGAAGATGCCCTTGTACTTTTTAACCAGCCACTTGAAGATCTTGCAAAGGCCGCCAACGAAATAAGGCTTGCATGTGCTCCAAAAACAACAAGCGTATGTTCCATCATAAGTGCACGTCAGGGAAAATGCGGAGAAAACTGCAAGTACTGCGCACAGAGTGCCCACTGGAAAACCAGCTGCACCAGTCACCCGATGATAAAACCTGAAGACGCAATTCCACAGTGCAAGAAAGCAATCGAAAACAAAGTTTCACGCCTTTCACTTGTCACAAGCGGTGTAGGACTCAAAGGTCAGGAATTCGACCAGGCACTTGAATGCTACAAGGAAATCTTAAAGACTACAAACGGAAAGCTTTTGCTTTGCGCTTCCCACGGAATCATTTCCTACGAGCAGATGGTTCAGCTTAAGGAGGCGGGTGTCGTAAGATACCATCACAATGTGGAAACAAGCAAAAATTATTTTTCAAAAATCTGTACGACACATACCTACGAAGACAGAATCGAAACCATAAGTAACGCAAAAAAAGCAGGACTTGAAATCTGTTCCGGCGGAATCATCGGCATGGGAGAAACCATCGAAGACAGAATTGACCTTGCCATGACAATCCGCGATCTTGAAGTTCAGTCTGTACCTGTAAACATCCTGAACCCGATTCCAGGAACGCCCCTTGAAAACATCGAAAAGATTTCAAAGGAAGAAGCATTGAAGACCATCGCAGTATTCCGCTTCATAATGCCATCACAGTTCATCCGTTGTGCAGCAGGAAGAAAATCCCTTGGCGAAAACGGACGCGACGCATTCCTTAGCGGTGCAAATGCCCTCATCAGCGGAGACTTTCTTACAGTAGAAGGAAGCACCAACAAGGAAGACCTTGAAATGCTTGAAGAACTTGGCCTTGGAATAGAAGAATTCTAACTGGAAAAATCCAACCGCAAAAATGGCAGACGCATTCATAATAAACGGACTGAGGACTTTCATAGGCCTAAAGAACAAGGCATACAAAAACATTCCGGCAGAAGACCTTGCGGCAGAAGTTTTAAAGGCATTGAACCATAAAAACATTGCACAGGGAATAGCACCAGAAATGGTAATAGCAGGAAACTGCACAAGCGGAGGCGGAAACCTTGCACGGCTTGCACTCCTCAAGGCAGGACTTGGTGACGACATTCCAGGAATCACAATCGATGCCCAGTGTGCGTCAGGTCTTGAAAGCATAATGACGGGATACGCCCGAATCAAATCCGGCCTCAATTCCGTGGTGATTTGCGGAGGGGCAGAAAGTGCTTCAACCTGCTGCGTGCGTTCATACAACAGAAACCACCCGAACCATGACCCGAGCAAAGAAGACAATTCCTATGTTTCCGCCCAGTTCATTCCGGAAACCTTCAGTGAAAATTCTATGATAATGAGCGCAGACGAAACATGCAGAAAGCATGGATTTACATCAGACGATTTAATTTTTTCCGCTGTTGAAAGTCATGAGAAGGCTGCAAAATTAGCGGATGTAATCAAGTCTCTTGCGCTTCCGGTTTTTGGCCTTGAAAAAGACGAAGGAATAAGAAATTCAATTTCCAAAAAATTCATTGAAAGACTTGCGCCTGTTCTTCCAGACGGAATAATCAACGCTGCCACCAGCTGCCTTTTCAATGACGGTGCGGCATTTGTTACGGTTGCTGATGAAACTACTGCAAAAAAATCCAGCAGCCCGGTTTTTAAAATCCGCCATGCAATTACAGTTGGAGGCCCGCGATTTTTAAGTCCTGAAAGCATGATCATTGCAATGGAAAAGCTCATTGAAAAATCCGGGATCGATGAAAACGAAATCGACAGAATAGATTACAACCAGGCCTTCGCCTGCCTTGATCTTCTGTATAAAAAAAGATTTTCCAAGCCGTCCAATGCTTTCGGAGGTGCCCTTGCTTACGGCCATCCATACGGAGCGTCCGGTGCCATAGTGGTCCTCCACCTGATGAAAGCCCTTGAACATTTTGACGAGCACTACGGAATAGCGGCGGTTCCTGCGGCAGGCGGAATTGCAAGTGCCATTCTTCTTGAGAGGATAAAATGAAACATCTGCATCTGATTCACCAGGACAAGCCGGAACTTCAGCTAAAGGAATTTACATCGAACCTTGGTTCATCCATTCCAATCATTGCCCCACGGAAGCTTGACGATTCAATCATTGAAGCCGTGGAAATACCAAAGGAAGCAGATTTTGCAGTCGCCTCATCAGGAACGACAGGAAAGCCAAAATTATATTTCAGGACAAAAAGAAGCTGGACTGATTTTTTCCCGGAGCAGGATGAACTTTTTTCAATCAATTCAAGCTCAAGAATTTTCATCCACGGAAGTCTTGCATTCACCGGCAATCTGAACATTGCCTATGAAGCGGTGGAAGCAGAAGCATTCCTTCATTGCGCATCTTCATTCCGCGCCGAAGTCTGGGCAGATGAGATCCTAAAAAACAGAATCGACACCATCTACCTGATTCCAGACAAACTTCTGCACCTAGTCCGCCACGGAGGAAAATTTGAAAACATCAGGACAATAATCTGCGGTTCACAGTTCATAAGCGAAAAACTTTTTGAGATGACCCGCTTCTGCTTTTCCAATGCAAAGATAATTCTCTACTACGGTTCTTCTGAAGTAAATTATGTGTCCTATAATGTGCTGAATGAAAAACCTGCCCACGAAAACTGTGTGGGAAAAATATTCGATTCCATAAAGGTAAAATTTTCACCAGAAGGAAACATCCTTGTGGACTCTCCTTTTTCCGTCTGCGGAATTTCAGGCTACTATGACACAAAGGACAAAGGTTATCTGAAAGACGGACTTCTGTATCTTAACGGCCGTTCCGACGACCAGCTGAACATTCTTGGCGAAAAAATAAATGCCTGTGAAATCAAAAAGCGGCTGCTTCAGGTTTCCAGTATCGAAGAATGTGAAATCAGTGTTGAAGAAAAAAACTCAAAGAAATTTGTTGTGGCTCACATATCAGGAAAAGATCTTCCATCATCTCTGCCCAATTCAGTTTTTGACGGAATCTCTCCCGTTTTCATTCCTCAAAAATACATCCATTATGAAAAACTCCCAAGAAATGAAAGCGGAAAAATATGTTTGGTTTAGGCACAGACATTCATTCCAATGGCACATCCTGTCCATTGATGACAACCTTGTTTCCGCTGCCATTGGAAATATTTATCGTAACATTGGAGCCTGCATCCATATCCATTGTCTTACCATTCACAGTGACTGTTGATTTTGAAGACTTCTTTGAATTGCAGCCCGAAAACATAATGACTGACAGAATTGAAATCAAAAAAAAATTTTTCATAAAATCTCCGGAATACTAGAACTTTGTCCTTCCACGGAAACTTCTTGCCAGTGTAAGGCGGTCGGCATATTCAAGGTCACCACCAACAGGCAGACCAGAAGCAAGGCGAGTAACTGTAACGCCTGTTTCGGAAAGAATGCGCTGGATATACAGGGCCGTAGTGTCGCCTTCAACAGTAGGGTTTGTCGCAAGAATAACTTCCTTTACAGCCCCTTCCTTGACGCGATCCACAAGGGAACTTATGCGGAGCTTATCTGGAGTCATTCCTTCGAGGGGAGAAATAACGCCACCGAGGACATGAAAAAGCCCGTGGAATTCGTGGCTGCTTTCAATAGTCGCAGCATCCTGGGGCTGTTCAACAACACAGATAACGCTGCGGTCACGGGTAACATCAGAACAGATTGGACAAGGATCTTCTTCCGTCCATGCCCCGCAAACGGAACAGGGCTTAATCTTTTCCTGCAGGGTTTTAATCTGTTCTGCAAACCTGGACATGAATAAACTGTCTGCCTTTAAAAGACTGTTGGCAATACGGGCTGCAGATTTTTTTCCGATGCCTGGAAGGTGAGAAAAGCTTTCTGTAAGTTCGTCGAGTGCGTTCATCGTAAAATCACCCTATGGATCAAAGCCCTGGGATATTCATTCCACCGAGCATAGGACCAAGTTCAGACTTCATCTTGTCCTGCATGGCTTCTACTGCGGCGTGATGTGCTGCAAGAATAAGATCCTGAAGCATAGGAACATCGCGGTTATCTACGCAGATCGGATCAAGCTTGATGTCCACCATTTCAAATTTTCCGTTGACTGTAACATTAACCATATTGCCGCCAGAAGAACCTGTTGCCCTGAGCGCACCAAGTTTTTCCTGAGCTTCCTTAAGCTGGTTCTGAAGACCGCCAAGATTTTTCATCATATCAAATGGATTCATATAATTCCCCTATTAAATCAAGCCTGTTGTTTCATCAATGCCCATCATGATGTTTAGGCACTGAACAGCAGCACCTGACGCACCCTTTCCAAGGTTATCAAGTCTTGTTGTAATGCAGATGCGCTCATCATTTCCGTAAACAAAAACTTCCATCATGTTTGTATTGGCAAGAGTATTGGCTGGAATGAATGGTTCTGTAAGAGTTTCTTCACCCATAAAAGACGGAACCTTTACAAAGTTGCAGCCTTCATAATGCTTTGCAAACATTTCCCAAACATCCTTTGCCGAAACTTTTTTTGCAAGGAGTCTTGTATGAAGTCCGATCGTAACCGTCATTCCCTGGAAATAATCGCACACATAAGGATTGAAAACAGGCTCGAATTCAAGGCCCGGAATAAGCTTCATTTCAGGAAGATGCTTATGTGCCTGTGTAAGGGCGTAAAGTCTTGGAGAATCAAGTTCCACATTGCGGCCTTCCGCTTCATAAAGAGCGATCGCCTTTTTACCTGCCCCAGAATATCCTGAAACCGCATTGGCACAGACTGGATAATCCTTTGGAAGAATTCCGCTCTTTACAAGTGGATATGCAATGGCATTGAAACCGCTGGCATAGCAGCCAGGATTTGCAACGCGGTTTGAAGTCTGGATCTTTTCACGGAAGCTTTTGTCCAGTTCCGGGAATCCGTATGCCCATGCAGGATTTACGCGATGTGCTGTTGAAGCATCGATGATTCTTGTCTTTGGATTTGTGCAGAGGCTTACGGCTTCGATTGAAGCAGCATCTGGAAGACAAAGGAATGTATAGTCGGAAGCATTGATGCACTTTGCACGCTCGCTGCTGTCCTTGCGCTTTTCTTCGTCGATTTCGATTATTTCAAGGTCGGATCTTTTTGCAAAGCGTTCAAAAATCTTAAGGCCTGTTGTTCCTTCTTTTCCATCGATAAATACTTTTACAGACATATTTTACTCCTATTCTCTTTTTCTATCATTGAACTCCAAGAAGAGATCCTCTGAACACATCGCACAGGACTTCCACTTCCTTTGGAAGAACTACTTTTTCTTCAGTTTCTTTCTTTTCTAGAATTTTTATTTCAATGGAAATTTTTCTTCCATAAGCTTCAGAAAGATAGGCTGAAATTTTTTCGACTTCAGATGAAAGCTGTACCTGAACAAAATTGTTTTCTGCGTACATAGTCATCTTGTCACCGTTCAGCTGCCAGTTGCAGGTCTCTGAAAGGCTGTTGGAAATCATGGCATCTTCAACGGAAAAATCACTGATTATTGCATCGCGGACTTTTTCTATGTTGCTTGAGTCAACAGTTTTTAATGCTGCATTTTTTTCAGGCTGAACTTCCTGAACCTCTGGCACTGCAACTTCCACTGGCTTTGCAGGTTCCATTGCTGAATTGTTTACCGGCGGTTCAGCTCCGCCATTAAGAAAAGGGTCGAATTCCTCTTCTACATTGGGTCCCGCTTCTGATTCATCAGGCACATCACTGGTTTCTTCCGTAAGAGCACTGAAAGTTGGCAATCCATTTACAGAACGAGCCGGTGCTGAAGTCTGAACTGGAGTTTCTGACCTTCTTTCTGTCTGCACCTGCTGAACTGGCTGAACTGATGGCTGTCCGGTTCCACCTGCAACTGCCTGAAGCTTTCTTGGGCCTGCCGCATTCATAAGGACTGGTTTTACTGCATCAACAGCCTTCTTTACTTCCTGTGCCGAAACATAATCCTTGAGCCAGCACATTCTAGAAAGTGCAAGTTCAAATTCATAACGTGGACTTAAAGAATATCTTATATCGCGGTAAAGCTGCATGAAAATGCTCAAAGCACGTTCAACCTGAATCGTAGACCAGGCATTAATCACATCTGCCGAATACCTTTCTGCACTCTGACCGAGCAAAGCTTCCTTTTTGATTCCACTCTTGATGAAAAGAATAGATCGAAGGTAATCGGTACAGTTTGAGATGAGCTGTTCTATGCTTACACCGTTCTGAAGATATTCATCAAACTTGAGGAGAACATTGGTGCTGTCTCCTTTTACGCAGAGACCAAAAAGCTCGTTGAGCCTGTCGATTCCAACAAGTCCAAGTTTGTCGCGGATTTTTTCGTAGGTAATTTCATCGCCGCTGAATGCCGCAACCTGATCAAAAAGAGTATAGCTGTCGCGCATTGAACCGCCAGCTTCACGGGCAATCCAATAGAGGGCTTCATTCTGAGCCTTGATTCCAAGTTCTGCGGCAGCCTGTGCTAGCTGTTCCTTAACTTTTTCAACGGGAACAAGGCGATAGTTGAACTGCTGACACCTTGATTTGATGGTAGCAGGAACTTTCTGAAGTTCTGTAGTAGCAAAAATAAAAACTACATGTGGAGGCGGCTCCTCAATGGTCTTAAGCAAAGCATTGAAGGCGTTGTTTGAAAGCATATGGACTTCGTCGATGATGTAGATTTTGTAGCGGCAGGTCTGAGGAGGGAAAAGAACTTCATCTTTTATCTGACGCACGCCATCTACGGAATTGTTTGAGGCTCCGTCTATTTCAATAACATCAAGAGCTGAACCTGCTGTAATTTCACGGCAGGCATCACATTCACCGCACGGAGTCGCTGTTGGACCTTTCTGGCAGTTGAGGGCTTTTGCAAGAATACGGGCAGTAGAAGTCTTTCCGCATCCTCTTGGGCCTGAAAACAGATATGCATTGGCGATTTTGCCTGACTGAATTGAATTCTTTAATGTTTCTGCAACAAATTCCTGACCGACAAGAGCTGAAAAACTCTGGGGGCGTCTTCTTGTCGCTGTTACTTCATATGCCATAGGAATATAGAATACACCAAAAACGCCCTTTTCTCAATGCTATTTAATCTTGCTCTTAGCCTTTTCCTTCAGTTCGTAGATATAGCGCTTGATTTTCTGAGTGGCCGTCTTTTCAAATTCATCGATTTTTTCTATTTTACCGATGTGGGAAGACTTGTTTACGCGTGTATTCACAAAGAACTGTATTTCTCCAAGAATTGCTTCCTTATACCAGGCAAGATCGCGGCTTACCTTCTGAACATTGTTTTCAATTCTGTCCCTAAGGCTACGCTGCTTTGCTTCTTCCTCAAGTTTTTCTTCATCAACCTTGACAAGGGCAACAAGACCGCCATCCCCTTCAACAACCAGAGATTCATTTACAAAAGGATTCTGATTAAGGATGAACTCAATATCTTCAGGATAGATGTTCTCACCGCTTGGACCAAGAATCATATTCTTGTTGCGGCCTTTCAGACTAAGGCGGACAAGACCTTTTTTCTTTGCAATCAAACCAAGATCACCTGTCTTAAAGTAACCAGGACCTGCACTGTCTTCTTCAGTAGTGAAAACCGATTTTGTAAGTTCCGGATCGCGGTAATAGCCCTTCATGATGTTTGGACCTTTAGCAACAACTTCACCTATTTTTGTTTTTGGATCAGGATTGTTGATTACAAGTTCAACGCCTTCCATGGCAGGACCAACTGTTCCCGGGAATGTGATTTTTGTTCCGCTGCCGGCAAGCAAAGGAGAAGTTTCCGTAAGCCCGTAACCGATGGCATAAGGGAAATTTGCTTCCTTGAGGAATTTTTCAACCTTTGGATCAACTTTTGCACCGCCGATTCCAAAGAATACAAGGTGACCACCAAAAGTCTTCTTGAGTTTTTTTCCTGCAGCCCTGTTCAGCATTTTCCTGAAAGGAGCAATTCTATACAGAACATAAAGAATTTTGTTTGACTGGAACGTAGGAAGAACCTTGTTCTTGTAGATTTTTTCCATTACAAGGGGAACTGAAAGAACGATTGTAGGCTCAACTTTTTCAAAGGCAGGAAGAAGAGCACTGACGACAGGAGGCTTTCCAAGATAGTAGACACAGGCGCCGTTCAGAAGCATCATTACAAAGCCAATGGTAAATTCATAGACATGGCTCAATGGAAGAAATGAAAGGGCACGGTCAATTTTGTTTACACGATGAACGCTCTGGCACTGAACCGATGTCCACACGATGTTCTTGTGAGACAGTTCAACCCCTTTGGATCTTCCAGTAGTTCCGCTTGTATAAATTATGCTTGCAGTTGCATCTTCATCAATTTCAACAGGTACAAGAGCCTTCTTTATTTCAGAAGCGTGATGGCGGACAAAGTGATCAGCTTTTTCATAAGCTTCTTCATCACCTCTGATAAGGGAATAGTCCTCAAGTTTAATGATGGTTTTTGGAAGATTATCTCCAAGACACTCTATTTTTTTATAGAGCTTTTCTTCCACAAACATGGCATCAACGCCGCAGTGGGCAAGGATGCTTTCCACTTCCGCAACGGAAAAATCCGGCAAAAGAGGAACCGCTATCATTCCACGGTTAACGATGGCAAAATATGCAATACCCCATTCAGGACGGCCGGTGCCCAAAATCACTATCTTGGATTCTTTTTTTAAGCCAATCTGCTCAAGAACATAAGAAAGGGCTTCGCTTTTTTCTTTAACCTGACCATAGGACACAGGGTATTCACCGACAAGAGCAAGGGCAGGCCTGTCGTAGAATTTTTTTACGGAATTGGCAAGCAAAGCAGGGAAAGTATACAGTTTAAGGTCTTCTATTGTTTCCATGAATAATTCTACTTATAACCGAATATATAATATTAGTATAACCCAATATGTCGATACTTACCAATAAAAATTGTATAATCGTCTTCATGAATTATGTTGAACAGGACTTGCCAAAGGCAGGTGATACAGTTTTAGTTGGACTTTCAGGTGGAGTTGATTCAACCCTTACAGCCTTCATGCTCAAGAACATGGGATGCAAAGTAATAGGTGTAACCATGAGTCTTTGGGATGGAACCGTCATAGAAAAAAACAAGGACAGCAACAAAGTAAAAATGAAGGAAGCCTGCTACGGACCTGGTGAAGAAGAAAACATCGAAGAGTGTACTGAATTCTGTAAGGCAAACGGAATCGAATATCATGTAGTTGATGTAAAGACTGAATACAAGGAAAAGGTTCTTGAGTATTTTAAAAGCGAATATAGAAACGGACGCACTCCAAATCCATGCATCATGTGCAACAGAAACATAAAATTCGGAGCCATGCTTGAAGCTATTGATAAACTTGGAATTCATTATGATTACTTCTGCACGGGACACTATGCAAAAATCGTCCGCCCAGAAGAAGGAATTTTTGGGACAGACCAACGCCCATTTATGATAAGTGGAGCAACAGACGTTTCAAAGGATCAGACCTACTTCCTTTACCGCGTGCCATCAGATACCCTTGCAAAGGTAAGGTTCCCGTTGGCAACAAAGACAAAGGCAGAAGTTTTTGAACTTGCAAAGAGCGCAAACCTAAAAGCAGCCGACAGGGAAGAAAGCCAGGACTTTGTAGGCGAAGAATACCGCGATGCACTTTTTTCAGACAAGCCTAGCATTCCAGGCGACATCATAGACCTTGACGGCCATGTTCTTGGAAAGCACAAGGGAATAGAGCACTACACCATCGGTCAGAGGCGCGGACTTGGAGTTGCCGCAAGCTATCCTGTTTATGTCCATTCAATCGATGTGAAGAACAATCTTGTAGTCCTTGCAAAAAATGAAGAGCTCAATTCAAAGGGACTCATTGCAGACGATTTTGTATGGCCTGCAGGAATTGAACCAAAGGAAGAAGTTGAAACGCTCGTAAAGATTCGTCTTGCTTCCCGTCCTGTTCCATGCAGAATAACAAGATACATCCCTGATGCAGAAGACAAAACAGAATACAAGGGACAGCCATGGAAAATCACATTTGAAGAAGAACAGCGTGCAGTAGCTCCTGGACAGTCAGCTGTCCTTTATAAGGATGGAGTAATCATAGGCGGTGGAATCATTTCAAAGGTAATCAAATAAAGCAATGACACTGCAGAAACTTTACAGCTACACAAGGCAGTGCATCCAGCAGTTTGATTTGATTGACGAAGGAGACAGAATCCTTGTTGGAATTTCAGGAGGCAAGGATTCCCTTACCCTGCTCTATGCCCTTGCAGGCTTAAGAAAATTTTTCCCAAATAAATTTGAAATTGTTGCAGCAACGGCAGACTTGGGATTTGGAGAATTTGATCTATCGGAAATACAGAAACTCTGTAACGAGCTTGAAGTTGAATACCACATCATAAAGACAGACATTGCACTGATACTGAAGGAAAAAGTTCAGAAGGGATCCTATTGCGCCATGTGTGCAAAACTCCGCAAGGGAGCCATTAACAATTTTGCAAAGGAAATAGGATGCAACAAGGTTGCCTACGCCCATCATCAGGACGACATGATTGAAACTATGATGCTTTCATTAATCTACGAAGGTCAGTTCTACACCTTTGCACCAAAAACCTACTACAAGGAAGCAGACCTTACTGTAATCCGTCCATTGATAAACATACCAGAAAGCGACATAAAGGGATTCAGAAACAAATATGAATTGCCCTGCGTAAAAAATCCTTGCCCCCTCGACGGTACTACAAGAAGACAGTACGCAAAAGAACTCATTGCAAAAATCAACAAGGATAATCCTGGCGTAAAAAAGAAAATGTACAATGCCATCCTAAAAGGAAAAATTTACGAGTGGAATTAACTCAAGCCCTTATGCCTACCATGGTTCGAAAAAAATGGCAATCATTAAAATACCTGATAGAATATAGACATAACATTCAGTATCCACAGAGGGCAGAATCATGTCAAAAATAGAAGAATTCTACACTCAGATTTTTGAAAATCATCCTCAGGTTACTGCAATCACAAACTGGGATTTTAACGACGGCGCATGGCTCAACGCACCAAGCGGACTCATAAGAAGGAACGGAACTGTAAAGCCTGCCTACTACACCTTGAAAAAACTCATAAAGGAAAAGTGGACCACAAAGGGAACTGTCACAACAGATGAAAATGGTTATGCAGAAATCTCTGGTTTCAAAGGCGAATACATCTGGAGCAGTGGCAACTGTAATGGGAATTTTTCTCTCTCGTAAAGAAGAATTTCAGAGGACGCAATTTATGTCTGCTACTTTGGAACCATCAACTAAGGCTGGAACGGAAATAATTTTTAAATAATATATAAATAGTTGCCAATTCCAGAAAACTTCCTATATTGTACGTATGGGAAGTTTTTTATTTTTAAACTACAGGTTTAATGACTAAACTTCAAAAAAGTTATACAGTTGGATTACACAATATCCAGTAAAGTCGCTGGCCCTAAGAAGCCGAGCGCCGTGTCTCAGAGTTTTTATTTTGCTGAGACAAAAACCCCGCGCCGTTGGCGTGTAAATTATCTTTTTGTTAGGAGTGCGTATGAGCACAGGAATTTTTGACAATACAAAATTATCTGCTGCAATTGATGGCGTTTATCACAGCCAGACATATCAGCGCACCCCTTGGCTTATTTTAGCTAATCAGAAAAATCAAAAGGATAATGGCGTTTTTGTTGAAATCAGGAGTAAAAACTATGAGAACCGTAACTTTTTCAAAGCCGGTTGTTGATCTTAAGGCAACAGGCAAATCAATCAAATCACTCAGAATCGAAAACGGATACACTGTTCGTGACATTCAGAATATTTTTGGATTTGAATATCCACAGGCCGTGTATTCTTGGGAACAGGGAAAAAACGTTCCTACAATCGACAACTTGCTGGTGCTTTCCCGCTTGTTTGGTTCACCAATCGAAAAGATTGTTGTAACCCGCATGGTAGAAGTTGAAATTACCTGCAATTCAACCAAGATCGAGAAGCTCTGCAACAAGAACTGTGACGCTTGTAAGTATCAGCTGAGTGCCTAACCCACTTTTCAGTCTGCTAGCCTTCAACGGTTGGCAGACTGACTGAAAAACCTTCAGACATCATCACATCACCTTAATAACTAAAATTTCTGCAGAATCAAGTTAATCAATTTAAGTAAAGTTGATATAATGTCCATATGACTTTCAGAGAAAATCCAGTTTTTGGTCGCAAGGTTTTTTTCATAGATCCTCCATACACAATAGAGCACAAGGTAATCGAGAAACTCAAGGAACAGGAATATGAAGTTTATATTCTGAAAGACTATACTTTTGCAAAATCAGTACTTCGAAACTTTGAAAATGCAATCTGCTTCATAAACATAAAGCAGCAGCTATCGCTAAAGGAATGGTACAACTACATCAAGTCATTCCAGTACGATGACACATTGAAATCTGTTTTCCTCGGAATCATGGCATCAAAAGTTCCTGAATCTTCCATCGAAAAATTCATCATGAACCTAAAGCTGCCTGGAGGATACATTGGACTTGATGGAATAACTCCGGAAGAAATCACAAAAAAAATCAGCGGCATTCTTGAAATCAACGGAGCAAAGGGAAAGAGAAAATACCTGAGTCTTACATGCAGCAAAGACGAAGCCTTGACCGGATACATTGCTCACGGAAACAAACTGTTTACAATGACCTTTGAAAACATCAGTTCCATCGGCATATCCTGTTTCCTTGATAATGACCTTTCTAAAATTCTTGTAAAAAATACCCTGCTCACCAACGTGAGCCTTTCTCTTGGAAGATGGAGTGTAATAACACAGTGCATTGTATACAGCATTAATGAAATGAACGGAAAGACAACGGCACTACTCCTGTTTGCCAAGGGAACTCCTAAAGAAACCAAGGATTCATTAAGAAAATACATCTATGACGTTCTTGATAAAAAGCTTCAACAGCTCATAAAAGGTTCCACAGAAGACAATGAAAACTATTTTACCATGACATTCCCAAGCGATGGACAGGAAACACCTGACTACAATCCTCCAACGGAAGAAGATTCAGAAGTTGAAAATGCAGAACCTCTGGATGAAGAGGAAGACACAGGAAAGGCTGAAGAATCAGAAGCAAAAGCTCCTACAGAAATTACAGAGGAAGAAACTGAAACCAAACAACAATCTTGAGGAATTTCAATTATCTTCAATTGAATGCACATTGTTGACATAGAGGAAAAGGCTCTGGGACTCTGGTTCATAATCTGGAGCGGGAATAATCTGCATCATTGCACGCTTGTATTCATCTCCGTATTTTCTTCTGTAGAAAATCGTAAGATTCTTTTTCCCCGAACGGAAATAATCCTGCATGTACTTGATATCAGTTTTTTTCTTGTACCCATTAAGATCCTCAGGATGAACCTGACCTGAAGTACCAAAATCAGAAAGCCAAGTAGAAATTCTGTCTGCAAAACCTTTTTCAACCGTCTGCTCGTCCATATCCATGTTTATGATCTGGTAGGAATCTTCCGTAAGATTGATTTTGAGAATCTTAGTATACATTGAGCATAGTGCCTTGTGGGCATCATTTTGCCCGCGGCGATCCATTCCCGATTTTCTGTAATGCTCAGACTTGGCATCATACATTCTCTTGTCTGCAAGCTTCCACAAATCCATAAGAACATCTGTTTCTGCTTCGGCGCTAAAGGCTGCGCCAACGGAAATACATAGGGTATCGCTGTAAGTTCCCTTCCACGCTTTGCAGAGTTCATCAAGTTTAAGCTTTGCATTGCCAAAAGTTTCTTTGTCGGTTCTAAGAAGTGCAGAGTATTCATCACCACCTGTACGATAGATTTTACCGTACTTGCCAAAAGCCTCCTCAATCAGAGTGTAAGCGTCCTTTATGAGCTCATCTCCTGCGAGATGACCAAGATCATCGTTTACTTTCTTGAGACCGTTCAAATCCATGGAAACACAAACATATTTCTGATTCCTTGAATTTTCAAAAGCCATCACATCCTCTTCATAGGCGCGACGATTAAAGGCACCTGTCAGGGAATCCTTATATGCAAACTTGAAATACAGTTTTTCCTTCTGATTCTTTGAAATGAATATTTCAACTGTGATGAGAGCAATAGCAAAGAAAATTGCGCATATGATAAAGACTAAAATTTGATGTCTCTTGATGAATTCCCTGATGGAATAAACAGATTCATTTTCAAGATACTTGTAGGTAAAAGTCAAAGTATCCTTTGAATCAAGCGTATTCAACGCCCTGTCCAGAAGAGAAAGGACACCAAGGTTATGGGTGCTGACTCCAAAGCATTTTGTTGTACTTGCAGGCAATTCAATGTATTTTAGATTGATATATTTTGAATTGCGAAGCAGAACGCTTGCACGAAGCCCACTCAAAATTGCGCATCCTGCGTCTCCACTGTTAACGGCATCAAGACATTCAGAAACACTGTCATACAGAATCATTCTGGAATCAGGCAAGTTTGTCTGAGCATAGTCATACTGAATCTGATTGTGTCGGTTGATTGCAATGGTCTCAGTAGTATTTTCATCAATTTTATCAAGATAAACAAGATTCATTGCAGAAGTAATAACTTGCTTCGACTGGAACAAATCATTCTGTTCCATATAGTAGACATTGTTAGAAACAGGGAAAATCACATCTATATCGTGATTGTGGATTGCAGTAATCATGTCTTCCGTGTTTTGGAAAGGCTGATATGTAATCTTGATTTCCTGGTTGGCCTTTATCTTTTTGAATCCAGCATCCATTGCATCTACAAGAATACCTGTGACATTTCCCTTACTGTCAGTTCCGCAATACGGAAGAAAATTATCCATGTATCCAACACGAAGAGTATTGTTATGATTATCAAGCCAATCATGTTCCGCAGGAGAAACCCTTACGGTTACAGCGCTGTTACTAAAATACTTTTCAGAAAGCTGATTCACATAGAAAGGATCGTTGCTATCCAGTTCCGACAAAGCCATATTCAATTCTTTTAAAATGTCGGGCCTGTTTTTTGAAACGCAAAGGTACATGTTCACGCTAGCAATCTTTAGGAGAGGCTTGTTGAATCCACTTACGCTTACAGAAGAACCTTCACCGATGAAGGCATCGATGTCACCTCGTTCAAGAGCAATGTCACGTTCATACACATCATTAAAAACCACTATTTCTGATTTTACGTTTCTTTCGGCAAGCCATGACACAATCGCATCCTGAAGCAATCCAGGGATGGTACCAATTCTTTTACCGCGGAGAGTTTCAGCATCACGGGTAATAGTAGTTTCCTTTGAACGAACAAAAAGGTAGTAGCTCTCATACCCCATGGGATAATCAGGATAATTCATATAGGAAAGGCGAGATTCAGAATAACCAAGCCCCGCAAGAAGATCCACTTCCCCCCTCAGAAATGCTGAATACACCTCCGCCCATGAACCGTAGACATATTCGTACTGCCATCCTGTCATGGAAGAAACTTTCTGAAGGTATTCGTAGGCATAACCTGATTTTACCGCACCATCCGAAGCCCCTTCCTGGAAAGCCTCGTTTTCATAGTAGCCTACCTTTATGTTTTTTCTTACAACAGTATGGATGTGATCCTTACCAAAAACAGATGTGGCCATGCAGAGCACTGAAAGCGATACAAAAATCAATCTAAAAAACGCAAAAGCTTTACGCATATAAAAACCTCGTTTTTATCACCCTTCCATCTAAATTGTAATACTATTCCCCTACAAAAACAAATTTTGAACATTGATTTGTCTGAAAGGCCATGACGGATTTTTACTTTCCCATTTTTAATATATGGAATATCATTGTCTTATTGGAGGAATAAAATGAAAAAATCATTAGTTGTTGCATGTTCTGTATTGCTGGTTGCTACTGCAGGTCTTTGGGCCGCACCTAAGAAAAAGGCAAAGAAAGTTGAACTTCCTGCACCATATTACTTTGATATCGCAAGCATGGAAGAAAAAACAATTCCAAATTTCAAAGGCGGCGAAGGTGAAGTCATCGCAAAAATGTACGCAGACAATCTGAACAGAATTCTTTACGGAAGACTTACACCAGGTTCAACAATAGGTTACCACACCCACGACACAAGCAGCGAGATCGTTTATATTCTTGAAGGAACAGCAACCATCAAGTTGGATGACGAAAAGGAAGAAGTTCTTGGACCAGGACAGGTTCACTACTGTCCTAAGGGACATTCACACAGCACTGCAAACCTCGGCAAGAAAGACCTTGTTGTATTTACAGTAGTTACAGAACAGTAATCAATAGCAAGCAAATATCACTTGCAAAATTAAAACCCCAGTTGTGATATGTACCATGACCCTGGCGACATATCATGAACTAGGCCGAACGAATAAATGGGGATGCATCCTCATTTATTCTGTTTTATTCTGAATTTGCATTTCCCTAAATAAAAAAAATCCAGCAACCCTGCTGGATTTTCTCTGCACCATGCTTCCATCACTTACGCTAGCGCTTGACGTTATTAAAGTAACATTTCTCGTTGCGTTACGAAAATATGGGCCATCTTGGATTTGAACGGCACATAAAATATTACTTACCGAAATTCAATGATTTCTAGTGTTATTTTGTTTTCCAAAGAGCGAATTTGACGCTATTTATTGGAATTTCTCAGGTTGAATCCTAAAGTGACCTTCTTGTTTTTTATGAAGGTTGACCTTTGGGGTGACCTAAGTTGAGTATGATTATAGCATCAACAGGAGGTTTTTAATAGTAGATTCAAAACAACGCCAAATTAGAATATGCATGTAGATGCAATATCATTTATTTTATCAATTACCATTTGATATGTGATATTCTTCTCATCAATCAGATAATAGGTTCTGTTTTCATAATCATTTTTATAATAATCCGTTTCTGTATATTCCGCTACTAATTCTTTGATTGATTTTGGCTGATCAGGTTTTGTCGAATAACATTTCTCCAATGTAGTTCTATGTGCCCGAATCTGCTTTGCTAAAGATTTAAAATCATCATCAAAAGAGATCAGTTGAGACATCATATAAATGTCATATAAATGGCGCGAATGCTTTTCTACAGGATGTTCAGGATCCAAAAAGTAATCACATAATGCATACACTTTATCTATGAATGTAATCTCCATTGGTTGAACATTCATCTTAAATTTATCAAACGGCTCTATACCAAGTTCCAATAATTTATCTTCAAGATTATTATCCCTTATAAACTTTGAAATATAACAGTCAACATCTAATTTTTTAGGATGTTCACAGGGAGACAAATAAGAAATTTCAATAGTTACTTTTGGATCCATTGCAGATTGTGAATAGTCTGCAATACATGGAGTTTCAAAATTAAAACGAGGAACAATACAATCCCCCTGAGCTTCTTTTGAATTGAAATTAGGAATTTTGAAATTATAAAATTTGGAAGTCGCTTCTATGACACCATGTTTTATTTTTTTACTTCTTTTATCTTTCTTAATCTCTTTTGTGAAAGTCAAATCAATATCTTCTGAAAATCTATGAATTACGTTATAGCATTTAGAAAGAGATGTTCCTCCCTTAAAAACAGCTTCTGGACATAACTCACTGATTTTCTTTAGCAAGAGAAAAACATAGTAATCCTTTTCAATAATATCTTCTGTGTACGGAGAGTTTTCTTCTGCAACCTGTGTTAGCAATTCCCCAAAAACCTCATTGTTTTCATGTAACAACATTTATAGCCCCAAGTAATTTATGGTTTTCAATGCTCTGGAGTTAAAAGATCCAGCATATCTATATAAATCATCTCTAGTAATATTGTTAGATTTTGCGTAGTTCTTAACCTTTTCATCAGCGTCTTCTACTTCATGATCTATATATTTTGTATAGTTTTCAAGCAAGGACAATAACTGCAAAATTTTGTAATTGGAATTATCTACTGCAACCTTTGGCCTTCTGATCTGAAAATTCCTTTTGTTCAGTTTGACTGTTCTGACAATTGCAGAACTTTCATTTGTAATGATCTCTTTTACCATAGGAACCTGTAAAGAAATCCCAATCTGATTTGCAAATGTATATCCAGAATAATAACCAATAATATTGTTACCGTGTTTTATATATTTGGAAACAGCAACACTTTCTGTGGAAATAACAGGAGCCAAGCCTAAAATAGATTTCTTTGGAATAAAGAAAGTTCCGTTACCATGTTTTGCAAGCTTACCTTCTCTTACCAATCGGGAAACCTGATGACGGAGTGAATCTATACTGGAGGAGACTTTTATATCTTCGTAAAAAAAAGCCTCTCCCGGCTTAAAATTGCTTGTTATGTATGAATATAAAGATTCTCTCATGGCTATACTCCTAGAATATATTATATTCATGTTTTTTAATAATTTCAATTAAAATATATGAATATACTATTCTCCAGAAAATTCGGTCATTTTAGAATCCACTAATTCTTGTAAGCCTACAAGCTGAGATTTGATGAATGATTTTGCAAATTCAATTTCTTGAACTTCCTTTATGACATTTCTCTTAAGATGAAAGAAGATGATCTCTATTATGCTGCTTCTCCCAGCCAACCGTAGTGCTGAATGGCTCAAGAAATATTACATCTGGATATTCACAAATTTTAGGATGATGATGAAGGTGATTTTTTTCAGCCAGAATCTAATAATTATTCATTCTGTTCAAAAATCAGTCCGGAATCCTGATTATTCAACAAAGAAAATAAAACAGTTCCCTGAAGCTTTGCAAATGCAACATCCCGTGACAGATTATACTTGTTCATGAGATACTTTGTTAAATCAACAACACACATTCCTATTGCTGTCTGTATTTTTATTTCAGGCAAATTCACGGTGTCCATCAGGATATTCAAGATATGCCTTCTTTTTTTCTAAATCATAGCCAGCAATAGGAAGTCCTTTGACTCAATATAATTCTTTCAGATATTCTTCTACGTTTTTATATTCTACGCCATTTTCTTCCATGTAGCTTTCACCTTTATAGAGAACAGTTTTTGAATGAATAGTACCGTAGATTTTTTCTGTAAGTTCGAGCTTTTCTTTATTGATAAGATGCTGATACTGTTTTTCGAATCTTTCCTTTGAGTGTTTTACTTCAAAAATCTGGCAAGTCCCTGATTCAGAATCTGTAATTATCATATCAAATTCACCATCAGAAAACTGCAGCTTGAAGGCTTCCTTTTTGTTGTTCCATTTTTTTGAAAGCGATTTTCTGGTTTCCAGCATAACAATATCTTCAAGCATATGACCGATAACATCTTCTGAAATTTTTGTTGTAATCAGATTTTTCAGTTTAATATCAAGACCATCTATTTGAGGATCTTTTAGCAATGAAAAAATTAAAGCCTGTGCCTGACAGTACCGCATTCCCGGCTGTGTAAAAATGTAATAATATTCAGTTGAATTAAGAGCCGGATTATCTGCATATCTTTGTTCAATATTAACTTTTTCAACCAAATCTAAAGATTTTAAATATTCTTTAATTTCTTCAATATGGACTGGTGTAATTCCAATTGACTGTTCTTCTTTTTCTTTGATTGAAAGAATTTGTTTTAGAGTTTCCAGAATTTGTGTTGTGTCAATCTCGTCTAATATCGTTGTTCGTTTTTCATCATTTTTTGCAGAACGAAGCTCCTGAGCAGCAGAACCAAAATCTCTGGACTTAAAAAGTCTTGTAATAACTTTGACCGTAAAGTTGTGGTTGAGGTCTTCTATGATTCTGTTGATGGCATTTGTAAGTTCATCAGCTTCATACAGGGACTTCAGCTGCCGGAAATATCTGCCGTCTTTGAAACATTCAAGAGAATGCTGGATATTTGAACAGATTGCAGTATCGATATAGTAGCGTGTTGATTCATCATCTCTGAAAGAAGCGTCTTTTGCATTCAACTCTTTGCTGTCAAAGTCAATTTCTCCGGCTTTTAGAGTTCCTCCGTATCGTATATATTCATCAATATCGTTGATGCCAAGAAGCCTTGAATGTTCTTTGAACGGAATATAAGTCGTGTGGACCATAACGGCACGGTCATAGAGTTCATCATTAATTGCAAAATGAAATCCAAGTGAATCTGCTCCTGAAAGTACGAATTTCATGCCCTGGGCAGCATACACATCAGAAAATAACGAAGACGAATCAATAAAATCATTTATGAGAGTAACTTCATCAATGAACAGATATTTATAGCCTGTATCACGGAGTTGAATAATGTCTTTGTTGAGATTTGCAATAGTGTCTTTGGTACGGCATTTTATATAGGCTGTTTTTGAAAAATGTTCTTCGTCAAATTCAGAAATAAGCTGTTTTAGGAGTGTTGTTTTTCCAGTTCTTCTGAGTCCGTATACAACACAAACTTTGTCTTCTGTTTCTCCATAGACATATTTTTTTACAGTTTCATAACAGTCACGCTTTTGAAATTTTCTGGAAGGTTCTGCAAAATTCCTTAATGCTTGTCCTGTTGAACAGCTGGTTGAAAGGTTCAGAGAGGGATTTGCAATTTTTTTTGGTGTAGTTTTTACAGCAATTGTTTTTAACTGTTTTTCAAGCTGTTTTCGCAATTCAATTTGTTTTGAAACAAAATCAACTTCTTCATCTGGGATGCGGATACTAAATTGTTCGCCATTATTTGTTCCCTGCCGGTAATAATAGACTTTCTTGTTTACGGTTCTATGAGTTACATATCCCTTTGGCAGTTCTGCAATCTGATTCTCAAGTTTTTCAATCTCTGTCATAAATCCCTCGATCCTTCTATTTTAACCGTTTTGTTAACACGGTAAAACGGTAAAATTAAATTTGAGGCATTTTTAACTGGAATCGCTATAGAATACTTCTCATAATTGAAATTCCTGCAGAATCTCAGAAATTATTCGCAGTCTGAAAATCATTTTTTTACTTTACTGCGAAAGATTTTCCATATAAAGAATTCTCTCCGCTACCCAACTCAATTACCTTCGATTCCAAAATAAGAGATTGAATGTTTTTAGAGTATTTTGCTTCAGGGCCTTTATCAAGTTCAATATCCAGAGCTTCAAATAAATATTCATTCTGTTCAAAAAGCAGTCCGGAATCCTGATTATTCAACAAAGAAAATAAAACAGTCCCCTGAAGCTTTGCAAATGCAACATCCCGTGACAGATTCTACTTGTTCATGAGATACTTTGTTAAATCATCAACACACATTCTTATTGCTGTCTGTATTTTTATTTCAGGCAAATTCACGGTGTCCATCAGGATATTCAAGATATGCCTTCTTTTTTTCGTTCATAGGAGCTTCCCTCAATATCCTTCTTACAATGTATCATATTTTTTGCAGATGGAAACATCCAGAGAAGATATAAGAAAAAAGGATTTCCAGTATCAAACTGAAAATCCTGAAGTAGGGGGCTTCTATTCTCTATTACTTATTTATGATGTTTTAGCACGATTTTTGCCTTCAAACTACGCTATTATTCACATTTGAAGGCATGACAATTTACTTAACTTTTTTTTAGACAAAATCAAGGAAAGAATATCAATAATCCAGTGAAAGCTGTGCGGCACACTGTTCTTTAAAGTCAGTAATCGCCTGATCCATAGTCTTTTCACCGTTTACATATGACCCTACAGCTTCATCGAAGATTATTTCAATAGCCTGGTCTGTCCCCTGTGAGAGTTTTCCGTTAACAGCCTTTGCCATTTCAGCAAATTCCCCGTAGAAGTTCTGTCCGCCAAGGAACGACTCTGAAAAACTATCCTTAATATGGTCAACAACTTTAAAATTTGAAACACTATCACCTGTATCACGAGCCCAGCTTTCAAGGAATGTATCGTCTGTAGTCAAGTACTTTATGAGTTCCTTAACACCTCTTGGATTCTTTGTCTTTGCCCACGCTCCTATCCAAGTACCACCCCAGTAATAGGCCGATGGACCAGCACACATTGCCCAATCACCAGATGTTTCTGGTGAATTTAATTTAAGTACATAGTGAAGTCCCCATGTCGGTTGAAAATAACAAAACACTTCTTTTCTATCATAATTTTCATCACAAAGATTACCCTTCATACCATCAAACCAACCTTCTGACCATTGTCCAACACGACCTTCAAGACCACGCTCCTTGAGTGTTTTACACATTTCCATGTACTCGATTGCGTTTGGATCTATAACGAGCTTGTTATTTACTACCCATGGATCCTTGCGACCAGATAAGAACGGCTTGAAAAGATCACCTGTAGAAGAAACAATGTAGCAGTTTCCGTTTGACTTGTTCTTGAGGAGTTCCGCTGTTTCAAGGAACTTGTCCCAGTTACAAAGATACTTTTGTACGATTTTAGGATCATCTGTTCCAAGATACTTCTTTGCAAGAGATCGACGATAAAACAAAGCACCAGGAGTTGTCTGCCATGAAAGGGCATAAACCCTGCCATTGTACATTCCAACTTCTGCTGGATATTTAATCATCTTATCTTTAGTTTCATTGTATATGTCGGTAAGATCAAGAAGTAGGCCTGATTCAACATACTTACGAACAAATGCATCTTCAAGGGCGAAGACATCTGGACATCCAGAACCTGATGCAAGAACTGGGTCAAGCTTATCAGGAAACTGGCCTACTGGAGTAAGTGAATAATCAATTTCATATTTCCCTTTATAACGAGAATCTTCCTGAAAATACTTTGTGATCATTCCGTCCAATTCATCTGTAAATGACCATACCTCGAGTTCATTGCTTTTTCTTGGTCTTTTATTAATATTGCCAGAAACGACAGCATCGCTTCCGTATTCAGCTATAAACTCCGTGGTAAAAACTTCGGTAATCTTCATATAGCCATCGACTTCACCATATGAAACTCTCTTTTCTTTACCCAGTGAAAACAATTTCGATGAAATGGAATTAAAAATACCAAGAGATTTATAATCTCTAAGCGATTGTGCCTGTTTTGCAATCACCTTGCATTCAAAGGCAGCTGCCCTCAATCTATCAAAATCTTTATCTCCTGCATGTACCAGGATTGCCTCTGCAGAAATAGCATCCGAATAAATAAGAGCCGTATTTTCCTCTGAAATCATCATTGCACAGGTATCATCAGAACCAAGGTATTTATAAGAAAACACCATATCTTCTGCAGATGAAAACGATACAAATGCAAAAAGCAGTACAAATAAACTAAATAATGTTTTTTTCATATAGACTCCTCTTCTAGTGTAACTTTTTATTCTTCTGGCTTTAAGTTAAAAACAAGTTCCGCTTTATCCTTTCCGTATTCGTCAAACAGTTTATTCAAAATTCTCATTTTGGCAGAAGTTGAATTATGGGTGTAAAGATAAACATTGTCACCTAATTTATACCAGTCTCCATCTTTTTCAGTATCTGAGATTGTTATATTTTCATAATTCTCATCTGCTGCAAGAATTCTGATTTGACTTGGGTCCTCTTCATAAATCTGTTTGATTACTTCTTTGAACATCTCTACCCAGGCGTTTGTTTCGTGTTCTTTTACATTTCCATAAGAATATGAAACAAGAACTCTACCTGTCAGTTCTTCATCATCATCCAAAGTTACAGAAATGACTTCTTTTTTAGGAGGGGTAAAATCTGTTTTAGGAAATGGCCACAAAGCATTTGCCTGAGCAAGAAGTTTTTCCATTCGGTCATTCATTTCTTTTTGAGTCCAATGGTCATAATCAAGTAAGGGCTTATTCAAATTAAGTCCACTGTCTTTAAAGCCTTTCTCAATTGTTTTCTTTTCTGAGAATGAATTATTACTATACTTTGAATTGTAGCCTGTAAGTGTGAGATTTTTTAGAGTATGGATATTCTGGTCATAAACATTCTGGTAATCATTACCAAGTTCTGCTTTCCAATCATCAGTTAATGTCTGAGGCATGATGTGTTCAATTGTTAGATCTCCATTTTCCATCATTTCAATTACATTAACTCGTTCAACAGTATCACCATTTTCAAAGCGGTCAAAAATGTATTCACGATTCTTCTTGAACATATGGTAAACATCACGATTAGTAAGAGATTCTGTAAATTCTTTATCAGTTGGGAAGCCTGCAGCACCACTTCTTGAAAGAAGATAGTAAATCAAGATAGACGAATAAGATGATTCTGAATTATCGGCCTTAAGTTTCATTACTTCTGAATCCAATGTACAGAAAACTTTGTTCAAAGCATTGGAAGTATAATTTGGACACATAATACGGCGGCAGATGTAAGTTTCAAGAACTTTCAAAGTTGATTCAACATCCGCAAAAGTAATTTCACTTCTCTTCTCGTGACCAAACATTGCCAATAAGAAAGGATAACTAACAGTCATTTCAATATTGTTCAATCTGTAGAGAATTGAAGAAACTGTATCTTTTGGATCATTTTTTGCAGTGATGATTTTTCCGTAAATCTGAGCATAGTAAAGCATATCTTTTAAGATAGTTTCACAGTCATCAGCGTTTTCAATATTCATTGTTTCAAGAACATATTCTTTGAAAGTGAAATAAACATTATTGATATTAGGAATTTTTTTCTGAATCATTGTAAGATAGTTACGGATAAAACCACTTACATTGTAATTGGTACATTTTTCAATTTTGTTCCAATATTTTTCGTAATAATCTTCCTGCTTTTTAGCATCCAATCCCATAAGAATAAAGTTACGGATTTTGTCACCTTCAGTAAGATCAAGACCAGTAGAGTTCAAGCTTTCAAAAATAAGCTGAGGATTATCTTCTTTATCAAGGAAAATATCGATGATTTCCAGTCTGAAAATTGCTTCATAAAGCTGGTCGATAGAAATTTCATTTTTCTTGATACGGTTTTCAAAATAATGATAGTTCTGAGTGATGTTTGAACTTTCAACAAATTCTGTTGGATCATTTGTGATGAGTTTATCAAAAGAAGTACAGTCATCCTTAATCGGTTTAAGACGAAGTTTGCGGTCTTCTGTCTGATATTCATCAACAAGAAATTTCTTTTCAATCTTTTCTGCAAGGCGTGCATCTTCCGGAGTTACCAAACCAGACTTCATAAGATTTACCATTGCAGTAAAAAGGATTGAAATTGTAGTGATACGCTGCTGGCCATCAATTACCAGATAGTCAGATTTGCCGCCTTTATTTGCAGCAGAAGTTACAACACTGCCAAAGAAGTGAGTTTTGCGGTCTTTCTTTATGATTTGAACAAGATCGTTAAAGAGCTGTTCACACTGTTTCTGCTTCCAGTCGTAGTTACGCTGATAAACAGGAATGATATAACGGTTGTCTGAACCGTCGAGAAATTTTAGTAAAAGTTTGGCTTCTCCGTGCATGGTGTTAGTCCTTTAATACTGAATAGAGAAAGTCGTTGTCTATTAAAGTAAGACCGTATTCTGTTTCAAAATATTTTTGTAAGTTTTCTTTTGAATCGTTGTGTATTGGTACAGTTTCAATTCTAAAATCTATATTCATTTGCTGAATTTTAGAACATTTCCTACAGTACTCAGTATCATCATCAATTGGTCCTATTATCGAAAATTGTTTTGTTGTAAAATTTTTAGAAATCAACCACCACGGTCCACCATTCATTGTTGTATAAGACCATGCTTTGTGTTCATATTTTTTATGGTTTTCAGATCTTCGTTTCATAGCTTCCTGCATAGTTATCTGTGTACCTGTACCATCAAAAATGACGTCATTATCCGATACAAAGAAAACCAATTCATCAGGATAATCAGCACTATCAAAAGACTCCAGACCTTTTAATGCATCATTTAATGCATCTTGAACAGAACTCTGAGTATGCATGCTTCTGTAAGGAGTTGCTTGATCCGGTCCCCAAAAAGCATAATTTGAAAAACCATAATATGAGTTTTCATTATATTGGTTAATCTCAATAATCAAATCTTTTGGGGCTCTAAAATAGTAAACTTTAAAGCGCTCACAAATTTTAGTAACTTCTTGAATTGCTGGAGTCGCAATTATTTTAGTGAAATCAAATAAATCAGAATCCTTCTTAATTGAAGCATTATTATTCGATTCCTCGTTTCCAATAGAATTCTCTTTATTTAATAATCTCTGATCTCGTCTAATCAAGTTTTTAATTTGTTTTATCGTTTTTTCAATGTCATTTACATCAATCGTTTCGCATCGCTTCCCGTTAAAAAAAGGAAAATAACTAACTAATTCATTAATTGAAATATCTAGTAAGTATGGTATTACACGTTGATCTTTTTTGTTAATTTGTCTGGAAATCGCATTTTTTAATTCTTCTTTTGGCCAGTCTTTATTTAAAAAAGCTTTTGAAAGAAAAAGGATAACATATTTCGATTGTAATAAGCCATTTCTAAATACTTGATCAATAATATCATCGCCGGGGAAAATTTCAGCCTCATCAAACCAGCATTTATAATCAGTCTTCAAACCGTTATACACTTTTCGTACAATTTCTTTATTCTCACTTGCATGACTTAAAAAAAAGTCTATATTTTTTTCAATTTCTTCCTCTTTTTCCATAATTTAATCCTTATAATCTAGGTCCAGAATTATTCCTTCTCATTCTTCTTGATAAATCATAATCACACGATTCTTTATCACCCCACGCCATTTCAATCATGTATGATAACTTTGATGAATCCAAATCATCCCAATTTATTACAGAAATTTTTGCTCCTTTATGAAGAAGATTATCTATAATTCTTTCAGGTATGAAAGGATATCTTTTTTCCATTTCTTCTCGCGATGACACGGTTGTCCACGATAATTCTGAAGGAAAAACTTTTTCTTTTTCTCCGACATGTGCTGCTGTTTTATATGCACTTGAAACTTCTGGAAGATGAATAACAATTATTCCAGATTTTTTATTCTTTATACCGTCATACATACTTGAATATAATTCCCAATCAATATGTTTGCGGTATTTTGTTTCCCTTCCAACCAGAAGTATGGTTACAGTAGTGTCTGCAAGATATTCATCACGAATTACCATCCTAATTTTTTCGTCATCCCAATCATCAGGAATATCACCAGTATCAACCGAACCATCAATAAAGATATTATAATCTTTCCCAAATTGGACAAGTCTTTCTTTATACCATTGATCATTGGCATGATGATAGCTAATAAACACTCTATGCATATTTGTTATTTCAACTCCATAAACTTTTTAATATTTCATCTCGATGTTTAATTCTTTCTTCGAGTTTTATTGATTTTATTTTATTTAAATCCTCTACAGATATCTCTTTATATTGATTTAAGTATTCCTGTCCATCATATAAAGCTTTTCCCTGATTGTTTAATATAGGCATTACTAAAATATTACTAGCATTGTTTTTGCAATCAAAATATCCCAATTCCCAAGGTACCCATTTAGAATCTATGGAATTATGGGTATGCGAATATAATATATAATTTGAATTATCCATTGCCTTCTTTAGTTTATCAGCCATATCATTAATAGAAACCCCTTTTGCATCTACCCTATCAAGAAAAGCCGAAAACCCCATATCTTTTAGTTTTTTATATAATCCTTGTATTAACTCAAAATCAGCAGAACTATGCGATAGAAAAAAATCATAGTGAGATTTTAAAGATGATGATTCATTAAGAAGCCGTTCTGAATATCGTGAATCTCTTACGGAAAAAAGAACAATATTTTTTTTTAATTCTGATTCTGTAAAATAAGTTTTTGACATAACGTTAATTTATCCTTTTTAAGTTGGGAATAATTTTTGAGTTAAAGAAATCAAAATAGAAATTATATAAATAAGGCATTTTTGAAGTCAGATATTCCAATTCAAAATATGGAGTATCATCTGGTACTATATTTTGCAGATAATTACTTATATGAATAAATCCTTTCCCCTCAACATTTCTATCCACAAAAGATGCTCCAAAGGTTGGCAAAGCAGTATATTCGAATAATTCAAGTGTAATATTATTTCTAAATTGTGTTTTTTCATACCAATCTTTAATCATAGCAATTGAAAATTGTTTATTATTAAAATCTAATTTACCTTCTTTTGATCCGAATAAATCACTTATTTGTTCTTTAAGAGAATCAGCAGCATAAATCACTTTAATATTTACTTTTCTATTATCTGAAAAATCAATCTTTTTTATGGAATTTAGTGCAGTGGGATTATAAATTCCATAAAAAATGACTTCATTACAGTCTTTCAATCGTTCAGGAAATGTCTTTTCTAAATTTTCAGTCTTTGGCATTGTTTGTGAAACAATCTGTGTCATGTAGTTCAATTTTAATTTATTGCTGTTTCCAACTTTCAATGTATCATCTGAGATCAAAACTGAATAACATATATGTTTATAGTGATGCTTATCTATAACAGTTCCTTCGTCTATTTTTTCATAACGATATTTATCAATTTTTGTTACATCATCACGAATGAATCTTTCGTAATATTCTTTATGTATAATAACTGCATCTTTATCACCTGCATCGATTATTCTAGCTGTATTATTTATTAAATCGCCAACAAGATTTTTATTATTATTAACATCGCTTTCAATAATGTTTGCAGCACCATAATTAATTGCGGCTCTAAATTTCAACTCATTAATATCAGCCCATTTTTTTATTTCAAATATAAAATCAACTGCTTTTTGATAATCATGTTCCGGATCAATATTCTCATATCCTAAAAAAACGCCATCACCAGTTGGAATCACAATCCCATCTGTAATATTAATAGTGTTTAATATTTCTTTAATTTTTGGATGAAATTCTCTTGCAAACTTACACTGTTGTGGCTCAGTTTTTGTTGAATAACCTACCAAATCAATATCTACAATAAATAAAGAACAATTTTTCATTTTTTAATCTCCTTCTTTCCTGTTACACATTCATAAATTAATGATTTTTTATATTCTGTTAATTTTTCAATTAACTTTTGTTTTTGTTCTATTG
>JAKSLX010000010.1 GCA_024400915.1 Treponema sp.
ACCACTGGATTAAAATCCCTACCTCTTGTGTGTCCTTGACATGGGGTACATTTCATCTCAGGGGGCCCATGACAAGGCTGTGGAGACAGCAAGACTGATGCTTATAAACAACATTGATGTTTCTATGGTTGTAAAATGCACAGGGCTTACTCTTGATGAGGTCAAAGAGATTTCCATGAAAAATGCCTAGGTTATGATAATTCAACAATTGAAGTATAAAGGTCTATGTTCCAAGTAAATAATTTTTGCGAATTTATGAGAATTTACTATACTTGTACTGTTGAAATTTTGAATTTTTACCGAAAATATAGTGATTTACCTTCTCAAAGGGTGAAAGTATCAGGAATTCCAAAAGAATTCTGTTGACTTATACTCTTTGTGAGAGTAGAATAAAGTTATGATACCGTATGGTATCGCAAAAAATAAGGAGGCTAAGAGATGAAAAAGACTCTTATCGCAGTAGCTGCAGCAGCAGCATTGACAACATCTGCTTTCGCAGAAATCACATTCGGTTCATGGCTCCGCGTGCTTACAGCACCAGTTGCAAGCGACGGAAAGGACACAGTAGCTTCTATGGGTAACTCATGGGGTTGGGGTGCTCGCGTTGCTCGTATTGATGTTCACGCAGCAGCAGAAGATGGAAAAGTAGGATTTGAAATGGGCGTTTGGAACGACAAGAACAACGGCCTTTCAGCAGGTGATGATGCATACATTTGGGCAAAGCCAGTTGACGCAGTAAAGGTTTCTTACGGTCAGTATGACAACCCAACACCACTCCGTGGCGACTTCTGCTACGGTTCATGGAACTGGCTCCGCCCACAGGCATGGCTCCAGGACGATGAAGGTCTCTTGATGTCTGGAAAGGCAAACAACGGCCTCAAGGTTGAAATCACACCAATGGACGGACTCTATGTTCTCGTTATGGCTCCAATCGATACAACACAGGCTAAGGCTGAAGATGTATACAAGAACCTCCAGACAGGTTTCGCATACAACATCGAAGGTGTTGGTAAGCTCAAGGCTCAGTTGATCCTCAAGAACACACCAAAGGTAGAAGCAGCTGCTAACACAGCAACAGGTTACTACTTTGATACAACAACTGGTACAGCAAAGGCTAACGACAACTCAAAGACAGCATCTGACGCAACACTCGACAAGACAGTTGAAGTTGCATTCGACCTCACATCAGTTGAAAACCTCTACGTAGGTGTTGGTTTCCAGATGGTAATGCTCGACAAGATGGAAGATCGTGGTCTCCAGGCAAACCAGAAGATGAAGATCGCTCTCGCAGCTGGATACCAGGTTAACGATGAACTCAAGGTATCTGCTTCAGGTGCTTACTTCATGTACCAGAAGGGAAAGAACGACGGTGGTCAGGACGGACGTTTCCAGGCTGGTGTTGGTGTTGACTACAACCTCGGTGATGGTATGAACCTCTCAGCAGACGTTCGCTACCTCGCAAAGGCTGGTGTTGAAAACAACGACAAGACAGACCGCATGGCATTCTCTGTAGGCGTTACAAAGGGTATCTCTTCTAACGGTTACATCGGAGCAGCTTTCCAGGCACAGACAAACTCAGGAAACTGGGCAACAAACGTTATCAAGGCTAACGCTGAAAATAACGACAAGCTCACATGGTGTGTACCTGTAGCAATCTCTTGCTGGTTCTAATTTAGACCAACATGCAAATGCTTAACTTAATTACGAATGTGATTTTATAAAGCAGGCCCCTGGCTCATCCCCAGGGGTTTCTTTATTTTAAAGCCATTTTAGTAACGACATTCTTTTCTTAAAAAACTTTAATCATTTTATAACAGTATTTATTTTGTATTAGCTTTGCCTTTCCGATAATATAGTATTATGAAAATGTTACGGAAAAATGCTTTGTTCCTGGCTGTTTTTTTTACGACAGCTTTTGCTTATGCAGACAAATTGATCCTTACTCCCCAAAGTGCAGTTGAATACGCATTGAAAAATAACATTTCCCTTAAGCAGGATAAAATCACCCTTGATGCAAAGGAAAGGGAGAAGAAATATTCCTGGAACGGGGCAAGTCCTTCTGCAAGCTTAAGCGCAACCTACAGTTCAGCCTTGCCTTCTAAAGAAAACAGCAGGGATACTATTTCCGCAGGTGCAAGAATTTCTACAAGCCTTACGCCTTCCTTGTATACCCAGGTTAAAAATGCAGCAATTGCCTATGAAGCGCAGGAAATTACTTATGATGCTGCAAAAAGCAATATTTCTTTTACGGTCATTAAGAATTACTACGGCATCCTCTATGAAATGGAAAACCTTTCGCTGAGTAAAAAAAATCTTGAGACAAAAAAAAATCAGTACAAGTCAAACCTTGAGAAATTCAATCGTGGCATGCTGAATCAGGTTGATGTTTTAAGCGCACAGATAAATTATCAGAATACAGAACTTACCGTTGAAAGCCAGAAAATCAGCCTTGAAAATTCAATTGCTACCTTTAAGCAGACTTTAGGAATTCCTCAGGAGCAAGAGGTGGAATTTTCCGGTGATTTTAATTCCATTCTTGATTTGAAAAAAATCGACGGTTCTCTCGTAGAATCAAAATCTTCTTCTGTTGCTTTGCTGGAAAAACAGCTTGAGAGTGCCAGGATGTCCTTGCTTGCTTCAAGGTTCAAGGCATACGGTCCGACTCTTACAGCTTCCTATAATTATTCTAAAAGTTACTATGCTGACGGTTTTGATAACTACAGCAACGGTGGAAGTCTTAGCATCGGAGCTTCAATTCCTCTTGACGGAATTTTCCCCTGGTCAAGTTCTTCACTCTCAATAAATTCTAGCATGGATAATATAGAGACTCTTGAACTTAAACTTGAATCTGAAAAAACAAATGTAAAGATAAAGACAGATTCTCTTGTGAAAAAAATAAATCAAAGCATAGATAATATTAAAGTTAGAAAGAGCAGCATTGATCTTGCAGAGAAAAATTACGATATGACCCTCAAGGCTTACAATTATGGAACAAGAGATCTTCTTACTTTGCAGTCTGCACAGGACAGCCTTCTTTCATCAAAAGTAAATCTTGTGTCGGAGGCAAATACTCTTGTTGCTTCCTTGTGCGAACTTGAAAATATTTGCGGCATGGTTCCTGGAACTTTGCTTGGAGTAGAAAATGAAAATAAATAAAAAGCCTTTGTTTGTGATTGCTTTGTGTTTTGCGGCTATTGCTGCAACCTTCATCTACATAAAGAAAGCTCCGTCAGGGAAAGGACATATGCCGGGGATGCCTGGTAAAGGTATGCCTGGAGGCAAAGGAATGCCGGGTGGTCCTATGAGCGCTGCTGAAACTCAGGTTACGGTAAAAACTCAGGTGGCTCAGAAATCTGTCCTTCACGATTATGTAAATACAAACGGTGAAATCGAAAGTAAGAGCAGTGTTGCGGTTTTCCCTGACATTGGAGGAAAGGTTTACCAGAATTTTGTTGGCCTTGGAAGTGTTGTTAAGAAAGGCGATGTGATTGCTGAAATAGATCCAAGCGAGCCTGGAGCCTATTATACCCACAGCAAGGTTTTTGCTCCTGTAAGCGGAACCATCATTGCAAGCGTTGTTGAAGCAGGTACTAAGGTAAGCACTCAGAGCGTGATTACTACAATTGGTGATGTTTCAAACCTTCAGCTTAAGGTTAAGATTGTTGAGCGTTATGTTGCAAACATCAAGAAGGGACTCAAGGCAAAGGTAATCCTTGATGCCTACGAGAACGAAGTTTTTGAAGCAACGGTTGTAAAGGTTTCTCCTGTCCTTGATCAGAACAGCAGGACAAAAGAAGTTGTTCTTGATTTTGATAGAAAAGATGAAAGAATTAATGCGGGTATGTTTGCAAAGGTTACCTTGTATACAGTCGATTATTCCGGCGTTGTTACTGTTCCAAGTTCGTGTGTAGTTACGAAGGGAAAGCACAACTACGTGTTTGTGGTTTCTGAAGACGGAAAGAAAGCTGTAAAAAAAGAAGTTGTCCTTGGCCGCAGTGTAGACAGTCTTGTGCAGGCGGAAGGATTAGAAGAAGGGGAGCGCATCGTGATTGAAGGCATGAGCGTTCTTACAGACGGTTCTTTGATAAGGGAAATTAAATGATAAGTGAAAAAACAATGCAGCACCCGATTCTGGTGCTCATGACTTTTGTTCTTCTTGGTCTTACAGGCATTTTTACGATGAGCAATACGTCTCTTTCATTGATGCCTGATGTAGATATGCCTTACCTTATGGTTTCTGCAACTTATACAAATGCAGGTCCTGAATCAGTTGAAAAAAGCGTTACGAAAATAATTGAAGATACATTGATAAGTGTCAGTGGCCTTAAGAATTTGAATTCAACTTCCATGGAAGGTCAATGCCAGGTAAGCATGGAATTTAATTATGGTACTGACCTTGAAATTGCGGCAAATGATGTTCGTACGAAACTGAGCCGAATTACAAGCCGACTTCCCGATGACGTTCAGCCAAATGTTTTTAAAATGGATGCAAACAGCTGGCCTATTCTTCGCATTGCCGTAAGAGGAAACCGAAGTGCCGATGACCTTAAGCAGATTGCCGATGACTACATTGTTGATGTCCTTGAGCAGGCAGACGGTGTTGGTGAAGCCAAATCCAGTGGTGGTAGAACAAAAATCGTCCGTGTTGAAATTGACCAGAACAGACTGCAGGCATATGGATTAACCCTCACTGGTGTTGCATCAAGCCTTTCAAGACAGAACATAGAAATCGGTGGCGGTCAGATTACGGAAGGTCAGAAAGATTATTCTGTCAGGACTACAGGCGAATATAAAAGCGTTGATGAAATAAGCAATACGGTAGTGACTACAAAAAACGGTTACGATGTTAAACTTAAGGATCTTGGCCGGGCATATCTTGGTTACAAAGATACTTCAAGTGAAGTTTACATCAATGGTGAACCTGGCGTTTATGTTTCCGTAACAAAACAGTCCGGTGAAAATTCCGTTACTGTTGCAAATGGAGTCTATGCAAAAATGGAATCCCTCAGGGATGTTTTGCCTTCGGATATTACCATGGAAATTGTCCGCGACGATACAGACAGCATTCGTGATACTTTGAATACTCTTCTTGAAAGCGCGGAACAGGGCCTTATTCTTGCCGTAGTGATTCTTTTTGTTTTCCTGTGTTCCGTAAAAACCACAATCATCATTGCCGTTTCAATTCCACTCAGTATCGTCATTACATTGCTTTCAATGAACATGTGTGGAATCACTTTAAACATGATGACCATGACTGGTCTTATTCTTGGTGTCGGCATGATTGTTGATGCTTCCGTTGTCATGATTGACAATATCTATTCTTACCGTAACCGCGGAACTAAAGCCCATGTTGCGGCTGTCCTTGGTACTCAGGAAATGATTGTTTCCGTTATTTCAGGAAACCTTACGACCATCTGCGTATTCATTCCGTTCCTTTTCTTCATGAAAGATCTTGGTTATATGGGACAGATGTTCAAGGGAATTATTTTTACAATCGTCATTGCCCTTGTAAGTTCTCTCTTTGTTGCAATCTTTCTTGTTCCGGTTCTTGCAGGACATTTTCTTCCGCTTACAAACAGAAAGGAAAAACCGGTTAAATCTGTGGTATTCCAATTCCTTTACGGCACATTTGAAAAATGTCAGAAAGCAATTGAAGGCGTTTATGGAAAAATTCTCCGTTCTGCCTTAAACCACAGGATTACAACAATCGTTGTCTGCACGACAGCCCTCATCATTGCCCTCATGTTTGTTCCTACTTTGAAAATCCAGATGATGACAGGTGGACATGATGACAGCGTTACTGTAAAGATGGTGCTTCCGGTTGGTACAAGCCTTGAAGAAACTACTGAAACAGTTCAGCAGTTTGAAAAAATCGTAATGGATGAAATCAAGGGTGTAAAGAACATCATTACTTCCATCGGTTCTGGTTCCAGAAATGCAACTTCCTATACGGGTCAGATTGAAATCCAGCTGCCTCCTAGCGACAAGCAGATAGACAATGATGCAACAATTCAGAGAAAACTGCGCGCACACTTTGGCGATTTTACTGATGTTGAATTCAGCTTTGGACAGGGAAGACGACAGCAGATGACAGGTAGCGACATTGACATTGTTGTAAGGAGCCAGAGTCTTTCAAAGGCAATGGATGTTGCAAACCAGATTAATGATGTAATGGCTGGAATGCCAGAAATCGGTGAACCATCAGTAGACACTGAAGAAGGACTTCCTCAGGTTCAGATAGAAGTTGACCGTCAGCGTGCATACAACTTTGGAGTAAACATCAATACGGTTGCAAATGAAATCAAAGCATGTATTGAAGGCGCAACAGCAACAACTTTCCGTGACAATGGAAATGATTATTCGGTTTATGTAATGCTCAGAGAAGAAGACAGAAAGCAGGTCATTGATCTTGAGCAGATTTATGTAAGTGGTTCCAAAGGACTTGTGGCTCTTTCTAATGTTGCAAGCGTAAATAAGGGGCTTGGGCCTGTTACCATCAAGCACGAAAACAGAAACCGCCTTGTTCATGTTAAGGCAAATATCCTCAACGATGAAAATGCCAATATCGTTGAAAAGAGAATAAAGGAAAACTGCGCAAAGGCTTTTATTGTTCCAGAAGGTGTAAGTGTTAGTTATGAAGGAAGCTGGACGGAAATGGCAAAGCAGGGAAAGGTTTACGGAAAAATCATTCTTATGGCAATTGTTCTGGTATTTGGCGTCATGGCAGCAACATACGAAAGTTTTAAGGCGCCGATCATCAATATCTTTACGATTCCGTTCCTTGCAATCGGAGTTATCTTCATCTACAAAATCATCGGGCAGGCCTTCTCTTTGATGAGTGCAGTTGGTCTTATCATGCTTGTAGGAATTGTTGTTAACAACGGTATCATTCTTGTTGACTATACAAACCTTTTGCGTGAAAGGGGCAAGCCAATGATTGAGGCCTGTTATGAAGCCGGAGTAAGCCGTCTTCGTCCTGTTCTCATGACGACCCTTACTACAATTCTCGGTATGATTCCTATGTGCTTTGCTTCAAGCGGAAGTGCGGGCATGGTTCAGCCTATCGGTATTGCTGTTGTCGGCGGGCTTTTCAGTTCAACCTTCATTACCCTGTTTTTCATTCCGGTGCTTTACAGCTACATAATGAACAGCAGAAAAAAAGAGGAAGAGGGAATCAAAGTATGATAAGAATAGAAATAATTGCAAACAAGTCGGTCCAGGAAGACATTGAAAAAGCAATGGAAAGGAACATTGAAAACTTTTATTACACTACAATTCCTTTGGTGCTTGGTCGCGGTGGGGAAAACAGAAAACTTGGAACTGCAACCTGGCCTGAAACGAATTTTGCAATGATCAGCTATATTGAAGACAAAGATTTTGAAACTGCGAAAAAAGTCATTTCTGCAATCAAGGAAAAATTTTCCGGTGAAGGAATCAAGATGTTTGCTGTAAAGGCTGAAGTCTAGAAAATCAATTTTTCAAAATTCGAAACATCTACGGGCTTTGAATAGTAATAGCCCTGAATGCTTTCGCAGCCGGTTTTTGTGAGGAAGTTGTTCTGCTCAACAGTTTCAACTCCTTCAGCCGTTACATGAATTCCAAGTTCCTTTGCAAGCTGAATTACATGATGAATGAGTCTTTCTCCGTTGTAGTTTCCAATGGAATCAATTAGGCTCTTGTCCAGTTTCCAGGCTGAAAAATGAATTGAATTCAATGCAGAAAGTGATGAGTATCCGGAGCCAAAATCATCCATGTGGAGAACAAAACCTGCACTGATGAAAGCATCGGTGATTTCCTTGAATTTAATGTTTGTAAAAGCTGCAGTTTCTGTAATCTCAATCGGAACATATTTTTTATCAATCCCCACGGACTCAGCAATGTGACTATAGATGTTTATAATGTCTTTATAGTAGAGGCTGATGCGAGAAAGGTTTATTGAAACCGGGATGATTTTCTTTCCTTCGTTCTGCCATTTCTTCTGTTGCATGCAGACAGTTCTGAAAATGTATTGGTCAAAGTTTCTTATCAATCCGTTGTTTTCAAAGAGAGGAATGAATTCTCCTGGAGAAACATAGAAACTCCCGTTCTTTATCCAGCGAACAAGTGCTTCGGCTCCTACCATTTCATGATTTTCAGGATTGTATTTAGGCTGATACCATACATGGAATTCATTTTGGGCAAGTGCATTTTCAAAATTTTCGATTATGTTCTCTTCCCATAAAAGTCGTTCCATATCTTTCTTTTCAAAGAAAGCAAAGTCGCAGTCCTGAAGTTTCTTTGCATTGTTTTTAGCGGTGACTGCCTCGCTGTAAGAAAGTTCAATTGTTTTTTCTGGATTCCAGCTGGAGATGCCAAAATAAACCTTGACCTGAGGAAGTGATAGTTCTGCGGAAATCAAATTCAAGGAATAGGTAATCGATTTGATTTTTGTGATAATTTCATCTTTGTCTTCGCTGGAACAAAAGACAATGAAATCATCGGCATTGATGTGGGCTGCAAAATCACCATTTGTAAAATCAAAGACTTCTTCGATCCTGTCCCAGATGGCTTTGATTACCTTGTCTCCGATGCCGATTCCAAAGGTTGTGTTGATAAGTTTGAATGCATGTATGTCGATGGAAATGATTGTTCCACGGACATTTGCAGCAGTGAGTTCCTTCTTGAACTTGATGTAGTTGTATCCGTTTGTGATCGGGTCGTAATAGGCATAATGTTCAAGTTCATCCCTGTGTTGCTGCTCCTCGATCTTTTTTGCATGGGTTGTGTTGTTGAGGGCTGCTAGGGTACATATGTCGCCGTCTTCGTTCTGGATAAGAAAAAATCTCTGGCTGAGGAAGAGCTCCTTTCCTTTGTCATTGGTGTACCAGTAGTCTATTATGTAATCCTTTTTTCCATTTTTGAAGGATTCTATGAGGAAGTCCTTTGTGTTGAAAAATACCTTGTGCTTGCTTGCGTAATCTGGATCTATGAATTTCTTTACCCATCTATCGATGAATTCAGAAAATTTGCATGGAGCTTTAAGATCCACCAGTTTAAGGGAAGAGTAAAGCTTTCCTTCTTCATCAGTATAAAAAACTTCTTTTTCGATGAGATCCTTAGTAAGGTTTGCATCATAATAGCAGATTGCATCGGAAATGATCGCCTTACGGTACTGGGATTCATAAAACAGTTGCTTCTTGAGAGATTCTATGCTGTCGTTATTGTAGGTTTGTTCCATTGCCTGCAATCCTTCCTAATATCAAGGATAACACAACAATGGAATTAAAAACACTGAATTATGAGTTTTTATATTTTTTTTGTTTTAGGCTGAATTATTGAAATTTGTCCATTTCCATACGGCAAAGCTGGTCGCAGATTTCGTTGTATTCAACGCCTGCATGACCTTTTACCCACTTCCATTCGATGTCCAGCTGGTTGTAAAGGTTGTCCAGTGCAATCCATAGGTCCTGGTTCAGTACAGGTTTTTTTGCGGCTGTTTTCCATCCGTTTTTCTTCCAGTTCTTTATCCATGAGGTGATGCCGTTCTTTACATACTGGCTGTCGCTGAACACCTCGACGTGTCGGTTTCTCCATTCCGTATTCTTTACCACTGCATCAAGGGCATTTATGGCGGCGCTCAGTTCCATGCGGTTGTTTGTGGTCTGTCTTTCTCCGCCTGAAAGCTTTGTGATTTTTGTTCCGTCTATGATTACTGTTCCCCATCCACCAGGTCCTGGGTTTCCCGAACATCCACCGTCTGTGTAAATAACTAAATTTTCCATAGAAAAAGTATAGTACATTTTTTAAGAATTATGAATTAAGAATTATGAATTAAGAATTAAGAATTATGAATTAAGAATTAAGAATTATGAATTATGAATTATGAATTGTGAATTATGAATTATGAATTGTGAATTATGAATTATGAATTGCCGTTGACAAATTAGAATTATTGTAATATATTCACAATTGTAATGATTACAAAAATAATTATTACAAGACTGGCTATAATTTATTGAAAAGTTCTTTTCTATAGATTATAATCTTCGCAGAGATTCTTGCCGTAGATTTTTGCGGCCAACAAATACAAAGAGGTTTTAACTATGGAAATGAGACCAGAATGGGAAGGATTTAATCCTGACGGTTTGTGGACAAGCGAAGTTAACGTTCGCGACTTTATCCAGGCTAACTACACACCTTATGATGGTGATGCAAAGTTCCTGGCAGGACCAACAGAAGCTACAACAAAGCTCTTCAATGAACTTATGAAGCTCCAGAAGGCAGAACACGACAAGAATGGTGTTCTTGATATGGACACAGATACTGTAACAGGTATCACAGCACACGCACCAGGATATATCTGTGCAGAAGGAAAGGATCTTGAACAGGTTGTAGGTCTCCAGACAGACAAGCCTCTCAAGCGCGCTTTCATGCCTTATGGTGGAATCAACATGGCTGTTCAGTCATGCGAAATGTACGGATATGAAGTTTCTCCAAAGCTCAAGGAAATCTTCACAAAGTACCACAAGACACACAACGACGCTGTATTTGATGTTTATACTCCAGAGATCCGCAAGGCTCGTTCAGCACACCTTTTGACAGGTTTGCCTGATACATACGGACGCGGACGTATCGTTGGTGACTACCGCCGTGTAGCACTTTACGGTATCGATTACCTCATCAAGGCAAAGGAAGCTGACAAGGCTAGCGTTGGAAACGGAACAATGACTGAAGAAGTTATCCGTCTCCGCGAAGAAGTTTCTGAACAGATCAAGTGCCTCAAGCAGATGAAGGAAATGGCAGCAGCTTACGGATTCGATATTTCTAAGCCTGCTACAACAGCTAAGGAAGCATTCCAGTGGCTCTACTTCGGATACCTTGCTGCAATCAAGACACAGAACGGTGCTGCGATGTCTGTAGGACGTATCTCTACATTCCTCGACATCTACATCGAACGCGATATCAAGAAGGGAATCCTCGACGAAACAAAGGCACAGGAACTTGTTGACCACATGGTAATGAAGTTCCGCATGGTACGCTTTGCTCGTATCGCTTCTTACAATCAGCTCTTCTCTGGTGACCCAGTATGGGCAACACTCGAAGTTGGTGGACTTGGACAGGATGGTCGCCACATGGTAACAAAGAACGACTACCGCTTCCTCCACACACTGGAAAACATGTCTCCTTCTCCAGAGCCAAACATGACAGTTCTCTATTCAAAGAGACTTCCAAAGATCTTCCGCGACTACTGTGCAAAGATTTCTATCGATACATCTTCTATCCAGTACGAAAACGACGAAATCATGCGCCCAATCTGGGGTGATGACTACTCAATCTGCTGCTGTGTTTCAGCAACTCAGACTGGTAAAGAAATGCAGTTCTTCGGTGCTCGTGCCAACCTGGCAAAAGCTCTTCTTTACGCTATCAACGGTGGACGTGATGAAGGCTGTGGTCTCACACCAGGTGTACAGGTAGGACCAGAACTCGCTCCAATTACTTCTGAATACCTTGATTACGATGAAGTAATGCGCAAATACGACCAGATGCTCGAATGGCTTGCTGACCTGTATGTAAATACACTGAACGCAATCCACTACATGCACGACAAATACTACTACGAAGCAGCTGAACTTGCTCTTGAAGATACAAACCTCAAACGCACATTCGCAACAGGTATTGCCGGATTCTCACACGTTGTTGACTCACTTTCTGCTATCAAATATGCAAAAGTTAAGGTTATCCGCGAAGACGTTGAAGTTAAAAACAAGAAAACAGGTGAAGTTATCGAAGTTGTTAAGGGAATGGCAAAAGACTTCGAAATCGAAGGTGACTTCCCACGCTATGGTCAGGATGATGACCGCGCAGACGAAATCGCTGTATGGCTCCTGAAATCTTTCATGGCAAAGATCGAAAAACACCCAACATACCGCAACGCAGAACCTTCTACATCAATCCTTACAATTACATCAAACGTTGTATACGGTAAGGCTACAGGATCTCTGCCAGACGGACGTAAAGCTGGAGAACCATTCTCACCAGGTGCTAACCCATCTTACGGTGCAGAAACAAAGGGTCTCGTAAAGTCCCTCAACTCTGTTGCTAAGGTTCCATACAAGTACGCTCTTGATGGTATCTCTAACACACAGACAATCAACCCTTCTGCTCTCGGTCACGATGAAGCTGAAAGAGTTGAAAACCTTGTTAACGTTCTTGACGGTTACTTCTCTAAGGGACCACATCACCTTAACGTTAACGTATTCGGTGTTGAAAAGCTCAAGGACTGCCAGGCTCATCCTGAAAAGCCAGAATATGCAAACTTCACAGTTCGCGTTTCAGGTTATGCAGTACGCTTCATCAACCTTACAAAGGAACAGCAGGACGACGTTATCGCTCGTACATGCCATGCTTCTTTGTAATTCATAATGCATAATTCATAATGCATAATTAACCCTGGCTTATGACTTGTTCATTTGCCAGGGTTTTGTTTTTTATTTATACTTATAAAACGGAGGTCTTACCATGGGTAAAGTATTTCAGCTTGAATCATTCGGCAGCGTAGACGGACCAGGCGTTCGTTTCATCATCTTTTTTGCAGGTTGTCCGCTCCGCTGCAAGTACTGCCACAATCCTGACTCATGGAATCTTGCCGACGGAAAGGATTACACTGCAGACCAGCTTCTTGATGAGGCTGAAAGCTGCAAGAGCTACTGGGGCAGCAAAGGCGGAATTACCGTAAGCGGTGGCGAGCCCTTGTCCCAGCTGGATTTTCTTCTTGAACTTTTTACAAAGGCAAAGCAGCGCGGAATCAACACCTGCATCGATACTTCCGGCGCACCATTCACAAAGGAAGGCGAGTGGTTTGAAAAATTCCAGAAGCTTATGGATGTAACCGATATTCTCCTCATGGACATCAAGCACATCGATGAAGACGAGCACGTAAAGCTTACGGGGCAGAGCGGAAAGAACATCCGCGAGATGTTTGCCTACCTTGATGAAATCAAGAAGCCAATCTGGATTCGCCATGTTCTTGTTCCTGGAATTACAGACAAGGAAGAATACCTTATGAAGACCCGCGACTTCATCCGCACCCTTTCAAACGTTCAGCGCGTTGAAGTTCTTCCATATCATGGTCTTGGTGCAGTAAAGTACAAGGATCTTGGAATTGAATATGCTCTTAAGGATCTTGAAAGCCCTACTGCAGAAAACGTTAAGAAGGCGAAGGAAATTCTTGAGTGCGAAAAATATGACGCCTGGCGCAACTAGTGCAGTCTGGAATTGCCAATGAGCGAAAAAGATGAGATAGCCAGGGAAGTCCTTCCGTTTTTGATGGATCTTTTCCCTGGTGTTCCTGTTTCCACATTCATCACTATCTTCAAATATTTCAGCATTGCCGTGTTCTCCTTCCTGGGAATTTTTGTTTTGTCCTATGTGGTTGTAAGGTTCTACATCAGGCATAAGTCCGAACGCTACATCAAGAATCTTGATGCGCTCAACAGCATTGAAAAACTGGATGCGGATGATGCAAGAAAAAAGATGCTTCGTGACCTTATCCTCCAATGTGTTATACTTGGCGCAAAAATTGATTTTCACACCAACAGAAAAAACAATTCAAAAAGCGTAAGTCAGATCATATGGGAAATGTGCTGCGACCTTGGATTGGACAAGGAAACTTCAATTCTCTATACCTGTGCCGCCATGGTCTATGACGTAGGCTTTCTCGATGTGAATGCAGTTTACTTTCATACTGAGGTTCTTTCTGCAAAGGAAAGAAAGCTTTTGCGCGCCCACATCATGAATAGCTATGAGCATCTTCTTTTTGTTCCAGAGGATATACGTTCTGTCTTTTTTGATGCGGCCATGTTCCATCACGAAAACTACAACGGCAGTGGTTATCCTGAAGGCCTTCATGATGAAGAAATTCCAAAGATAGCCCAGATGATCCGTGTTTCAGAAACCTTTGTCTCCCTTACAAGCAAAAGATCCTACAGAAAGGTTTTCCAAAGGGATGAAGCCTTGAAGATACTCAATGAAAGTTCATACTGGTATGCAGAAAGCTACCTGAAGGAAATTCAAAAAATCGTCTGATGAATTTTCTCTGCCTGAATTGAATGCAATTGCACTACCGTAATCCGCGAAAATGGTTTATCATTTGAACCATGAATTCAGAAATTAAAGACAAGCTTCTTGAGCGTTTTATCAAATATGTCAGAACCTATAGCCAGAGTGACAGTGTAAAGGCTGATGAAGGCGTGATGCCAAGTACACCGCAGCAGTTTGAAATGGCAAAGGTTTTGTGCGAAGAACTTAAAAATCTTGGCTTGCAGAATGTTCAGACAACTGAATATTGCTATACCTATGGTTTTCTTCCTGCAAACAACGGAAGTGAAAAAAGCATCTGTCTTCTTGCGCATATTGATACAGTAGATGAGGTCAGCGGCCTCAATGTTAATCCACAGATTTCAGAAGAAGACGGTGATGTAATAATCCGTACAGACGGAAATACTTTGCTTGGTGCAGATGACAAAGCTGGCGTTGCTGAAATCATGACCACCCTTGAATACTATGTAGATCATCCTGAAGCAAAGCATTGCGGCATTGAAGTTATCTTCAGTCCTGATGAAGAAACTGGTCACGGCATGGACAAGGTTCCTCTTGAACTTTTGAAATCAAAGTGCGCATATACGGTGGACGGTGGTTCTCTTGGAGAACTGGAGATTGAATGTTTTAATGCGTGGAAATCAGAAATTGAATTCACAGGTGTTGCCTGTCATACGGGAACTGCCCGCGGTGTGATGGTGAATGCCGCAAGCATGGCAGCCGCTTTCCTTAACAGCCTTCCTCATGGTGAGCGCCCTGAGACTACAGACGGATATCAGGGATTCTATGCACCCATGAGCATTGAAGGTTCCATAGAAAAAGCAAAGGTTGTTCTTTTTCTAAGGGATTTTGACCTTAAGGAAATGGAAAACCGCCGTGAAATAGTTGAAATGCTTGCCCGCAGTACGGCTGCATCTTTTGGTGGAATGGCAAAGGTAACCCATACCCAGCAGTATCTCAACATGAAGGAAAAGATGGATGAAGCCCCAGAGGTTGTTTCAAATCTTGTTGCCGCATATAAGGCTGCAGGAATAGAACCAAAATTTGTTCCTATCCGCGGTGGAACTGACGGAAGCCGCCTTACAGAAATGGGAATTCCAACTCCAAACATCTTTACGGGCGGTCACAATTTCCACAGCCGTGACGAATGGGCAAGCCTGAATGAAATGGAAAAAGCGGCTGAAGTTTTGATCAATCTTGTAAAGGCGTAGACCAGGAAATATGCTGGACTGTATATAAGTCCTTTAATTGTAAACATCCATTATTTTTGGTAAAATAAAAGAATATCCAGGCTTTTCTGGGTGTTCTTTTTTTATTTTAAAATGGGGTCTTCAAGATGATCAGAATTCAGAAAGCATCAGAAATTGAAAACGCATTTTTTTGCGGCAGAGACTTTGGTTCTTCTATCGATGTTGTCCGCGATGTTTTGAATGATGTGCGTGCAAACGGTGATGCGGCCGTACAAAAATACTCAAAGCAGTTTGATGTTGCCTCACCATCTGCATTGGAAATTCCACAGGCAGAACTTAAGGCTGCTTCGGAAAAAATGCAGAAAGAAAATCCTGATCTCTATCATGCTCTATGCTACAGCCGTGACCTTGCAGTTCGTTTTGCAAAAAAACAGCGTGAATCCTTTGATGACTTTGAAGTTGAACTTGAACCTGGACTTTTTACAGGACAGAAAAATATTGCCGTTGACCGTGCAGGTGTTTATGTTCCTGCGGGTAGATTCCCATTGGTTTCTACAATGGTTATGACAGTTGCTCCTGCCGTTGCTGCGGGCGTAAAGGAAATCATTCTCTGTACTCCTCCAAGAAAACATCCGTCTGGAGAAGACAAGGCTTATGCCGATGAAAACATCATGGCTGCTGCCTACATCTGCGGTGTAACTAAAGCTTTTGCCTGCGGTGGTTCTCAGGCTATCGGAGCAATGGCATTTGGAACAGAATCAATTCCTGCAGTAGATGTAATCGTAGGTCCTGGAAATAAATTCGTTGCGGAAGCAAAGAAACTTGTTTACGGAACTGTTGGCATCGATATGGTTGCAGGTCCTACAGAAGTTTTCATCATTGCAGATGAAAGTGCAAATCCTGAATGGGTTGCAGCAGATCTGCTTGCTCAGGCAGAACACGACATTGTAGCTCAGCCTGTCCTTGCCCTTACTGATGAAAACCTTGCAAAGCGTGTTTCTGAAGAAATTGAAAAGCAGCTTGAAACTCTTGAGACTGCAAAGATTGCCCGTCAGAGCATCGACAGCTACGGAAGAATCATCGTTTGTTCTTCCCTTGAAGAAGCAGCCGAGCTTGCAAACAGAAAGGCTCCAGAACATCTTGAGCTTGCAATGGAAGCAGGTGCTGTTCGTGATAAGATCGAAAGCCTTGTTCACAATTATGGTTCCCTTTTCATCGGCCACGGTGCAGCGGAAGTATTCGGTGACTATGCAGCAGGATTGAACCACACATTGCCTACAAGTGGCAGCGCAAGATTTACTGGTGGTTTGAGCGTTCGTGTATTCTTAAAGACTGTTACAACTTTGCGTACTGATGCTGCAAAGGAAGGTCCTGCAAATTCTGCAAAGGCAGCAGGAATTCTTGGTGATGCAGAAGGACTTGCAGGACATGCAAGAGCCGCAAGATTCAGATTGTAAATTAAGGAAGTTAGATAGATGAGAATTACAAAGCTTGGTGAAGAAATACTCAGACAGAAATGCGAACCAGTAAAGCCTGAAGAAATCAACGATGAAATGCGTGCTCTTTTTGAAGAGATGTTTGAGACAATGGTAAGTGCCAACGGAGTCGGTCTTGCTGCTCCTCAGGTTGGAATTGCAAAACGCTTTTTTGTCATCGATGTTGGTGACGATGTAAAGCGTGTTTTCATCAATCCTGAAATTATCAAGACTTCTTCTGAAACTTCTTCATACGAGGAAGGTTGTCTTTCTCTTCCTGGATTTTCTGAGGATATTGTTCGTCCTGTAAAAGTTTCTGTAAGTGCTCTTGATGAAAACGGAAAGCCTTTTGTAATCAATGATGCTGATGGACTTCTTGCAAGATGCATTCAGCATGAAAACGATCACCTTGACGGAATCCTTTATATCGACCACGGTGATGAAGCATATAAGCAGGAAGTGATTGAAACAATGCAGCGCCGTGCAGAAAGAGCCGCAAAAAAAGCAGCGGCAAAAGAAGCAAAGCAGCGTAGCATTGAAGCAAAGAAGGCTGCAAGAGAAGCCAAAAAAAATAAGTAGGTAATAAAGTAAATGCTTAGAGTAGTTTATGGTGGAAGCCCACAGGTTGCAGCGACAATCCTTGAACTTCTTTTGCGTGACAGTGAAATGTCAAAGGCAACACCTGATGAACAGTATGAAATTGTCGGAGTCCTCACAAATCCTCCTACAGCAAGAGGCCGCCATTCTGAGCTGATTCCAACTGAAGTAGAACAGTATGCCCGTACCTGGAATGAAGCAAGAGGAACTGACATAAAAATTCTTTGCCCTGAACATGTATGCGCACCTGAGCGTGAAATTCTTGCGTCCCTTAAGCCTGATATTTTCATCTGTTTTGCATACGGACACATTCTTGGACCAAAGTTCTTCTCTCTCTTCAAATACGGTGGAATCAACATCCATCCTTCCATACTTCCAAAATACAGGGGTGCAACTCCAATCAACGAATGTATTCTGAATATGGATGAAGAGACAGGCTGTTCAATTCAGACAATGGCTTTGGGAATGGACGAAGGTGACATTATAACCTGCCACAAGTATCGACTGACGGGAAATGAAAATGCAGAATACCTTTTGCGCCAGTGTTCCGTTTACGGTACTGCAATGTTCACTCAGTATTTGAGGCAGATTTCACGCACAGGAGTTCTTCCTCCTGCAACGCCACAGGTAGGAGAGCCTTCTTATTGCACAAAGATAAAGAAAGAAGACGGTAAGATTGACTGGAAGCTTTCTGCGGAAAAGATAGATGCAATGATAAGGGCCTATACTCCATGGCCAGGTTGCTTTACGACTGCAAACGGTGTTCAGCTTAGGATATTGAAGGGAAGGGCTGCATCAAAAGTTGCAGCACAGGATCCTGCGATTACAAAAAATACATCTGCAGTACCAGGTACTGTCCTTGATTACAACAAGCAGCGTGGAATTTTGATTCAGACTGGAGATGGAGTTCTTCTTGCAACGGAGCTTCAGTGGCAGTCTAAGAAAGCAATGGATTATAAATCATTTATGAACGGAGCCAGAAATTTCATCGGCACTGTTCTTGAATAGGATTGAATATGAAGATTAAGAATATTTTTGAAAAAGCAAAAATCGGTTTTTCTGATTTTACGGACAACTACCTGAAGGGAGGAATGACTTCCGTAATTACTGCAATTGTTTCTCTTGTAATTACTTTTGCCGTATGTCTTACGGTTTTCTTTGCTTCCGTTCAAGGTGCAGAAAAAGTTCCGGTACCTGATGTAATTGGAGAAAGCCTTACTGATGCCCTTCTTAAAATGCAGGTCAGGGAATTGTATCCAAAAATCCAGCTCAAATATTCTGATTTTCCTGGTGACAAGGGAACTGTTCTTGAGCAGAATCCTAAAGCCGGTGCAATCGTGAAGGCCTATCGCCGCGTTACTCTTACAGTAAGCCGTGGAATTGCAATTGATTTCATTGAAGATTATGTTGGAAAAAATGCTGATGAAGTTCGTAATTCCCTTGGACTTCTTTTCAGCGGTGCAGATGCCCTTGTTGAAGTTTCTCCTTTTGTTTATGTAAAGGATGAAAGCGTGCCAGGAACAATCATCGCCCAGTATCCAGAGGCAGGAACTTCCCTTTCCGGAAAAATAAAGCTTCAGTTTGTTGTAAGCAGTGGAATGGAAACTGAAAAAATTGAAATGCCTAAGCTTGAAGGTTTTGATATAGACCAGCTGCTTTCGGCCATGGCTGAACATAAGATTGTACTTGATCTTGATGTCAAGGAAGATGAAAATGCACCGGCCAAGGGAAAGATTGTTGATGTAGAAAAAACCAGTGATGAAATAGAAGCCTATACCAGAGTTAAGGCAATCCTTGAAGTTAAGCCTCGTAAGGAAAAGGACGATATGGTTCAAGGAATTTTCTCTTGTAAGCTTACGGATTATCCATTCCCTGTTCCTTATGTTCTTACTGCTAAGGATGCAGATGGTAAAACAAAGGTTCTTATTTCTGCAAATCATCCGGGAATGAATTTTACTGTACCTTACAATGTAAAGAAAAATACAACCCTTGTTCTTTCAGTCATGGGAGTAGACAAGGCAAAGGTTATTGTTGAATAAATTGATGACGGAAGTTCAGAAGTGAACTTCCGTTTTTTTTATATTGATGTTCCGTGAAGACTTACTTCGCCGCTGTTCAGTTTTTTTCTTGTACCGTCTGAAAGGATTACAGCGAGTTCCGCTTTGTCGGAAATTCCTTCTACTGTTGCTGTATAGGAAGTTTTGTCATCTCCGATTACTGGCGTAACTGTTACTGTTCTTCCTGTAAGCAGAGAACGGTTCCTGTATTCTTCAATTATGTTTTCGCTGGCTGTGAGAATTTCTTTTATTTCCCTATAGCAGATTGCAAGAAATTCTACCCTCGTAGGCATTTTTTCGGAAACTGAAATTCCGTCAAGAATTCCACCGGCCTTGCTTTTCAATTCGTCATCAAAAGAAGTGTTTGTTCTAAGGTTTATGCCGATTCCAATGATGCATCCGTCAAGACGGCCAGCTTCTGGATTTATTATGCCTTCAGTAAGAATGCCGCAGATTTTTTTCCCGTTGCAGTAAATGTCGTTTACCCATTTGATCTTGCATTCAGTTCCGTAAGTTTTTTCTATAGCTCGACAGATGCCGACACAGGCTGAAATTGTTGCTGCGGCAGGGTCAGTGATTCCACCTTCCTTAACAAAGGCAATGCTGAAATAAATACCACTGGAAATTGGAGAAATAAAAGTCCTTCCCATTCTGCCACGACCTTTAGTCTGGCTTGCAGCAGCCTTCAAAGTAAAATTGAACTTCTTTCCTGAATCCGTAAGCTGGCCTTCTTTGTTGAGCAAAGGCAGAAGTTTCTCGGATTTCTGCATCAGAAAGGTATTGGTGCTGTCGATGGTCTCTACAAGGGAAATTTTTTCTTTAATTTCTGAGAATTCTTCCTCTGGGAAAAAACTGAGAAAATCCTGGGTTGAAAAAGAGTCGTTCAATTATTTTTTTCCAAGTACACTGAAGTCTTCAATTTCGCTGCAGAAACAGATTCCGCTTCCTGGTTGAGAAAGGCACGGCAACTCTCTTATGGCATTAAGGACGGCATCTTTCTTTTCTTCCGGAACAACAATCTGAAGCATTTCCTTTTCCGGAACAATATTTACACCAAAGAATTTTTCATCGTTTTCCTTAGCTGTTCCTCTGGCATTTAGAACTGTACCGCCACCGGCTCCTGCATTTCTTGCGGCTGCCATGGCATCGTCTGCAAATCCCCTGTTCAGGATAACTGTAATTAGCTGCTGCTTTTTGTTTCCATTCATAACCGGTTTGTCTCCTGTAATATTTCCAACTTTCAACAACTGACCTGCGTTGGTAGAGTAGGCAATGCCAAAGTTTTTCTTTTCATCAGAAACTGAATCTATGATGGCGGAAAAAATACCGCTGCACTTTTCAGATTCAGTCAAAATCATGACTACATCAAGGCTTGTTTCTCCAAGTCCAAGAAAATCAAGGAATTTGTTGGAAGTGATTCCACGGGCTGTAAGAACTGTTCCACCCCATGAGCCTGCTTTTTGTGCGGCATCTGATATAGTGTTGCATCTGTTGTGGGGAACAATGGCTGTAATCAATTTGTGGGAACTCATGATGCTGCCTCCTTTGTCTTGATCTTAAATATTATTCCAAGGATCTGGATAGCTATAAGAGGTGTCATGGCAACAAGGGCTATGACTCCAAATGCATTTGTTCCCGGGAAAGTGTAGCTTGAAGCACATCCAAGGGTAAAGGAAAGTATGAAAGTGCTTGTCATTGGTCCAGAGGCAACTCCACCTGAGTCAAAAGCAATGCCTGTAAAAAGTGGAGGGCAGAAAAAAGTAAGTATGAGCGCAAGGGCATAGCCTGGAATGAGAATGTACCAGATGCTGAAGCCAAAGATGATCTTGAGTATGCTGAGACCTATGGAAAAGGCAACCCCAAGAGAAAGGGAAGTAAGCATCAGCTTTCTTTTTATTGTTCCGCCGCTAGCTTCTTCTACCTGTTCCGTCAAAACCCAAACGGCAGGTTCTGCACATACTGTAATTGCTCCAAAAATGAATGCTATTGTCACAATCAAAACGGTCCAGACACCACCTTTTGAAGATGATAGCATGCCAAGGGCTTCCCCTAGCTTTTGTCCTGCCGGCATGAATCCACCTTCCGCACCAAGAAGGAAAAGTACAAGTCCAATGAAACAGTAGATTACTCCGTTGAACATTTTACGGAGTTGAACAGGAGGCATCTTGAGAAGAAAAATCTGAAAAAGAATGAACATTACAAGCAGAGGTAAAAGGGATTTGAAAACGTCACTTAAAATTGCAGGCAACAGGTAAGCGTAAACCTTCATGCCGTTTGGAAGCAGATGCTCTGTTCCTGATGCAGCTGAGGCTTGATCTGCACCATGCCCGTAAATCGCATTCAGTATGATCCCGTATAAACAAACTGCAGCAATAGGACCAATACTGGCAATTCCAGTAAGGCCAAAGGCGCTGTCATTGTCTGCAGATTTTTTTTCGCTGCCTGCACGAACTGAAGCAACACCCATACCCAGTGCCATGATGAAAGGAACTGTCATCGGTCCTGTTGTAGCTCCACCGGCATCAAAGGCGGCACCCTGTAGATATTCGGGGCAAAGGAAAGCAAGACCAAAAAGAATGATGTATGAAATTATTAGGACTCTCCTTAACTTTAGGGAAAGGACAGTTCTGCAAAGGCCTACGGTTACAAAGAAACCTACACCAATGGCAATCATGATTACAAGCGACCACTTGTTTACGTTTGCAGAGAGATTTCCTATTTGGGTTGCAAGAACCTGAACATCTGGTTCTGCAATAGTAACCATAAATCCGATGATGAAAGAAACAGAGAGAAGAATCTTAAGATTTTTCTTGGAGGTAAGGGCAGCACCGCTTCGTTCTCCAATAGGAAGAATTCCGATGTCTATTCCAATGAGAAAAAGGGTGAGTCCAAAAACAAGCATGAGGCCTCCCGTAAGAAACCTCATTATCAATTCTAGTGGAAAAGGAACGACTGTAATTGCAAGCAGAAGTACAATTACCATTATTGGAACTACAGAAGATAAAGTTTCCTTTAATTTTTCAAGCATGTTCATGTTTAGAATCCTTCAAATTCTGAATCAATATCCTCGATTGTTTCTCCTTCATTTTCAAGGACAAATCCTGCATCAAGCATCTTTGTAGTGCAGAAAACATAGTGGTCCATGAGGTGCTTGTGGTTCTTTCTTGCAAAATCAAGTTCGCATTTTCTTACGGCTGCTTCCTGAATCTTGAATTCTTCTGCAAGTCCGGAAAGACCAACAGTGCGGGAAGTACTCTTAAGGGAGTGAAGTCGCTGCCTGTAGTTTTCCCATTCGCATTCATCATAGAAATTCTTGATTTCTTCCGCGTGGTTGTTGGTACAATATTCGCTGATGATTTCAATGCAGAATTCTTCGCTTTCATCGCAGTAGCTGAGGGCAGTTTCATAATCGAATTCCGGAAGCATGTTCTTGAGCCTTGAAATTTTTTCTCCGCATGGAATATCTTCCTTTCCAGTCTTGAGGAAAACCTTCTGCTGAGGAAGGTAACGGATGAGCATTTTTTCAAGGTTGTTTCCGTCGATAGGCTTTGAAATGTAATCCTTGAATCCTGCCTTGATGTATTTTTCACGGACACCTGCAAGGGCATCGGCAGTAAGGACAATGACAGGAGTTTTGTTGTTCGGCGTATCCATGCTGCGTAATTTTTCCAAAGTCTGGATGCCGTCCATTTCTGGCATCATGTAGTCCATGAAGATAATGTCGTAGTGTTTTTCGGAAGCGCGTTCGATTGCTGCAGCCCCGCTTTCCACGAGTTCGATCTTCATTTTTGTTTCCTTAAGCAGGTTTTCAAAAACAATGAGGTTGAGTTCAACATCATCAACAGCAAGAACATTAACATCAGGAGCTTCGAAACTCTGGTGGTAAACTTTGATTTCCTTTTCCTTCTGCTTGCCCTTAGGAGAAACTTCTCCGACTGGTGTTGCATCAAATATTTTCTGAGGAACAGTTATGATGAACTCGGACCCCTTGCCGTATTCACTCTTTACTTCAATTTTTCCGCCCATGAGGTCACAGAGCTGTTTTGAAATGCTCAATCCAAGTCCGGTGCCTTCAATGTTTCTGTTTCTCTGAAGGTCAAAGCGCTCGAATTTCTTGAACATCTTTGCGCGGTTTTCCTCCTTGATACCGATACCTGTATCTTTAACGGAGAAAATCAATTTTGCTTCATCACCGGAAACTGAACCCAGAATGAAGAAATCAACATTTCCTTTTTCCGTATATTTGCAGGCGTTTGTAAGGAAGTTGATGAGAATCTGTCGTAGGTGAGAGAAGTCACCGATGAGTCCCTGAGGAAGGTTTTCGTTGCAGAAAATTGAACCGCGAAGTCCTTTCTTTTCAAGGCGTTCTGCAACCATTCCGTAGCTGTCAAGGATAAGGTCCTGAAGCTTGTATTCTTCTTCCTTGATTTCCAGTTTTCCCGATTCAATTTTAGAAAGGTCAAGAACATCGTTTACAAGTGAAAGAAGGGCATTGCTGGAAGACTGTATTGCAGATGCGTATTCAAGTATGTTCTTGTCCTTGCATTCGCGGAGTATCATTTCGTTCATACCGAGAATTGCATTGATTGGTGTACGGATTTCGTGGGACATGTTTGAAAGAAAGTCAGATTTTGCATGGTTTGCATTTTCTGCCTTAAGTTCCGAATCCTTCAGGTTTTCGTTGGCCTTCTGAATTCTTTCAACGGCATGTTTGTTGATTCTGTTTTGGAATTTTATGATGCATCCGATAACGGTAGATGTAATCAGAAGACTCTGGACAACGTCAATGGTGCTGCTCTTAACCGATGTAAACTGCTTGACCATATCGGGGAAAGCGTAACCGATGCTGTAACAGGTGATGACCACAATTATTTGAAGGAAGAAAACTGCGTAAAAGGCAACCTTTTCAAGAACCAGGAACGCAAAGATTATGGCAAGCAGAAACCATGAAGACATTCCGCTGTTGATGCCACCGCCCGTAAAGAACATTATTGGGAACACAATGTCCCCCATGATTACGATGCTGACTATGGAAGCAAGCTGAATCTGTCTTTTCCAGTTGGCAAGGTAAAACAAAAGGCAAAGAAGACTCATGCCAAGAATACAGATTCCAAGCTGAAACAGAAGGGCTGTATCGGACAGTGAAATCAAAATAGAAAAGATACCGCCTATTGTTCCTGCCGGAATAATGGTGTTGAAAAGCGTAAGCTGTGTAGGGTTGTCATCTGAAAAAAATTTATTCTTAATGTCTTCCAGTGTAAATCTCATTTACGGCTCCAAATCATATCTGAAAACATCTCTCAAAGCTTCTGCCAGTTCCTGCTTTAGGAACGGCTTTACCAGATAGTATTTAATTCCCTTTTCTCTGGCACGGGCGATGGTCTCTTCGTTTTTGTCCGAAGACATGAAGATTACCGGCGTGTTGCATTTTTCCTTGATAACATCCAGAACTTCAAATCCGTCTGTATCCGGCAGATAGATGTCCAGAATGATCAGGTCAAAATTATATTCTTCAAGAGCCTTTATGCAGTGCTCTCCAGTTTTGACAGAAGTGATTTCAAGTGTCCTGTCATCTTCCAGCATGAACTCAACGAGCTTGATTGCAATGACATCATCGTCAACGACAAGAATCTTTTTGTTGATGTCATCCTTCTGCTTGAGGGTGAAATCCTTGTCTTCATCAATCATGTCCAGCATTACCTGTGCAATTTCAGGATCAAACTGTTTTCCCATCTGGTATTCGATCTCTGACCTTACGAACTTCTGAGGAAACAAATTCCTGAAGCTTCTGCTTGAGGTCATGGCATCGTATGTATCTGCAACGGCAAGAATGCGTGCAAATTCCGGTATGGCTTTGCCGGCAAGTCCTTCTGGATAACCTGTACCGTCAAAGTGCTCGTGGTGATATTTCGTGGCGGTTTCAATTCTTCCGTCGTCCGAAATACCGCTGAGCATGGAAAAAGACATGACAGGATGTAGTTTCAGGCATTCAAATTCCATGTCGGAAAGTTTTCCTTTCTTGGAAATGATTTTGTCCGGAACTCGGATCTTGCCGATGTCGTGCAAAAGCCCTGCATGGTATATGTCGCGCTGTTCTTCCTCAGACTTTCCCATGCGCCTTGCAATTTCCCTGGCATAGTTTGCTACGCGTCTTGAATGTCCGCTCGTGTAGCTGTCCTTTGCCTCAATGGCATTGCTGAGTGCCATTACGGAGCGTTCCATGAGGCGTTCATTCCTCCTGAAACTCTCTTCAATGTCCTTTTTTTTCTGCTGATTGCAAAGACGAATCTTTCTCTGGATGATTATTCCGGAAACAATCAGAAGGACATTTGTTGCTGATAAAACTAAAACCAAACTCAAATACATTTTAATCCTTGTCTTTTTTAAATCATATTCAGGTCAGGAAAGCAGGAATTTTTCCACTTCCTCAGGTGTTTCCAAAATCCAGTCGGCTCCAGCTTCCTCAAACTCTTTTCTGCTGCCGAATCCCCACAATATGCCAGCACATTTCATGCCTACTGCGTGGGCTCCGACAACATCGAAATACCTGTCTCCAATCAAAATACAATTACTTATATTTTCGGAGAGACCTTGTGTCTCTAATACATATTTTACCACATCTTCCTTGGAGGTGCGACCTTTTTCGGAAATATCGCTTCCACCAATAAAATCAAAGAGATCAAGCATTCCCTTTCTTTCTATAATCTGTTTTGTGAACACTTCTGGTTTGCTTGTGGCTGTAAAAATCTTTTTCCCGGCTTTCCTGAGTCTTTCCATTAGGGGAATAATGCCTCTGTAGATGTCTCCGTTGTACATTCCCTCTACAGAATAATAGTCTCTGTAGACTTTGATGGCATTTTCAATTTCACTTTCAGGAATCTTCAGAAAATCCCTGAAGCTTTCCCGGATTGGAGGGCCAATCATGCGGTGATACTCAGAGCGAGGGTAGTCAAGTTTATAGTGTTCCACAACCTTGTCAAAGGAATCATAGACACCAGGGGAAGTATCCATGATGGTTCCGTCAAAATCAAAGAGAATATTTTCAAACATCAGATGATCCTCAGGAATTCCTTGTAGGCTTTGTAAGCTTCTTCGATGTCGAATCTTGAAGTTATTTCCCAAGGAGCGTGCATTGAAAGGACGGCAACGCCAGCGTCAAGGACATACATTCCGTATTTTGCAGCAAGGTATGCGATTGTTCCGCCGCCACCCTGGTCAACTTTTCCAAGTTCTGCAAGCTGGTATTTGATGCCGGCTTTGTCCAAAGCATTCCTCAGCATTGCGATGAATTCTGGACTTGCGTCGCTTGCCCCTGACTTTCCGCGGCTGCCCGTGTACTTGTTGAATACGATTCCGCCTCCAAGGAAAGAAGAATTTTTCTTGTCGTAGAGTCCTGCATTCATCGGGTCGTATGCTGAATTAACATCGCTTGAAAGCATGTAGCTGCTGTTAAGGCATCTTCTTAAGGTAAGGTCGCTGTAGTCTCCGAGACGTGCAACAACTTCTGCCACTGCATTTTCCATGAAGTGGCTTGCCATGCCTGTTGCTCCTACGCTGCCGATTTCTTCCTTGTCTACGCAAAGGCAGCAGAGGGTCTTGTCTGTCTTTTCTGTATCAAGGATTGCCTGTACCGAAGTGTATGCGCATGAACGGTCATCCTGTCCGTAGGCAAGGATAAGGCTCCTGTCAAAGCCAAGGTCGCGTGGGGCACCTGCAGGAACAACTTCAAGTTCCGCTGAGTTGAAGTCTTTTTCTTCAAAGCCGTATTTTTCTTTGAGGATCTTTAGGATGTTTTTCTTTGCTGATTCCTTTTCTTTTTTCTTGTCGTCCGCTGAGTTTTCGTCTTTTTCATTTTCATCGTCGCTGTCAACGATTCCACTTCCGCAGATGATGTCGAGGATTTCACCAGGAATGAATTCCCTTGCGTTTCCTTCCATCTGTTTCTGTGCAAGGTGAGGAAGAATGTCGCTGATGCAGAATACAGGATCATCTTCGTTTTCACCTACATTGATGTTTACTGTAGATCCGTCCTTAAGGCAGACAACGCCGTGGAGGGCGAGAGGAATCGTAACCCACTGGTACTTTTTAATTCCTCCGTAGTAGTGGGTGTTGAGGTAAACTATGAAGTCGCTTTCGTAGAGTGGATTCTGCTTTATGTCCAGGCGAGGGGAGTCGATGTGGGCCCCAAGTATGTTCATTCCCTTTTCAATTGGCTCTGATCCGATGTGGAAGAGGGCGATAGACTTGTTCCATTTTGAAATGTAAACCTTGTCTCCGGCCTTAAGCTTTTCAACTTTATTTATGTCCTTGTATCCCTTTTCTTCTGCCAGGCGGATGATTTCGCTTGTGCATTCCCTTTCTGTCTTTCCGTTTTTCAGGAAGTTCTTGTAGTTTTCTACAACACTCATATTTTCCTCCAGATGATTTAATGACTTATTTTCAGTCGATAATTTTTATTTCCTTCAGCCAGTTTTTAAGGTCTTCGTTCCAGTGAGTTTCCTTCATGAACCAGCCGTCCTTCATTCCAAAACCGTGTCCGCCTTTTTCGTAGACTGCAAAGTGGTGCGGAATGTTTTTTTCTGACAATGCATTATCCAGGCGAACGGAATTTTCAAAAATGACAACGGGATCGTCACGGCAGGCAAGGATGTAAGTTGGAACCATGTCAGACGGGATGTTGAGTTCCATTGAATATTCATCCTTAAGCTGCTGTGTGTATTCCTGATGCCCAAGAAGACTTCTTCTGGACCATCTATGGCATATGTCGTCCTGCATTGTAACCACAGGATAAATTGGCATTACGAAATTGGGACGGAGTGAAACTTCTGTATGCACGCCAAGCTTTTCAAGTTCATTTCTTGATCCGCCATAGACTCCTGCCATGGTAACAAGGTGACCGCCTGCAGAATAACCGATGGCGCCGATTTTATCTATGTCGATTCCGTAGGCTTCAGCATTTTCCCTGATGTATTTGATTGCCATTTCAATATCTTCAAGCATTTCCGGATGATGGTGGCAGTTGTAGGCAACCCGATACTGAAGTACAAAGGGAACGACTCCTATGCTGTCAAACCATTTTGCGCTTGCAAATCCTTCATGGGGCATTCCAAGATGATGGTAGCTTCCGCCTGGACAGATTACTACTGCTGCTTTTTTTGTTTCGCCTTGTCCTGTTTTTTTCGGGGCAAAGAGAATTGTGTCGCGGACATTCGCTTCCATGCCTTTTATATTCTGCCAAAGATAGATTTTGCTGTACTTTGATCTTTCTCCGCAGAATCCCAGAGCCGCAAATGAGAATAAAATTGATAACATTAGAAGAGATTTTTTCATCTACCTATATTGTAACGAAAAATCTGGCAATAAACAAAGGTTGCCCCTTTGATAATGTGGCAAAAAAAAATACAATGGAAGAATGAAAAAGATTCTTTTGTTCATTGGGTGTATGTTTTTTTGTTCCGTTGCATTTGCCAAGGTCGGTTGCGGTGTGCAAGGGGGCGTAAAGTTCAGTCCGTCACCTGATGGCAGTACAGGAATCACCATCCGTTCTGAATATACTCCGTGGGGAATTTCCGCTTCCTATAACTTCAAGGAAAAATCTGCAGATCTTATTCTTGACAACTGGTGGGTCTATAAAAAAATGAATTCCAATATAAACTGGTTTGCCCTTTGGGGAATGTCCTTTGGCGGAAGAATTGAAAATGAATCCTATGTAGAAACAGGTGCCCGCGTTGGAATTGGAATCAATGCCTTCTGCTTTGAAAGCTGTTGCCTTGAATTCTACACCCATGCGGTATGGAATCCTTCGGTGGGAGTGAACTATGACAGGGATGATGAAAAATACAGCTTCCGTTTTGTTCCAGCCTGTTTCCCTATAAATGCAGGCATAAGGGTCTGGCTATAGCTTTTTAACTACATCAAGAACGAATTCCTGACACAGCTGCCCAGTCGTGCGTTCGTATTCTTCACCGGGATGCTGCTCTGAATTTGAAATTATTCTTATGGTCAATGAGGGAATGTTGAATCTGTTTGCTATCTGAGTTGCGGCATAGCTTTCCATTTCTTCACAGGTTGAACCGTAAGTTTCTACAAGATGATTTATGCGGTCCATTTCCATATTCCAGTTGTTGCTTGAAGAAATCGTTCCCTTTACAAGGTTTCCGTTTTTGTACTCGGTTGCCATGGCAAGATCAACAAGGCTGCTGTTGCTGTAGAGGCATGGCACATCCTTTTCTTTTTCATCGCCTTCAAAAAGGTCCCAGTCCTTTATTTCCCATTCGGTCGGATGAATGCCTTCGCCTTTTCCATATCTGTTGGTTTTGAACGAAGAAATGTTCACGAGCCGTTCCCCGATCACGATGTCCTTTTTGTGAAGAAGAGGATCATGACCGCCAGCAGTTCCCTGGCTTATGATGCAGTCAGGAGAAAAGTTGAGTATTCCTATTGCTGTTGCTGCCGCTGAATTTTCCATCCCGGTGAAAGTCCTGCAGACTATGATTTTTTTTCCGCTGAAATTTCCTTCGAAAAAAGGATAGCCTCCGATTTCAGTTTTCTTTACATCTGAAAGCTTTGAAACCATGTACTCAGTTTCTACATTCATTGCGCCAAAAATCAAGATGCTCTTAATTGAAGAAGGGAAGTTTGAATTACTCATGTTTTCCATTATAATGAAATGAGTTTTTATGGACACCCCTGAAAGCTAAGTTTTAATTTTACAGTAAGGAAGAAGCAGCATGATTTTTTCAAACATAAAGATGCTCGATGAGAATTTCAAGGTTCTTGAAAATATGTTTGTCCAGACAAAGGATGAAAAGATTTCCTACATCGGAACAACCATGCCGGAAAAAACTTCGGCAGAGGAAGAAATTTATGACGGAAAAGGAAAGTTCCTTATGAACGGTTTCTTCAACACCCACTGCCATGTTCCAATGACAATTCTCCGCGGCTATGGTGAAGGGCTTTCGTTGCAGGACTGGCTCTTTACAAAGATCTTTCCATTTGAGGCAAAGCTTACGGCTGAAGATATTTACTGGACAACAAAGCTCGGTGCCATGGAACTTATTGCCAGCGGCTGTGCAAGCATCAGCGACATGTATTTCCGTATTGAAGATGAAGCAAAGGCTCTTGATGAATGTGGAATGAAGGCAAACATCTGTAACGGTGTTACTTCTTTTGATCCGAACGAAGACCTTGCAAACAACCGTGGCTGGAATGAGACATGGGCTCTTCTTGATTCTGTTAAGAATGGAAAGTTCAGTAGCCGCATCAAGGTGGATATGGGGCTTCATGCTGAATACACAAACAACGATCGCGTTGCAAAAATCATAGCTGAGGAAGCAAAGAAAGCAGGTCTCAACATTCACGCCCATCTTTCAGAAACGGAAAAGGAACAGACTGAATGTAAGGAACGGCATGAAGGAAAGACCCCTGCCGAGTTCATGGAAAATGCAGGCGTCCTTGAAAGTCAGTGTCAGTTTGCCCACTGCGTTTATGTAACCGAAGAAGACGAGGAACTTTTGAAGAAGGCAGGTTCTTTCCTGATTCATAATCCTTCAAGCAACCTTAAGCTTGGCAGCGGCATTGCACCTGTAAAGCGCTGGGTGGAAAAGGGACTCAAGGTCTGCATAGGAACTGATGGTGCTTCAAGCAACAACAATCTGGACATGATGGAAGAAATCCATGTTGCCGCTCTTCTTTGCCGCGGTGCAACAAAAGATGCCAATGCGGTTTCTGCAGCAGACATTGTTAAGATGGCAACTGTAAACGGTGCCCTTGCCCAGGGAAGAAAAGACTGCGGTGCAATCAAAGTTGGCAACAAGGCGGACATAATTGTCTTTGACCTTATGACACCAAACATGCAACCGGATTTTGACACTCTTGCCAACGTTGTTTTCAGTGCACAGAGTTCAAACATTGTGATGAACATGATTGACGGCCGAGTAGTTTACCGCGACGGAAACTTTGCCTTCATCAACAAGGAAGAAGTCTACAAAGAAGTCAATGAAAGGCTTGGACGTATTATAAAGGAACTTGCAAACTAAACGTTGTTGACCGTCCGTGTAAGCGGATGGTCTTTTTTGTATTCATCTGCAGCGGTACGGATTTTTTCTGCACAGAGCTGGGTAATTCTTTTTGCAGAAATAGGATCAGAAAGTTCTGCGTATTCTGAAATGTTGATTTCTTCCAGCTTGATTACATGGTAGATGAATTTTTCAACAGTATTGAAAGACCAGAAAGGGTTGTTTTTGCCAAGTCCGAATTTGTCGCTTCCTGCAATGAGGACTGGAATTATGTTTGCGCCCGTTGCTCTTGCGATTCTTGCGGCACCTTTCTTGAAATGGTTCTGCCCGTGGCGTGGAGTGCGGGTTCCTTCCGGGAATATGATTACATTACTTCCAAGATCAAGGCTTTCCTTGCACCGCCTGCAGAGTTCATCAAAATCCAAAGAGTTGATTATGTAGCAGGCCTTTATCACTCCTCCAAGAACTCCCTTTGAATATTTTTCAGCAGCAATTACTGTTGCGTTTGGAATGAGGGCAATGAGTACTACGGTATCAAGTATTGAAGGATGATTGGCAACTACGATTTTGGAATGCAGGTTGAAGAATTCTTTTCTTGAATCTGTAATGAGGTCTGCAACGCGGGATATCCTTAAAAGTAACATGAAGAACCTGAATCCAGCCGAAATGAACCTTTGTGCCGTGCATCGAAATTTATCTGCCGGATGAACGAAAATCTTAAGGACTGGAAATACGATGACGGCAAGAATGACTGCGCCTGTTCCGATGAAAAAAATCCAGAAGAGTTTCATGAAGGCACGGTAAGTGTATGCAATCCAGTTTGAGACTTTAGGCAAATCACGCCAGTTGTATTTTTCGTCGAATTCTTCTTTTGAAAGTTTTTCAGCTGCCATTGAATTTTCCTAAAGCGCCTGTCTTAAAAAATCCAGCGGAGTATTTGCAAGGGATTCAGAATCAAATTCTACAGAACCTTCTTTTTTGTTTGCAGAAAGAACGCATGCAAAGGCCATTGGCAAAAGTTCTGCGGGCGACTGATAGTTTCTGAGTGTGTCCTTATATTCGTCAGGAATTTTTTCATCCGCATAGACAAAAAGAATTTCTTTTTCATCTCCGCTAAGGACGCTTGCTGCGGCTGAAAGAAGGGCATCTTTAAAACTTCCTTTGGAAGGATAGATTACGCTGTAGCCGCCTTTCATCTTGAGGGCGATTGTTGCCGCTGCAATGGGAGTGTTGAACACAGAAAGGGAGAATGCGGCAGGAAGAATCATTTTGTCTTCTATGAGCATTTTATCGATGGCGAATTCCCTTTCTATTTCACCGCGGAAAGAAGAAAAAACAATCTTGAAATCTCTTGCGCCTGGAATTTCTTCAACCACATCATGAACAACCTGAACCGTCATCTTTGTAATCTGGCTGAATCTTCTTCGGAACAGTGGATCTGTGAATTCAATTTTTGGCGAAAGCTTTTCGTTCTGAATGGCATCAAGCCCGTTTTCAATTCCAGGGGCCCATGCCTTTGTACTGCTGATGTAAAATTTCATTACTTGCCGAACTCCAGAAGAGAGTATGCGTTGCTGCCTAAATTGTGGTGGGCGTCCTTAAGGCGGAATCCGGCTGCTTCTATGGCATCCCTTAATTCTTCAAAGCGGTACATCTTGCTGTTGCCGTTTGCCATGCAGGTAAAGTAAAGGGAAGTTGCCATTACGGAGTATGCATTGCCTTCAAACTGCTGCTTGTCCCACAATGGTTCAAGAACATAGACGGTTGTATTGTCTCCGGCAGCTTCATAGATTTTCTTTGCAATTTTAGTAACCTGCTTAAGGCTGAAGCAGTCAAGGAACTGGCTCATCCAGTAGGCGTCTGCACCGGCTGGAAGTTTTGTAGTTTCATCAAGAACGTTTCCGCTGCAGGTGCTGATTCTGTCTGCAAAACCGGCTGCGGCCGCATTCTTTTCTGCAACGGCTGTCTGACCCGGCAGATCTACGATGGTTACTTTTACATCAGGATTATATTTGCAGCAGGCAATGGACCACTTTGCAGTATTTCCTCCGATGTCAACGAGGGTCTTTGGTGCCTTGCTTCCAAATACTACAGGAAGGGCAACAGGAAAAGCTATGTCGGAATAGAAATGATCGAATTCAAACCAGGACTTTTTTGAGCGGTCATCAAGCTGAGAAAGACCTTCGTAGATGACGGTCCACTTATCTGAAAATTCCTTGAGCCCTTCAGGTTTTCCGTTTACTACAGATTCCTTGAGCTTGAATGCGCCTTTGTAGCAGATGTCGTTTGTAAAATTGAAGTTCACTTTTGTAAGGGTATCGTTCAGGAGGAACCAGCCTGTTTTTCCAAGCGTGTATTTTTCATCCTTCTGGCAGGTAGAATCCTTTGTAATCCTTATGACGTTCATGCCCAAAGCCATTTCGCAAAGGACACCGGTTCCGTATTCCGTAAGGTTTGCCTTTTTTGCAAGGTCTGGGATTGAGATTCCTTCGTCGCCTGCGTCTTCAATGAGATTAAGAAGCCCGAGTTCTATCATTGCCCTGATGGCCTGGAAAGTCATTGGAGCGAAAGCAATTTTCTGTGCTTCAAAGCGTGCATCAATGGCACGGATACAGTCATCTTTATACTTGTCAAATGAATACTTGGATTTGTCCATAAGTCCCTCGTAGGAACATATTATATTGAATCTGCATTCATTTCTACTATATAATAATGCAATATTTTGTTTTTAGGAGAATTTATCATGAACGAGTTGAAACAGGAAATCAAAGAAGTAATCATTTCTTCACTCCAGCTTGAAGACATTAAGCCAGAAAATATCGTGGATGATGCTCCTTTATTCAACGAAGGTCTTGGTCTCGATTCCATTGACGCACTTGAACTCGGTGTTGCTCTCAAGAAAAAGTTTGGAATCAAATTTGCCACAGAAGGCGAAGACACAAAGAAGGTTTTTGCTTCGGTAAATGCACTTGCCGAATACATTACCGCAGAACGCGCAAAGGCAAACTAAGGAGTCCACATGTCAAAGGAAGAAATTTTTGAAAAGCTTAAGAATATCCTCGTTTCGGTTTTTGAACTTGAGGAAGCAGACATTACTCTGGATGCACTTTTGGGTGATGACCTTGATTTGGATTCGATCGATGCAATTGACCTCGTCGTAAAGATGAAGGAATACACTCCGGAAGGAAAGCCTACAATCGATGCTTCTATTTTCAAGGAAGTAAAGACTGTTCAGGATGTGGTTGATGCCCTTGCCAAGGTTTGGGCTTAGGTAGAAACTTTAAGGAAGCGGATTTTGTCCAGATTTCTTAAAATACTTTTTTATGCAGTGGCGGCTGTATACCCGGTGCTGGTATTTGCAATGCTTGTGGTATTCAAGCTGCCTGTCAGAATTCTTTCTCTCTGCATAATGATTCTTGCGGCGGCATTTTTTCTAAGTGCCACTGCCAAAACCGGTGACAGTAAAAAAAAGTATGCCCTAAGCTGGCGCCCGCTGGTGTCATCTGCACTTTTTCTTGCGGCCGGTCTTTTTTGTTTTATTACGCAGCAGACAATTTTCCTAAAGCTGTATTCGGTGGCAATCAGCCTGATTTTTCTTGTTGCATTTGGCAGCACCCTTTTTTCTGCGCCAAACATCATATTCAGGTTTGCAACCCTTATGGACAAAACCATAAAGGGAAGTGCCTGGGAAAAACAGGTTGAAAGATACTGCTTTAAGGTAACCATAGTCTGGTGCTGTTTTTTTATATTGAATGGAAGCGCATCTGTCTGGACTGCTTTTTTTGCAAGCGACAGGGTGTGGTCAATATATAACGGCGGAATTTCCTATGCCATCATGGGACTGATTTTTGCCGTAGAGTTTATCATAAGAAAGAAGGTGGATGGAAAAATGACAAAGGTTTTCCCAATATCAAAATTCAAGGCTGATTCACGAGAAGATTCGCATATACTTTGCTATGAAGAAAGATACTCGTCAGGAGCTTACAAGACATGGAAAGAATTTCTTGTTGATACAGCAAAGTTAAGAAAATACATATCCGCAAAAGAAGCTAGTGCCTGGATCCTTCACTGCGAAGACTACTGGTATTTCCTTGTAACTTTCATCGCCCTTCTTCAGAGCGGGAAAAAAATTCTCCTTACCCAGAACATAGCCGAATACTTCATCGATGAAATAAAAAAAGAAGGGATTGAATTCCTTACTGATCAGAAAAAGAACGGGGAGCTCATAAAGGAATCTACTTTTGTACCGGATTTGCTTGCTGAGTGTGCAGATCCATCTGATGATGAAATGAGAAACATTCCTGAAATAAATCCGGAAGACTCAAACATCTTCATGTATACTTCAGGTTCAACGGGAGCGCCAAAAGCAGTTCCTCAGCGCATGAAGGAATTTGAAGAAGACAATGCCTTCATCATTTCAAAGTGGGGAAAAGAATTCCAGATCCGCAAGCTGGTTACAACCGTAAGCCAGCACCATATCTATGGATTCCTTTTTGGAATCTGCCTTCCGTTTACACTGGGAGTTCCTTTCCGCAGAACAAGAATTGAATTCCCAGAAGATTTTGAAAAGCTTACGGATGACAAATACATCATCATTGCAACTCCTGCTTTCCTTAAGCGCACTGTGGAATCAAAGAATGAACTTCCTCTTGAAGATGCCTGGATTTTTACAAGTGGGGGAGCCGTAAGTCCGGAACTTGCAGTCCTTACAGAAAAGGTATTTGGTTTCTGTCCTCTTGAAGTCTATGGCTCAACAGAAACAAGTGGAATTGCTTACCGTCAGCAGTCAGTGGATAAACTTGTGTGGACACCTTTTGACAATGCAAAGGTATGGAAAGGTGATGACGGTTGCCTGCGAATCATTTCTCCATACATCAAGAATCCAGAAGGCTTTGCAACAGCAGACCTTGTTGAATTTACCGGTGAAGGTCAAAGATTCCTTCTCAAGGGCCGCAGTGATTCCATCGTAAAGATTGAAGAAAAACGCATTTCAATGACAGAAGTGGAAAACCGTCTTCTTGAAAGCGGATTTGTTGAAGATGTAAAGGTAATTGCCCTTTCAAATGAAGTCCGCCAGTACCTTGCGGCTGCAGTTGTTCTTAACGCAGAAGGCAAAAAGAAATTTGCAAATGTAGAAAAATACCTTGTAAACAGATATTTCCATGACTGGCTCATGAAGTTCTTTGAGAATGTGGTTCTTCCAAAAAAGTGGCGTTTTGTTGATGTACTCCCTGTAGATGTTCAGGGTAAGAAACATAGAAATGAAATTGCCGCCATGTTTGAAAATCAGCAGGATGCATAATTTGATGAACAATCATTCCATAGATAATGAAACTGTAATCAGCGGGGAAGATTCTTCCGTTACTCTGGAATTTCTGGTTCCTCCCGAATGTGATTTTTTTGACGGGCATTTTCCTCAGTTCAAGCTTTTGCCTGCGGTGGGTCAGTTTGAATTGATTTCCCGTTTTGCAAAAAAATACTTTGAGGTGAGCCGCAGTATTTCTTCCATAAAGAGAATGAAGTTTTCTTCTCCAATTCTTCCGGACAGTAAAATCAGGATGCAACTGGATTACTGCAGGGAAAAATCTTCCGTTGCGTTTAAGCTTTGGTCGGCCCTTGATGAAACAAAAATTTATTCTTCCGGGGCTTTTTTGGTGGTGAGTAACTGATGAATAAATTTGCTTTTATTGTTCCTGTTTACAGACATGGATCAACTCTTGATTATGTTGTTTCCTCTCTCCTTAAATTCAATTGTCCTGTTATTGTTGTTGATGACGGCAATGGTGAAGAAGACAAAAAGTTCATTCTTCAGGTTGCGGAAAAATATTCCTGTGTTGTTCCCGTGTGGCGCAAAAAAAACGGCGGAAAGGGAAGGGCTGTCAATGACGGTGTTCGTAAAGCATTTGAACTTGGCGTGACTCATGTCCTTCAGATTGATTCCGACGGTCAGCATGATGTAAATTGCGTTGAGCATTTCCTTGAGCTTTCGGAAAAAAATTCAGAGGCCGTTATCTGCAGTTATCCTGAATATGATGAAAGCGCACCAAAGGCAAGGCTTAAGGCAAGAAAATTTGCAAACCTCTGGGTTCACATTGTCACGCTGTCCAATGAAATCAAGGATTGCCAAATTGGCTTCAGGGTTTATCCCATTGCCCCATATATGGAATTGCTCAAGTGGTATGTCATGATCGACAGCCATATGGGTTTTGATACTGAAATTCTCGTTCGTCTTATGTGGAAAGGGGTGCCTGTCGTACAGAGTCCTGTAAAGGTTTCCTATCCAAAAGATGGCATTTCAAATTTCCGTGTGTTCCGTGACAATGTTCATATTTCATTTGCCTATACAAGACTTTGCATCGGTATGGTTTTCCGTTCTCCAATTTTAATCTGCAGGTTAATTAGAAAAGGAATGAAGAAAAATGGATAAGCAATGGTTCAATGAAAAGGAACAGGTAAAGACAAAGGCTCCACTCCTCATAACTTTGTGGCTCGTGAAGGTTCTTCCTCTGCCTGTGGTTTCTGCAATTATTTTTCCGGTCGCATTTTTTTATTATTTGTTTTCAAAGAGGGCAAGAACGGAAATAAAAAGATTTCAGAAACAGATGAGAACTTTTACAGGCGGTCATGTTCCCCATAAGCCTTCAACTTACAAAACTCTTTTTTCCTTTAGCCTTTGTCTTGTTGAACGAATTGCAGGCTGGATTGGCAAAATTGATGAAGAAGACATCTTTTACAATGATGACGACATAGACGATTATTGGGATAATCTTGAAAAAGGTCAGGGATGCCTTATGTTCATTTCTCACCTTGGAAACAGCGACCTTTTAAGAAGCCTTTCAACTTTCAGCAAGGCAGGCGTAGACAGGGTGGTTCCGGTTACTGTAATCATGGAAATCAATTCTGCAGAAAAGTTCAACAGCATCTTAAAATCAGTTAATCCAGATTACGAACTTACGGCCCTTGATCCTACGGACATTACTCCTGAGACAATCATCTCACTTCAGGAAAAAATACAGAATGGTGAAATTGTAGTTGTTGCAGGGGACAGGGTTTCTGCACATTCAACAAACAGATTCATAAGGACAAAATTCCTTGGTAAGGAAGCCAATTTCCCATATGGCGTTTTTCTTATTGCGGCCCTCCTTGCATGCCCAACTTACTTCTGCTTTGGCTTGAGGGATGAACCTGTAATGTTCCGTCCGGTAAATGCAGTTTACATGCACAGGTGCGACATTGATTTTTCAAACTGCAGGAGAAACGAACGGGATGAAAAAATAAAGCAGCTTTGTGAAAACTATGTGATGATGCTTGAAAAATACTGCATGTGGTTTCCAAACCAGTGGTATAACTTTTTTGACTTCTGGAGCGAGGCATAATAATGGACAAGGAATATTATTCTGTAGAAAAGGAATTCAAAGTTGAATTCTATGATGTTGATTCCATGGACATTGCCTACCATGGAAATTATGTCCGATTTATGGAAATTGGCCGATGCGCCCTTCTTGATGAAATCGGCTACAACTATATTGCCATGAAAGAAGAAGGCTATTCTTTCCCTGTGGTGGACATTAAGGTCAGGTATCTTAAATCCCTTCACTTTAACGAGGTTGCAAAAATCCGTTCTTCCGTAACTGAATATGAAAACTGCCTTAAGGTAAAATATGAAATCTATAATTCAAAGGGAGAGCTTACTACAAAGGCAGAATCAACCCAGATGGTCATAAATAAAGAAACGGGAGAAACAATGTTTGTCTGCCCTGAAACTTTAATCGAAAAAATGAAGTCCGCCATGGAACGGCAGAAAATGGAAAAATAAAACATGAAAAAACTTTCGGCATTCATGGCATTTCTGATTGTCTCACTGTTTGCTTCTTTGCATGCACAAAATCTCACGATTGAATCTGTCTGTTCTGCGCTTTCTAAAAATAAAATCACGAAAGGAGATTTCATTCAGGAAAAAACAATTGGCAAAAACGGAAGAACCCTCAAGTCATCTGGAAAATTTATTTTTGCTCCAGATGGAATTGTTTGGGCTACTGAAAGACCTTTCCCTTCTACCCTTGTTCTTGGCAAAGACTACATGATTCAGATTTCTTCTGACGGAACCAAAAAGGTAATGGATGCAAGTGGAAACGAAGCCTTCAAAAGCGTGTCATCAACCTTGCTTGCAGTTTTTTCCAATGATGTCTCAAAACTCAACGAAAGTTTTAAAGTTGTCTTCACCTCGGATTCCGGCAATTGGTCTGTAGTTCTTGAGCCAAAAGACAAAACTGTTGCTGCCATAATGACAGGCATTTCTTTAAGTGGCAAAAGCAGTTCCGGTAATTCTGAAATTTCTACCGTCGAATTAAACGAATCAAAGGGCAACAAGGTGTCATACACTTTCTTAAATCAATCCCATCCAAAGGAATTAAGCTCGGATGAAAAAGCTCTTTTCAATAACAGATAGATTTTCCGACAGGCATTTTTTTAGGCTATGGATTTTTTTTCATACTGCCGTTCTTATGACATTTCTTTTCACATTTTTGTTTTCAGAAAAATCACTGAAGATTGATGCCGATCTTTTCAATATGCTTCCGAAACAGTTTTCTGTTGGGTCAGTTGAAAAGGCCGATAAAAAGCTTTCAGAAACAACAAGCCGTAATGTTTTCATCCTTTCCTGCAATAAGGATTTTGAAGCTGCAAAAGATACTGCAGGTAAAGTATATGGGGATTTAAAGAAAAGCCGTAATTTTCAGTCTCTTTCCCTTTATCAGGATACGGAAGTTTTAGATCAGTTTGAGGATTTTCTTTTTAAAAACCGATTCAACCTGATTCCAGAAAATATGGAGGCCCCTTCTGAAATTTCTGAAAAAGCTCTGGAAAAACTTTACAGTCCCTTTACCTATTCAAGCCTTGAACATCTTGATATGGATCCTTTCCTTCTAACAGAATTTGAAATGGAAGAATATGTCGGTCGTCTTGGTTCTGGTGGAACAGCCCTTGGCCTTAAAGACAATGTCCTTGCAAGGGAATATAAAGGCAACTGGTATGTAATGCTCCGCGGAGTTTTGAGCAGAGAAGGTTCTGCCCTTGCAAGCAAGAAAAACGGAATAACTGAAATCTATGAGGTCTGTTCAAAATATGAAAAGGACGGACAGCGATTCATTTATTCAGGAACCACATTTCACAGCCACAAAAGTTCCAATGAAGCTTCAAAAGAAATCGCCCTGATTTCAACTGTTTCCCTTGCTGCGGTTTTGGTCCTGCTGCTATTTGTGTTCAGGACTCCACTGCCCATTTTTCTTTCCCTTGGCTCTATTGGGGTTTCTGTTCTTACAGCATTTCTCTTTACGATTGCAATGTTCCACAAAATTCATGTTCTTACTTTGGTTTTTGGAACAACCCTCATCGGATCATGCATAGATTACAGCCTCCATTTTTTCATTAACTGGAAAGCGAATGTCCAATTAAAAACCGGAGCAGAAATAAGAAAATATCTTTTTTCAGGTTTAACTCTTTCACTTGTTTCAACGGAAATATGTTTTGCAATCCTTCTTTTCGCACCTTTTGAACTTTTAAGGCAGATGTCGGTTTTTTCTCTTTCAGGAATTTTCAGTTCCTTCCTTTCAGTTGTCTGCATCTATCCCTTTGTTCCAATTCCGGAAGATAATAAGCGCCGTGTATTCGGTACGAAAATTGTCTGCGTTCCAAAATGGTATAGCAGAAAAATCATTGGGCGCCTTGCTGTCGGTGCAATGTTTATTTTTGCATTTGCCTGTCTTTCTACCGGATATAAAAACTGCACTGTGGAAAACAATCTGTCTAGGCTCTATAAAATGGAAGGTTTGCTGCTGGAAGACCAGATTGAAAGTGCCAATGTCTTAAATTACGCTCCAAGAGGATGGTTTATAATTCGAAGTTCAACTGCAGATGAACTTATAGCTCTAGAAAAAACTTTTGTGTCTGATTTGAGAGACCAATCAAAAGACATTTCTGTTTTCTGTACTTCGGATTTTCTCCCCTCATGGAAAGAACAGGACAGGTCAAAAAGAATTTATGAAAGCCTTTTGTCTGCAATGGAAGACCAGCTTTTAATTCTTGGAGAAGAAGAACCACATACATTGGATATTATTTCTGAATGGGAAGCTAAAAAAACTGCTTATACTGCAATGGAAGATTTTCCTCAGTTCATTCAGGAAGCCTGTGCAAATTCCTGGCTTGGTGAAATCGACGGAACCTGGTATTCCGTTGTAATGCCTTCGTTCATTCCAGACAGCCTTGACGGAAAAGCCTTTGCTTCAAAATACGGCGTTGATATTTTCTATGTAAACAAAATGTCTGACATCAGCTCCGACATGGATGTTCTGACTGTAATGATCCTCAAGTTTTTTGCACTTGCCTGCATCCTTATTTTCCTTGTCCTGAAAATTTTCTACAGTTTAAAACAGACTTTGAAAATTGTTTCTGTTCCGTTGCTTATAATTCTTATTGTAAGTTCCGTATTCAGCCTTGCAAAAATACATCTGGAATTTTTTTCTATCACGGGAATCATTCTTGTTCTTGGCCTTGGACTCGATTATGTCATCTACATGGCGGAAGCGCAAAAAAGAAATGATTGTTCTGAAAACAGAATGCTTGAACCATATGCAATATTGCTTTCGTTTTTTACGACTGCAATTTCCTTTGGTGCAATCGCATTGAGTTCATTTATGCCGGTGCATCTCATGGGCCTTGCAATTCTTGTGGGACTTGTTACAGCTTACTTCACTTCTTTCTTTTATGGGAGGGATGTTGAGGCCTGAAAGTTAAGTTTCCCATAATTTGACAAAAATATGCATTAAATTTAAACTTTATTTATGAAGAAGATTTTTAAAATCTGTGCAGAATTTCTTTCGCTGCTTTGCATTGCATCTGCACTCATGATTTCATGTGCATCTAACGGAGTGGAGCCTGAATCAAAAACTCCTGCCGTATTTGTAACGAATCTAAAGAAAATAAATATCCTCACTGTAGAAAACATAGAAAAGCCTATAGATGAGGTTCAGCTTTTTGAAGGTTCCTTTGGAGAGAAAAGTTTTGCCCTTCCGCTTTACATTCAGGCAGATGAAAAAGGAATCTCAATTTCCATGCTCAATGATTTTGGAACAAGCATGGGTGAACTTACATACATGGACAATACGGTTGAGTTCAATTCTCCAGTATTTCCTGAAAATTTAAAGGCTGAATACATTGTCTGGGATATTCAGCTTGCTTTATACAGGGCAGAAGAAATATCAAAAGTTCTGGCAAAGCACAAATTGGTTTTCACAGTTGAAAACAACGGTGAAACAGAAATCAGAAAAATCTATGACGGTAAAACCCTCATTGAAGAAGTTGTGCTCAAAAAGAATTTCATTGAAATAAAAAACAGCCTTCGCGGTTATGAATATCATCTCATTGGAGTCGGCGATGAATAGAATTTATCTTTCAAAGCCGGGACTTGTAACCTGTGCTGGATTAAACTCAGATGAACTTTGGAATTCCGTTACACATGGCAAGCAGGATGGAATAAAAAAAGTAACTGCTGTTTCTGGTGACGATTTTTTTGCCGGCAGAATTGATGAGGACAAAATAAAACCGACTACAGCAAGATACGACATGAGAATTCATTGCATTCAGGAAATGGCATTGAATCAGATTGCGGATGAAGTTGCCGCCGCAAAAGAAAAATATGGTGCAGGCCGCATTGCCGTGTGCGTAGGTTCATGTGATAACGGAACTGAATTTTCTGTTGCTGGACATAAGATATTTTTTGAAACAGAAAAATTCGCAGGTGACTATTCCATAGAAATGCAGGGCGCAGACTATCCTTCTACTTTTGTAAAAGAAAAATTTGCACTTGAGGGTCCTTGTCTTTCTTTCAGCACAGCCTGTTCTTCAAGTGCAGAAGCAATTATAAAAGGTGCACAGCTTCTTTCTTCCGGAATGGCAGATGCAGTAATCGCCGGTGGAGTTGACATTGCTTCTGATACAGTCCTTTTGGGTTTTGGTGCTCTTGAAGCAGTATCAAGTGAAATTACAAATCCTTTTAGTGCCAACAGGCATGGTATAACTTTGGGAGAAGGGGCGGCCTTCTTTGTGATGACAAGGGTTGATGATTTTAAGACAGGCATCGGTCTTTTAGGCTATGGCGAAAGTGCAGATGCCCATCACATGACTTCTCCGGATCCAAGCGGTGACGGTGCAATGCGTGCAATGGAAGGTGCATTGAAAAGTGCGGGACTCAAGCCTTCCGACATTGATTATGTAAATCTTCACGGAACAGGCACAAAGCTCAATGACCTGATGGAAAGCAAGGCTGTTGATGCGGTGTTTGGGGAATACAAAGTTGCAGTCAGCACGACAAAGCCTTTTACAGGGCACACACTTGGTGCCGGCAGTGCAGTTGAACTTGCCCTTTGCTTTGAAGCCATAAGAAAAAATCGCGGTGCATCCAATGCTGTTCTTCCGTTGCAAATGTGGGACGGAAAAAAAGATGAAGAAATTCCTTCCCTCAATTTTGTTGATAAAAATAATTCCGGCAACTGCAGTAAAGTTAAGGTATGCATGAGCAATTCTTTTGCGTTCGGTGGTTCCAACTGCTGTCTTATTGTGGGTGAAAAATGAACCAGAGAATAGAAAAAGACCAGCTCATAAACTATCTTCCCCACAAAGGAAAAATGTTTCTTCTTTCCAGGGTCACGGATTATGATGTTGAAAATTATTCCATCACTGTAGAAACCGACATTACGGAAGATTTCATTTTCTATGAAGAGTCTATAGGCGGAATTCCAAACTGGTGTACTTTTGAAATAATGGCCCAGGCAATTTCTGCTTTAACAGGAATACACGACAGCTTCTATAATATTGAACCAAAAGCCGGATGCATATTGAGCATTACAGGTTTTGAATCAAATACAGAAGTTTTCAAACTGGGAACAACATTGAAGGCCACAGCTGTAGAAGAATACAGGGATGAAGAATCCGGAATCTACCGCTATAAATGTGCTACCTTTGTTTCACCTGATGCTGAAGAATCTGCAGTGGAAGCTACTATAACAGTCATGCAGACAGAAAATCTTGAGAGCATCATCAATCGCTAATCGGATGGAGATAAATCTATGAATGAAGACAAGAAAGTTTTAGTTACAGGTGCTTCCGGTGGAATTGGAAGGGCAATCGCTTTGGACTGTGCAAAGGCAGGCTATTACGTAATTTGCCATTACAACAGGGGAAAAGAAAAAGCAGAATCCCTTCTTGAAGAAATAAAATCAAATGGTGGCAGGGGTGAACTTATTCAGTTTGACATCACCAACCGTGAAGACTGCAAGGCAAAACTTGATGCAATGACAGAAACTCACGGTGCCCTCTGGGGAATCGTAAGCAATGCAGGAATCACAAAGGACAATACCTTTGCCGGACTCAGCGGAGAAGAATGGGACAGCGTAGTTCATACAAATCTGGACAGTTTTTTCAATGTGCTTAATCCCCTTGTTATGCCTTTGGCAAGAAAAAAGAAAGGAAGAATCATTACTATTGCTTCTGTAAGCGGGATCATGGGAAATCGCGGTCAGACCAATTACAGTGCTTCAAAAGCCGGAATAATCGGAGCAACAAAAGCCCTTGCCACAGAACTTGCAAGCCGCTCAATTACCGTAAACTGCATTGCTCCTGGACTTATTGAAACTGACATGATAAAGGATGCGCCGCAGGAAATGATAATGCAGACAATTCCAATGAAACGTGCAGGCAAGCCGTCGGAAGTAAGTGCCCTTGCTGTCTTCCTTCTTTCTGAAGAGGCAGGTTACATTACCCGTCAGGTGATTTCCGTAAACGGAGGCCTGATCTAGCCATGACATTTACAAAGCCAAACGGAAAAAGGCGCGTAGTAGTAACCGGGGCCGGAATGCTTTCTGCCCTTGGACGCAACTGGGATGAAGCTTACGAAAAGTTAAAGGAAAAAAAGAACCTCATTAAGCATATGCAGGAGTGGGAACATCTGGACAAGATGAATACCAAACTTGCATGTCCTTATACAGAAGAGCTTCCAAAATTTCCAAGAAAGAAAATCCGCGGGATGGGTCGTGTAGGACTTCTTTCTCTGGTTGCAACCGATGATGCGTTGAAAATGGCAGGACTTCTTGATGCTGAAGGAAATGCTGTTGAAGAAATTCAGAACGGAAGAACCGGCATTGCATACGGATGCTGCATGGGATCCATGGAAGCTTTGTCCGACATGATAGGAATTGTTGAACACGGAGATTTTACAAAAGTTGATTCACAAACATACATTAAATGTATGCCTCAGACCTGTGCCGCAAACTTAAGCATATACTATCAGGTTCGTGGTCGGGTAATCGTTACCGACACTGCATGTACATCTTCAAGTCAGGCCATAGGATATTCCTACGAGGCAATTGCAGACGGCAGGCAGGACATGATGATTGCCGGAGGTGCTGACGAACTTTCTGCTGCTGACAGTGCAATCTTTGACATAATGGGGGCTGCAAGCGCAAGAAATTCTGCTCCGGAAACGTCACCAGCCGCATGGGATAAAAACCGTGACGGTCTTGTAATCGGGGAAGGGGCGGGAAGCCTTATTCTTGAAGACCTTGAACATGCAATCAAGCGCGGTGCAAAAATCTACGCAGAGGTTGTTGGTTTTGGAACCAACATGGATGGAACCCATATAACAAGTCCAAACAGTGAAACACAGGCGGTAGCACTGGAACTTGCCATTGAAGATGCAGGGATAAAACCTGAAGAAATTTCCTACATCAATGCCCACGGAACGGCAACAGCACACGGAGACATTTCTGAAAGCAAGGCCGTTTACAAGGTTTTTGGCAGGGCTGTTCCAATAAGCACTACAAAAGGTTATATTGGACATACTTTGGGTGCTTGCGGAGCAATTGAATCCTGGCTTACAATCAGCATGATGAATGAAGGCTGGTTCCATCCAAACCTTAACCTTTCCGAAGTTGATCCTGAATGTGCTCCTTTGGATTACATTATGGGAGACGGAAGAAAAATAGATGCCGAATATGTAATGTCAAATAATTTTGCATTCGGCGGCGTAAATACATCCCTTATTTTCAAAAAGTGGACGAACGGGAGCGAAAACTAAATGGCAATTGCTAATATTATAAAGAATATTTTCAGCAAAAAAGAAGAAAAGTCTTCGGGGCCAAGTCTCGTAGAAGAAATCAACAGGCACATGACCCTTCTTGTAGAAAAATCAGGAAACCTCAACGAAAACTTTGAATCGGAAAAGGCAGAAATCGCTTCCATTGCAAAGGAAGCCGCATCCATAAAGGAATCAAAGGAAATTCTCGCCGCAAAACTTGAGCAGGATATTCTTGGCAGGATCACCGCCGTAAGTTCTGCATGCGAACTGGCTATTGCCGGCAAGTCAAATGACAGCGTAAAGAAAGAAATCTCATCCCTTAAGGCAAAGATGAATCAGCGCTCTGCCTTAAAGTAAAATCATACCTTTATCTGGCTAAGGACTTTGCCAATGCTGTCGTGGATTACAAGATCAGCTATGGCATCTCCCTGTGTCGGATCACGGTTGATGAGGACAATGTTGTCTCCCCTGTAGTACCTGACCATTCCTGCTGCCGGATAAACCGTAAGGGAAGTTCCGCCGATTATAAGCAGGTCTGCATTTGAAATTGCATCCATTGCGCCTTCAACAATTCTGTCGTTCAACGGTTCTTCATAGAGAACTACATCTGGCTTGACTATTCCATTGCATTTGCTGCACCTAGGAATTCCTTTTTCGTCATGATTTTCCCTGATGTGGTTGTCGTCAAAAAATTCCCCGCATTTTGTACAGTAGTTTCTGAGAACGCTTCCGTGGAGTTCCCAAACCTTTTCGTTTCCTGCAGCCTGATGCAAACCATCAATGTTCTGGGTTACAACTCCAAGAAGTTTTCCGGCCTTTTCCATTTCTGCCAGCTTAAGGTGTGCCGCATTTGGCTTTATTCCGTCCAGAAGAAGCTTTTCCCTGTAGAACCTGTAAAATTCACTTGTGTTTGCGGCAAAAAAAGAAGCGCTGATGATGGTTTCCGGCGGATAGTCCCATTTCTGGTTGTATAGTCCGTCTACGCTCCTGAAGTCAGGAATTCCGCTTTCAGTGGAAACCCCGGCTCCTCCAAAAAAAACTATTTTGTGGGCTTCATCGACAAGCCTCTGCAATTCTTTGATTTTATCTTCCATAGAATAGCATTATATCACTACTTTTATCTTTATTTTCAAAAAATTTGACGATTTTGACATTTTGGAGTTATGATAAAAAGACTGTGCAGAAATTCGGATTTCATGCCGATAAAGCTATAAGGCTCTCTGTTTTTCCTTGAGAAAAAGAAAGTCCTTGAGGTTTTTTATTTCTGATATTTTTGGCAATAAAAAAGTTTATATATAATATGGGGTAAATTATGCAGAAAAAAGTACTTGCATTCCTGGTAGCAGTTTCGCTGTTGCCTGTCTCTTTGTTTGCAGCAAAGAAAATTACTTCTCGTTCTGTCGGATCTGAAAACAGCTGGCAGGAAAAGTTCGACATCAATCAGGAAACCGAACATGAAGCGGGAAAGTACAATGTTCTCGTTACTGCAGAAGACAAGGCTGGTAATACGACAATCGCCGGACCGTTCAACATTTACATTGATCCAAAGTCCGACCTTCCTGTAAGCGGTATCACAAACCCGGTTGAGAACATGCGTGTTCCTGGCAACCTTAACATCGTCGGTACTTGTGTTGATGATGATAAAGTTACGGAAGTATGGCTCATCCTTGATGGTGATGAAGAAAATCCAGTAAAGGCACAGGGTACTGAATTCTGGTCTTACTTCCTTGATACTACAAAACTTTTTGAAGGACCTCATACAATCGAAGTATACGGTATTGATAACGGTAATCCTGACGCATATAAGGATGAAAACGGAAAGGTTGATCAGTCTCGCGTCATTCCTAAAAAAGGTAACCGCACAAAGGTAACCTGGCAGCTTGACCGTCGTGCTCCAGTAATTGAAGTTACAAACCTTACCATGGGACAGCTTGTTTCAGGAAAGATTGAACTTTCGGGAACTGTAAAGGACGGTAACGGAATCAATACCCTTGAATATTCCCTTGATGGTGGAAAGTACTACAGCTTTACATCTATTAAGGAAGAAAAGTACAAGGAAAGAACTGCAGACGGTCTTGCAAGTGAATTCAAATTCAACGTTTCTGTAAACACAAAGGACTTCCCTGATGGTGTTGCAACATGTTGGTTCCGTGCAAGAGACAACGCAGGTTCTGTAGGTAACTACGCATTCCTCTACTTCATCGACAATACAAATCCAGACATCAGAATCATTTCTCCTGCAAAGGATGAAGAAAGAAACGGTATATTTACAATTGCCGGTTATGCAAAGGATATCAACGGTATCCAGAAGCTTACATGGCAGTGGGGACAGGAAACCGGCGAGTTTGAACTTACACCAGGTAACCCATACTGGGTAAAGGAAGTAAACTCAATCGGAAAACAGAAGTCTGAAGTATTCACAGTAACCGGTACTGATACAATGGGTAACACGGTTGCCGTTAAGCAGACAATCCTCCTTAATCAGGAAAGCGATAAGCCTGTTGTTACAATCGGTTATCCTGCAAACGGAATCGAAATCGAAGGCGAAGAAGGATCACTCTTCCTTCGCGGTATCGTAACAGACGATGACGGCCCAGTAAGCGTAACTTACAAGGTTGACAACGGTGAAGAAAAAACTCTCGACTGCATCGGCGTTTTCTATACCCCAATAGAAGGCACATTTGCAGACGGAAACCATACAATCTCTATATATGGAACAGACAAATACGGCGTTAAGGGAAATGTAACTACAAATACATTCAAGTCTAAGGGAGTTGCTCCTGCATTCGGACAGCCGGTATACAAAGCAGGAACTTCTTCAGTTGACTTTACTGATGGCCTCATCGTAAATCCAGAAGCTGACGGAAAATATGAAGTTCCAGTATCTTCAACATGCGGACTTTCTTCTGCAAAATACAAGATTACATGGGGAAAGAACGGACTCATCGAAGGCGATGCAGGACTCAAGGGTGGAGAAAAGAGCGCAACAGTTTCAATTCCACTTTCAGGCGATGCACTTCCATGGGGCGTTGCAAACATTGAAATTACAGCAACAGACATTTATGACCGTCCAACAACATTCTATTCAGTTGTAAACATCCGTGACCTTACAAAGATGTGGACAGACACTCCAGGTGTTTACTTCACAGATTCAAAGATTTCGGAAGACGGAGCAGTAATTGCCCTTAAGGACAAGCCTCTTACAGGTTACTTTGCCGGCGGAAAGATTTCCACAGTTGCTCTCAGTCCTGCACAGAAAGGTGTTGATGTTTCTTACAAGGGAAATGTAATCACACTTACTTCAGAAGTTGATTCAGCAGAATTCAAGGTTCAGGTAACTGATGCTTCAGGCGCAGTATATACTTCAAGGGCACTTAAGTTTGTAGCTCCACTGGAAAAGCTTGAACTTACACTTGATGACACGGATGCATACAACGCAGACCGCGGCATTCCGTTTGAATTTGAAACTCCAGATTCAAAGCTCAATATCTCGGGAAAAACAACAGTTCCTTCAGCAAAACTTCGCTACAGAATCCTTTCTGTTGCAGCAAACATGTATGACGGTATTCTCCTTGTTGGATCAGAACGCGCAGCAGACACAGACTGGACAGATGTAGAAGTTTCAAGAAGAGGAACCTGGTCAATCACAAGCCTCAACTTTGATTCCTTTGCAGAAGGTGCAGCAGTTGTTGAAATCGTTGCAGAAGCAGCGGACGGACAGGATGTAGCACAGGCCGTATTCGTGCGCAAGATTCCATACGCTCCGGAAGGGGATGTTGTGGACGGAAAGGGAAAGAAGATTGCAAAGGCAGCACCAAAGATGTACTGGCTCTCTGGCCGCGACAACTACGGTGTTTGTGTATATCAGGGTTCCCTCGACAACACATTCAAATATGTCCGCAAGGAAAATCTCCGCGCAGACGAACCGGCAATCGTATTTACGGCAAATACTCAGGACACTCCAAAGCCTGTAAAGGTTTCTTCTACTCCTTTGAACGTTCAGGCAGAAAGCAAGGTAGAAGTAGAACTTTCAAATATTGACAATGAAATATACAAGAGCGGCATGAACGTTCTCCTTGGCAGAGGTGCTCCAAAGGAAGAAACACATGCTATCGCTGTAACCGTAAAGAGCAACAGCGTAATCAAGACAGTCTCTTATGTAATTGACGGTGTAGATGCCCCTGGCGGAACTGTAAAGCAGACAGGTTCGGCACCACTCAATTTGATTTCATCAGATCCAGAAACATTTGAAAATGTATATGCCGCATCAATTCCACTTGCAAACCTTCCTGCACGCATTACAAACATTGCCGTGTCGGCAGAAGTAAAGGGAAAGGTTGCAACTGCAAAGGGTACATTCAATGTAATTCGTCAGCACGAAAACATTGACAACCAGAGCGCAATCTACTGGCAGTGCGAAGGCAAGACCCGCTATGACGACAGCCTCAAGGCTTATGTCCTTAACGACGGTTCTGCCCTTATCGGATACTGCAATGTACCTGGTCCTGTAACGGCAAGGGTTCGCGGTGACACACCTGGCCTAAAGGTAACTTCAGAAGGAAACCTCATCAGGCTCACAGCTACAAGTGACGGAACATTCCGTGGCGTAAGCATCCGCGTAAACGGTGAAGACGGTGGTTCATACCTTGCACCGGACGTAAACCTTGTTGTAGATACTGCAAAGCCAACTGTAAACATGAACAGCCCTAAGACAATGGCATTCGTAAAGGATTCCTTCATCATCTCAGGAACTGCATCTGACGGCAACGGAATTGCAAAGATTGAATACACAATTGCAGATGACAAGCAGGATGTACGCGAAAAAGACGGAACGTTAAAGGAATCAGGAAAGGCAGAATGGAAGAACGTAGCCTTTACAAAGGCAGGCGAATTCTGGGTAAACGTTTCACTCAAGGAAACAGAAGACGGATACATTCCATTCTCATTCCGCGTAACAGATACAGTTGGAAAAACAACATACGTTAACAGCGTCCTTCACAAGGATGTAACTCCTCCAGAAGTAAGCGTAATCCTTCCTGAGGACGGTTCGGTTGTAAACGGTGAAAATACAATCGTATTCTCAGTAAAGGATGCTGGAAGAGCAAACAAGATCACTTACACAAGTGCAAGCGGAAGAACAAAGCTTCCATACGAAATCTTCGTTCATGCTGATGAAGTTCCTGTAAAGAAGGAAACAGATGCCGAAGGAAATGAAGTTGTTTCATCAGAGAGAAAGGATCCTCTTAGAACAATGAACAACAAGCTTCCAAACATGAGGGTAGGTACATTCGATGCTCCTATCGACAACGGCATGTCATTCTCATTCGTAGATGACAACGGAAACGAGACTGTAATCAACAAGTGGAATTTCACAGTAGATGAAAAGAGCGACAAGCCAGTTACAGAAATTCATCTTCCTGAAGAAATGCAGGTTGTTACAACAGACTTCACAATTTCCGGTGTAGTTTACGATGATGATGGAAAGTGTAAGATTTTCTACAAGATTGACAACGACGAATACAAGCAGTACATCACAGAAGATGGAAATGAATATTCATCAAGCTATAAGTTTGACATTCCTCTCCTTTCGCTCAAGGACAACGAACATACAATTACAGCATACGCAATTGATGTTAACGGCGTAAAGGGTGACGAAATCAAGCGCACATTCCGCGTATCCCTTGAAGAACCAAAGGGCGGAATGACATCTCCTGAAATCGAAAAGACAGTAAGGGGAACCGTTACACTCAAGGGTTGGGCAAGCGATAAGAACGACATCGGACTTGTTCAGATTTCCGTTGATAACGGTGCAACATTCAACGATGCAAAGGGAACAACAGACTGGTCATACACATTCAACACAGCCGTTGTTCAGGACGGAACTCACGTAGTATTCATCCGCATCTACGATAAGTACGGCATCAGCGCCCTCTACTCATCTTTGATCAACATTGATAATACTGCTCCTAACCTTAGGCTTGAACTTCCACTTGATGACTCAAAGGTATCAAGAAGAATCTTCATGTCAGGTCAGACAACAGACAATATTGAACTTACAAGCCTCTTCCTTACAATCCGCAGTCTCGAAGGAAAAGCAATCCCAGACCGCCTTGCAAAGAGAGAACTTATACCTGATGAAATCATTACTCAGGTCATCGATATTGCAGAACTCAACAACGGCTTCTACAACCTTGAACTTACAGGAACCGATGCTGCCGGCAACATTACCCGTGTTAGCCGCAACATTGAAGTAGACAAGACAAAGCCACTTTCCAAGGTTGATGTTCTCTACCCACTTAACGGTGAACACTGTCACGGCCAGTTCAACATCTACGGTAGCACATATTCAGAAAAGGATGACCCTATCGAACATGTTGATCTTTACATTGACCGCCGCAAGATGGAAGAACTTGGAAGTGCAACCGTAACAAACAGCGGATACTACAAGTTCACACTCAACCACACAATTACTCCTAAGCTCATTGAAAGCAAGGATGCAAACGGAAATGTAATCACATATCCTGCCGGCGAAGAATATGAACTTAAGGAAGGCGTACACTCATTCCAGACAATTGCCGTAACAAAGAGCGGTAAGCGTGTTCTTTCAAATGAGCAGTCGTTCATATACAGCGCAACTGGTCCATGGGTAACTCTTGAAACCTTCACATACGGTGACTTTGCAAGAAACAGACCATTGCTCGAAGGTAACGCAGGCTACATTCTTACAGAAGAAGAAAAGCTTGAAATGAAGGACAAGACAATTCCTTCTGACCGCCGCCGCGAACTTGAAAACAGAAAGGTTAAGAGAATCTACATCAGCTTCAACAACGGTAAGACATACGAACCTGTTGCTAAGGAAGGAAAGACTCACTGGGAATACAGGGTAGAAAACCTTGATATCCCTGCAGGATTCCACTTCATGCTCGTTAAAGCAGAAATGTACAACGGCGACAAGGCCATTACAAGAACTGTTGTTCAGGTTGACAGAACAAATCCTTCTGTAACATTGATTTCTCCGGGTGAAAGCGGAAGATACAACCAGCAGCTCCTCTTTAGCGGACTTTCTGGAGACGACATTGACCTTAACGATGTAACTCTTACATTGCGTAAGGGAGACAAGGCTGCCTATGAAGTTCCAAAGTTTATCCAGGGACTTTACTTTGATGCTTCCGTATGGGGTGCAACACTCTGGAATGTAGGTGTAGGTCTTACAGCCTTTGATGGCGCCGTTAAGGTTCAGGCAAACTTTGGACAGTTTACTCAGGAACAGCGCGACAACATTTCAAAGATGTTCGGAAAGGATCCAACAGGAATGCGCTTTGGTGGAAACGTAATAGGCGGAAAGATCATTGCACAGCTTGCATACATCCCGTTCAGATACTTCTGGGGTCGTGACTGGGACTGGCTTACTGCAACAGTTTCCATCGGTGCAAACTTCTCGTACTTTACGGATTCGGGTGCTTCTTCAACATCAGGAGAAAAGGTTGCACAGATGCTTTCTGCAGTACTCATGCAGTTTGAGTTCCCTCGTGCAACAATTGCAAGCGCAAAGTACTTCAGAACCTGGTCTACATACTTTGAACCACAGATCTGGTTCATCCCATCCGATGTTGGTGGTGACGATGCCAAGAAGTATGTATTCACCTTCAGCGTAGGTGTAAGAACAACATTGTTCTAGAATTTACTGAGCGCATAAAGATTTATGGGATGTCTAAAAAGCAACGACAGTAAGTCGAACTTTTGAGGCATCCCCTTTTTGTGTAAAGCATTTACAGGGATAAATCTGCCTTCTAGAATTTATACGGTAACATAATTCCTAAGCAGTAAAAAATATATTATAATTAGAAAATATTTATTACATTGACGGATATTAAAATTGAACATCGTTTACGCCTTAGACAACAATTTTGTTGAGCCCACTTGCGTTTCAATAGCTTCTCTCCTAATTACTAACAAAGATGAAGATTTTGTATTCTATTTGATTACGGAAGGATTATCCCCAAAGAGCGTTTCACTTTTAAAATCAGTCGTAGAAAAATATTCACCACAATCTCAGGTCAATATAGTTATACTTTCCGATGAAGTCCTAAAGAAATTCCCCATAAGGCTGGGAGATCATGTTTCTTTGGCAACCTATTACAGACTTTATATACCTTCGCTTTTGCCGGAAACTGTTTCAAAAGTACTGTATATAGATGGCGACATTATCTGTGTTGATTCCATAAAAGAATTGTACGATATGGATTTGGACGGATATTCCCTTAGTGGCATTCACGATGAAAGGAACAATGATCCTGAAAACTTTGAAAGGCTGGGATATCCCTTTGAGAATGGATATGTAGGTGCCGGAGTATTGCTAATAAACCTTGAATACTGGCGTAAAAACAGCATACAGGAAAAGCTTATTGATTTTGTTTCAGAACACGGTGATTTATGCAAATGGCATGATCAGGATGCACTAAACAAGATTCTGCATGGAACCATAAAATGGTGCCACATCAAATACAACATATTGGAACAGATTTTCTCCTCGGAATGCAAATATGACGGTTCCTTTAGGGAAGAATTGAACCAGGCAGTGAAAAATCCTGTATTTATTCATTATTCTGATGGAAGAAAACCATGGAAATATGAATGCCGTCATCCATTTGCGGAAAACTACAGGAAACTTTATGGAAAAGTGTTTGGAAAAAAATGCAGGCTAACACATCGTTATAAAGGCAAAACGCGGGTTTTATGGACTATAAAGAAATTCCTGAATGACTGTGGCATTAAAAACTACAGCGAATTTTCAATTAATCATGAATTTGATGAACTGAAGCTAAAAATCAACGGGAAACTGGGGGTAAACCAATGACCCAAATGCTTTCCATCCTTATGCCAACCTACAATCACGAAAAATACATTGCAAAGGCCATAGAGTCCGCACTGATGCAAAAAACTTCTTATTCCTGGGAACTTTTGATCCACGATGACTGCTCTACGGATAATACAAAGGCAATTGCAAGGGAATATGCCCAAAAGTATCCAGAAAAAATTACTCTATTGGAAGAATCCCAAAACCAAGGGCTCATAAAAAGCTACAAGGCTCTCATAGACATTTCCAAAGGCAAATATCTTGCCATCCTAGAAAGTGACGATTATTGGATTGACGAAAATAAAATACAGAAGCAGATAGATTTTCTTGAGCAGAATCCTGACTACGGGCTTGTGGCGGGGGATGTAATTACTGTTGATGAGAATGATAATGTTATTCAAATAGGCAAGACAAACCAGAGCAAAAGGGATACGGATTATTGGTATGAAAGGTTGCTCTGTAATAATGGTTTGTGGGGGGCTTGCTCTGTTGTTTTTCTAAAGAAGTCTTTTGAAGATTACTGTAACATAGATGACTACATTGCAAAGGGCTTTGTTACTTTTGACCATCCTGTTTGGCTATCAATTTCAAGACATAAAAAATGCAAATATATTGAAGAAACTTTTGCGGGCTATAGGTATACTGCATCTTCAATTTCCAATTCCTCTGACGGCAAAAAGCAGATGGAATTTAATGTTGGTATATTCAAGCTGGAAGAATATATAGTAGAAAAATACGGCTGCGGCAACATCTCCTATGAAGAATGGAAGAATAGGAATATTCAGATGCTTTTGGGCAAGGCCCTTAAATACCGCCAAAGGGACTGTTTTGTTGAATGTGCAAAACAACTTAAGGTTGACTCCATTACCTCCTTTGTCGTAAGGAAATTTCCTTCCATCTATTATTACCAGTTTACCCTAAGACACAAAAATAGAATGTTATAGCAATGATGTCTGCTATGTGGTATAATTTAAAGACTTTATTTGCGTCTGTTTTACAGCACATCAGTCAAAGGGGTTTATTATATGAAAGGTATCATTCTTGCCGGCGGTTCCGGTACTCGTCTTTATCCAATTACCAAGGCTGTTTCAAAGCAGATTCTTCCTATTTACGATAAACCGATGATCTATTATCCGCTTTCCTGCCTTATGCTTGCGGGAATTCGCGAAGTCCTTATAATTTCTACACCTCGTGACCTTCCGGTCTTTAAAGAACTTTTTGGAGACGGCTCATGGCTTGGAATGCATTTTGAATATGCCGTTCAGGATAAGCCAAGAGGCCTTGCAGATGCCTTTATCGTTGGCAAGGAATTCATTGGCAATGACGATGTGGCCCTTGTACTTGGGGACAACATCTTTTACGGACAGAGCTTTACTGCAACCTTAAAGTCTGCCGCAAAAAAAATAGCAGATCAGAAGGGAGCCGTAATTTTTGGCTATTATGTGTCAGACCCTACTGCATACGGTGTTGTTGAATTTGACAAAGATGGCAATGCCCTTGGTATAGAAGAAAAACCTGCAAATCCAAAGTCAAACTACGCTGTTCCAGGCCTTTATTTTTACGACAATTCCGTTGTTGAAATTGCGGCAAATGTAAAGCCAAGTGCCCGTGGCGAAATAGAAATTACAGCTGTAAATAACGAATATCTTGCAAGAAAGCAGCTTAAGGTTGAACTTTTGGGACGCGGCATGGCCTGGCTGGACACCGGTACTTACGAAGGTCTTCAGGAAGCAGGCAACTATGTTGCAACAATCCAGAAAAGGCAGGGTCTTTATGTAGCCTGCATAGAAGAAATTGCATATAAGAACGGTTGGCTCAGTAAGGATCAGCTTCTGGAACTTGCCAGAGGCTATAAGACTGAATACGGCCGTTATCTTGAATTTATTGCAAACAATTAAAGGGAGGAAGGTGGTTGAGCCCGTCGAAACCACCGCTTGTAAATATGGCTTTTGAATTTAAGAAGTGTTCAGTAGATGGCATTGAATTTCCTGGATTGTATGAAATCCAGCCAAAAGTATTTGGCGATGCACGCGGATATTTTTTTGAAGTTTATTCGGAAAAGGATTTTTTTGAAGCAGGCCTTACAATGAAGTTTGTTCAGGACAATCAGTCTTCTTCTTCAAAAGGAGTTCTTAGGGGATTGCATTTTCAGACAAAGCATCCTCAGGGCAAGCTTGTGCGTGCTGTTAGCGGCAAGGTTTATGATGTTGCCGTTGACCTTCGTAATGGCTCACCAACCTTTGGAAAATACTACGGCGTAATTCTTGATTCAGAAAAGCAGAATCAGTTTTACATTCCGGAAGGCTTTGCCCACGGTTTTTATGTTTTGAGTGACTCTGCTGTTTTTGCCTATAAGTGTACTGATTTTTATGATCCAAAGGGCGAAGGCGGAATCCCTTGGAATGATCCTGCGGTTGCCATTGACTGGAAGTCAGTGGGTGGCGATGTGGAACCATTGCTTTCAGAAAAGGATGGCAAGCATCCGGCTTTTAGTTTTGACAAAAAATACTTTGACATGAATGCTAAATGGATAGGAGAATAATAATGTCAGCAAGAAAATTAAAGAATATTTTGGTAACTGGTGGAGCAGGCTTCATCGGCTGTAACTTCATTCATTATCTTTTTGGTCTTTCCAACAGCGGAACAGATTTGTTTGGCGATGCAAATTTTACAGGTAATGTTGTAAATGTTGACTGCCTTACATATGCCGGAAACCTTGAATCATTAAAAGATGTGGAAGAAAAATTCGGCGGCAAGAGATATTTCTTTGAGAAAGTAGATATTACAGACCGTGCAGAAATTGAGCGCATCTTTAAGCAGTATGACATTGATACTGTAATTCACTTTGCCGCAGAAAGCCATGTAGACCGTTCCATCCTTGGACCGGAAGCATTCATGAAGACAAATGTAATGGGCACATATACTTTGCTTGATGTTGCAAGAAAATACTGGAACATTTCCTTGGACAATCAGCGCGACGATGTTTTGTTCCATCATATTTCTACTGACGAAGTATACGGTTCCCTTGGAGAGACAGGCTACTTCCTTGAAACAACTCCTTACGATCCTCGTTCTCCATATTCTTCTTCTAAGGCTTCAAGCGACCATATTGTAATGGCTTACTACCACACTTATGGCTTGCCTATCACACTTTCCAACTGTACAAACAACTACGGGCCATTCCAGTTCCCGGAAAAGCTATTGCCTTTGATGATCAGCAACATTAAAGACGGAAAGAACCTTCCTGTATACGGCAAGGGAGATAACATCCGCGACTGGATTTATGTAGAAGACCACAACCGCGGCGTATGGGAAATTGTAAACAAATCACCTGCAGGTGAAAAATGGAATCTTGGCGGTGAAAACGAATGGCAGAACATTAAGCTTTTGAACGAAGTCATTAATTTAACTTCTAAAGAACTTAATAAAGATGCAGAAGAAGTTCGCAATACAATCACATATGTAAAGGACCGCCCGGGTCATGACAAGCGCTATGCCATTGACTGTACAAAGGCAAAGACTCAGCTTGGCTGGGAAAGAAAAATGACCTTTGAGCAGGGACTCCTTGCAACAATCAAATGGTATTTGAGCCATGGTGAATGGATAGCAAACATTCAGTCCGGTGCATACAAGGATTGGATTCAGAAAAACTACAAGGAACAGGGAAGATAATTATGGTCTGGCTTATTGGTTGCAACGGCATGCTTGGAACGGAAGTTGCAAGGCAGCTGAAAGAAAACAAAATAGACTATGTTGGAACTGACCGCGAAGTAGACTTTACCGATGAGTCTGCCGTAGAAACTTTTGGTGCAGGTAAGGACATTGGTTTTATCATAAACTGTGCAGCCTATACAGCCGTAGACAAGGCCGAAAGCGATGTGGACTTGTGCCGCAAACTGAACGTGCAGGGCCCGGAAGTAATTGCAAAATATGCAGAGAAAATCGGGGCTACAATCCTTCATATTTCTACGGACTATGTTTTTGACGGAACTGGTGACACTCCACGAACGGAAGACATGCCGATTGCTCCAATCGGCGTATATGGCGTAACAAAGGCAGAAGGTGAAAAGGCAATTTCTGACAATGCTTCCAAGTACTACATTTTAAGAACCGCCTGGCTTTACGGTTGGGCCGGCAAAAACTTTGTCTACACAATGATCCGCGCAATGAATACCCATGATGCCGTAAAGGTTGTAAATGACCAGAAAGGAACGCCAACTTTTGCCGGAGACCTTGCAAAGGTTATAATCCAGATTTATAGCCGCGTTGAATCAAATAATCCGATAGAATACGGAATCTACCACTGCACAGACCTTGGCGAAATCACATGGTGGGATTTTACCAATGAAATCAAGAAACAGGCAATTGAAGCCGGTTATCTTACAAACAAAGACTGTGTTGTAAATCCATGTACAACAGACGAATATCCAACACCTGCAAAGCGACCTGCCTGTTCGGTATTGTGCAAAGATAAAATCCAGAAGACTCTTGGAATGCAGTTGCCGGATTGGAAAGAGAGTCTGCATTTGTTTTTATCAAATTCTATGTTTGATAAGAATAGACTTGTATAGTTTCTATTATTCTATTCCATAAAAAACTGATTTTGAGAGAAAGTAAATGAAAATTGATATCTATGCTAAGAATCATACTAAACTTAATGTTACTGAGCCAAAGAAGGTTTCAGTAATAATCCCAAATTTTAATTATTCAAAGTACATAATTGAAAGAATAGATTCTGTTATGTTTCAATCATACCCAATTTTTGAGTTGATTGTTTTGGATGATTGTTCAACTGACAATAGCATAGAAGTAATAAGTAAAAAGATAGAAGCTGTGAAAAAGGAATATCCTGATACTATTGTAAAGTTTATACCAAATTCCAAGAACAGTGGATGTGTATTTAAGCAATGGAAAAAGGGGTTTGAGGCAGCTAGTGGTGATTTTATATGGATTGCAGAAGCTGATGACAGTGCAGAAAGTAACTTTGTGGAAGAACTTATTAAACCCTTTGATGATGAAGAGGTTTTGCTTTCCTACTGTGAATCTGCCAGAATAGATGGTGAAAATAATCTTATTAGGGTAGATTCTTCTGATCTCTATGACATGTGTAGAACGGGGGAATGGAAAGAGTCTTATGTTCAATCAGGCGACAAAGAAAATATAGAGCACTTGAGCGTTACCAACACTATCCTAAATGTTTCAAGCGTAATGTGGCGCAAACAGGACTATTCTGATATTTTCGAAAAGGCTTCAGAATTTAAAGTTGCAGGTGACTGGTTCATTTATTATAACATATTGAAAGATGGGAAAATTAGCTGGAATTCAAAGCCATTAAATTATTATAGAAAGCATGGAAGTTCAGTTTGTACTGATGTAAAGGCTGAAATTGAATTCAAAGAAATCTGTAGAATTCAAAATGAAATAACAAATTTATATGATTTACCTAGGGAAATAAAAGAAAAACAGGAACTTCGCAGAAGTTTTATGTATCCTCAAGTAAAGAGAAAGAAAATAGCTTGGGTCATTCCATATCCTGGTAAAGGCAGTGGTGGACACAGAACTATAATACAAAATGTAAATTCTCTTATAAGGAACGGGTATGAGTGTCATATCTATGTGGATTTGGATCCTAATTTACCTGTGTCAGAATTTGAAAATGCAGCTAGAATCGCTTCTGAAAAAATAAATGAATATTATGAATATTGTCCGGCAAAGGTTTTTATGGCTTACAAAAACTATGATACTTATGACTTGGTTTTTGCAACAGGCTGGCAAACAATTGATTTTGTAAGACAGTTTGAGGCAGAAAAAAAAGCCTATTTCATTCAGGATTTTGAGCCGTGGTTTTTCCCAATGTCAGATCAATATATAATTACAGAGAATTCTTACCGGTATGGATTTCTTCCTGTAACGATTGGAAGATGGCTTTCTTATAAACTTAAAAATGAGTTTTCTGCCAATACTCGTTATTTTGATTTTGGCGCAGATTTAACTGTATATAAACCTTTGGAAGATGTAAAAAAAGAAAATGCAATTTGCTTTGTATATCAGCCAGAAAAGGCTAGAAGATGCGATAATGTTGGGCTTAAAGCGCTCAAGATTGTAAATAGATTGCGTCCAAATACAAAGATATACCTTTATGGTTCCAATGCTCAGGTTAATTTTGATTTTGACTGTGAGAATCTTCACATAATAAGTACCGCGGAATGTAATAAACTTTACAATAGCTGTTCTGTTGGCATATGCTTATCGGCATCAAACCCTTCTAGAGTACCTTTTGAAATGATGGCTGCCGGTTTGCCTGTGGTAGAATTATACAGAGAGAATAACTTATATGACTTACCGGATGGTGGAATCTTATTGGCAGAGCCAACTCCAGAAGGCATTGCAAGTGCAATCATTCATTTAATCGATAATAAATCGGAAAGAGAATCCAAGTCGGAATTCAGTAAACAATTCATGAAAAATTATCCCCTTAATCGTGGCTTTGAGCAATTTATAAAGGCCGTAGAGGATATGCTTGGGTCGAATTATGAAAATGATTTGAACGTTGAAAGGTTATATAAACAGGATTCATTTAAGCCTTCAGAAGAAGTGAAAGATATTGTTAGTCGGGAAATGGTGAAAGCAAAACATAATCCTTTGCATCGTGAAAGCGTTGAAGTGAAGAGGAGTTTTTTGTTTAGGTGTGTAAGAAAAATTTATAGACTGACATTTAAGAAAATTCCTCATTTTCCTCTAATTGTAAAAGGATTAAAACATTTGAAGCATCACGGAATTATTTCGGCACTAAAACAAACAAAAAGGAAAGTTTATAGGAAGTTTTCCCTTGATATAAAGTTTAGGATTCGGTGTTGTAATAAATATTGGAAAAAGCGAAAGAATTTATATATTTCTCCAATGGCTTTTGGCGTGTCGCCTGAAACTGTTGCGAATCAGAAAAGTTTTCCTTTTTCAAATGAAGTAAAATTTTCTATTTGCGTATATTTGTGGAATCCTTCCGAAGTATTTCTTAGGGAAATGATTGCCTCTGTTATTAATCAAACTTATGAGAATTTTGAACTTTGCATTTTTGACAGAAGTGATGATTCCCATGGATATGTTGAATCTTTCTGTAAAAAAATAATCAATCAGGATTCAAGAATTAAATATATAAAAGATTCATCAGGTAAAATGTTCTTTGGAAATGAGGAAAGGTTCTCTGATTTTGTAACTGGAGATTATATATCTATCCTGGAGCAGCATGATTTGCTTCATCCTAGTGCTTTGTTTGAATCTGCAAAGGCCATCAACGAAGGTAATGTTGATTTTATTTATACAGATGAAGCAACTTTTGTTAACCCTAATTTGCTTAAAATAATGGAAACAAATTTTAAACCTGATTTTGCTCCGGATTATTTCCATTGTTATAACTACATTGGACATTTTACAAGCTTTAAAAGTTCGCTTTTAGAAAAGATTGACAAGGGTCTTTTTTCAACGAATAACGAAGTTATGTATTATGACCTATTCTTGAAACTAATTGAGAAAGCTGAACGAATACACCATATTCAAAGGTGCTTGTATTTTAATCGCTTTAGTAAGAAATCAAAGTTATGTTCAAGGGAAGAAATTGAGTCCTTGAAAAATGGTGGACAGAAAGCTTTGCAGAACCATTTTGCTAGAACTGATGTAGTGGCAGAAGTTCTTTCGACGGATTCGCCAAATTTATTTAGGGTGAAGTATCCTATTGTGGGGAATCCTTTGATTTCAATTCTTATACCGAATTATGAACATTGGCAGACATTGAAGAAATGTATTGACTCCATCATAAAAAAATCAACCTATCAAAACTTCGAAATAATTGTTATTGAAAATAATTCAAAGAATAAAGATACATTTGACTACTATGATTCTCTTTCTTTAAATCCAAAGGTAAAAATCGTAAAATGGGGTGGAAAATTCAATTATTCAGCAATAAACAATTTTGGCTATAAACATGCTACTGGAGATTATATTCTCCTGTTGAATAATGATGTTGAAGTAATAAGCGAAAACTGGCTTGAAGAAATGCTGATGTATGCACAGCGAAATGATGTTGGTGCTGTTGGTGCAATGCTTTATTATCCTTCAAATAAAATTCAGCATGGTGGAGTAGTTTTAGGCATTAAAGGTGTAGCTGGACACAGTCAAAAATATTATATGCGTGGAACTAATGGGTATGCCAATCGTTTAAAGACTGTTCAGAATTATTCCTGTGTTACAGCAGCATGTCTTATGGTATCTTCCAAACTGTATGCTGAAGTTGATGGATTGGATGAAGCTTTTGAAGTTGCATTTAATGATGTGGATTTTTGTATGAAAGTTAGGGTAAAAGGGTATTTGATTGTGTGGACACCTTATGCTGAGTTGTATCATTATGAATCTGAAAGTCGTGGTGCAGAGGATACTCCAGAGAAATTAAGACGCTTTGAAGGGGAAGTTGATAGATTCCATAGAAAGTGGGATAATGTATTAAGAGAAGGGGACGTTTATTACAATTCAAATTTGACGTTACGGCACGAAGATTTTGAAGTAGTAGAGAATGCAATATTTGGTATAAATTAATACTGATTGAAATATTAGAGAGGATAATATGAAAGTACCTTTTTTAAGTTTGAAAAATATCACAGAAAAATATAAGGATGAAATCCATGAAGCTGCACTCAGCGTAATAGATTCCGGATGGTATCTTCAAGGGAATGAAAATAACAAATTTGAAAAGAATTATTCAAAGTACATTGGGTCTAAGTATTGTATAGGTGTTGCTAATGGGCTTGATGCACTGATATGGATTTTTCGAGCCTATATTGAAATGGGTGTTATGAATGAAGGTGATGAAGTAATTGTTCCTGCAAATACTTATATCGCAACAATTCTTGCTATTACTGAAAATAATCTTGTGCCTGTCCTCATTGAGCCAAATGAAGAAACTTTGCAAATAGATGATTCTTTGATAGAGTCAAAAATTACAGATAGAACAAAGGCTATTGCTATCGTCCACCTTTATGGACAATGTGCCTACACAGATAGAATTGGAGAAATCTGCAAGAAATATAATCTCAAGTTGATTGAGGATAATGCTCAGGCTCATGGATGTATGTTTAATGGAATCAAGACTGGAAATATTGGAGATGCTGCTGGACATAGTTTCTATCCGGGAAAAAACTTGGGAGCTTTAGGAGATGCAGGAGCTGTTACTACTGATGATGAGAAGCTTGCGGAAACTATAAGGTCTTTGGCCAATTATGGAAGTACACGGAAATATGTCTTTAAATATTGTGGAAGGAACAGTCGGTTGGATGAAATTCAAGCCGCAATTTTGGATGTAAAATTAAAGCATCTTGATGAAGATGTTTATCTAAGAAAGTCGGTTGCTAGAAAATATATTGAAGGTATAAAGAATCCTAAAATCAAGCTCCCAATGATTCTTGACTGGAACCAGCATGTGTTCCATATTTTTACAGTATTTTGTGAAACTCGTGATGAACTCCAAAAATACCTTGAGGAAAAGGGAATTGGTACAAACATACATTATCCAATACCTCCACACAAACAAGATTGTTATAAGGAGTGGAATAGCATCGTTCTTCCTGTTACAGAGAAAATACATAAGACGGAATTAAGCATTCCAATGAGTCCTTGTTTGACAGACGAAGAAGTTCAGTATGTTATTGATTGCTTAAATTCGTTTTAATTAGGAGAAAACTGTGAATTACAAAATCGTAAACCTTCAAATCCATGGTGATCAACGTGGTAAATTGGTGTCCATAGAGAATATGAAAAACATTCCGTTTGAAATTAAGCGTGTTTACTATATGTTTGATACTCTACCAAATGAAAGCAGAGGTTTTCATGCACATAAAAATCTTGAACAGATAATTATTGCTATGGATGGTGCATGTCGTTTTGTTCTTGATGATGGCAAAACTAGAGAAGAGGTGCTTCTTAACCGTCCTGATGTTGGTTTATATATTGGAAAAAACATGTGGCGTGAAATGCATGATTTTTCTTATGGTTGTAAACTTGTTGTATTAGCAAGTGATTTTTACAATGAAAATGAATACATAAGAAATTATGATGATTTCTTGGAGAGTGTTAAGTGAGAAATAGACGCTCAGATATAAAGTTATCTGTTTTGATTGTGAGTTACAATGAAGAAAAATTTCTCGAAGAGTGTTTTGATTCAATTCTTAATCAAAAAGTAGATTTTGAGTATGAAGTTATCGTTGGTGATGACGGTTCTTCTGATAACTCAATAAGTATTATAAAAAGTTATGAGCATAAGTTTAAGCATTTTAAATATTTCATACAAGATAGGGAACCTGGGTTAAATAAGTCGAATGTAATTGCCTCAATAAGAGCATCAAATGTTGTGTTTAAAGCTATTTCAATGTCTGAAGGACAATATCTGAATGTTGTAAGTGGAGATGATTATTTTATAGATAAGACTTTTTATCAAAAATCAATTAATTTTTTAGATAATCATAAATCATATTCTGCTTATATTTCAAGTTTTTGCATGACATATCCAGATGGCTCTGTTGAAGACTATGTAATTACAAGCAAAAAAAGATTCTCATTTTGGTATAAACAGTATGTTCATCTTAGTTGCTTTGTTTTTAAGAATTTAAAAAATGATAATGTTCTATTAAATTCGTTTTGTGATGATTGTGGTCTTCAGTATTCAATTGGATTGAATGGGAAATTGAAATACACAGAGGATGTTACATTTGCATATAGACAAAGAGAAAAATCTATAATGCATTCCAATGATAGGGAAGAATTGGATATATGTGAAATGATGCTTTTCCAAGATATCCTAAATAAAAAGCTACCTTCTCTATCAAAATCTTTTGCATTCTTTAAATTGTACATTCTTTCTTTATTGCATTTTAAAGGTCCTTTTTTATCTCTTTATGGTAAACGAGGGCGATTAGATGAAGAAAAGTATCAAAAGTATACATCTTTCTTTTCAAAATTCGGGAATGATTTGATAGGAAGTCTTATCAGACCCAATGAGAAAGAAGCCAAGTTATTACTGCATAAAGTGAATGAAAGAATTTTAACAGTTGATTGGGATTTTTATGCTTCAAATTTTATCATTTTTCTTTTTATAAAAAAATTAATACTGAGAACCTTGAATAAAACTAGATTCAAGATATTAAGTAAGCTCATGATATCAAATAAGCTTAAATCGTATAAGAATAAAAAAATCATTAAAAAGTTTTCAAAATATGAAAAAAAACATTTCTGTTTTGCTCATAATATTGATTCTGAGTATTTGAAGGGAGAGGACTTTTCGTTTTCTTATATCTGTGGTTGGGCATGCATAAAAAATAATAAGGATGTTTTGAATACTGAAAAATGGATTTCTTATAATGGAAAATATGAAAAAATGAAATCTGTAAGAAGATCTGATGTTCGAAAAGTATTAGACTTAGATTCAGTAAATACAGGTTTTGAATTCAAAACAGCTGAGGCTATAAAAGATTATGATATAGTTCTTGTTGATAAGAAAAATAAAACTCTTTATTTTCAACCTATGAGTAGGGAATTGAATGTTTCGGATTTTATTACAAAAAAAGTGGATATAAAATATTCAATCGATAAAGTGAAAATTTCAGATTTAAAAACAGAGATTACGGGATGGGCAATTTTTGGTGATTCCGAAAGTGAAGTGTGTGTTGAGTCTAACGGAAAATTTTATGTAACGGAGAAACTTTTGCGTCCAGATGTCAGGAAAGCTTTTTCAGAAGAGTTAGATAGAGAAGATGTGGGGTTTAGTTTTAGACTTAATATGAAAATCGATGTTTATTGTATTGTACTTGTGAATAGAAAGGATAAGATAATTTATAAAGGGAGGGCAATATGAATGTAAATAAACTTCCTTATATATTTTACTGTCGCAATACTTGCTTACATTTTTTTTATGTGTTATTTGAAAATTTTTGTTTTTCATCAAGTTTTGCGACTATTAGTATATCATCTATTGATGATGAAATAGGCTCGATTTTCAATCAATTCCAAATTAAGGAGGGAATATAAATGCATACAATAATACATAATGCAAGAATAGTTGGGGTAAGTTGCGTTATTCCAAAAAAATCAAAATCTTTATATGACGAACCGAATCTTTATGAAGGGAACCAAAAGAAAATTAAAAGAGTTATTGAATCAAGTGGTTTTTTAAATAGGAGAGTTGCAGATGCGAATGTTACTACGAGTGATTTATGTTTTAAGGCTGCAGAAGATTTGCTTTCAAATTTACAGATCAACAAATCTGAAATAGATGCTTTGCTATTTATAAGTTATACGCCAGATTATTTAATGCCTGCAACCTCCTATGTTTTACACAACCGTCTTGGGCTTTCTGAAAATTGTATATGTATGGATATTCCACAGGCCTGCAGTGGTTATGAAATTGGATTGTATCAAGCAGGAAATCTTATAAATAATGGTTGTAACAATGTATTACTTTTGGTCGGTGATACATTCAGTAAGTTTTCAGATATGTTTAGTAATAATTCTGCTCCGGTTTTTGGGGATTCTGGAACAGCGACTTTAATAACAAAGGATGAATCAGCAAATCCTTGGTATTTCAATATTAAAACAGATAGCTCTGGATATGATGCTTTAATTTGTAAGAATGGTGGTTTTAGAAATCCTGTCTCAAAGGAAAAATTCTATGAAGATGGTTCATTTAAGTATGAATCCAAAATGGATGGTGCAAGAGTTTTTGATTTTACAATGAAGCGTGTAAAAGATTCTATAATCGAAACTATGAGTTTTGCAAATACTTCTGAAAATGAATTAGATTTTTTAGTGCTTCATCAAGCAAATAAAATGATTATGCAAAACATTGCAAATGAACTGAATTTCCCTGAAGAGAAAGTTCCAATTGGTACTATGACAGAATTTGGGAATCAATGCGGGGCATCGATTCCCTGTACTTTTAGTTATAAATTAAATAATAAACTACAGAATCAAAATAATCGTGTACTTTTAAGTGGTTTTGGAGTTGGATTAAGTTGGGCAACTTGTGTTGTTGATTTAAATAAAATTTATTGTTCAGAATTAATTGAATACTAAAAATAAAAAGAGGTATAAAAAATGACAAAAGAAACATTTATTGAAAAATTTATCGACATTCTTCAAACTGAAGATTCTATTACAATGGATTCCATCCTTGATGATATAGAGGAATGGGATTCTCTTTCTACTTTGGCAACTGTAAGTTGGTTTATTTCAGAAGGAAAAAAAGAAGTAACTACGAAAGTTTTATCTGAATGTGTGAAAGTTTCTGATATTGCAAAATTGATGGGAATAGATTGATGGCTCTTTTTTCGCAAAATGATTTTTTTATTGTAACTGGAGCAAGTTCTGGAATAGGTAAAGCTACCGCATTAAAACTCATTGAAGAAGGTGCATCAGTTGTCGGAATTGCAAGAAGTTTAGGAAAATTAGAACAAGTAAAGTTTGAATGTTGTGATACAGAACGATTTTTTGTTGAGCAATGTGATTTAAATGTTCATTTAGAAAACATGAATGTATATTTAAAAAACTTAAAAGATAAATATGGCAAATTTTCTGGATTGGCATATTGTGCAGGTTCTATTTTACTAAAACCCTCTGCAATAACAGAGTATAGAGAGTGCTTAGATTTGTTCAATACAAATTATTTTGCACCTTTAATGATGGTAAAATCATTTTGTGATAAGCGCATTTGTGAAGCTGGAAAGGCATCAGCAGTTGCTGTAGCAAGTGCTGATGCCTTTCTCAGAGAGAAAGGACTCAGCATATATAGTGGAACGAAAGCTGCATTGCAGGCGAGTCTTTCTACTATGGCGAAAGAAGTTGCACAACGTGGAATCAGAATCAATACTGTAAGTCCAAGTGATATAAAAACTCCTATGACGATGAACGATGATATGCAAAATCTTAGACAGGGAAGAGAAGAACTTTATCCTTTAGGTTATGGTGAAGCTGAAGATGTTGCAAATCTAATAGTATTCTTATTGAGTTCAAAAGCGAAATGGCTTACTGGTCATGATTACATTGCTGATTGCGGAACATTTTAGGGAAAAATCTATGGGTGGAAAAATAATACAGGAAAAATTAATTGGAAAATATGTAACACTTCGAGAAGTAAGAGAGGATGATGCTGATTTTATCTTAAAGCTTCGTTGTGATGAAAAGAAAAGTAAGTTTCTTCATAAAACAGAATTTGATATTGAGAATCAAAAAAAGTACATAAAAAGTTATTTTGAAAAATCAGATGAATGGTATTTTATTTCAGAAGATAAAGATGGTAATCCCATTGGAACTTATAGAATTTATGATTTGAGACAAAACAGTTTCTGTATTGGTAGCTGGCTTATGGTTGAAGGCACTACAGCCGAGCAAAGCTTTGAAACTGACTATTTAGTCAGAATGTATGGATTTGATGTTCTTGGTTTTAATAAGATTCATTTTGATGTACGAAAAGGAAATAAAAAAGTTCTTCGTTATCACAAAAGTCTTGGAGCCATTCAGACTGGAGATACAGAACTTGATATACTTTTTGAAATATCAAAATATGATTATTTAAATAATTCAAAATTAATGGTCAAAAGCCTTGGATTATAATGAGATGTGTATTAACAAGTTTATTTAATGTTTTAGGCTAAGTCCTGAAATTGTGTTGATGCCATTAGAAAATCTATGACTTAAGACCTAGAGGGACATTTTTTCTACAATCGGTAGCATTTATTGAAAATATTTTCATAAAAGCAACATTTTGTACGGACAGGGATGTGTTTTATTTATCCTTATTTTAATGAAATAAGGATAAATATTTTGGGAATTATTGATTATGGTAATTGGCCATACGGCAGGTGTTTTTGATTTATTTCACATTGGACATAAAGTTCTTAAAATTTCTATTAGTAGGTGTATTTAATACATTAGTGGGAGCGGGAATTATGTTTGTTCTATATAACATTTTTCATTGTTCTTATTGGTTTTCCTCATCTTGTAACTATATTTTTGGAGGAGTTATTAGTTTTATTTTGAATAAAGTTTTTACATTTAAAAATAATGAAAAAAGTTTTAAACAGATTGCTTTATTTATCTTAAATTTGGTTTTTTGCTATTTGATTGCATATATACTTGCTAAAATTTTAATTTTCAAACTTTTTGAAACTTCAACAGAAGGCTTAAAAACTAATATTGCAATGGTTGGTGGTATGATTTTGTACACAGGACTTAATTATTTAGGACAGCGTTTTTTAGTATTTGGAGGAGAAAAATGATACCTGTTTTATATATTGTAATTCCATGTTTTAATGAAGAAAAAGTTTTGCCAATTACAAGTGTAGAGTTCTTGACAAAAATGAAAAAAATGTGTATGGGGGGGGGTGATTTCTGATAAGTCTAGAATTCTTTTTGTAAATGATGGTTCAAAAGATTCTACATGGAATATTATTTGCGATTTATCAAAACAAGATGAACATTTTATTGGAATATCTCAAAGTAGAAATAGAGGACATCAGAACGCAGTTTTAGCGGGTCTTATGGAAGCAAAAGATAAGTGTGATATTACAATATCAATTGATTGTGATGGTCAAGACGACATAAATGCAATGGACAAAATGGTTGAAGAGTATATTAATGGTTCTGATATCGTTTATGGAGTTAGATCGCAGCGAAAGACAGATACTTTTTTTAAAAGAGTAACTGCTGAAGGTTTTTATAAAGTTTTAAATTGGATGGGAGCGGAAGTGGTTTATAATCATGCTGATTATAGATTGATTTCGAACAAAGTTTTACAGGAATTTGCAAATTTTAGAGAAGTTAATTTGTTTTTAAGAGGTTTAATACCTTTAGTTGGTTTTAAAAGCTCAAGTGTTTTTTATGAAAGACATGAACGTATTGCCGGGGAGTCTCATTATCCGCTTTCAAAAATGATTCATCTTGCATGGGATGGTATTACAAGTTTAAGTGTAAAACCTCTTCACATGATTATTACACTTGGAATTATCGTTGCTCTTCTTAGTTTTGTGTGTGTTATTTGGTCAATAGTTTTTCAAATTATTGGAAAAACTATTCCTGGTTGGGCAAGTATGATAAGCATCATGTCTTTTTTAGGTGGAGTTCAATTAATTTCCATTGGAGTAATTGGTGAATATGTTGGGAAAATCTATATGGAAGTAAAACAACGACCTAGATATATCATAAGTAAAAGAACGGAGCAGTTAAATGCAGAAAATAGATAATAAGTACAATTTTGATATTTTTAGATTTATAGCAATTATAAGTTTGATATTCTTTGTAATTGCCCATGGATATTTGTTTTTCAATTCTCTTTATAGTCATGATTCATTGTTAATTTATCAAGATGATTTTGCTTGGCAAATATCATTGGGAAGATTTTTTCAGCCACTTTATTTGAAGTTTAGAGGGGGGATAACTTCCCCTGTTTTAATAGGAGTTTTATCATATTTTTTTACGTTGGGATTTATAGTCCTTACATGCAATATATTTAGTTTTCAAGATAGACTATCATGTTTTTTTTATAGTGGAGTAATTGTTTTATCAACATCTTTTATTCTAGCAAACGCCACATACATTCCTTGGAGTGATATTTATATGCTGTCATTGCTATTGGCTGGTTTTGGGGCATATTTGCTTATAAGAAAAGAAAATGTTTTATCTTACATTTTGGCAATTATATCATTTATAATAAGTTTAGGTTTATATCAAGCATATATTCAGGTAGCAGTATTAATATTATTTATTGAAGTTTTTAGTTTTCTGCTTGATGATAGTATATCTAGTAAAAAACTATATAGAAAAATATTAAAGTTTTTAAGTTCGTTATTAATATCATTTATCTTATATTTAATTCTTTTTAGATGTGTATTGAGATTCACAAATATTACTGCTCATAATGGTTATAATGGTCCTGCAGGTCTGGGAAATTTTGGTAGTATTCATAATTTTTTAATCTACTTTGCAGGAATTTATAAATATGTATTCAAGTATTTATTGAATCCAATTGGTACTCATATCCGATTAACTTCTGTTCTCTATTTCTTATTATTGATTGCATCAGGGGTTACTTTAGTATTGCGAATAAAAGGAAAATCATATTCAAAAGTTCATATTTTTCTTTTAATAATTTCTTTGCTTATTTTTCCATTATCTTTTAATTTTATTTATCTGATGACAAAAGGAATGATTCATGAATTGATGACCTATTCATTTACAATTGTACAATGTATTCCTCTTGTTTTGTTGATAGGCTGTGATTGCACAAAAATAAAAAAAATCTGCCTATATTGTATTTTTTGTATTTATGGGATGTTAATTTTTGATAAATTAATTTTTTCTAATCAATGTTATTTAAAAAAGGATTTAGAGCAAAAATCTACATTATCGATTGTTACACGCATAATAGATAGAATAGAACAAACTGATGGATATAAACAATTTGAAACACCTGTAGTCTTCATTGGAAGTATAGAAAAAAACCCTACTTTAATAAAAAAACGGTCAGGATTTAATTATAGAGGGGGTGGTAATAATGGATGGTCAACAGTTACTTATAGTTTATATGCATATTTAGATCGATATTTGTCTTATCCGATTGTTAGAGTTTTTTCAGAAGTTCCTGATTTTATATATTCAGAGTTAACAGTATTTCCTGATAGAAGTTGTTCAAAAGTTATTGATGGAGTTTTATATATAAAACTTTCTGAATATCCTTAATAATATACGACATCTATACGAGATTTGGCTTTTTGTGATGATTCAGATGTTGAAATTTGCATTGAATCAAATGGGAAAATATATGAAACAACAAAAATAAGTAGACCTGATGTTTATCAAGTTTTTTCGGAAGATTTAAATTCCGATATGGTCGGATTTGAGATTAAACTTCCGCATAGGATTACTAGTTATTCTCTTGTTTTAGTAAACAAAAAATTGAAAATTATATACAGATAATAAGAGGTTTTGTTCAGATTATGATTCATCCTACTTCAGATGTGAAATCTCCATTTATAGGTGAGAATACAAATATTTGGCAATTTTGCGTTGTGTTTCTTGAGGCCAAGATTGGTTCTAATTGTAATATCTGTGCTAATGTTTTAATTGAGAATGATGTATTAATAGGTAATAATGTAACAGTAAAAAGTGGTGTGCAAATATGGGATGGTGTTATTGTTGAAGACAATGCTTTTATTGGACCTAATGTTACTTTTACTAATGATTTGTTTCCTCGTTCAAAAAATGATAATTGGGTCTTATCTAAAACTATTGTAAAAAAAGGAGCTTCTATTGGAGCAAATGCAACTGTTATGTGGAATCTCTATTGGTGAAAACTCAATGATTGGTGCAGGAAGTGTAGTTACTAAAAGTATCCCTGATAATGAGCTTTGGTATGGTAATCCTGCTAGATTTGTTAAAAAATTATGACTTTTAGCGTTATGAGAAATTTATAAATTGTTATTGTTTTTTAGATATATCTTTATTTTAATAAAATAAAGATATATAAATAAAGATATATATTTTTGGAAATTATTGATTATGGTAATTGGCTATACTGCAGGTGTTTTTGATTTATTTCACATTGGTCATTTGAATCTATTAAAAAATGCCAAAGGGCTTTGTGATAAATTAATTGTAGGAGTAACTGTTGATGAGCTTGTAAAATACAAGGGGAAAACAGCTTTAATTCCTTTTGATGAGAGGATAGAGATTGTTCGCAACATAAAATATGTAGATGCTGCAGTCCCTCAATATGATATGGATAAGCTCACAATGTGTAAAAAACTTGGAGCATCAATTTTTTTTGTTGGTGATGATTGGTATGAAAGCGAAAAATGGAAACTATATGAAAAAGAGTTTTCTGAAAATGGAATAAAAATTGTTTATTTTCCATATACAAAAGGTGTTTCATCAACAATTATAAATCAAACATTGGCAGAAGCAAGAAACAAAAAAGAGGCTGTAAATGATAGATAAGAATTTCTGTATGAGTTCATATTTGGCATTTAGATATATTGAAAAAGATGATGTAGATTTTTATGAAGGCTTGAAACATAGAAATATCACTCCAATAAAAGAATCAGACAAAAAAATTGTTTATACATCTGGCGAAATTGGAGATGCAATAGCTGAAACTGTTTCAAAATATAAGAATAAAAAAGTAGGAGTACTTCTTTCTGGTGGTATGGATTCAGCAATTGTTGCTTCTTATATACCTGGAGCTGAAGCTTATACTTTTAGATTCTTAGGCGGTGATTTCCAAAAAGAAGAACTTTCCCGTGCTGAATACTATGCCAATTATTATAAACTTCATTTACATTATGTAGATATTTCATGGGAAACTGTAAAAGAATATCTTGAGCCATGTATGAAAGCTAAGAATGCGCCTGTTCATTCAATCGAACCACAACTTTTGCAGGCTGCAATGCAGGCAAAAAAAGATGGCGTTGAAGTTTTGGCTATTGGAGAAAGTTCTGATTTAGTTTTTGGTGGTATGGATAAACTTTTGGCTAAAGATTGGACTTTTGAAGAGTTTAAGAATCGCTATACTTTCACAAATCCTTTTGATGTACTTGAAGAACCTGTAGATATGAGTTATCTCTTTGAAAGATATCGTCAGAATGGGGACAAGATTGATTTCTTGCGTTTTATGGATGATGTTTTTTCAATTGAAAGTTCAAGTTCTTATTGGAATGCTTTTAAGGTAGCTAATATTGATTATTTTGATCCTTATGCAAGATTGAAAATGGGCGATAAATTGGATTTGAATCGTGTAAGAAATGGTGAGCCAAAATACCTTATTCGTGAATTGATGCATAAGCGTTATCCAAAAATTCCAGTGCCAAATAAAAATCCAATGCCTAGACCTGTTGATTTTTATTTTGAAAAATGGTCTGGTCCAACTAGACCAGAATTTAAGAGAAATCTTGATATGTCTAAATTTACAGGTAATCAAAAATGGCAGATTTGGTGTTTGTGGAAATTTTTGGAGATGAATGAAAAATGAAGAAAATTAATATAGGTTTTTATGTACTATATTCTAGTTCATTTGCTGCAAAAAATCTTTTTGAGCGATTAAGAGATTCTGATTGGTGTGAAGTAAAAATTGTTGTTTGTCCTGACATTTGTCGTGGAAAAGAAAACGAAGAACTTACATTAAAGAAAGAAACTGAATATTTAACAAATAGATATGGAAAAGAATATGTTATATGTTCTTATGACTATAAAAAAAATGCTTATGTAGATTTTTCTGAAACATTCAATGCTATATCTATTTCAAATCCTTATGATGAATTAACACATAAATATTATACTTCGAATTATTTGCGAAATGAAAAAGGAATTCCCTTGTTTTATTTGGATTATGGATACCAAGGGCGTTTAAAATATTCGATGGAACTTTTTGAAATGGAAAGTTATAAAAATTTTTATCGAATTTTTTGTGATAATAATGAAACATTAGAAATGGCGAAAGAAATTTCTAATCATTATGAAGATTCTATAAGCGTTTCTGGTTGTTCTAAGATGGACAGTTTATTTAACGCAAAAAAAATAAATTTCGATAAAAAATTTATAAAAACTATCCTTATTTGTCCACATCATACTGTTAGAGAATGGAAATTACAGATTTCAACATTTCTAGCATATTCGGATTTTTATATAGAACTTTTTAAAAAATATTCAAATATTCTTTTTGTATTTCGACCTCATCCTCTTTTATTTACAACATTAAGAGAAGATGATTTATGGGGAAATCAAAAATGTGATGAATATTTAAATAAAATTAACTCGTTTGAAAATGTGATTTATTCTACTGAAGGCGATTATTTTGATTACTTTGTAACATCTGATGCTATGATACACGATTGCGGCTCATTTGTTGCAGAATATATTTACACGAAAAAACCACAACTCTATCTCTTAAAAAATGAAGAATCAAAAAATCAATTTACAGATTTTGGCAAAGATATGCTGAAAGTAAATTATGAAGGGTATAATCAAAACGATATAATAGATTTTATTGAAAATGTTGTCTTAAAAAATGATGATAAACTAGAACTCGAGAGAGAAAAATTTTCAAGGCAGATAATGGTAAATTATCCATATGCTACGATTTTTATAGAGAGCGTTTTAAAAGAAAATTTAACTAAAAAAGATTTTTTTGAGGATTATAAAAAAAGCATCAAAAAGAAGAAAAATCCCCTTATTTCAGTCTGTATTCCTTCTTATAATCACGAACGATATGTTCAGCAGACGATAAATTCCATTATTAGTCAAACTTATCAGAGTCTTGAACTTATTATAATTGATGATGGTTCAAGTGATTCAACTTATGAAAAAATTTTAGAATTAAAAGATATATGTGAAAAAAGATTTGTTCGTGTTGCTATTGAAAAGCAGGAAAATCAAGGTACTTGTGATACATTTAACAAACTTTATTCTTATTCTCAAGGTGACTTTGTTTTTGTAATTGCTTCCGATGATTATGCAGCACCGAGTTGTATTGAGACTTTGTATTCAAACTTTGATTCAGAAGAAACTGTTATGGTAGTTGGTGATAATTACATTATTGATTCTGAATCAAATCTAATTAGTTGGGATGAAAGTCAAAATATCATAAAATACGGTGAAGGATATAATACATTTTTCAGTTATTTAGCAAAAGATAATGTAAATAGATATAATCCTAACTATTTTGGTACTTATGAATCATTGATTGATGGAAATTATATTACAAATGGTCAGTTAGTAAGAAAAAGTGCCTTTGATAAGACTGGTGGATACAAATACGATGCACCATTAGAAGATTGGTATATGAATTTACAACTTTCGAAAATTGGAAAATTAAAGTTTGTTAATAGTCCTTTATTTTATTATAGATGGCATGAAAGTAATTCAATAAAGCAGTTGGAAAAAATGTGGTATTTTACTTTTAAAACAAAATGCTATGAAGAGCAGAATGTTTTAAAATCAGGTAATATTGATTATATAAATATATACCATAGGAATATATCTTTCTTTTCTGATTATCTTAAGCTAAAGCATTATTTTCAAGTTTATTTTGATTATGGGATGGGATTCAATGAAAAAGATTCCACAATCATCCAATATAATCCATATCAAAGAAATTGGTTTAGAGTTAGCCTTGACGGTGATAAAATAAGATCATTGAGAATTGATCCAGATAATAGGGCGTTAGGATTTAAAATTGAGTATATAAAGTTTAATAAACGAAATGGAGAATCCTTTTTCTATGATGCAAAATTAATTTCTTCCAATGCGAAAATTATATCAGATGATATATATATATTTGAAACGGATGATCCAAATTTGAATTTTACGAATTTTGATTGTAATGGTCTTGATGAATTTGAAATAAAATTTGAGTGGATGCCACTTGAGAAAATAGTCTCATTACAGAATTCAATAATAGATGACCAAAAGAAAAGAAATGTGATTTGCAATTCAATGTTGGAAGATCAAAAGAGTGAGTGTTCTAGATATAGCTCAATGATAGAGCAGAACAATAATGTGATATTGTCTCTTCATTCAGAGTTGAAATCTATTTATAGTTCTAAGAGTTGGCGGATAACAAAACCGTTGAGATTTATTTATAGATTTTTGCGGGGAAAATGACAAGTAATAGATCAAAGTACAAATTTTCAAAGAATACGAATATGATTTTAGCGATATAAGTTGTCGATTTTCATATGCCTTAAAGAAAATGGTGAAATCGATTTGAAATTATTATATGAAAATGAAAAAGAGCTTGTTTCTATAAGAATCTCATATTTGATAATTGTAGTCTTGAAAAATGAGTCATATTCCAAAGATATGTCTGGCAAAGTATTTAATTCTTTGTCTTCAATGTATATAAAGAACATTAATGATTTATTAAGAGAAGCAAATTATCTCCCTCTGCCTTTAAATGTTGAGTGTTAATTCATGTTTCCGTAACATGAAAAGAAAATCGTCAGATTTTCTGAATCCGTGTGACAATCTTACAGCGCCAGAGAAACTTCTAGGTCATAAAAATAGCAAGTGAGTATGATCGAAGCGTAGCGCACCAACCACCGTATTCAGTAGAGCAACACAATTTACGGGCATGGTCAATATATTGAAAGATTTGTCACTAATTGACAAATCTTTCAATATTCTAATATTATCTTTAATATAAGTGGAGTAAAATTATGCTGTTAGGATATGGTGCTAGAAATTGCTGGTGTTTTAAGGATTGGCTGGATGTTGATTTAAGGTTAAATGGATATGTTCCTGAAGAAGTGTCCTTGGGAAAGGATTATTCGTTGATACTTGGTTTTGAAGGTGCTAATGCTTCCGGCAAGACTAGTGCACTTAAAGTATTTGCTTTTATTGCTGATTTTGTAAAGAACAGTTTTCTGTATCCTCCAGAGTCTCCAATTTTATATGATGCATTTTTTGACAGCAGTGATTCGTCAGAGTTTTACGTGGAATTCAGAGATGAAAAGGGAATGGAATATCGTTATGAGGCAATTCTAAAGAAAACTCAAGTCTTGAAAGAGGTTTTGTTTCAGATAAAAACCACCGTAGAAGATATCATAGTACAAAGAGATCTTAATCAGGTGACGGTAAATAAGCTTTACAATAATGATACTAAGATCATATTGAGAAATAATGCATCCATAATAAGTACATTGCATCAATACGCTGTTCTTGAAATAGAACCGGTGTTTTCTTTTTTCACAAAGCATACAATAAACGTAACCTATACTGGATTGCGTTATGAGATAGCAAGGGATGTACCTGCCATTTCTGAAATGTATTTTCATAATGCGGAAGCCCTTTCATTTTCGAAGAAGCTTATCAAAAAATTTGATACGGGAATTAACGATATAGAAATATCATTTAGGGAAAACGAACAGGGAAGCAAGGTTTTCTTTCCACTGTTTCACCACGACAATGAGGGAGCTTCGAAAATTCTTAGGATTGATGCAGAATCAACTGGAACTCGGGCTCTTTACATAAACTTGCTTTATTATTATCAAAATTTGAAATCTGGTGGCGTATTAATTTTGGATGAATTTGATATTAATCTCCATCCAGATATTCTTCCTCATTTGATCAATCTGTTTGTAAATCCAGAATTAAATCCAAATAACGCTCAGATGATTTTTACAAGTCTTAATCCTGAGGTGCTGGATGTGATTGGAAAATACCGGTCTTATTTATTTGAAAAAGAATGCGGTGAAAGTTTCGGTTACAGATTGGATGAACCTGATACAAACATTCTAAGAAACGACAGGTCTGTTTCAGCTCCTTATAGACGGCATTTACTTGGAGGATATCCAAAAATTGAAGCATAGCAATGTAAAAAAAGATAGGAAAATAGCCAATTTTCCCAGAGATAGCGTTGAGACTCAATACGAAACAATAAAAGGATTACTGTCTTTTAATTTCAAATATATGGATTTTACACAGGGACAGAAATTTGCAGATTTATCCGTAGAACAATTTTCAAAAGTTATGGACAAATTGAAAGAGTATTCCAGGGAAGGAAGGTTTCATTGGGAAATAACCTCAATAGGTCATGGGAAAAATCATGTATTGGAAGTCTATAATGAGTTCCCTTCAAAATCAGAATTTTCTCATCCTGCTCATGTTCCTGCAGGCGTAAAATGGGCACGTTTTAGGCTAGAGTCCGATCAAAGATTAATAGGATTTGTAATAGATAAAAATGATGCCGAGTGTATGAGGTTAAATCCTGATGTCTTTTATGTAGTCTTTCTTGATTTGTATCACAAGTTTTACGTGTCTTGAGTTCAGCTTCAAGAAAAGGGATTGATATATTTTTTTGTCACCCCTTTCAGAAATAATTGAATTTTTTCCGGATTTTTTTCCGCTTTTTATAATTCCAGCGGTTATATATAGGTTAGGAGAATTTGTTCTCCGCAATCCAATTTAACTGAGGTAAGAAATGTTTGGAAAACACCGCAGAAAAACAAGATCACAGCTGGAACAGGAATTCCTGGAGCTTGACTTTACATCGGACTTTCTTTTTTCAGAGCTGATGAAGGACGAAGGGCTTTGTAGAAAGCTCATAGAAACGCTGCTTAAGATCAAAGTCCAGAAGATTGTGTACCACAAAACCCAGAAGCAGTTCAGGCATCGAAGTGATGGTCGGGGTGTGCGCTTTGACGTATATGTAAAGAGTAGCGACAGGGTCTTTGATATTGAGCTGCAGGTAAAGAATTACGAGAACCTGCCCCTGCGCTCCCGCTACTACCAGGCGAACATGGACCTTGACTGCCTCAAGAAAAAGGAAGACTACATGCTGCTGCCCGAAAGCTACGTGATCTTCATCTGCACGGGGGATCCCTTTGGACTTGGATTGCCCGTCTACACCGTCCGGAATTTCATTGAAGAGAAAAGGGATTTTGACTACAATGACAGGTGCTACAAGTTTTTCTACAACGCAAAGGCATGGAAAAGCTGCAATGACACGGAAGTCCAGGGATTCCTGAAATACATCAGCACCAGGGAACCTTCCACAGCCTTTACTAACGAGATAGAGGCCAGGATCAACGATGCCCATGAAAATCCAAGGCTCAAGGAGCACTTTATGACATTGAAAATGAAAATCGATGAAGAGCGTGAGGAAGCAAGGCTCGAAGGAATTGCCCTTGGACTGGCTAAAGGTATAACTCAGGGTGCCCACGACAAGGCTGTGGAGACGGCAAAGATACTACTAAAAAAGAACATTGACCTTTCAGTCATCTCAGAAAGCACCGGCCTGTCGCAAGAGGAACTGGAAAAGCTTAAGGCTTAAAGTCAGAGAGAGCACTAAGGACATTTTTTCAATCCCTTCAAAAAGAAAATCGTCAGATTTTCTGAATCCGTATGGGTTGGAGTCAGTTCCCCCAGAAAATAACTGCCCCAAAACAAAAATTTTTTACATATATAGTAAGAAATTCACTCGTTTTGATTTGCATTTATTTTTTACTTAATATATAATATAGAAACTTTAATTATACTTAATATTTTTTAGTATTTATACAGGAGTAAAATTATGGGTGAAAACTATTTTAACTCAATTCCATGGCGCAAGGCTCGCATGCAGCTTGGTCACTGCCGTTCAATGGCTAAGGAAGAATTTGCAGACGGCGTAAACGCACTTAAGGGAAAGAAGATCGTTATCGTAGGTTGTGGTGCTCAGGGTCTCAACCAGGGTATGTGTCTCCGCGATTCAGGTCTTGATGTTTCTTACGCACTCCGCAAGGAAGCTATCGAACAGAAGCGCCAGTCTTGGAAGAACGCTACAGAAAACGGATTCAAGGTTGGAACATACGAAGAACTTCTTCCTACAGCTGACCTCGTTGGTAACCTTACTCCAGATAAGCAGCACACTCCTGTTATCACAGAAGTACAGAAGCACATGAAGCAGGGTTCAGCACTCTGGTACTCACACGGCTTCAACATGATCGAAGAAGGAATGCAGGTTCGCAAGGACATCACAGTTGTAATGTGCGCTCCTAAGGGTCCAGGTACAGAAGTTTGGCACGAGTTCCAGCGCGGATTTGGTGTACCAGATCTTATCGCAGTTCACCCAGAAAACGACCCAGAAGGAAAGGGATGGGCAATTGCAAAGGCTTTGGCTGTAGGTATGGGCGGTTCAAAGGCTGGTGTCCTTGAATCTGACTTCGTTGCAGAAGTTAAGTCTGACCTTATGGGTGAACAGACAATCCTCTGCGGTATGCTCCAGGCTGGTACAATCGTTTGCTACGACAAGATGGTTGCAGACGGAATGGATCCAAAATGGGTTACAAAGTTCCTCATGCACGGCTGGAACGTAATCACAGAAGCCCTCAAGTGGGGTGGTATCACAGGTATGATGGATCGTCTTTCAAACCCTGCAAAGCTCAAGGCTAACCAGCTTTCAAAAGACATCAAGGCTCTCCTTGCTCCACTTTACCAGAAGCACATGGACGACATCATCTCTGGAGAATTCTCTAGCACAATGATGAAGGACTGGGCAAACAAGGATGCAAACCTCCTCGCATGGCGCGAAGAAACAGGTAAGCTTGCTTTCGAAACAATGGAAGAATCAACAGACGAAATCAGCGAACAGGAATACTTTGACAAGGGTATCATCATGGTTGCTATGGTTAAGGCTGGTTGTGAACTTGCATTCGAAACAATGGTTGACGCTGGTATCAAGGAAGAATCTGCATACTACGAATCACTCCATGAAGTTCCACTTATCGCTAACCTCATCGACCGCAAGCGCCTCTATGAAATGAATAAGGTTATTTCTGATACAGCTGAATACGGATGCTACCTCTTTGCACGCGTTGCAGCACCAATGATGCAGAAGGATCTTATGCCAAAGGTAACAACAGAAGTTATCGGTAAGGGTCTCAACGTTAAGGACAACAGCGTAAACAATGCTGAACTCGTAAACGTAAACGCAGAAATCCGCAACCACCCAATCGAAGTTGTAGGACGCAAGCTCCGCGCATACATGACAGCTATGAAGCCAATTGTTGGTTAAATAGTCCACACCAACTCGCAAGAGTTGGTGTATTATTCTACAGGAGATATTTATGAATTGTTTTTATCACCCGGAAGTTCCTGCTGTCGCTACATGTGGCAGATGTGGAGTTGCTTTATGCAAACATTGTGAAGGAAGTGCATACTACAGACTTGGAGCAGGGAAAGGACAAGCTCTGTGCGGACGATGTAGTGTTGCAGAAGCCCAGGATAAAGTAAACGAGGAAAAGAGATATTTGAAGAAAACTTTGATTAAGTTGATAATATGCGGTTACTTTGTAGTTAACGGTACAGCATCTCTTATACGGGCTTTTAACAGTGATGGATACACAGACTCAGTAGATATGCAAACATGTATTTTAATAACACTTGTATCGTATACAATAGCAGGACTTGTATCAAGAATTGGTCTCAAGGTGAAGAACGAGTCACTCAAAAATCAAGTATGGAATGCTTTTTACAATTACGAGCATCCAATTTCAAGTTTTCTTATAAGTTTCATCATCAATGCACTGTTTGCACCATTTATGTTCATTGCGCACTTGATAGGGTACTTTAGAACAAAAAAATTATACAAAAATGATATTGAAGAATTAAAAGAACTTCAACAATATTTTGAGCTGTAATTTATGCAACTGAGCTGTCCCAAACAAGGGCAGCTCTATTTATTTACAGACAGAAGGGACAGACCCCTATTTTTCCATTTACCCCCAAAGACCAAATTTTTAAGAAAAAATCACTTAAACAACGCCTCCAATACCACAAATCATTCATTTAAGTTACAATACATCTATGCCTATACATACAAAACCAGCAAATTTCATATACAAACACAATATTGCAATCAAGGGGACAGACCTCCTGTTGACTACAGAGGGTAATTTACCAACCTCAAAAAATATGGAATCCCTATGCAGCATTGCCCTGGACTGGTTTTCAGAAGATTTATACGGCTACACTGCCCTTCTTTTGAAAAATGATGCTGAAATACCTGACAACTTTACCCTTTGCCCTATCCGAAGGTTCTTCTATGAACGCAAGGAGCTTGTTTTCATTGCCGCCCGTGCCAAAAGCCTTCTTTCCCAGCGCCAGATGTACAGATTTTGCCCTACCTGTGGGGACAGACTCCTTGACGACACGACTGAAAGCGCCCTATTCTGCCCAACATGCAAAATAAAGTTCTTTCCACGCATAGAACCTGCTACCATCACATTGATTTCCCGTGGTGATGAAATTCTCCTTGCCCGAGGCAAACGTGGTACATACAAAAAGTTTGCCTGCATATCAGGCTTTGTTGAGCAGGGAGAAACCCTTGAGGAATGTGTTGCCCGAGAAGTAAAGGAAGAGACCAATCTTGAAGTTAAAAACATAAAGTATATGGGAAGCACAGCATGGCCTTTCCCTGATCAACTTATGCTTGAATTTACCGCAGACTATGCAGGTGGAGAACTAAAGATCCAGGAAGATGAACTGGAGGAAGCAAGATGGTTCCGTAGAGATCAGCTGCCACCACCAGAAGATCTTCCTCAGCCAGGCTCAAGTGCATGGAATCTTATTTTTGGTAATGCAAATAAGTAAAAAAAATATTATAATTGTATCAATCTTTTATTGGAGAACATTATGGAACAGAATCTCATGAAGCTTCAGAACGGAAGCGATGTTCGCGGAATCGCCCTTGAAGGCGTTGCTGATGAACATGTAAACCTTACAGAAAACGCATGCAACAGAATCGGTCAGGCATTTGCAATCTGGCTTTCAAAAAAATGCGGAAAGAATATTGCAGACCTTAAAATTGGTATCGGTCGTGATGCCCGTGTTACAGGTCCAGCCCTCCTTAAGGCAACAGCAGCAGGTATGGCATCGACAGGTGCAAAGGTTTATGACTGCGGTCTTGCAACAACTCCAGCCATGTTCATGTCTACAGTTTTCGACCAGACAAAGTATGACGGTTCTGCAATGCTTACAGCAAGCCACCTTCCATTCAACAGAAACGGAATCAAGTTCTTTGATGTAAACGGTGGTCTTGAACACGATGATATCACTGATGTTCTTGCAATTGCACAGGAAAAGGCCGAAAGCGGAACAGCAGACTTTGCAGGTTCTTATGCCCTTCTTGAAACTTACGCAGCACACCTTAAGAATACAATCGCAAAGGAACTCGGTGCAAAAGACGGAGACAAACCACTTGCTGGACTCCACATCGTAGTTGATGCAGGAAACGGTGACGGCGGATTCTTCGTAGACAAGATCCTTCAGCCTCTCGGTGCAGACACAACAGGAAGTGCTTTCCTTGAACCAGACGGAATGTTCCCTAATCATATTCCAAACCCAGAAAACAAGGATGCAATGAAAGCAATTCAGAATGCAACAACAAGCAGCAAGGCTGATCTTGGACTTATATTTGATACAGACGTTGACCGCATGAGCGCAGTATTCAGTGACGGAACAGAAGTAAACCGCGACAGCATCATCGCCCTTTTCTCTGCAATCCTCGCACCTTCTTTCCCAGGAAGCACAATCATCACAGACAGCGTAACAAGCGACCGACTTACTTTCTTCCTTGAAAAGAAACTTGGACTCAAGCACCTTCGCTATATGCGCGGTTACAAGAACGTAATCAACAAGTGCATCGAGCTCAACTCAAAGGGAGAAGTTTCACCACTTGCAATGGAAACTTCAGGCCACGGTGCCCTCAAGGACAACTACTATCTTGATGACGGTTCTTTCCTTGCAGTAAAACTCATCGTTGCTCTTGCAAAGGCAAAGAAAGAAAACAAGAAGATTGAAGACCTTATTGGGGATCTTCCAGCTGCGGGGGTTGAAGGCGAATACAGATTCAAGATCAAGGCAGAAGATTTCAAGGCATACGGAAAGAATGTTCTTGAAACTTTCAAGAAGCGTGCCAGTGAAAAGAATTTCGATATGCCTGAAAGTTTTGAAGGCATCCGCATTTCTTTCCACGATGAAAACGCAGAAGGCTGGATGCTATTAAGGCTTTCCCTTCACGATCCTGTAATGCCTCTCAATGTTGAAGGCAAAACACAGAAGGATAAGGATGCAATCATCGCCTATGCAAAGGAAATGATTGCAGGTTTCGACCAGCTCGATGTAAGCTGCCTTAACTAAGATTTTTTTTATCAACCAACATAGAAGCCGTCGATGTCAACTTCGCTTGATGCGACGGCTTTTACTTTTACTACAGCACCAGGAACGATTGCCTTTACAGCCTTCTTGTCATCAAGGTCATAGCGGATAACGACATTGCCATCTACTTCAGGTGCTTCAAACCAGGCTCGTCCTATTGCAAGCCCTTCATCAGTTCCATCAAGGTTCTGGACAATTTCTTCAACAAGAACATCATAGATTTTACCAACACGCTTTTTCAAAAGTTTCTGTGTAATTTCATGCTGAATGGCAGTAAGGTTTGCAGCACGCTTTACAGCAACGGTATGAGCAACACGACCTTTCATCTTGTAGGCAGCAGTATCATCTTCACGGCTGTAGTCAAAGCACCCCGACCAGTCGCTTTGAATTGTTTCAAGAAACTTTACTGTATTCTCTGCATTCTCTTCCTTTTCCCCTGGAAAACCTGTGAGGAAAGTAGTCCTAATACAGCTGTCAGGAAGTTCTTTTCTGATTGTCTTAACAAGTTTTGAATAGCTTTTGAAGCTTCCCTTTCTGTTCATGGCATGAATGATTTCGTCATCACCACTCTGGAAAGGAATGTCAAAGTATGGAAGAATCCTTTCATCCTTTTTAATGAGTTCAAGGACGTCCGTATTGAAATGATCAGGGTGAATGTAAAGAAGCCTTACCCAGAATTTTCCCTTAATCTTTGAGATTTTTTCAACCAAAGAATACAAAGGTGTTGCTCCATAATTTTCAGTAAAACTTTTTTCATCAACAAGCGGCTTTTTAAGATCATGGTACATGATTTCATGCCAATCTTTTTTTCCAAATTTTCCCTTGTCCTCAATTCCGCAACCATAGGCTGCAAGATCCTGTCCAATGAGGTTGATTTCAAAAACACCTTTCTTTAAAAGAGCTTTGATTTCAGCAATGATTTCTTCAACAGGACGAGAACGAAGCCTACCGCGAATAAGAGGTATTGCGCAGAATGAACAGCAGTTGTCACATCCTTCGGTGATTTTTACAAATGCACTTCCTTTATATGAAAGAAGATCGGTTCTTTCACCGCAGAAAACACCTTTCTGTTCGCCTTTAAGGACAGGGCGCTTTTTTGCTTTTGAGAAGACATCCTTTACGGCCTTGTCCAGCAATGAAAGATCACCATTTCCTACGATTCCGTCTGCCTCAGGAAGATCTTTTTCAAAAACTTCTGCATATCGTTCAGCAAGACATCCTGTCAAAATAATTTTCTTTTCAGGATAGGCACTGCGGGCATCAAGCAAAGAATCAAGACTTTCTTTTTTTGCACTTTCAATGAATCCGCAGGAATTAACGATGATAAGGTCTGCTTCATCTGCATTCATCACCTGAACGAGTCCAAGGTTTGCAAGACGAGACATGATGATTTCGCCGTCCACCTGATTTTTTGCACATCCATGCTGATCAAGAAAAAAAGTTTTTGCTTTTGCCATATTTCTACTCCGAAAAAAAAAGGACTGTCCAAAAATTCAATCCAAGGTGGTTGAGCTTGTCGAAACCACCACTAAATGTGTGATCGTCATTTCGACAGGCTCAATGACCGCAACGCTGAAACCTTTTTAGACAGCCCAATTCTTTTTATTGCAATAAATTTCTATTCAAGTTCAATAAGAACAAGGCGATACTTTCCGTCGCTGTCACGAACCCATTTGATGTCCTCAGCCTTGACTTCACCTGCGCGACCAACTTCAAGATCATAAGTTGAAAGACCAGCTATAACGCGGATCTTAAGTGCATTGTTGTTGCTCATCCAGAGGCGAGTACCGTTGTTCGAGTTGACCGCAACCTGATCACCGTTCTTGAAGTAATCTTCAACATAAGTGTTTCTGTCGCTCTTGTAGCGGAACAGACAAGATCCGCGGAATGTTACATTGATTGTAAATGGATATGCGCGTGTATCTTCGTGAATCACGACACGCTTCGAATTGTTCTTAACACTGCCTGCAGATGGAATTTCTGCAAGTTCAGTTCCTTCTTCATTGCTGTTGATTTCTACTACAGAGGTTTCTCCCTTCTTTTCTATAAGGCGAACTTCTGCACCGTGGTTTCCATCGTCTGTAGAAATATCACTCAAGTAAACTATTACATCCGCAAATCCATCACCGTCAACATCAAGATCTCGTTCTTCACTGAGTTCAACAATCTGAGTTCCAGATGGCATAAGGAGTGCAAGTTTTTCTTTTGTTTCGCCAACAGTTATTACAATGTTTCCGTTACCCTGTTTTGTAGGGAAAAGAATCTGATCACCCTTATAGAATCTTTTTGTCTCAGACTTGCCGGTAAATTCATACTGATGGATTTTTTCTTTTTCCGTAGACTTGACGGCTTTTTCTGCAAGCCTCTGAGGAACATTGAAAACAGAAAAATAGAGGTAAAGTCCAAGACCAATCAATACTGCTGCTGAACCTGCAATAATCGAAGGCATCAGATACTTTGGCTTGCGTTTGATTGTAAGTTCAATAGGAACAGGAGCTTCCTGAATTTTTTTAGCATGATACAGATGAAGAATTTCCTCAGAATTCACACCTAAAAATTCGCAGTAGTTCGTAAGAAATCCAGTAAAATATGATTCACCTGGAAAATCGTCGGAACGTTCTTCCTCAAGTGCCAGAATATAGTTTTTTGTAATTGCTGTTGCACGCTCAATTTCTTCAAGGGAAACATTTTTTTCTTCGCGTGTCTTGCGGAGAAGTTCGCCGTAGCTTTCCATATATCTTCACCCCACCCTTTATTCCGATAGCAGAAAGTTATTGTAGTTATTTGCAGATGACGGCGGATCATACATGAAGCGCTGGTCACTGATATTTGAATTCAATTTATAATTGAAGATGTCAAAAACATATTCTTCATCCTGTGCTGTAGTTGCATGAACACGACGGATGAGTTTTGTTGAAGGATCAACAGAAAGTTTTATTTCCCTGAAAGATTCAGTTGCAGAACGACGCTGCAAAAGGAAATTTACAACCATTTCATCACTGCCTTCATCAAGGGGAACAGATTCCTGTCCAGACTGATATGCAATGGTGTAGTAACGGCGCATAAGTGCAAGACCTTCTGCCGTAGCAGCATTTGCAGTTTTGGAATCATTGCCGGAAACACTCTGTTCAAGAATTGCAGAAGATCCCGGAAGATAAATGGTAAGATCATTTCCATTAAAAAGAACAACCTGCTCTGCAGGATCAGAAAAATCAATGCGCAGCATTTCAGGACGCTTGTAACTGATTCTTCCTGTCATTTCAGATTTTCCAATCTTGATGATTACATCAGCTTCATAGTCCTGTATCTCAGAATATCTTTCGCTTATTGTTTTAAAAAAATCACTTGCTGTAGTAATTCCCTGTGCAAAAGCTAAAATCGACGAGAAGACAAGGCACAAGGTAGCAGTCATAAACTTTTTCATTAAATGAAACTCCAATTTATTTAAATAATAAACTATCTTCTTATTATAAAAATAGATTGGATTATTGTAAAGGGTGGGCGCTTTTTCGTCTTTTTCCTTTTACTTCAGTTTTTCCTTTATTTCTTCAAGGACAGCAAGGGCATTAATGCCTGTCTGCAATGTTGAACGCAATGGCTTTTTACCGTCAAGAAAATCAACGGCATTTTTTACCATGTTTGCAAAATACAGGGTTTTCTTTGGCGATTTTACCCTCTTATCACTCTGAAGCGAATAGAAGCCGGAATAGAGCTTTGATTTTTCCCGTTTATAAAGCTTAAGGAAACCGTTTCCTATGCAGATTCTGCCTTCTGTTCCCGTAATGTCGATTTCAAACCCAAAGAATCTTGAACGGCCGCTGATCACAATGGAAACATCGGGGCATTTTTCCGTTGAATAATGTGCACTCATCTGCCGCACATTTCCTTTTTCATCGCGGAATACTCCTGTCATTACAGGATTATTTAAAATCGTATTGACGGTTTTTATTTCCGTACGCTTTTCTTCGCCGGAACTTTCGTTTTTTACCGGAACCTTTTTCACTTCCGAAGGTTTTCCATCTTCTTCAAGAAAAAACAGAACTGCATCAACAAGATGAGTACCATCATGAATAAGGCTGTATGCTCCGGTTCTTTCTTCAGCACGATTATAAACAACAAGGCTGGAACAAAGTTCAGCTCGAATGGACTGAATCTCTCCAATCTTAGACATGTACTTTTTTGCGGCGATGAAATCTTCAGCAAAACGGCGTTCATGATTGATAAGGATGTTGACCTGGTATTCGTCAGCTTCCTCTTTGATTCTCTCAGCTTCCCTAAGGTTTAGGGCAACAGGCTTCTCAAGAATTATGAGGCGAGGTTTTGAACGGATGGCATCTATGGCTTCCCTCATATGGGCGTTTTCATTTACGGCAATAGTAACGATATCTGTCTTTGTCCGTGAATACAAAGTTGCACTGTCAGGATAAACAATTGCCTTTTTATTAGCCTCATGCCAGTGTATGAGTTTCGTCTGGTCCGTGTCACATCCAGCAATAAGTTTTATTCTGGAATTTTCTCTCAGTGCCATTGTATGGCTTGCAGGCTGTTCTCTCTTTTTATCAAGTCCAAGAGAATAACCGATTCTTCCACACCCAATCAAAGCTGCCGTATATTTTTTTCTTGCCATGGTTTCATTATACAAGAGTGTAGAAATTGTAGTCAAATGAAAGGTTCTTTATGGAAAAGAAATCCGGACATTCCCACATCATCCATAGCAGTTCCAGAAAAACATCCGTCAGCATCAGCAGCTGTATCAGGAGCCATAGCAACAGGAAGATATTTCCATGACAACAAATCTTCGCTTACTGCATGCCCCCAATGCATTGGTCCCCATTTATTGCTGTAAGGATGATACTGAAAAAACAAATGAAGTTTGCCTTATCCAACAGTTTACTCATGATGAAAATTATAAACCAAATTTAAATTTTTTTTCAGAAAAACGTCATTTTTTATATTTTTTTCATTTATATAAATTATGGAGGAAATATGAAAAATGACGAAGTACAGCTTCCCGCACAGAAAGCGAGCAGCAATGATATCTACACAGATGACGAAGCTTTAATTGCCGCACAGAAGGCCTTTGGAATTACTTACCTGTATCCCTGGCAAAGAATAGTAATTGCAAACATTCTTGACGCACAGATTCCATCGAAAGAAAAAGAAGACCTTGGGGATTCCGACGACACGGAAATTTACAAGGGAAAGCAGATTGTCCTTTTGCCAACGGGAGCAGGAAAATCCCTTTGTTTTCTTACGCCTTCCCTTCTTCTTGAAGGAGCAACAATTGTTTTATATCCTTTGCTTGCCCTCATGTCCGACCAGAAACGTCGAATGGACGAAGGAGGAATAAAGAGCGTTGTTTTCAGCGGAGGACAGACAGAAGAACAGAGGGAAGAGAATTTCCGGGAGATAGAAAATGGAGCAAAAATCATCCTTGCAAATCCTGAAGTCCTCCAGAGCGAAAGACTTGTTGACCGCCTTGCAAATTGCAAAATATCTCACATTGCCATAGATGAGGCCCATTGCTGTGCTGAATGGGGAGACACCTTCAGACCTGCTTACCTTAATCTTGGAAAAGTAATAGAAAAAATCAATGCGCCGGCAATTACAGCTTTTACGGCTACTGCTTCTCCACAGGTTCTTTCAAGAGTTTCGGAAATTCTTTTTGGAGGAATGTGTCATGTTGTACGAAGTGATTCTGACAGACCAAATATTCACTACGAAGTAATCAATGCCTATGCAAAAAAACGCACTGCGTTCCTGCTTGCCCTTCAACGTCCCAAACCCCTGATAATTTTTTGCGGAACAAGAAACAAATCCGAAGACATGGCAAGGGAACTTGCCGCTTACTGCGGGTCAGATAAAGTAAAATTCTACCATGCAGGAATGACACGGGAAGAAAAGGACAAGGTTGAAAAATGGTTCTACCCTAAAACGGACGCAATCTTGTGCTGCACATGTGCATTTGGGATGGGAGTGGACAAAAAGGACATACATACCGTCATACATCTGGAACCCAGTCCCACGGCAGAAGCCTACATCCAGGAAGCAGGTCGTGGAGGCAGAGACGGAAGCATTGCAGATGCCGTACTTCTATGGAGTCCCAATGACAGCAGGAATTCTGAAAAATTTCCCAAAGGGTCCCGTGAAAGGGTACTCAAGGAATTTGCAGAAAGCACAACTTGTCGCCGTCAGGTTCTTCTGGATGCCCTTGGCGGAGAACAGGCAGCATGTCAAGGTTGTGACATCTGCAAACGGGGAAATCCTGCACCAATGGCAGAAGACGGAAAATTCGTACTGAACCTTGTCGCCAAAAACAAAAAGAAATGGACTTTGCATGACCTTAACTTTCACAGTGCAGAAATGCTGAATAAAAAAATCGCTGCTACCCATAAAAGAAATTTCTATGAGCACAGCGACACTGACGAAATAATAACCCAGCTAAAAAATCAGAACCTCATAAGAGAATGCAATTTTCCTTTCAAGGGACTGGTCACAACCGTAAGGAAAGGTTCTGAAAGCTAATATTATTCAAGGACTAGATTTTTCTCATTGCCCGGAAAAGTAACTGCATACCAGTTTGCATTCCCTTCAACCCAATACTTGTTGAAAACCCTCACAACATCTTCTGCAGTCAGTTTCTTGATGAGTTCAACTTCCTTAAGGTCATAATCCATGTCTTCATGGAACATTATGTCCGACATGATTCTGAACATTTGTCCGCTTGTTGTGGCAGAATTTCCATATTTTGAATTCAGCCATTTACTCTTATAACTTTCAAGATTCTCTGAAATGCTAGAGAAAACATAGGAACCATCTTCATTGCACTTTTCAACAGTCACCCCACGGCTCATGTATTCCATGGCTTCCTTTACGGCTTTACCTGCTCTTGCATAATCAGAAACCTTAAATAGGTAATCTTGACTAATGGGAGCCTTGCTTGTAATCACACTGGAATATGGAGTATAGCAAATACCATAATGTTCTCGGACAACATTATAGAGGATGTCACTGTATATCTGACCAGCAAGGAAAGCTGCCATTGCATCCGGACTATCAACAACAGGACTTGCAAACACACGGGAACAGAACGCCGTACCCGCTGCACTTGGATGAGTAATAATCACGGGTCTTTTCTTTTCAATCTGAACAGTCGGTATTTCCATCATCTTATGCTGTTTTTCAGGATCAAACCTCAAGGCACCAATGCTCCTGTTCAAAGTTTTTACAAGTTTCTTTGTGTTGATTGTCCCGATGGCAGAAATAAAGAAATCTCCTCCCTTCAAAATCTGATCGTGAACCTCCTTCATTTTTTCAACGCTCATGTTTTTTACAGAATCAGGAGTAACTCCACCCGTAGTTCTATATGGATGGTCCTTAAATACATCCTTATTGATTGTCCACTGCAGCAAAGACTCCGGAGAATTCAAGATACTTTGAACCCGTTGATTGTTTCCATCAAAAATATTTTCCATTACGTTATCAGCAAATTCAGGATTAAGAAATCCATCTACAAAAACATCCATCATGTCATCAAAATATTTTTCCATACCGTACATGTAGAGAACAGACCCGAGGGTACGGCAGTATTTGTCAATAGAAACACCATTTATATACTGCATCTGATTTCTTGCTTCCATCGAATATTTCTTTGAAGAGCATGACATTACATCAAAAAGATTTCCTTCAAGTCCAGAAAATTCAGGAGCATATTTTTCATATCCACCCATGCATCCAATGGCAAGTGCATTTATTTTTGAATTTGTATGCTGAATGTAAACCTTGATTCCATTCTTAAGTTGAACTACTTCTACATTTCTTTTCTGAAGGATTTCTTTACCGGACTCACCGTTTTTGCCAGGAACAAAGACGTTGCCCTCAATGATATAATCCGTTTCCTTTGGAAATGAATTAATGTCTACGGAAAATTCTTTTCTTTGCCACCACAATTCTTCATTGGTCTTAATTTCATAGAAACCAGCATCAATGAATTCTTTTCTTGTTTTCTCATAGACAGACGGATTGACAATTACTTTTACAAGGGCATTTTTTGAAGTAACATAGTCGTCTACAAACTTCTGAACCTTTCCTTGCTTTACCTTCAAGCCCTTTTTATTTCCAAGAAAATAATCCATTTCCCCGTTAATCCAGCAGGAGCGGGCCATGGAAACAAGACCTGATGCAGTTTCCGAAGCGCGGACAAGAGAATCGCTTTGTGAAACATTGAATTTCTTAATGTTCTTAGAAGAGAATTCATTTTTTGCAGATGCACTTTCCGAATACAAAACATTCTGAATGTATGACGAAATTTCCTTTGTCCTTCCTGGAAGATTATCTTCAGGATCCTTTAAAAGCACATAACAACCCATAGTCGAATTTTTCCTGCCCAAAGAAACATAGGTACCTATATAAGTTTGGTCAGGAATTTTATATTCGGCTCTTTCACAGAGTTTCGTTTTTAATATTGAGTCTGGTTTACCAAGAACATAGTCAAGATAGACTGCGTTTATGGAATCCTCATAGTTATAGTCAAGGTCAGGGCCACGCCATGAAAGTTCCACTTCAGCCATGTCAGGAGATATTTTATCAAAAGGCATTACGACAAATTTAGTTTCGGAAAGAGGATTTAAAGAAGGTTGATTCCCACTGGCAGCAACTATTTTCTGGGAAACAACACCCGGTGTATTTTTCCAGGTTCCGTAAATTTTATTTACAAGTTCAAATGTATAATCAGGATCCACATCCCCGCCAACAAAAACGGCAGAATTACATGGAATATAAAATTCTTTCTGAATGTTGCGCATCTGAGCTACAGTAGCATTGCTCACAACATCAAAGCTTCCCCTAGGATCTGTCTTATAAGGTTCCTCAGGAAACAACTGAAGGTTTGAAAAATAGTGAAGAATATACGAAGGGTTTGCCTGGTCTCCAGTAATTTCACTCAGGACAACTTTCTTTTCATTTTCAAATTCTTTTTCAGAAATTGAAAGAGTTCGAACAGCCGCATTCCAGAAAGCAAGGCCTTCTTCAAGTTTGGCAGAAGGTATCGTAAAATAATAGTTTACGCAGTCTGTAGAAGTTATACCGTTATGGGAAGTAACACCCATGTCTGCAAGTGCTTTTGTTACGCTGGCGGCATCCTTATAAAGCGCATTTCCCTTGAACATCATGTGTTCGTAAAGATGGAAAAGACCTGCAGTTTCCTTCTTTTGATTTATGGCTCCCGTACGGACAGCAAGTTCGATATAAGCAAGAGGAACGCTGTGGTTTTCAGCCACATACAGTTCAAGTCCGTTATCCAGTTTATAACGGAACAATCCGTCAATTTTTGTTTTTTCTGCAAAAGCACAAACTGAAACCAAGACAGAAAAAACTGAAAGCAAAAATATTTTTCTGATGTTTTTCAATGGATAAAATTTCATGTCCATATTCTGTTACAAAAAAAGACTTATGACAACAATATGTGGCTCAAGGGCTTTATCTTATCTGTAAAATAAAATGAATATGCAGTAAAAATTGCGGGGGATAAGCTGACCTTATTTTTCAGAAGTTTTCGATTCACCGTACTTACTGATGAGTTCATTCCTGTTCTTTATATCCAGCTTGTCATAAATACGGCTCACATAATTTTCAACGGTTCTGCTTGATATGAAAAGTTCATTACAGATCTGATCATTGCTTTTTTTCTGAAGAAGAAACTCAAAAATGAGCCTTTCCTGCTTTGAAAAAATTGTCATGACGTCTTCAAGTTTCTGCTGAGCAGCAACCATTTTTTCCTCAATATATGTTCCACCGTTCTGCACAATTTCAAGACACTTTGCCAGTTCCTGCTCACTCGCGACTTTTGAAATGTATCCTTTGGCCCCGTTATCCTTTGCCTGTAGAATGTATCCCGGGGTATCATACATTGAATACATTACTACTTTTATCGAGCTGAATTCTTCCGTAATCTTCCTGCAGAGAGAAAATCCTACTTCATCAACAAGCTGAACATCAATTATTAGTATTTCTGGAAAATTTATTTTTTCAGTTTTAGAAAGGTGGCTAATGCAATCTTTTGAATTTGAAAAGGTATTTGTAACCTTCCAATTTGTATTCGCTTCAAGCCAATCTTTCAGACCGTATCTGACAATGCTGTGATCATCAATAATATAAAGGGTATCTCTCATAACTCACTCCTAATTTGCTTTTACAGGCAAAATGATTCTTGTTTCCATACCTTCGCCTGGTGTGCTTTCTATCTCAAATTCAGCACCAATCATTTTTGCCCTATCCATCATGTTTTTGAGTCCAAAATGATTTCTTTTTGCCTTGCGCTTAACGCTCTGAATGTCACATCCAATTCCATCGTCAGAAATATAAATTACCATGAATTTCCCGTCATCCTTAGATCGTATGAAAATTGAACATTTGGTTGCATAGGAATGTTTTTCAATATTGGTCAAAGCTTCCTGAATAATTCTAAAAAGATTCTGGCTTATTTCCTTTTCAAAAATTGGAAATGTAAAACTTTCATCAATCTGAATTGAACACGGAACATGAGTCCTTTCAATAAACTGGGTAACAAGAGTCTGAATAATTGATACCAACTCAATCTTGGAATTATCTCCATCAGCATGGGTTGCAAGTTCTGCTGGCGTAAGATTATAGCAGATGTTCCTCAAGTTGATGACACAGTCCGTTGCCATTTTTATAACCTGCTGCTTTCGGTCTTCAGAGTCTGGTGTCACTTCAAGCATTTCAGAATTCAATCTTATTGAACGGATATCCTGAATTACAGAATCGTGAATATCACGGCTAACACGACCTCTTTCCGCTTCCTGAATATCAAAGATGAATTTCTTGTCTTTCTTCAGTTTTTTTTACGGAAGGCCTGTTCCTTCTATAGACAATGTTCCGCCAAATTAAAATTACGAGCGCAATAACCAGCACTGCAATCACAGGAAAAAGAATTGTCTCCAAAGATTTGAATTCAAAGTCCTTTTCCATTCCCAACTGATTTTCATCAAGGTTGCTTATATAATCATTTTTTATTATGAGCTCAATATGGGAATAGTTGAAATGTTCTACTCCGTTTAAGTAAGGAGACATGTCATGGATTTTTCCATCCTTAACACAATAAATTTTCTTACGGTCGCTTTGAATGAAAATAAAATAATCATCTGTAACCAGCAGGTTGTTTGACTTTCGGTCATAGATACCTGCCAGTCGGATTTCCTTAAGCCTGTCATCCTGGCGCTTTATGAATTTTCCCTTGCTGTCGGTTATGTGATATATGGAAATATATTTCCAGTTAACCATATATAATCCCCACAAACCATCCTTGTTGGAAAACAGGAATCCATCGTCTATGCTGTAAATGCTATGGACAAAATCACGGTCTGCAGTATAGGCGCTTTCTCCGGTTTCTTTTACAAGACATAAATATTCGCAGGGAAATATTTTTTCTGTAAACTCATATTCAAAGTCATTGGAATTACAATACCAGCACATAAAGTTATAGAAATATCCGAATATTTCGGCTCCGCCTTTATAAAGATATTCAAGGGCTGCTTCATCAGTTAAAGGCTTTCCATTTTCATCTTCTTTATAGAGAATTGAATAGTCACTGAAATCCTTAAAGCACTTAAGTGAAATTTCTATTTCTTCCGGCTTATACTTTGAATCACAGGCACTCTTAATGTGTCTTACTGCAGGACCAAAATCAGTCATTCCATTTTTTGTGCAGAATGAAATCAGATCATTCACTTCATGATGCTTTACTGAAGTAAATTTCTTCAGGTTCTTCTTAAGGTATTTCCCATTTTCCGGTTTAAGAATATAAAGGCCAGAATTTATTGCAATGCAACGGTCCTTCTCGTTTACCCTATTGCCATAATTGAAATAAAGGTTTTTTGTATTTGAGTCGAAACATAAATTCTTGAGAGTCATATGACCGAATTCAGTCCAATCTCCGCTCAGGAGGATTTCAATTTTTTCAGGATGTCTTGTTGGAATTGCAGCGACAGAGACATAGCCTTCGTACTTTTTGATCCTGTCAAAATAATGGATGAAAATGTACTCTCCGTCGTCGGACACAGTAAAGCTTAAAGCATATGGATTTGTCTTTACAATTTCAAAAATTGAACTCTTTTCTTTGACTGGGTCATACTTAAAAACAAATGATTTCCGAAATCCGTCATACTCATCAATCTGATAAAGAACATAGGCATTGCCATGCTTGTCAAACTGAATGAAGTCTTCGTAACGGATTGAAGGAATAAACTTCTTGTCAAAGAAAGGAATGAATGAATACTTAGAATCAACTAGTTTCTTTCGCTGTTGATCTATGGGGTACACTTTTTCATTTAAGATATAGTATATGGAGCTTGCTCCCTTGATTACATAAGTTCCCTTTGCTTTTTCATCTATATTTTTATAGGGACAGGTAAATTCATAGGCAAATGAAAAAAAAGCTGAAAATAATACGGCAAGAAACAATAAAACTTTCTTCATGGTTTTGGATTATAGCAAGAAAAACAAAAAAGACTAGATACCCCATATAAAAAGTGAGTATTACTCACAAAACCATTTAAGAAATTGTGAGTTTTTCACTCAATACAACCGGGCAACACTTGTTTTATAGTCTAACTACTGAAAAAAAACAAATCGAGGAGATTAATGTGAAAAGAACCAAGTTATTTTCTGCAGCATTGATTGCTGCTTTGGGCCTGTCATTAGTTGGATGTAGCAATGGAGGTGGCAGTGATGATGATAAAAAACCAGTATCAACATCAGGATTGAAAGTAAATTTTTCAGAGGCAAGTTATCTTGCAACTCAATTCGTTGCCGGCACAAACAGAGCCGAAACAGATGCAAAACAGTCTTTGCTTGCCGTTATGAAAGACGGTTCTATAGCTAGCGGATCAACTTTGCTCAGTTTGGAAAACTATGCTGACGGTAGCAATCTCTGCTCTATCCGTGAAATCTACAAGAATACAAAAGGTGTTGCTGAGGCAAAGGGAACTTACATTGTATTTGAATGGTACAATGAATTGAAGGATAAGGAAGGAAAGGACAAACCTCTTGGACAGATTGTATTCGTTAGGGATGACGGCCAGGTATTTGACATTTTCAACAAGGATGGGGATGTAAAACGCCTTGCTAATTCATGGCACAAGGAATACAGCGGAAAGGAATACATCAAGTTTGATGACAACGGAAACATCTTCATGTTCGGATTGGAAGGAAAGACTCCAACAGATAACGGAACACCTGTCATCTACAAGTGGAATCCAACAACACAGAATCTCCAGACATTCCAGCTCAAGGGAAGAAATAACGTAAACTTCCAGCTTCTTGATGTTACTAGCAGCGGTGAATGGATTTTTACGTATGCTACATTTGGTGAAATGAACGGCAACAATGAATCAGACGCCGGTGTATACGGTTTCAATACAAACGGTTCAGGACAACCTGTTGTTTACTATGAATCATCTGAAAAGCAGAAATTTCATTATCCTGTAAAGGGCCTTACTGTAAACAATGACAAGTTGCTTTTCTACATCAACGGTTACTTCATACCTGGAAGAGAAGAAGCTGGTCTGTTTGTAGTACCAAAAACAAGCGAGGGTTATTTAGCAAAGAACATGAAGCGCTATTTTTCTCCTCTTTGGAACGATCTTTGGATGCATGTTCTTTCAAAGGTTGAAAATAAAGATATTTATAAATACGAAGAGGCAATCAAATATGAACTTACTGTTGATAAGGTAAAGGCTGCCAATCTTGAATATACAGAAATTCTCAACTACATCAAAGCTTGCTGCAACAACAAGGATGTAGACTTCACTCTTGATTACTTCAAGGACAAGGAAACAGTACACCTTGAATTTACAGATGGAGTACAATGGGACATGCCTACTGAAATTCTCAAGACTAACAGCTCTTTGAAAAATGAAGAAGCATTGAAGTTCATTTTTGAAACACCAGCCCTTAACGGCAACGACGATAATCGCAAGGAAAAAGGTGACAGCATATTTATGAATGAATTCTACCTTTTCTGCTGCGGTACTGCTGAAAAAAAAGAATACAAGACTCCAGATATTCCTTTATTCCTTGAGCTTTTCCTTTCAGGTTCCTCTACCAACGCATATACAAAGCCTGAACTTACATACATGAAGTCAGAATATGTAAAGATGGATAATTTCCTCTTCATTTCTAATGATGAAGGAACATGGGCATACAATGACTACGCTGTACCTGACGGTAAAGATAAAGACGGAAATGACAAATACAAGAACACACATGCAAAACTTTCGTTCATCGTAGATTTGGAAGGTTATTTCTCGGAAAATGCATTCCCAGGCGAACTTAGGGATAAAGAATTCTACCCATCATGGGATAACATTGAGCACGAAAAAACAGATCCATGGAAAAAAATGCCGTTTGCCGTTAACAAAAATGGAATCGCAGCTATTTCCAAGGACCAGAAGACTATCTATTACACTTCAAAAAATGTTACAAAGAATTTGCTTGAAAACGATGAAAACAAAAATTCAATCAGCACCATATATTCATTCTCTTTGGATGACGAAACACTTATCTACAATGCATCAAAGCCCAATGGCGGACACATTATGGTAAGCATTAATCTTGCAACAGGGGAAGCAACAAAACTTCCTTTAACAGAACAGCTTGAAACAATGATTAAGCTCAGATAAGCGTAATCTTTAGCCTCCAAAATAATTTTAGCCTGATGAGAAATTGTTCATCAGGCTTTTTTTTATCGCAGTGCAAAAGGGGACAGACCCCTATAACACAATCACTTCATCAATCCGCCGTGATAAAAGCATTCATAGACCTTGTCGTTTCCGCAAAAAATTTCTTCGTATCCCTGGAACCAATCAACATCACCAGAAACAGTTGTCTTATAAATGAATTCACCAGACTTGTAAAATTCAGGTCCTCTAAATGGCAAGGACTTGTCTGCAGCACGCAATGCTTCTTTTAAAAAATTACCACTGAAACGCTGATCCAAAACACGCCCCAGATAATTCATTGCATATACCGCAATTCCATTTTTCCAGACAGCCTCTTCCCCTGCAAACTGTTCACCCCCAACATAGGTATCGTGATAGGAATAGTTACCTTTCTCAAACTTAAAGTCATGGGAATCAAAACGAGTAGAATCAACTTCATTTGAAAAAGCAGCATAAGTATTTCTGTTAGCTTCCAGCCTAAAGTCAATCAATTCATCCAGATCACTCATTTTATCTCGTTTCAAAGCTACTTCACAGCTTTGCTCTCGTACAAGATAATCTACAGTAACATTCATCAAGTCACTTATCTGAATGAGATTTGAAATGTCAGGATATGACTGTCCTGCTTCCCATTTTGCAACGGCAGCCCTGGAAACATTGATTTTATCGGCCAGTTCTTCCTGAGTTAATCCCTTATTTTTTCTTAAAGCCTGCAATTTGTCGCAAAAAGTCATAATAACCTCTTTTAGTTGGAATGATTTTATATTATTCAAACATGAAAGTAATTTCCATCCACTGAAGGTTACAATTCTGTTACTTATAGGAACATCAACTATATTATTGACTTAAAGGACAGAGGGGGACAGACCCCTAAAAAAGGTACTAAAAAAAAGCCGGCAGCCCCAGCACCGCACGCACCTGCTACGGTGCTGTTTCCCGGATTCGCAGTCCCTGCGAAAGCGGTCTGGTTGTCTTTCCGGCTCGTTGTAACTTTTCAGGTTTAAAATAAAAAAGCCGGCAGCCACCTACTTTCCCGCTTTCGCAGTATCA
>JAKSLX010000011.1 GCA_024400915.1 Treponema sp.
CCGAATCCTACACTCCCCAATACAAGTTTCTGTAAAAGCAGGAACTTTTTTTTATTTTAAACTGTTTTACCAAATCCTTTCATTTTTTTTCTGGCTTTTAGTATTATTTTTTTATAATTAATTTATTTCCGTTACAAACTGTGGTATAATAAAATCATTGTAAAATAACAGTATCAGGAGCAATTTATGCCTATTTCAAATAACATAAAAGAAACAATGACCAGCAAGGGTGCTGGTGTAATTCGCAAGATGTTTGAGGAAGGAATCAAACTTAAGGCCCAGTATGGCAATGACAAGGTATTTGACTTCAGCATCGGTAATCCTGATCTTGAGCCACCTGTAGAAGTAAAGGCTTCCATGGAAAAGAATGTTGGACTATGCCGTGAAAAGAATTTCCATGGTTATATGCCTAATGCAGGTTTCCAGTTCTGCCGTGACGCAATGGCGGAAAAAACAAGCCTTGAACAGGGTGTAAAGGTTACTGGTGATTGCGTTATAATGTCTGTTGGTGCTGCAAGTGCCCTCAATGCTCTTTTTAAGGCCATTCTTAACGAAGGCGATAATGTCGTTGTTCCGGCTCCATATTTTACTGAATACAAGCACTATGTAAAAAACCACGGTGGTGTTCTTGTTGAAGTTAATACCAAGGCAGACTTCAGCCTTGATGTGGAAGCAATTAAAGCTGCCCTTAATGAAAAGACTGCTGCCGTTCTCATCAACAGCCCAAATAATCCTACTGGACGCGTATATACAAAGGCAGAAATCGAAGCTCTTGCTAAGGTCCTTGAGGAACACGCTACAAAGTGTGGAAGAAAGCCTTATCTTGTATGTGACGAACCATATCGTGCAATCGTTTACGATGGGAAAGAGGTTCCAGGTGCTTTCCCGATCTATGACAGCTCAATTGTCGTGACTTCATTTGCAAAAAACCTTTCCCTTCCTGGCGAAAGAATCGGCTACATCTGCGTAAATCCTGCATGCCCTGACAAGGATGAAGTTGTTGCCGCCTGTATTTTTACTACCCGTGTTCTTGGTTATGTAAATGCACCTGCATTCTTCCAGCGCGTTGTTGCAGAAACCTGGAATGCAAAGGTTGACTATAGCCTTTACGAAACAAGGCGCAACATGGTCATGGATGTACTTGATGCCGCAGGAATCGAACATATTGTTCCAGAGGGAGCATTCTACATGTGGTGCAAGGCTCCAGACTGCTTCAATGGCGATGACATGGCTTTCTGTGACTACCTTAAGAAATATCTTATCCTTACGGCACCTGGAAGCGGCTTTGGCGGAAAGGGCTGGATAAGAATGGCATACTGCGTAAGTGCGGATTCTATCAAGAACTCAAAAGAGGCCTTTGTAAAAGCAATGGCTGATCTTAAAAAATAAACTGAATCAAGGAGCATCTCTATGAAAATTTTAATGGTAACAGCTGAAACAGTACCTTTTGCTAAAACTGGTGGACTTGCTGATATGGTAAGTGCTCTTGCTATTCAGCTTACTAAAATGGGACATGATGTTAAGATTGTTATGCCTCGCTATTACAAGATTGACAGAAGCAAGCTTACATTGCTTGAAGGACCTATGGCTATTGCTGCAGGACAGCAGGAAACCTGGTCTGCAGTCTATACAACTACAATGCCAGGCTGCGACAAGCTTTCCGTATATTTTATCGATCACGAGCAGTGTTTTGGCCGTGATGGTGTTTATGGTGTTCCATCTGAAACAGATTTCCACGACAATCCATACCGTTTTGCAGTCCTCAATCACGGTGCTTTCCAGCTATGCCGCAAATTGGACTGGTATCCTGATGTAATCCATTGCCATGATTGGTCTGCCTGTCTTGCTCCTGCCATCCTTAAGCATGTTTGCCGCTACTGCGGTTTTGAAAAGACAGCATCCGTACTTACAATCCACAACCAGGGATATCAGGGACAGTATTCAAAGGATTCATTTACTTCCCTTGGTATTGACTGGGGATTGTACTATGGTGCAGGGTTTGAGCATAACGGTGGAATCAACTTCCTTCAGGCTGGCGTAACTTCTGCTGACATGATTACAACCGTTTCTCCAACCTATGCAAAGGAAATCCAGACTCCTGAAGGTGGTTTTGGCATGGATGGACTTTTGCGTGTTCGCAGTGAAGTTGTACGCGGTGTCCTTAACGGAGCTGACCTTAAGGAATGGAGCCCAGAAGTAGACAAGAAGATTCCTGCAAAATATTCTGCAAAGGATATGAAGGGTAAGGCCATCTGTAAGGAAGAACTACAGAAGAAAATGGGTCTTGAAATCAACCCTGACATTCCTGTAATCGGTATTGTTACTCGTCTTGCAGACCAGAAGGGCATTGCAGAAATCTTTGCGCCTTCTTACGGTTCGATCTATCAGATTTGTAACGACATGAAGGTACAGGTAGTTGTTCTTGGTAGCGGTGAAGCCTGGTGTGAAAATGAAATCCGCAACCTTCAGTCAAAGCTTCCAAACTTCCGCGCTTATATTGGCTATGATGATGCTTTGAGCCACCTTATTGAAGCAGGTTCAGACTTCTTCCTTATGCCTTCCAAATATGAGCCTTGTGGATTGAATCAGATTTATTCCATGCTTTACGGAACTCTTCCTATCGTCCGAAAGACTGGCGGTCTTGCTGATACTGTCGACAACTACAATCAGGAAACTGGTGATGGAACAGGCTTCGTATTCGAGCAGCTTACTCCTCGTGCAATCTATGACACTGTGGGTTGGGCAGTCTGGGCCTACTATAACAAGAAGGATCACATCAAGAAAATGCAGCAGACCGGCATGAAGAAAACCTTTGGTTGGGATGAAGCTGCAGAAAAGTATCTTGAAATCTACAACGAGGCAATTTTCCGCGGTTGCTAAATAACAAACAAAAGGGCTGTCTAATAAGTATTTATGCTAGCGGTCATTGAGCCTGTCGAAATGACCAAAATACCAGCTATGGTGGTTTCGACAAGCTCAACCACCATAAAACATACTTTTGGGACAGCCCCTTTTTTGTTCATATTAAATGTTTTTGCTTGGCTGCATAATGCAAAAGTTTTTTGTTTAGTTGCTGTCAGTTTACAAGGTCAAACCATTCACCGTCTGTGGTAAGTACCCAGTCTGCGATCAGAACTTGAGAACCGGAATTATACCAGGAAATGCTTCCGTTACGGTTAAGGACAGCAACTTTTGTTCCGGCTGAGGCTGCCTTAATTGGCATGGAAGCTGAACGCTTGTAAACAGTTGTTTTTCTTGTTCCTGTATTGCAGGCACGTACCGTATTCTTACCGATGTTTGTAAAAATCAAAGGAAGTTTGATTGAAGTAAAGGCAGTGCTGTCTTCAGCAGAAAGACTGAAAAGGGAAGTTTGCACGTTGGTCTTTGGATTGTAAGAGAAAACTTCTGTCTTTACGCCATTGTTGGAATTGATTCCGATTCCATATACATTCGAATTTTCTGTTGAAAAATCATAGCTGAGGGAGAAAGCAACGTCTCCGTTAAACTTCAAAGGTACGGTTTCGCCAGTCTGAAGGTTTACATTTATGAGTGGGCTGTCTCCTCTGCCTGTTCCTGTTTTTGCAACATAGAGGGTGTTTTCATCAATTAAAACAGCATCCTGAATTGATGTTCCGGTGTAGACTTCGTTGTTTGTACCGTTATCAAGATTATATATGCAAACGGAATTTGTTCCTGAGACATAGATTATCTTGTTGTTTGCAATTCTAAGAGCCCTAATCTGGTTTGAAGGATTGAATAGGGATTCCATGTTTTCGCTTCCATCCAGTGAAAGCATCTGAACTGTCTTTGCCGTATTCCTTGACCAAAGGACGATCTTGTCGTTGTATTTGATTAGGTTGCTGTGGCTAGGATTTGTACCTATTCTGCTCATGATCCTTGTGTCAAAGGAAGTCTTGTAGATACTGTTGTTGGTAAGGAAATAGAACTCGTTTCCGCTTGCATCAATATCATAAATTTTCTGATACATGTTTTCAGTGATAGAGAACAGACTGTAAAGTTCAGATTCCGGAATGTCCGTCATTGTGTAGATATTTCCGGACTGAGTTCCAAGCATGATGGAACCCGCATTTTTTGATGCGCAAGTAAAGGAATCACGGCTTTTAAGTCCCGTAAAATTCTTTACAATAAGGGGTGCCGGAACATTAAATCCCGTAAGTAGTTTCTTAAGGTTCTCCGCGTTTACAAGGCGAAGTGACCAGGTTCTGCCGGATTCAGTGGTAAAATAAAGCCCCTGTTTATCACCCTGATCGAATTCAGAAGCAAAAATGAGGCCGTTGTTTGCAGGATATGTGGCAAGGGTTTTTCCGTCGGCCGCATCAATGAGATAAACCGTATTATCCTTGATGCCAGCAAAAAGCCTGTTGTTAAGCTTTCCTGTGCCAAAAATGATTGGTTGCTGCAGGGCAGGAACAGTGGAAAACTTTTTTTCTGCCTTATGAGTCTGCATGTTGTAATAGATGAGAGCACCTGTTCTTGAATAGAGGACAGCCTTTTTTTCAGATGCCCCGGTTTTTGCCATGGAAATTATGCCTGGAACATCACTGATTTTCTTTGTAACATTTCCGGTTCTTGCGTTAAGGATATAGCAGCCGTTTACTGCATTTGTTCCGACCATAAGATAATTTCCTTTGGCGGAAAATGTAATTGATGCGATGGAATCTGAAAATCTCTTTGAAAAGCGTTTTCCAAAAGTTTTTGGGTCGATTACCGTAACACGGTGAACGGAAATACCGTCGGTTTCGTAGACTGCCACATCTCCTGAAACTGGATTTCTGGCAACCTTCTGGATCTGTAGGTCTGATACCTGATAGTGTTCTCCCATGCCGTCAGAAGACCATTTTACAAGGAAGCCGTCACTGCCGGCAGAGTAGAAGCTGCTGTCAAAATTCGATGCAGTTTCAAAAGGCTGTATGTGATTAACTTTTCCTTCATGGGACTGTGTAGAAACATATGCCTGACCAAAGGCTGCAGTTCCCATAAAGAATATTAAACTGTATAAAATTTTATTCATTTTCATATTGATTCTCCGTTTTTACTTTTTTATGAAGTACAGAAAGTCTCCGAAAAGTGCGAAAACCATCAATGCTCCTATTATAACGATTCCTACCATCTGAATATAGTACAGGAGTTTTGGCGAAAGTTTTTTTCTGGATACGAATTCAATAAAAGCAAAAACAATCAGTCCTCCATCAAGAACCGGAACAGGAAGCAAATTGGTTAAGAAAAGGGAAATGGAAATGACCGCAAGTAATTCCAATGTGCTTACAATGCCTGCCCTTAATCCAGTGCTGAATCCTGCCTGAATTGTATCCCCAAGCATTGATGTGATTCTTGCAGGTCCAGATACGGCATTCTGAACTTTTACACCTTTAAAAAGAATCCTTACACTTTTGATGGTCATTGCAATTACTTTTAATGATTCTGTCAAACCTTCCTTTACGGCTCCAGGAAAGTTTTTCCTTTCATGTTCTTTTTTTTGGATGGAATTTCTGTCAGAAACGATTCCAATTTTTCCGCTTCCAGTTTCCTTGTCAAGATCCGTATGTACTGTAAATTCAAGTCGTGCTCCGTTACGTTCTACTTCTATAATAATGTCTTCATCCGGGTGGGTTGATACAAAGGAGGCTATTTCTGAAAAATCTGAAACGGGGGTTTTGTTTAGTGAAACAATGGCATCACCGGATTCAAGACCTGCTTCATGAGCTGAAGAATGGAGTTCGGGATAAATCTCATCTGCCATGGAAACTTTGTTGCCAGCCGTATAGTAGGTATATCCAATGATGGCAATCAAAAAGAATGCAAGGAATCCGAAAATAAAATTGAAAAGAGGACCTGCAAATGCAATTAAAAGTCTTTTCAAAGGATGAACTCCATAGAATGAATCTTTTCCAGCCTCTATGGTTTTAAGATTATCCTCAAGGGCATTTTTAAAATCCTGTTCTCCCTTCATTGCGCAGTAACCGCCTAAGGGAATAAGGGAAATTCTGTAGTCTGTTTCCTTATGTTGATGATGAAGCAATACAGGACCCATTCCGATTGAAAAGGCTTCAACTTTTACACCCGAAAGTCTGGCTGCAATGAAGTGACCAAGTTCGTGAAAAAAAACAAGAAAGCCGAGTCCAATGATTCCAAGTACGAAAGTCAATCTGCATCTCCCGCCTAACTGGCCATCATTGATTCAAGAATTTCTAGGGCAGTTTTTCTTGCTGATCTGTCGGCTTCATAAACTTTATCGAGGGTATCTGGCGTCATTGACCAGTCCTTTTCAAGGGTTTTTGAAACGATTTCCGCAATTTGAAGGAAAGAGCATTTTTTTTCAATGAAAGCTGCGACTGCAATTTCGTTGGCCGCATTGAAGGCTATGGTATAGGAATTGCTTTTCTTTGCACATTCGTAGGCAAGGGCAAGCAAAGGAAAGGAATCCATTCTAGGGGGAAAGAAAGTCATTTCGCCGCAAGCTGCAAGGTCAAAAGGTTCAAGGTAATTTTCCCTGTATTCTGGCCATACCAAAGCACCGTAAATTGGATGCCTCATGTCTGGATTTGAAATCTGGGCATAGAGAACACCGTCTTTTGTACGTACAAGGGAATGAATAAGGCTTTGTGGATGAACCACAACTTTAACTTTGTCCGGGCTAAAGTCAAAAAGGCGAACGGCTTCAATTACTTCAAGTCCTTTGTTTGCAAGGGATGCGCTGTCGATTGTGATTTTTGGTCCCATGTTCCAGGTAGGATGCTTGAGGGCATCTTCAACGGTAACGGTTTTTAATTCTTCGTCAGAAAGTTTCCTGAAAGGACCTCCACTGGCAGTAATTACTATTTCTGAAAGATTTTCCGTTCCGATTTTCTGGGTCAAGTTGAAAATTGCACTGTGTTCACTGTCAACAGGAACAATATGGCAGTTGTTTTCCGCTGCAAGATTCTTTACCACATGCCAGGCCATTACAACAGTTTCTTTGTTTGCCAGGGCAAGATCAATTCCATTTTTCAAGACAAGAACACTAGGTTCAAGTCCTGCTGCCCCAGCTATTCCGTTTACTGCAATGTCTGCTTTCGAATCTTTAATAAGGGATTCTAAGCCCTTAATTCCATCTCGGGAAAATACTGTTCCTTTGCAATTGAATTCCCTGCAAAGTTCTTCAACAGCTTTCTCATTTTTACCAGCAGCAACACCGCAAACTTCAAAATCAGCAGGCATGTTGCGGCAAATGTCAATTGTCTGTTTTCCTATGGAACCTGTGCAGCCAAGAACTAAAACTTTTTTTTTCATCAGTTGAATGGTCCAAAGAAAATAGAGAAAAGAATGTAGAAAATAGGTGCAGACATAACGATGGAATCAAGGGAGTCGAGCATACCGCCACGCCCTGGAATTACATTTCCGCTGTCCTTTACGCCTGCAGATCTTTTGAAAACGGATTCAGCAAGGTCACCTACGATTGAAGAGAGAGCAATGAATACACCTGTAATTATAAGTTTTACAAGTCCACCCTCAAAAAACTCCTTCCATACAAAATAGCTTAGCACGCCTGCTGCTACGGCTCCTAAAATTCCTCCAAAGAATCCTACAAGGCTCTTGTTTGGACTTGCCTTTACATAACCTCTGGTACTTTTTCCCAGAAGCACTCCAAAGAACCAGGCAATGCTGTCCGTAAAGAAAACCATGAGCAGCATGATGCTGATTGCCGGGGTCGTTATGCTTGTTCCGTTAAGCTGCCATACTGTCATCCTTGAGATAAAAGTCAGGAGAAAACCGGTATATGTAATTGTAAATACAGAACATGCAATTTTATCTAGGGAATCTTTAAAATCGGGAGCAGTAAAAACTTCTACACCAAGGAGAACAAGAAGCACAAGTATGTAGACGAAGGTAATTATTTCCTGCCCATGGGGATGCTTCATGTCAAAAAGAGCTGGAAGTACAGCACATAAACCTGCAACAATTGCTATTAAGGCTGTACAGGTCACAATCATCTTCTTTGGAAGAAGCTTGTGGTTTACTGCGAATATGTCGTAAAGTTCACTTGCACCTATGGTGGCGGCAAAACATATGAGCAAATGCAGGGGCAGGTGATTGTAGGAAGGCCAAATTACGATTCCTATAACAAGAGGAACACCGATAAAAAATGTAAATAAGCGGGATGCAACTTTACTCATTGTGGAACAGCTCCAAATCTTCTGGTTCTTTTCTGGAATTCTGCAATGTCACTGTAGAATTCATCTTTATGGTAATCAGGCCAGAGAGTATCCTTAAACAAAAGTTCGGCATAAGCAGAATGCCACATTAAAAAATTGCTCAGTCGCTTTTCTCCGCCTGTTCTAATCAGCAAATCAACATCGGGAAGCTCTGGAACATCAAAACTTCCTGAAATTGATTCCTCTGTAATTGAATCTGGATTAACACCTTCTGAAATAAGTTTTTTTATGCCTCGGATTATTTCACTTCTACCACCGTAGTTGATTGCAAGGCAAATGGTAAGTTTGTCTGTAAAGGATTCAGTGTCTTTTTCAATCTGATTGAGATCTTCCTGAACATTTTTAGGAAGTCCATTTCTGTCTCCAAGAAGTTTTACACGGATACCGTTTTCTTTACAGAAGGAGAATTCGGAAAGTAGGTAAGTGTGGATCAGATTCATCAGGAAACCAACTTCTTCTTTAGTCCTTTTCCAGTTTTCTGTTGAGAAAACATAAAAGGTTATGTACTTGAGACCTAAATCAGAAGCAGCCTTTGCAATTTCCTTTGCACGCTTAAGGCCTTCTGTATGTCCATTAGTGCGGATCTGATTGCGGTTTTTAGCCCAGCGACCATTGCCGTCCATGATGATTGCTACATGTTCCGGCAGCTGATCCCTGTTAATTTCAATGGTAGTTGAAACTGATGAATCTGACATGGGAAATTATTCCATTATTTCCTTTTCTTTAGCTTCGTAAACCTTGTTGATTTCATCAATGTATTTATCTGTAAGCTTCTGAAGCTTGTCTGTTTCTGTCTTCAACTGATCTTCTGTAAGTTCACCAGCCTTCTGCTGCTTCTTGAGATCATCGTTACCGTCACGGCGAATGTTACGGATTGTTGTGCGGTAGTTTTCAGCAGTTGCCTTAGCCTGCTTAACAAGTTCCTTGCGGCGGTCTGCTGTTAGTGGAGGAATAGCAATACGGATTACTTTTCCGTCGTTATTTGGGTTCAATCCAAGTTCAGCCTTCTGAATTGCTTTTTCGATGTCACCCATAATCGACTTGTCAAATGGAGAAATTACAAGTGAACGAGCATCTGGAACTGAAATTGTTCCAACCTGGCTAATAGGAGTAGGTGTTCCGTAGTAGTCTACGCGAACCTTGTCCAAAATAGATGCACTTGCACGACCTGTGCGGATTGTATTGTATTCGTCCTTGAGGGCGTTAACTGTTTTTTCCATGCGGCTTTCGTTGTCTGCCATAATTGTCTCCATGAATTAAAGGTTAAAAATCAGGTGCAGCAAACTGCACTGTATGACATAAACTTAAATAGCGGTCAGCCCCGAAAGGAAGACCGCTATCAATTATCAAAAATTACTTTCCAAGAAGGAGAAGGTTGATGTCAGCAAATGAAAGTGTTGCACCAACTGACTTTGCAACTTCGTCAAGCTTTGCCTTAACTGTTTTCTTGTCATCCTTAACGAACATCTGGTCTTCGAAACAGATTTCAGCAAGGTGCTTGTTGATCTTACCCTGAAGGATTCCTTCCTTAACGTTTTCTGGCTTAGATGCCATCTTTTCGTCCTGATCCATCTGAGACTTGAAGATGCTCTTCTGTTCGTCAATGTATGTAGCTGGAACTTCTGCTCTTGTGTTGTATGCAGGTGTTTCTGCAACAAGGTGCATACAGCAGTCGCGTGCAAATTCCTTTACCTTGTCGTCTGCAGATCCCTTGATTACTACAACAGCTGCCTGCTTGTAGTCTGTGTGGATGTACATTCCTGCAGATGCATCAGCTGGAACTTCGATGAGCTTAACTGTGCTCAAAGACATGTTTTCGCGTGTGCGTGTAGCAAAGTCGAGAACCATGTTCTTGAGTTCGTCGTTAGCTTCTGTGTATCCCTTTGCGAGAACTTCATCAAGAACCTTTTCACCTGTTGCGATGAAGTCAGCGTTCTTTGCAACGAAGTCTGTTTCACAAGTTACTGCTACGATAGCAATCTTGTTTCCTTCCTGCTTGATGTAGATGCGTCCTTCAGATGTTGCTCTTTCTGAACGCTTTGCAACTGCAGCAAGACCCTTTTCCTTGAGGATCTTTTCTGCTTCTGCCATATCACCGTTAGCATCTGTAAGTGCCTTCTTGCAGTCAAGCATACCAGCACCAGTTGCCTTGAACAATTCTTTTACCATTGCTGCTGTAATAGCCATTTTAATGTCCTTATAAATAGGTTTGTAGGGGACCTTGCTCAGATCCCCAGTTGATTATTTGTTTGTGTAGTTGTCTTCGTCGAGAAGTTCGCTTTCTTTCTTGTCAGCTTCTACATCTTCTTCCTTAGCTTCTGTAGGCTGATAGTTAGAATAGTCAACGATTTCTTCGTCATCCTTCTTTGTTGAAGCATCTGTTGTAACTTCTTCTTCGTCACCGAGTGTATCGATGATCTTGAGGCCCTGTTCGTTGTCTGCTTCGATTACTGCGTTAGCAATGATTGATGTGAAGAGGGAGATAGCGCGGATAGCATCGTCGTTACCTGGGATTGGGTAGTCGATTCCTTCTGGGTTACAGTTTGTATCAACGATAGCAACGATTGGGATACCCATGCGGCGAGCTTCAGCAACAGCAATCTGTTCCTTGTGTGTGTCGATGATGAAGATTGCTCCTGGGAGTTCCTTCATATCCTTCATTCCGCCGTAGTTCTTTGTGAGCTTTTCCTTTTCCTTGAGGAGGTTAGCTACTTCTTTCTTTGTGAGGTTGTCGAATGTTCCGTCAACTTCCATCTTTTCAATCTTCTTGAGACGGAGGAGGGACTTCTTGATTGTTGCGAAGTTTGTGAGTGTACCACCGAGCCAGCGGCTGTTTACGTAGTACATGCCACAGCGTTCAGCTTCCTTTGCGATAGCCTGCTGTGCCTGCTTCTTTGTTCCAACGAAAAGAACTGGTTTGTTAGCTGATGCAACCTTGCGGATAACATCGTAGCTGTCTTTGATTGCAGTGATTGTCTTCTGCAAGTCGATGATGTGGATTCCATTGCGTTCTGCGAAGATATACTTCTTCATACGTGGATCCCAACGCTTTACCTGGTGACCAAAGTGTACACCTGATTCAAGCAAACTCTTCATGGTTACTACTGCCATTTGAGTACTCCTTCACCGGAAAAACCTTATGACCTTCCTTAAGGCAGGTTCTTCCTTCCTGATCTTTTTCTCGTGACTGCCTGAAACAGCCCGGATGATTTCGTAACACCTGACAAGCCCACGGCAATGTCAAATGCCCGGCAAAACTGTCCATTCTACGAACGGACGGCTTATCTTTCGAAAAGCTTATAATTTTGCTCGCGTAGCATATCACAAAGTTCATATATAGGCAACCCCACGACAGAACTTTCAGTGCCTTCTATCTTTTGTATGAAGCATGATCCGTTCTCCTGGATCCTGTAGCCTCCTGCAGCTCCGTGCCATTCACTGGTTGAAAGGTACCACTCTATGTCTTCGTCGGACATTGGGGCAAAAGTGACCTTGTTTATGCTTGTCCTTGTTGTCATGTAATGGAGGGAACCGTTGTACAGGGCGACTCCTGTAATGACCTTGTGGGTATTCCCTTGAAAAAGTTTCAGGAATTTTCTTGCTTCTTCAATGTCTTTTGGCTTTCCGTAGATTTTGTTCTTGTAGACGATGACAGTATCTGCCGCCAGAACCCATCCTATTTCGTTGTCCTGTGCCATGTTGCGTACTACGGCATCGATTTTTTTTGCCGCCAGGTATTCCGGAGCATTCTCAACCTTAATGTCCTTTGGAATTGTTTCGTCAATGTCAGCAGGGTGAACAAAGAAAGGGATTCCAAGAGACTTGAGGATCTGCTGCCTTCTTGGAGACGATGATGCTAAAATGATTGGTTCCATAAAAATAATATAGTATATATTTCAAATATTTACCACAAATATAACAGTTTGATTAAGTTTTTGTTTATGTTATGACGGATTTGTCATCGTTGACATTATGGTGACTAGGTTATATCTTTTTAAACTCAATGAGAGATTAGCTCAACTGGATAGAGCGTTGGCCTCCGGAGCCGAAGGTTGTGGGTTCGAATCCCGTATCTCTCGTTCTTTTTGTCGGAGGAATTAATAATGTTCATTCATTTCTGGGGTGTAAGAGGATCATTGCCAAAACCATTAAACAATGAAAACGTTCAGGCCAAGCTTACTGCAGCCATAGCCAGAATGACCCCAAAAGACCTTGAGTCTGCCGAATCAAAAATGAAATTCATCTCCTCCCTGCCAGACTGGATTTACGGGACCTACGGTGGCAATACTCCTTGCATTGAATTGAGGCCAAAAAGCGGAGAAGTGATTCTCCTTGACTGTGGAACAGGCCTTCGCGATTACGCCATGTACGGAAAGCAGCCTGAAGACAAGCACTACACAATATTTCTTTCCCACCTTCACTGGGATCACATCCAGGGATTTCCTTTCTTTGGTCCATCCTTCAACCCTGCAGTTACCATCGACATTTATTCTCCTTTTGATGCTGCGGAAGAATGTTTTGAGAAGCAAAGTTCTGTTCCGTTTTTCCCTCCAAACGGATGCTGGAAGTCTGTTAAGAACCAGTGTCATTTCCATAAAATTGAAGAAGGCACTCCAATTGAACTATACGGCATGAAGGTTGAGTGTCACAAAATGTTCCATCCGGGAGATTCCTATTCCTATTCATTTCAGGAAGGCCATAAAAAATTCATTTACTGCACCGATGCCGAACTTCAGGCAAGTGATTTTGACAAGAGCGTAGAAAGGAATTTTTATTTTCAGGATGCTGATGTACTTGTTCTTGACAGCCAGTACACCAATCCAGAAGCCGCAAAGAAAGTCAACTGGGGGCACAGTTCTTTCAGTCGTGCCGTTGAATTTGCATCCCTGTGGAATGTTTCTGACCTTTATTTCTTCCATCATGAGCCTGCTTACGATGATAAAAAACTTGACTCTATTCTTTCTGCCGGAATCAACTATCAGAAGTACAATGCCGAAGGAAACGACGTAAAGATCCACATGTCCCGCGAAGGTCATGAAATTGTTCTCTAGGCTGGTTCCCAATGGTTAAGGCAAAAAAAATATTGTTTTTCATCCTGTCTTTTTTACTCTGGACTATGGCCGCTGCTTTTGTTGCCGTGGTTTTGGGAATATCATTCTGGTTTCATTCCATCAAGCCGGTTACATCCCTTGAAGAAGAATATGTTGGAAAAATCAGCGTTCCGGCCGGTACTTCCGTAAGGCTTGTTGCCGAAACCCTGGAAAAAGAAAAATTCATCAGGTCATCAAAAGTCCTTTATCTTGCCATAAGGTTCAATGTATTCAACAGGAATGAGAAATTCACCTTGAAAAGTGGAACATATACTTTCAGGAGTTCCATGAATCTTAAAGAAGTCTATGAGCTTCTTCAGTCAGGGGAACAGGAATACATCAGCGTAAGCATTCCGGAAGGCCTTACAAAATCAAAGATTGCAAGACTCCTTGAAGAAAAGGACATCTGTACTGCGGCTGAATTCCTTGCTTCCTGCAGCAGCGAAAGTCTTCTTGCCGAATACGGGATTCCAGGCCTTACTTTTGAAGGCTATCTCTTTCCCGATACTTATTTTCTAACCCATGGAATGAAAGGTGATGAAATTGTCCGCACCATGGTGAACAATTTCTATTCAAAAATTTCAGAAATTCCTTCTTTTGCAGATTTTGACAGTCAGAAGCTTCACGATACCGTAATTCTTTCTTCAGTTGTTGAAAGGGAATACCGCATCCGCGAAGAAGCTCCAGTCATTGCCAGTGTCTTTGCAAACAGGCTCAGACACAATATAGGTCTTTATTCCTGTGCCACCATTGAGTATATCATCACTGAAATTCAAGGGCTTCCTCATCCCGGAAGAATTACCTATAAGGATTTGAAGATTGACAGTCCCTACAACACCTACATGTGGGCAGGTCTTCCTGAAGGTCCGATTTCAAATCCGGGAACAGTTGCCTTGGAAGCCGCTGCTAATCCTGCAAAAACGAAGTATTATTATTTTGTGCTTACAGACCCGTCAACTGGAAGACATACCTTCAGCACTAATTTTGACGAACACATAGCTGCTGAAAATACGAATTACGTTTCAAAGTAATGGCTGGTTTCATTTCACGCGAATCAATAGAAGAAGTCTCAAATAGAACCGACATAGTTCAGGTAGTTGGGGAACGCGTTCAGCTTACCCAGAAAGGCCGCGACTGGTGGGGATGCTGTCCATTTCATCAGGATAAAACTCCTTCCTTCAGCGTTTCTCCTGAAAAAAAATTTTATTACTGTTTCAGTTGCCATGCCACGGGAACGGTAATAGATTTTATCAAGGAAATGGATAAGGTTTCATTTTCAGAGGCGGTATCACTTCTTGCCAAGAAGGCGGGGGTTGTTCTCAAATACGAAAATGGAGGGAGCGAAAGACAAAGGGAAGACCCCAATGCCAAGTTGAAGGAAGAATATAGGACTTTATATACAAGAATGGCGGGAACCTTTCATTATGCCCTTATGGAAACCCAGGCTGGGAAATTTGCCTTGGACTACATAAAGGACCGAGGCCTTACCAATGAAACCCTTGAAAAGTTCAAGATAGGATACAGCCCTGAAGACCGTTTCTGGCTGAGAAAATTCCTTGAAAGCAAGAACTATTCAAAGGAATTTCTTGATAATTCTGGACTTTTCAATAGAAAAAGACCAGATACTGCTTTTTTCTGCGGCAGGCTCATGTTTCCAATTTTTGACCGTAACGGTGACTGCGTTGCCATGGGAGGAAGGTTTCTCCGTGGCAGTGATTTTGAGGCTCAGTCAAAGTATAAGAATTCACCTGAACTCATGCACTACAAAAAGGGAAACATCCTTTATGCCTTTAATTTTGCAAAGGAAAGCATAAGGCGCAATAAGAAAGTCATTTTCTGCGAAGGTTACATGGACTGCATTGCCTACCATCAGTGCGGCATAGATTATGCTGTTGCAACGCTAGGAACGGCCATGACAATAGAACACCTTCACATTGTAAAGCCATTTGTGGATGAAGTTCTTCTTTCCTTTGATTCAGATGGGGCAGGACAAAAAGCAACGCGGCGTTCTATATTGATGTGCAGAAGCCTGAACATACCTGTAAGGGTTGTCCAGCTGCAGGGTGGAAAGGATCCTGCAGAAATTATGCTCAGTTTTGGTGCTGAATACTTGACAAAGCAGGTAAACGGTTCTAGATTTGATTTCGAATTTCTTATCTCTAAACTGCAGGAATTATATCCTAAAGACACCCCTTGGGGAAAATCTAAAGCATCTTTAGAATATTTCGAGTATATAGATTCTCTGCAGTCCAATGTAGAAAAGGAATCATGCCTGGAATTGTTCAGCCAGGCTTATGCAGTTGACAAGGAGGCACTTCGCCAGGATTACTCCAACCGTGAGAATGTTCGTGCAAAATTGAATCAGGTAAACAATCAGATAAAGGCAGAGAAAAAAGAAAAAATAATTGTTACTGCCGAACTGCAGGCTGTTATGACAGCAGTTACCGATGTCAATTTCTTTAAGAAAATGCATGAAGAAATCACAAAGGATGATCTTAGGGAAGAAACTTCACGACAGCTGTATTCTGCCATGGAAGAGTGCTGCCTTAATGACAGTTTTTCCGTTAGCAATATTCTTATCCGTCTGGAAAGCGATGAATTGAAGGGACTTCTAGTAAAGTCCACAGATGTCCATAGGGACAATGTCGCAGAATCGGTGGAAAAAAGTATCTGCTACCTGAAAAGCAAGGTCCTTGAGAACAGAAAGCTCAAGATAAGAGAAAGAATTGAACAGCTTTCCCGGAGTTCTCTGCCGGAGGACAAGGCTAAGTTAGAGGAACTTCTAAAGCAGAAAATGGAAGTTGATTCCAAAATTCACAGTATGAAGGGTTAATAATGGCTAAAAAGCAACCTGAAAAAAAATCAACGGATAAAAAAAGTGTAGCAAAAGCAGCTGCTCCAAAGGCAAAGAAGGCTGCAAAATCCAAGAAACCGGAAGATGAAATCATCGAACAGGAAGAAGAACTTGAGGATGATGAAGTTCTTGCGGACGATGAGGACGAAGATTCTGAATCAACAGAAGGCAAGGAAACTTCAGATTTTTCTGATGAAGACAGCGATGATGCTGAAATTGACGGGGATGAACTTTCCCAGGACCCACTTGTCAAGAAACTTATAGATTATGCAAGCACTAAGCAGATTATTTCCTGGGATGAAATTACGGAAATTCTTACTGCCGATGTGGTGAATTCTCCAAAGATGGAAGGTGTTCTTCAGATTCTTACCAAGAACAATATTCAGGTCATGGAAGAAGATGAGCTTCTTGATGAAGACGAGGATGACGGAACTGAAGACGATGAGGATTCAGAAGAAGGCCTTGGTGATGATGAAGGACAGGATGTTGATCTTGGAAAGAACAGGCTTGTTGCCAATGACAAGGATACAAGCATTGACGATCCAATCCGCCTTTATCTCAGGGAAATCGGTAAGGAAAACCTTCTTACTGCAGAACAGGAAGTTACTCTTTCAAAGCAGATGGAGGAAGGGCTAAACATCATAAAAAAGGTGATCAGCAATTCTGGTATGATCATTCCTGAATTCTATACTATCTGCCATACGATTTATAAAAAGATTGATCCTCATGAACCTGGAAAGGCCAGAAAGGAAATCAACGAGCTTATGGCAGAACGACGCCGTCTCAGAAGCTGCTATGTTGAATATGTAAAGCCTATCCGTGAACAGATGGTTGAATACATCCAGCTCAAGAAGCAGCTCCACACCGAAGATCCTTCAATGAACATCTTCAAGGACGAAAACCTCATTGCCTTGCGTGAAGTCATCAAGGAAAAGGTTGTGGGTGCTGTACTCCAGACTGAAGAAATCGAAGCCTTCAGCAATAAATTTATTGTTGCCTCAAAGAAAATCGACGAATACCATACAATTCAGGAACGTCGCATGAAAAAGCTCCGCATTACTGATGCAGTGGGCTTACGAAGCATTGGCCGACGCCTTGCCATCCGTGCGGAATCGATAAAGCTTGAAAAGGAACTTGGCCTTACGGCAGATGAAATCCGTTCGGACTATACTGAAATTCAGAAGATTGACAGAAAGCTTCGCGAACTGGAATATGATTTTGAAAACTCCGTAGACGAAATCATTGAAATGAAGCAGGAGATTGAAAGGGGACGCCGTCAGCTTGAACGCGCAAAGAACCGCCTCATCAATGCAAACCTCCGACTCGTTGTTTCCATTGCAAAGAAGTATACGAACCGTGGGCTCCAGCTCTTTGACCTTATCCAGGAAGGCAACATCGGCCTCATCAAGGCTGTTGAAAAGTTCGAATACCGTAAGGGTTATAAATTCTCAACTTATGCCACATGGTGGATTCGTCAGGCTATTACAAGGTCTATTTCAGACCAGGCACGCACAATCCGTGTTCCAGTCCACATGATTGAACAGATCAACAAGGTTGTACGTGAAAGCCGCCAGCTCATGCAGAAGCTTGGACGCGAACCTACCGACGAAGAAATCGCAGCACAGCTTTCATGGCCTTTGAGCCGTGTTAAGCAGGTTAAGAATGTTGCCCGCGAGCCAATTTCCCTTGAAACTCCAATCGGAGAAGAAGAAGACAGCTCATTGGGAGACTTCATTGAAGACAAGGAAGTTGAAAATCCAGCAAATCAGACTGCCTATACTTTGCTTCAGGAGCAGCTCCGTTCCGTTTTGAGCACTTTGCCTCAGAGGGAGCAGGAAGTCCTTAAGATGAGGTTCGGTCTTGATGACGGATATTCACTGACCCTTGAAGAAGTCGGACTCTACTTCAATGTTACCCGCGAAAGAATCCGTCAGATTGAAGCAAAGGCTTTGAGAAGGCTTCGCCATCCACGCCGTGCTACTGGCTTGCGCGATTATATTGATTCGTAAATTTCTCATATCGTGTAGACATAAAAAAAGAATTTCTGTAAACTTTACTGACGCTTATTTTATGCTCTACACATAAATGTATTACTACAAGAGGTTGCTTTATGCAGAAGACAGATGAAATGCCAATGACAGAACAGCTTGAGAGGCTTAAGGAACTCCAGGATGTACTTGCTGAAAAATATGAACTCGAGGCAAAGGTAGAGGAACTTCCAAAATCTTTGGATGGAAGTACAGAATCTCTCGACCGCTATAAGAAAGAATATATTCAGAAAAATGCAGAATACGAAGAAAAAAAGGCTCAGGTAGCACAGCTCAAGGAAGAACTTGAGGAAGCACAGAAGAAGCGTGAAGAAGGTGAAAAGGGAATGGATGCCATTTCTACTCACCGTGAATATGAAATTCTTCAGAAGCAGATTGACGAAGCCCAGTCGATCGAAGATGAAAAGCGCAAGGAACTCCAGAAGGAGGAAAAGTCTCTTGAAGAACTTAACGACATCCTCAAGGGACATGAAGCTTTCATTTCTTCTACAGAAAAAGACGTTAACGAACAGCGTGAAAATCTTGACAAGGAAGTTTCTGACCTTAACAAAAGGCTTGAAGCACTTACCAAGAAGGAAAACGAAAAGAGCGAAGGAATCAATCCTGAAATCATCATGAAGTTCCAGCGCATCATCAGACGCAACACAAAGGGTATTGTTGCTGTTGCCGGCAATGTTTGTGATGGATGTCATATGGTTCTTCCTGCTCAGTTTGCAAATGAAGTTCGTCATAATGACCAGATTCGCTTCTGCCCATACTGCAGCCGCATTCTCTTTTATGATGAAAGCATTGTTTCTAAGGTTTACTCACTTCAGAGTGATGAACTTGTTGAAGATACAGACGAAGACCTCATCGATGGTGATGGATTCGGCGATGAAATTGACGATATGGGGGATGGGGATTCTCCAGATACATCGTCAATGGACTTTGAAAACTAATTTTTCAAGGTTGATGACAAAGTAAAAAAAATAAGGATATGTGATCGCGCTGCTTCAGTTGATGATAGCTGAAGGCAGTGAGGTAAAGTCCGGGCTCCACCGGAAAAGATGCCGGGTAATAACCGGGCAGAAAAGGGTAGCTGTACGGTTGCCGTGCAAAGCCCCTTGTCTGACAGAAAGTGCTACAGAAAATTACCGCCTGAGCAATCAGGTAAGGGTGAAAAGGCAGGGTAAGAGCCTACCGCGTTACTGGTAACAGGACGGCATAAGTAAACCTCATCTGGAGCAAAATCGGATAGCAGTTTGGATTCCGGCCTTATACTGCGGGTAGGTTGCTGGAGATACCTGGTGACAGGTGTTGCGGATAGATGATCACGCATTACTTTGTAATGTTCCAGAACCCGGCTTACCATATCCTTAGCCTTTTCAAATAAATTTGGGTGGGATGATAATGAAAGGGAGATATGGACTGGAGCTGTATTACCACAGAAAGCGTTTGGTCGTTTTCGGTATTATTGCTTCAATATCAGGCTTAATTGTAATTTCTATTCTCTCTTATTTTCTTGTCAAAGTTTTTCGTGACAAAGTTCTAAACTCAGGTTCAGTATCTTCTCTTTATTCAAACTGGGATCTTCATACTCAGGAAGGATATAAAAATGTCTATGACATTTCTTCTGGTATTCTTGAAAACAAGCCCTATCACAATAACGCCCTTGCTTTCCACGGTTACAGTGCCTTCATGCTTGCCGAGTATGAGACTGACAATCAGAAAGCGCAGTCCCTTTTGGACGAAGCTATATTCAGCCTTAGGACGGCCCTCAGGAACTGCAAGGAAAATACCGTTGCACAGCTGGAATATATGCTTGGAAGGTCTTATTTCTACAAGGATAAACTTTCAAACTATCACTATTATTCTGATCTTGTGGTAAAATATCTTTCCGATGCGCAGGATAGGGGATATTCTTCAGACGACATTCCGCTTTTGCTAGGTTTAAGCTATGCATCTCTCGGAGAGACGGACAACAGCATTGCGGCATTTACGGAAGCACTTCTTGTAAGGGAATCCGATACCCTTCTTTTTGACATTGCAAAACAGTACTGCAAGAATGAACAGAATTCCGTAGCAAAACAATATCTTGTAAGGGTTCTTGAGACCAGCAGCAATGAAGAGCTTTTGAATAGCAGTCACATCCTTTTGGGTCAGATATATATCAGTGAAGAAAATTATGACGAGGCCGAAGCAGAATACAATATGGTTCTTCAGAAGGACGATAATTTTGCTGATGCCCATTATGGACTTGGTCTTATCTATGAATTCAGGGGTGACACGGTAAAAGCCAGGGCAGAGTGGAGAAGATGTTTGAAAATTCAGTTCAATCATCCGGGAGCCCTCAGTAAAATGTCTTAAGGCTGTACTAAATATTATTTAGTCGGTTTTATATAGAGTTATTTTCCTGGTAAACAGGAAGGCGAATTAAAAAATTACGTTGGAGGATAAATATGGGATTTTTTGATAATTTTACAACTGATATTGGTATCGACCTTGGTACCTGTAATACTTTGATTTATGTTCGCGGACAGGGAATCGTTGTTGACGAACCTTCTGTTGTTGCCGTTGAAAAGGGAACAGGCCGTGTTGTTGCAGTTGGAAAAGAAGCAAAGAGCATGCTCTGGAGAACACCAGGTGACATTGAAGCCATCAGGCCTCTTGCAGACGGTGTTATCTCTGACAGTGACTCTACGGAAAAGATGCTTAAATACTTTATCCGCAAAGTTATTCCAAAGCACCACCTTTTCAAGTCAATCCGCATGAAGATCGGTATTCCTTCTTGTATTACACAGGTTCAGCAGGATGCTGTTATGGCCGCTGCCCTTAAGGCCGGTGCAAAGGAAGTAAAGCTTATTGAAGAAAGCCTTGCTGCTGCAATCGGTGCAGAAATTCCAATTTATGAACCTGCAGGACACATGGTTTGTGACATCGGTGGTGGTACAACAGAAGTTTCAGTTATTTCCCTTGGCGGTATGGTTGTAACAAGTTCTATCCGCGTTGGTGGAAATGCCTTTGATGAATCAATCATCAAGTATATCCGCAAGGAACACAATCTTGTAATTGGTCAACAGACAGCAGAAAAGCTTAAGATTGAAATCGGTAACGCCATGGCTGAAAAGACAGCTGACGGCGACAAGATTCGTAAGGTAGAAATCAAAGGTAATGATGCAATTACAGGTCTTCCACGTCGTCTTGAAGTAGATTCAATTGAAGTTCGCGAGGCTCTTAAGGAACCTGTAAATAAGATTGTTGACGAAATCAAGAGGGTATTCCAGGTTACACCTCCAGAACTTGCTGCAGACATCATTGAACGCGGTATCGTTATGGCTGGCGGTGGTTCCATGCTCAAGGGACTTAAGGACCTCATTAAGGAAAAAACAAATGTTCCTGTTCTCCTTGTAGAAAAGCCACTTGAAAGTGTTGCCAAGGGAGCTGGTGAAGCATTTGAACTCTTTAAGGAAATGTCTTCAAGCCGTTCAATCTACGAAAACCTTAACGACTGATGAACAGAATCAAAAAGTCCCTTAAAATCAGGATTGCAGAAATTCTGCTTGCATTCTTCATTCTGCTTAGCGGGAACATGCTTGCTTTCCATAGTGGAAGTTTCATTGTTAATTTCAATAAGGTTGGATTTTCAATGGTTTCTTTCTTTCAGGAAGGCGTGGCAAACGTTTTTGGCTTCGGGAAAAAATTCGTTCTTGCAATTCATGATGTTGCAGTTCTTCAGAAAGAGTATCGTGCTCTTACTGAAAAGCTCAAGGATTATGAATACATGCAGAGGAACAATACTGAGATCCGCAAGGAAAATGAACGCCTCAAGGAGCAGCTTCAGTTTGCAACAGAACTTGAATACAGAAATATTGCAGCTCAAATAATCGGTAGAAATCCGGACAATTTGTATTCGGGCATAACCATCGGCAAAGGTTCCAGAAGTGGAATCAGAAAGGGCATGCCTGTTATAGCCATTCAGAACGGCAACATTGGTGTTGTCGGTAAAGTTGTTACAGTCGGCGTAAGTACAAGCCTTGTAATGCCGGTATATGATACAAAGTGCAATATTTCCGCCCGTATTCAGAACACAAGGGATATCGGCATCATAAGCGGTTCCGGTTCCTACGACAGTCCGCTGATGCTCAACTATATCCGAAAACGTGTATTGGATGACTTCAACCATGGTGACCTTGTCGTTACTAGCGGTGAAAATGACAATTACATGAAGGATGTTCCTGTTGGTAGAATTTCAAAAATTACAGTCCTTGACTATGATTCTTCCCTCGAAATTGAGGTTGATCCTGTCATTGACTTCATGAGGCTTGAAAATGTACTTGTCGTTGACCACAAGTATGGAAACGACAGACCTCAAGTAAAAGCTGAAGGGGAGGAGACTAAATGATTCGTCCTTTCATAACTGGCATTATCATACTTCTCTGTACTTCTGTTTTTGAATCTGCAGTTCTTTCAAACCTTACTTTTTTGCCTGCGATTCCTGACATTTCCCTTATTTGTGTAGTATTCATTGCCCTTCATAATGGAAAAACTTTTGGAGAAACCTCTGGTTTTTTCAGCGGCCTTTTTCTGGATTTTCTTGGAGCTTGCCCACTTGGATTTAACTGTCTTTACAGGACTATCATCGGATATTTCGGAGGAAAATTCTGCAAGATACTGAACACAGAAGGATTTATTGTTCCATTCCTCATTGTCCTTATAGCAACGGGAATGAAAGTTCTCCTGGTTCAGTTTATAGCTCTTCTTTTCCCGTCAGTTACAGTTGCATATAAAATCCTTTCATTGACTTTCGTATTTGAACTTCTTCTAAACAGTTTCCTCGCTCCCTTTGTTTTCAGATTGCTTAGGGTGTTCAAGAATTCTCTCATTCTTAGACCGGAGAATGTACGCTGATGAATGAAAGCCGCTATGTAAATACAGCCTTTGAAGATGTCAGACACACAGACAACTCCGTAAGAAAAAATTATAAGGTTGCCTTTCTTTTTCTTATCATTGTCATTTCCTTTGGCCTTTATGTACTCAGGTTGTTTTCACTTCAGATTGTCAACGGTGACATTTACAGAAAACAGTCCGTACGCATTTCAAGTACAATTACGACCATTACTCCTCAGCGCGGTGAAATCTATGACCGCAATGCACAGCTTCCTATGGTTATCAATACGGATTCTTTCGCCGTTGACATTAGACCTGGTGAAATTCCCCGCGATCATTTTGATACTGTTGCAACAAAGCTTGCCGAATACCTTGGCATTTCAAAATCCATAATCGATAATAAAATTCCACGCAAGCAGAGGAACAGCTTTTCTCCAATTGAAATCAAAACAAATGTTTCCTTTGATGTAATTTCCAACATTGCGGAAAACCTTACTGATTTGCCTGGAGTTTCATGGCGCAACAAGCCTGTAAGAAACTATGTTGAAACCGGTTCCATAAGCCATGTACTCGGTTATGTTGGTAACATCACCAGTGAAGAACTGAACATAATGTTCAACAGTGGTTATGAAGCAAATTCTGTTGTAGGAAAAACAGGTATAGAACGCCAATATGACAGCCTTCTTAAAGGTGAACCGGGAACAATCAGCCGTACCGTTGATGTTCACGGCCGTATCCTCAACGACAAGCCTGTTGTAACTCCTCCTAAAAGTGGAAAAAACCTAATACTTACAATTGACAGCCGTATTCAACGTCTTGCTGAAAAAGCCTTGGGAGAACGAATTGGTGCTGCGGTAGTCCTAAAACCTGCTTCCGGTGAAGTCATTGCCATGGTTTCCTATCCTTATTTTGATGCCAACGTTTTCTCAACTGACGATTACTCCGTACAGTATGCAAAACTTGCTAATGACAAGGACAAACCTATGCTTAACAGGGTAGTCAATGCTGAATATCCGCCGGCCTCAACATTTAAGACCATCATGTCTACGGCAATCCTTTCTGAAAAAGTTTTTCCATCGGATAAAAAAATTGAGTGTCCTGGCCGTATAACCTATGGAGACCGTGTGTTCAGGTGCCACATTGGGGTTCCAGGTCACGGTTGGCTGGATATGAAAAACGGTTTGGCACAAAGTTGTGACGTTTACTTCTGGGTAATTGGTACCGATTATCTCGGTGTTGACCGCATTTCTTCATACGCACAGGAATTTGGTTTTGGCCAGAGTCTTGAAATTGATCTTCCGGCACAGGCAAAGGGAACTGTTCCGACAGCCCAGTGGAAGTGGAGAAAGTACCGTGAAAAATGGCTCGGTGGTGACACCATGAACATTTCCATTGGTCAAGGATATACTCTTGTTACTCCGCTACATGTTGCCAACATGCTGGCTATGGTATGCAACAGTGGCAAGATTTACAAGCCTCATCTTCTTAAAGAAGTTAGGGATCCTTCCCAGCATAATGAAGTGGTCAAGGAAATTAAACCTGAAATACTACATCAGTCAACTGTTGCGCCGGAAGTCTGGAAGGAAGTACAAAGGGCTTTGCGCTATACGATTTCTGATGGTACTGCCGTTTATCCAATGCACAATACATCGGTTCAAATTGCAGGTAAGACAGGTACAGCTGAAGTTAACGGTTACGGAAAAGATCACTGGCATTCCTGGATGGCAGCCTATGCACCTTTTGATGCACCTGTTGAAGACCAGTATGTTGTTGTTGTCCTTGTAGAAGCCGCCAACAAATGGGAATGGTGGGCTCCTTATGCAACCAACATTATCATCCAGGGCATATTCAATGATCAGACTTTTGATGAATCTGTTGACGCTTTGAAATTCAGGCATCTTTTGAACCAGCAGAATTCCCAGGGAGGACGACGAGAATGAAATTTAAAATTTTCAGCAAGATTGATTATCTTCTTCTTCTCTGCATCTTGTTCCTTACGGGCATAGGAATTGCTTTCATTTATTCATCAGGTTTCAATTCAGACGGTATCAATGTTTCCAGGGAATACATAAAGCAGATTATCTGGCTTGGCATTGGTCTTGTCATTATGATTGCTGTTTCTCTCTTTGATTACAGAAGACTAAACAAATATTCCATGCATTTTTTTGTGTTCATGCTTTTTGTTCTTATTTACACAAGATTCTTTGGTAGACTTGTAAATGGTGCCCGCAGCTGGATCGGAATAGGTGATTTTGGAATTCAGCCTTCAGAACTTACTAAAATATCATTCATTCTTTTTCTTGCAAAATATCTGGAAAGTTCTCAAAAAGAAGATCCTGCAAGAAGATTTATCAAAAGCCTTATAATACTCGGTATTCCTATGGGGATCATTCTTCTCCAGCCAGACCTTGGAACAGCAACGGTTTTCCTTCCTGCCTTTCTTTTCATGTGTTTCATGGCAAATATTCCAGTAAGATATCTTTTAATTGTATTTCTCACTGGTATGTTCACGATAACGCTTACAGTTCTGCCTGTATGGGAAACTGAAATTCTCCACAAGTCGATTCCAGTAATTCATATCCTTACAATTTTTAAACTTAAGATTCTTGTATTTATGGCTATGCTTGGTATTACAATAATCGGTATCATTGGTTTTATTCTTTTCAGAAAGAAATATTATTACTGGATTACATATTTTGCGGGAATTTTAACAACATCTCTTCTCGGATCAGTAGTTACCAGTAAAGTACTTAAGCCATATCAGATTGCACGACTTATTGTTTTTATTGATCCATATAGTGATCCAAAAGGTTCAGGCTGGAACATTATTCAGTCTCAGACAGCAATTGGTGCTGGAGGACTTTTTGGCCGTGGTTTTTTACAGGGAAGCCAGAGCCATAGACGATTTCTTCCGCAGCAATCAACTGACTTTATTTTCAGCATTTTTTCAGAAGAAATGGGTTTTATCGGCGGTGTTGTAATGTATGCAGCATTTCTTTGTATTCTCCTCAGAATTCTTTATGTAATAAAACAGACAACAAACAACTATAGCTGTTATATTGCAAGTGGTATTCTTGGAATGTTCTTCTACCATTTTATCGTCAATGTTGGAATGGTTATGGGAATTATGCCAATTACAGGTATTCCTCTTCCTTTCATGTCTTATGGTGGCTCAGCATTACTTACAAATATGATTGCAATAGGTCTTATAATGAGTATAAACAGCCGTCGTCTTGATTTCAGTTCTGCTATATAACGAGAAATAAATGAAACTCATAGATCCTTTAAAAACCTTTGGTCCTTTGCTTAATTCCGTTCAAGTTCCTTCAAGATATGTAGGTGGGGAATTTGGTATAACCATTAAAGAACACGGAAATAACGACCGTTTGTTTAATTTTGCAGTGGCTTTTCCTGACATGTATGAAATTGCCATGTCTAATCTTGCCGTCAAAATTATTTATAACGGTTTGAATCAACTGCCTAACGTTCGTTGTGAAAGAGTTTTTGCGCCAGCTCCAGATTTTGAGCAGCTGATGAAAGACAAGAAAGTTCCCCTCTATACCCTTGAAACGGGGATGGCTCTTCACGATACAGACATGATCGGTTTTTCCATAGGGTATGAACTTGGAATTACTGAAGTTCTTGCAATGCTTGAAGACGGCAAGGTTCCTGTTTTAGCATCAGAAAGAAAAGATGGTGATCCAATTGTAATTGCAGGTGGTTGCGGTGTAACTAATCCGGCACCTTTCTCTGATTTTTTTGATGCATTTATAATCGGTGAGGCAGAACCGGTTCTATTTGAATTGGTTTCTGAACTTGCATCCATGAAGGAAAAAGGAGCTTCAAGGGAAGAAATGATTTCCCTCATGGAATCCAAAAAGTTCATCTGGACAAAAAGAAAATGCACGGGACCTGATAAAAAAGTTGCCCGTCGTGCAGTTCAAAACAATTTTGGTCTTGTTCCTTCGATTCCTTCCTGGTTTCCATTGCCTTCCAACAGACCTGTCCAGGATCACGGTGTAATTGAAATCATGCGCGGATGCCCAAACGGATGCCGCTTCTGCCATGCAGGCGTTTACTATAGACCAACCCGTGTAAAAAATTTAAAGCTTATTATTGATGAAATCGATCACCTTGTTTTTGATGCAGGTTATCGCGAAATAAGCCTTAACTCTCTTTCCAGTGCAGACTTTCCTGATGTTGGTGGACTTCTGGATTTGCTCAATGAAAGGTATAAGGGGTTCAATGTTTCTTTTCAGCTTCCTTCACTTAAAGTAAACAGCATGTCTCTAGACATCCTTGAAAAACTTTCTTCTGTAAGAAAAAGCGGCTTGACTTTTGCCGTTGAAACCCCAACTGAAATGTGGCAGCTTAGCCTAAACAAGGAAGTATATGCACAGCATCTGGAAGAAATTGTCCGCGAAGCAAAAAAGCGTGGCTGGAGCAGTGCAAAGTTTTATTTCATGATTGGTCTTCCTTTGGGTGATTATTTTTCAGATAAAAAACTTGAACCAGGGGCTGAAGGAACTGAAGAACGAGCTATCGTAGACTTCCTGCTTCCTCTTCAGGGAAGAACAAAGATACAGTGCAATGTAAATGTAGGTGTGTTCATACCAAAACCTCATACTGCCTATGAAAGAATGAGGCAAATTACACCTGAAGAAGCAAAGAGAAAGATAGACTATATTTATCAGAATCTTCCAAGAGGAAAATTCAAGATTGGCCGTCATAATTTTGACTCGACAATTCTTGAAGGGCTTTTAAGCCGAGGTGATTTTAGGGCAGGAAAAGTTATTTATAGCGCCTACAAAAAGGGTGCAAGATTTGATGCCTGGGATGAATACCTTAGGGAAAATTTCTGCAAGTGGCAGGAAGCTTTTGAAGAAGCTGATTACGATGTAATTGGCAGCATCTACAGAAACTGGTCTATGGAGGATGAACTTCCATGGAACGGTGTGAGTCTTGGTCCTGCGCCATCATTCTACAAAAAAGAATGGGAAAAGAGTCTTAACAGCATTCTTACTTCTAAATGCACAAGTAACTGCGACCACAAGTGCGGTATCTGCAATACAGCTGAGGAAGTTGAAGTTTATACTCCTGAAAAAATAGAATCTGTCTCAGGTAGTCTACAAAACAAGACTATTATTGCACCAGAAATGGTTCCAGAATGCAATATTGAAGTTATGTATCGCGTACTGTTCAATTTCCAGCGCAAGGATGGAGGAGAATTTACTGCATACCTTTCTCAGGTTGAAATTTTTCACAAAGCAATCTTGCGTTCAGGCCTTCGTTTTGTATTTACTTCAGGATTCAATCCTCTTCCAAGACTGGAATTTGCAACTGCCATGACCTTAGGTGTTCCGTCCTATGAAGAAACCGCATCCTGCCTTTTGTACGAAGATATCGATCCTAAAGTTTTTATCGAATCTATGAACAGGGTTCTTCCTGAAAACCTTCATATTACCGAAGCTTTCATTTTCCCTGTAACTAACCTTAGAAAAAGAGAATCCCTGACTACTGGTCTTTGGGGTGCCTTATATAGCTACAGTTTTATGGACAAAACTGTAGAAGAAGCTTTTTTTGCAAGTGATTTGTACAAGACTTTTGCAGAGCAAAACCCTCAGTTTACTGTTGCCAGAGAAGATAAAATAACTGTAAAGGCCCCCGTAAGCGACAAAAAGCTCAGGCAGGCCATTGAGGAATTCACCGGTAAGAAATGGTTTGAAGTTGTAGAAGTAATCAAGCTCAAGACCCTTGCGAAACCGGAAATCACCGGTTGGACTGCTGCAGACGAAGACAAGTGGCGCCACGAAAGCAAGAAATTTAAGAAGACTCAGATTGAATCGGAATACAGCGAGCCGGTTCCGTTCATGGATTTATACAGGCAGATTGCAAAAATCAATCTTGAACTTATAGAAAAAAGAAAGGAACTAACTCAGGAGCAGGTCAAATTCTACGAAGACCATCCTGATATAAAGGAACAGAGAATGGGAGAAAAATCATGAAATTAATTTCTACAAAAAATGCACCGGAAGCCATCGGACCTTATTCACAGGGATATGTTTCAGGTGGTTTTGTATTTACATCCGGACAGATTGCAATAGTTCCTACTACAGGAGCAATTATTGAAGGCGGTATTGAAGAACAGGCAGAACAGGTTTGCAAGAATTTGTGTGCTATTCTGAAGGCTGGTGGTAGTTCTGCTGAGCAAGTCGTAAAAACAACTTGCTTCCTTGCAGACATGGGAGACTTTGCAAAGTTCAATGAAGTTTATGCAAAGTATTTTCCTGGAAAACCGGCCCGTTCCTGTGTTGCAGTAAAAACCCTTCCAAAAAACGTGCTTTGCGAAATTGAAGCCATAGCCGAAGCTTAATTGATTTTTGCAGAAAAAAGAAATCTAACAGTTTTTGTTAGGTTTCTTTTTTTTCTAAATATTTTTTTTCAATTTTTTTTTCAGAAAAACTTGAATTTCCTTTACAACAGATTTTTATTTTTCTAATTTTGCTGTCCATGAAAAGAATATTAAATCACTTTATTTGGACAGTATTCCTTGCATTTTCATTTTTTTCCTGCTCAGGTAAAAATCAGCTTAGAGAATATGAAGCATTAAAGGCATGGGGAATTGAAAAAAACAATCTTCATGAAATCCTCGTCAATCACGACATAAGTCATCCGAATAATTTTGAAGCAAAAGTTGATCTTGCTTCACTTTATGTTCTTTCGGGAGATTATGAAAAGGCAGAAGAATATTTAAGAAGGGCAGAAAAAACAAAAAGCAATTCATTGTCCAGTGAATATCTATGCAATTATTTTGGATTGAGGGCTTCATTCTGTTTTGTATTCAAAAAATATGACGAAGCACTTGAATGGTGTCACAAAGCAACTTCAATGTCCTGTGGAGATAAATACGGATTTCTTGAGGGGCAGATTTATCATGCAAAAAATGACAGGAGAAATGCTTTGGAATCACTAAGAAAAGCTTTTAATAGAAATCCAGAAAATGCGTCGGCAGGGGATCTAAAAACCTTTTCTTTCCTTCTTGCAGAAAATGAAGACTACGACGAATGTATGTCTTGCATAAACAGAATCTTAGAGGAAGGATTTTACTTTTATGGATTCGGTCAATTTGCAAGTACAGTTTTTGAAAATAAAGGTATGCTTTTTGAATCAATTCTTTCTGCCTATTTAGATTTTGAATATGCATCTAATTTCAGTGAAGTTGATGCTGAACAGTTTTTAAAAAATCTTTTTCTTATAAAAATGAAATACAAGGATCTTGAAATTTCTTCTGATGTGAATAGAGCCGTACAATGCCTTACGGCGGTCATAAAGGGGGAAGAATCTTTTCCAGATAATCCTGATTCCAAATTCATTGTCTATGATTACCTTAAACTGAAGCACCTAATTCTTAAAGGAAATAAATCTGAAGGTATTCTTGAAGATATGCTTGCACTCAAAACCAGTTTCAATTGTTTCCCAGTCTATCATTACCTTGTTGCGGAAGCGTATGAAAATTCCAATTTTGTTGGATTTCCAACTGAATGTTATGAAGCCATCCTGAACATATCATCTGAAAACAAATATTCTGAATATTCAAGGAATAAAATGGGAACTGCAATAGGGCTTGATAAAGAAGATTCTAAAAAACTGATGGTTGTATCTGAAATCAAAAAACTATTAAAAATTCTATTAAAGCAGGAGGATGAAATTTCCAAGACTAAACTTTTTGATTTGTTGAGTCTTCCTGACAATAAATTCGTATTTTTTGCAGAAGAACTTATAAGAAGCAATAGGGATAATCAAATCCTTAAAAAAACAATTCAGGAAAAATATGAATCCAGTGAAGGACGGCTTAAAGAAAGACTTTCCTATGTAATCTATCAATAGGAGACAATGATGAAATTTAAATCTTTATATATTTTTTTTATCGTTTTTCTTTTTTCTTCTTGCAACAGGAATTTTAACAGAGACGTGATTTTTTCGGATGCTATGCTTTCTTATTCTTCTATGAATATGAAAGCTGCAGAAGACAAGTGCAATGAAGTCTTACGGCATTCTCCGGATTTTATGCAGGCATGGTTTCTAAAAGCAAAAATCCTGTTTTATACAGACAGAAAAAAAGAAGCTATAAAGCTTTTGAAGAAAATCAAAATAAAATTTCCATCTTTTGTGGACGGAAAACTATTCCTTGCAAAGGCATTGATAGAAACAGATCAATTGGAAGAAGCCAACAAATTGCTTTATAACCTTAGTCAAGATAACGGAAATGATTACCGTGTTTACAGACTATATTCACAGATTGCAAAAAAGAAAAAAGACTTGAAGAGAAATCTTGATTATCAAAAAAAAGCAGAGCAATGTCTGGAAGAAAGTGCCATGGTGTTTTTAGATCTTGCTTCTGTCTATAGAAATTTTGGACTTCATGAAATTTCAAGAAGTTATCTTGAAAAAGCTGAAAAACTTGTAGCCAACAAGGAAGCCAAAAAAGTTATTTTATCTTGCATGGAGGAACACAAATGAAAAGGAAATTTCTTGTTGCTTTTGTTTTATCTACTATGTTTTTTTCTTCCTGCATGACTTCCAGAGCCCATTTACTCTATTCCGATATAAAATCAGAAAACCTTAATTTTAAGATTTCTTCAATTGAAAGTGATTTTGACGGTATGAAAAATCCAGTTGTAGAAGAGCAGGTAGCGGTAATTGCTAAAAGCTTGATTGATTCTGCAGGAATGAAAAATAGAGTTCCGGTAAATCTTGAAATAAAGATTTTTGAAAAAAATTATTTATGTGACATTCAATATGTCCGTTCAATTTTTCTTTGCTGTTCACTTTTTGACGAAGATGACAATGAATTGGCAGTCTTTTCTGAATTTTCAACTGGTAATGATACCTTCAATTCACCTTCCGTTCAGGAAAAGTTTTTAAAGAAATGTATAGCAGAAATAAAAAAAATGGAGTTATGAATAAGAAGCAGCTTGTAAATATGGTAATTGCTTTTATAGCAGCCGGTTTGTTCGGAAATACAATAAAAATTGAAAATCTTGAAAGTCTTATAGATTTTGCAATTCACAACAATCAAATGCTAATGCTGGAAAAACAACAGGCTTCCATCACTTTGGAAAAGGTAAGAAAAGACATTGGTAGTTATTTTCCAGCTGTAAACTTATCTTTTTCTGATTCTGCCCTCGTAAACTTTAATTCAAACGATTATAGAAACAAAAATTTTAGTTTTGGATTATCCTGGCTTGCTTATGATGGCGGCGAAAGAAAACTGGAATATAAACTGAAAGTTCTTGAGGCCGGTTATTCTAGGATTTTGATTGAAGAAAGCATTACAAATCATTGCATGGAAATAATGGAAACCTACTATGAATTTCAGAAGGCATTAAGAAAAAAGGAAATTCTTCTTAAGACATTGGAAAATGCAATGCAATGGAAAAAATCACTTGAAAAGGAATTTGATTTCGGAATGATTCTAGAAACTGATGTTCTTGAGTTTGAAGTAAAGAGCCTTGAAATTGAAAATCAGATTCTAATTCAAAATGATGAATTGAATAAAATCCTTTATTCACTGAAATTGATGATTGGATTGAATGCAGACGATGAGATTTTAATTCCCCTTGATGAAGCATTGTTATCATTGCAAGAAAATAGCCTTGATAATTACAAAAATAAAATTCCTTTTGCAATATTGAATAATACAAACCACAGAAAAATGCAGATGGAGATTGAACATGAAAAGAATCTGATGGAGTTGAAAAAAAGTTTTTACCTTCCAAGAATTTCAATGGAACCTGGTGTAACTTTTGACAGTGAGGATTATCCATTAAGGGGACCAAAATATCAATTAAAGTTTTCCTTTTCATTTGAAAAAAATCCATTCCTATCATTCAATGGCTCCCACTCTTTAGGATTTGCTAAAAATGTTTTGACTGAGTCTACTTCATATAATCAGACTGCTTCAAAAAATGATTTTTCCTGGAAAGAAGAGAAAAAACTTAAAGAAATCGGATTGAAAAACCAGTTACTTCAATTAAAGGAGGAAGAAGAAAAATTCAGAATGAACATTTATAAAATGATAATGGAACACAATCAACTTCTCAAATCAATTGAAATTATTACAAAGGAAATTGAAATTAATCAAAAACTTTCAAATGTCCTTCTATTAGAAATTAAAAACGGCATTAAATGCCCCCTAGATTATCTTGAACAGCAAATTCTTAGTGCAGAAAAAGAAATTCTGCTTTATGAGGCCTATATGAAGGCGGCTTTATTGGAAAGAAAACTTGAATATTCAATATATCGAAACAACAGGGTGTTTTATGATGATTCAAAAAAATAAATTTTTAATTGCAATGATTTTTTTACTGATTTCAATTTCCTTTATGTCTTGCAAAGAAACCAAACTAAATGTTGAAATGGTACCGATAAAAGTTGAGGCAATCACTATAAAAAAAGAGATACTTCATGAAACTCTGACTAATCTTGGAACTTTGAATTACAAGTCAAAGCACAGTGCATCTTCTCTTGTAAGTGGCAGATTAGAAAAAATTTTTGCAAAGGAAGGACAATCCGTAAAAAAAGGGCAGGTATTAGCAGTATTAAAAAACCTGCAGTTGGAAACTCAAAAAGAACTATACGAAAATAATTTACTCGAGGCTGAAGTTTCCTTAAAAGCTGCAGAAGACAATCTGAGGATTGAAAAATTGAATCTTGAAAAACAGCTTCGATCTTTGGATAAACTTAAACTCCAGATTAAGCAGCAGAATACTGAATGGAACCACAAGGAACAATGCTACCAAAAGAATTTAGAACTTTTTAGAATTGGTGGATTATCAGAGCTTAAGTTAAAGGAAGAAGAATTAAATTTACTGCAGGTAAAAACTTCCCTTGACGTTATGGAAAAAGAATTTGAGATCAGTTCCATAGGATTTAGGGATTGGGATATTGAGAATGCAGGCTTTAATATACCTTCAGATCCAAAGGAAAAAGAAAAACTTTTGATAGAAATAAATTCTATGCAAACTGCAAATCTTGTTAAGACAGAAAAATCCCGGCTGGAAAATGCAAGAAAAAACCTTATGAATACAGAAAATTTAATGGAGGAATTGAAAATTAAATCAAGTATAGAAGGTATTGTAGGCGCATGTAATTTCCAGTTGGGGGATTACATAGCAGAAAATGAAACCAGTTTTATTATTATCGATGCATCATTACTGGATGCGGTTTTCTATGTACAGGAACATGAAATCTCGAGATATAAAATAAATGATCCTTTGTCTATTTCAGTTTCATCCTTAAACAAAAATATTGATGCCAAGATTTCTGAAATTTCACCTATGGCAGATCCAACTACAGGAAATTTCTGTCTTAAGGCAAATGTTGAAAATGCAACAAATGAACTTAAGCCCGGTATGTTTGTAACCTGTTCAATTGACATTGTTGAGTTTGAAAATACTTATGCCATTCCTGAAACCTGCGTTATATATCATAGGGATAAAGATGCTGGAGTTTTCTGTATTTCAAAAAATCATGCATTCTATAAAAACATTCAGATTAAAGGTAAGAAGAATGGAAATGTATATGTTCTTGATGATCTGGAAAAAAATGAAAGGATAATAAATAAACCTCCAGTTTATTTAAAGGAAGGAGATGCCATTGAAATTCAATAAAGTATTTTCATTTTCAATTGTTTTGCTTTTCTTTTCATGTTCACTGATTTCTACAAAAGAAGAAAACATAATGTGTTCCATTCCTGAAAATACAGAATATTTTTATGGCGAATATGTTTCCTTTGTTTTTTCAGATTTCTGTAATCGTGTAGAAGCTGAGAAATGCATAACCATGTCAGAAAAAAGCCGTACTGTTGCTTGTGATAAAATATGGGACGAAAATGTTTTAATGGTTAGACCTTCCGGAAATTGGAAAAAAGGTTTGCTTTATGAGCTTTCATTTGATGGAAACATGAATATTAACAATCAGAATATTTATGCCTATATAAAAAGAGCTTTTTATTATGGAGATGAGAATTACATTTCAAAATTAAAACCGTTGGATATCAAATTTCCGAAGAATGAAGAAGATTCACTCCTTATAACCTACGATACAAAACTAGAGATAGATTCTTTATACGATAATATTCACATGACTCCTTCAATTAACTTTGAAAAGCAGTTGATTGATGATGACAAAACCATAGTCATTAGTCCCATTGAAAAATGGAAAACAAGTGTTTTCTATAAAATCAGTTTTGAAAACATAAAGACAGTCGATTTCTACTACTTGGAAAAAGAAGAGTTGATTTTTAAAATCGACGGGAATAAAAAACTTCCTGAGCTAAAAAAAATCTGTAGGGTATTAAAAAATGATGATGAATTTGTGTTCGATGAGGAAACAGATTTATATAGCGGAATAAAAACTCTTGATTCCATCGGTTTTGAATTTTCAAATCCAATGGAATATGAATCAGTGAAAAATGGAATTTCCTTTATTCCTTATGTTGAAGGAAGTCTACATAAAGGTGATAAGGAAGGATTTAAATATGTTTTTGTTCCTGAAAAAGAATTCAAAGCAAAACAAAGATATGAAATTTCCATCAATAAAAATGTAAAAGACACAAACGAAAATGAATTATATGAAAAATTATATTCTGTTTTTATTCCATATAAAAATTATTTGAAAATTCTAAATCTCAAGGTTAATTCAATTTCCATTCCGATTGACAAAAAAAATTCATGTACAACTTTTGTTCCAAATAAAACAGATACTATCATTAACGGAGAAACTAAAACTGAATATTCCTGTTACATTACAATTTCCTTCAGTTCAGGATTTACAAAAGAGGAATTAAAAAGTGTTACTGATAAAATCACTCTGAACCTTCTGTTCCCACTTACAGAAAACTATCCAGTAGTAAAAAATATTTTCTGGTCTTCCGAAAGCATCGTAACAATTGAGTATGGAAACCTAAATCTTGGGACAGCAGATAAAAACATTTTTTACCAGCTGAAAGTCAATGGAACAGAGTCCGGAATAAAAAATCAAATCAATGAATATATGGAGGAATCAGAATGTTTCATTTTAGAAAGCTGTGGGTTATAATTTTTTCTCTGCCAGTCTATCTGATTATGATTTCTTGCAGTCAGTTTCTTTTACCGTATTTTGAAGTTATTGATTTCAGTTATGATAATGAAAAGTTGAGGATTGAATTTTCCTCTGAAGTAGAAAAAGAAAAAGTAAGACAGGCGTTTTCCCTCACAGAAGATGGCAATAAAATTGAAGGACTTTATAAAACTATTGGAAAATCTTTTTATTTCTATCCAGAAAAAGGAATTAGGAAAAATAAAGACTATGAACTTTCTATTTCTACAGCTGCTGAAGACTATAAGGGAAAATCCCTAAAAGAAAAATATTATGTAAGTTTCAGTACAAAAACAGACTCCACAAAACCAAAAGTCATCAAGGTAGAACCTGTTTTTAATCAAAAGGATAAGGGAAAAGTCAGTTTCATTGATATTAGTTTTTCAAAAGCGATTAAAAATGAAAGTTTTATAGATGCCTTTTCAATAGAACCGGAAGTTTCATACACTGTAATTTTTCCTGAAGAATGCATGGTAAAAATTTTGCCATCTGAAAGATTTAAGAAAAATACTCTGTATACTATTAAAATTCAAAATGAACTGCAGGACCATTTTGAAAATCATCTTGAAGAAAATTATGTCTATAGATTCATTACGGAAGAAGATAAAAAATGCCCTGATTTTGAATTGACTTACTTTGATGAATATGACGGCTCAAATATCAAACTTGATACGTCAATTGAAAATCATGATATTCCTGTTGATGCTGTAGTTTCAATTCTTTTTACGGAAGAAATTGATGTTGATACCGTATCCTCAAAAATACAAGTAACTCCAAGTTCACAAAAATATTCCATTCAAATTGATAGAAGCAACAGAAATAAAGTTGAAGTTAAGTTTAATGGAGAATATGAAAAAAAATGTATGCTGAAAATTCTAAAGGGTATTGAAGATTTGGCAGGAAATAAAACGATTGAAGACAGACAGTATTCTTTATGTTTTGATAACGAATACAATCGTTCAGTTACTTTTATTAGTAGTTTTATACAAATTGATGATAAAAAAAATTATAAAGAATTAAGTTATGAAACCCAATATACTAATCTGAATCTTGATCCTCTTTATTTTTGTAATGACAGAATTACAAAGCCAGCAGAATTATTTCTCATATTTAATATTTCAAAAAAAGCTGATTCGATAGATTTTTTTAGTATTCTTGATGCACTGTCATTTAAGACAACAAATTCCTGCTGTACCATAATAATAAAAAAAGCAAGCCTGCTTTCTAAAGACGATTTCAATAAATCCTCTTTAAATTCAGAAAACTTTGGACTTGATGTAAATAATATCGCTTTGAAATTCAATCTGGAAATTACCAATACCAATAGAGACGGTACAGTCGAAATGAATATTTCAGATGGAGTTAAAGATTCTTTGGGCAATTATATCGATAAAAAATATTCCTTTACATTCAATAAATAGAGGTTACCTTGATAAGATTTTCATTCCGTCATCCGGTTTCCTGCCTTATGATTTATGCAGGACTTTTAATATGCTCTTTATTTATTTTGCAAAATGTTTCAGTTGGTTATTTGCCAACTTTAGATTCAAGAAAGATTTTGATTAAAACTGAATTTAAAGGTGCAGAAGCTGAACTAATTAGGGAAAGTGTAACCTGTCCTTTGGAAAAAGCCTGTCTGTTACTTGAAAATCATAGAAACATTACGTCTATTTCCCGTGATGAACTTTCCTTAATTCAGATAGAATTTCACAATGGTACTGATATGGATGTTGCATTGTTAAAAGCAAAAGAAACTATTGATTCTGCCTTTGAAAACCTTCCTTATGGTTGCAAAAAAAGTACGGTAAAGTTTATTGAAACAAACTGTGAATCCATGAATTTTTCTGTTACCTCAGAATCTCTTGATAACACCCAATTGAGATTTTATGCAGAAAACTCCCTGGCACCAAAACTTCAGAGGATAAAGGGGATTTCAGATATTTCTATATATGGAGGTGATAAATCTGAAATTCAAATAATTCTGGATAAGGATAAACTCTTCTCTAAAAAAATTACTATTACAGATGTAGCTACGGCTTGTAATCTTTCAAACGGGGAATTTTCTGTAGGAAATTTTATTGAAGGTGAAAACATTCATCAGATAAAAATAGAAGGCAATTTAAAAGATGAAAGTGATTTTGAAAATATAATCATCAGTCATAGTCCAGTTTCGGGAGACATTAGGGTAAAAGATGTCGGTAAGGTAGAAATAAAGAATCAGGAAAAAATAAGTTTTGCAGAACTCAACGGAAAGGAATGCATTCTATTCTCGGTGAAATATAATAAATCGGAAAGTCCCATAAAAGTTTCAAATCGTCTGAAAAAACAGTTAAAAGAATTCTCTATTCAAAATAATGACGAAATGGAAATAACCATTTTGGAGGATAGTGCAAAAAATCTAGAAAATGAATTGGAGCGTTTTATTGTACAGGGTTCTTTAGGATTCTTGATTACAGCAATTTGTCTTGCAGTTTTTTATAAATCAATTGTTCTTTCAATTGTGGTTTCCATAACAATTCCTTTATGTTTGATTTATTCTATGGCTTTGCTTACCATGACAGGAAATTCTTTAAATTCAATTTCCATTTCAGGTTTGACTTTAGGTATCGGAATGGCAGTGGATTGTAGCGCAGTTGCAGCGGAGAGTATTCTGTCTTCAAAAAATATTTTTAAGGGAACAAGGAAAATTCTTATTTCAAATCTTGGTTCAACTGCTACAACAATAATTGCTTTCATACCTGTGTTTTTAATTTATGGTCCAATAAAAGAAATGTTTTCCTGTCTATCACTTGCAGTTATTGGATGCGTTGGATTTTCTTTTCTGGTTTCCTGTTCTCTTACAGTTTCTTTGCTGACTTTAATCAAAAATAAAAATGATGCTTTCATTGAATTACTAAAATTCGAAAGCTTAAAAAGCTCCTATAAAAAGACCCTTTTAAAATTTTTTCATAGACCTCAATTGATTATAGTTGCAACTGTAATATTTCTTCTTTCAGGAATAGTTCTACTTAGCGTGATGAAAATCGATTTTACAAGCAAAAATGATACTGAAAAAGTATCAATAACTGTGAAATTTCCAGCCAATGTAACTTTAGCTTACATTCAGGATACAGAAAAATATTACTATAAAAAACTGAAGGAAATTCCAGGCTTAAAAAAAATTACAATCTATGGGGGAGATGATTATGATATTCATGAACTTTCATCCACATCTTTATGGTCCAATAAAATTGTTTTTGATCTTTACATTGGAAAAACTCAAATAGAGCCTTTAAAAAGAATTCTTGAACCTTTATTTGTTGGGGTGGAAATTGACATTGATTATGAGAGTTTTTCTTTTTCGAAAAATTTAGTGAATTCAATGGGAAAGTATTTTTTAGAGTCTGATAGTCTGGATCAATTGAATAAAAATATCGAATCGCTACAGTCATCTGGAATATTTAAATTTTCCCCTGATGAAAATTATTATGAATGGGATTTCGTTCCTTCAATTGAATTACTTTCAGAGTATTCAATTGGAAGTGATTATGTGGTTTCTGAAATGTCACATTTTATAAATGGTATTGAACTTGAAGAATTTGAGGGGAAATCAAGGAAATACCCAATAAAGGTACTTCTTAAAAAAGAAAATGAAAATATTCATCATCTATTAAAACACCTTACAATTAATGTCCAAGGAATCCAAATGCCCATATCATTTCTTGGAGAACTTAAGGAAACTAAAAAGGAAAAGATTTTTCTAAGGGAAAATTTATTGGATGCAAAAATTATTTCCAATGATTTTATAAGGGATGAAAAAAATCCTGATTATAAGATCTGGGATGCCAATGCAGAGGTTTTAAATGCAATTAAAAAAGAATTCATTCTTTTAATAATATTTGTATGTCTTTTAATCTATATTTTACTCGGCATTATTTTTCAATCTTTTGAAAAACCTTTTATTGTTTGCTTTGCCATGATTTTTTCAATTCCTGGAGCTTTGTTTGCATTGTTTATAGCAGGGAAAACACTGGATTTAAATGCACTCATTTCTTTTGTGATTTTACTCGGTCTATCAGCCAATAATTCAATTCTACTGATGGAGTCTGTTTCGCAGTCTTCAACTTTAAATGTTGGTGAGCTCATTGAAAAATGTTGTTCCAAGCTAAATGCACTTCTCATAACCAATGGAACGACTGTTTTATCTCTTATTCCTTTTGTTTTTACGTCATCAATTTCAATTTCCATTATCGGAGGCCTCTGTTTTTCCTTACCTTTAACCGCTATTTCAATTCCCGTTTTTGTAAGATGGAGGATCAAGTGAATTTAGAAAATTGGTATAAAAACAGGAAAAGTGCATTATATATATTTCTTGTCATAACTATCATCCTCATGTATTCAGGAAGGAATATTAGATTTGGAAATTATACAAACGAAAATGGAATTTCCTGCTGCATTGAATTTTCCTGTTCAAATTCAAATTGTTCAAATATGGAAAAAGAAGTTACCATTCCTCTTGAAAGTAAAATCAATGAAATTCCTTATTTGAGTGAAATCAGATCAGTTATAGAAGAAAATAAATCTTCAACCTATCTTTACTTTGACGAGAAGGCTGACAGAAAAAAAACATATTTTGAAATTTCAAAAATCACTGATGAAGTTTATGGTGCAATTTCTTATCCACTTAGAAAACCAAGAATTTATTTTGATAATAATGAAAATTTTTCGGATTTTGTTTTTGCTATTTTCGAAAACAATGATGAAGACGCCTGTAGTATTCAAAGAGAACTTTTTGAAACAATAGAAAGCCTAGATGAAGTTTCACGGGTGGAAATCTATGGAAAAACAGATCAGGAAGTAAAAATCAACTTGAACGAAGACCTTGATATGAACAATAAAATCAGTCCTCAGGATATTTCTCTCATAATTCAAAAAAATAATCCATTTAATTCAAGTTTACTTTGCAAATCAAACATTACAAAAGAAAGGATAAACATAATTTCTCAGGTGAAAAGTTTTGAACAGTGGAAAGAGTTATCCATTAAGAAAAACAAACAGCCTGTAAAACTTTCAAGTCTTTGTAATATTTCCTATGCAGCCAAAGCCCCTGGTGAAATAGTAAAGCTTAATGGAAAGAATTGTATTGAGATAGAAGTTAAAGCTAAAAATAATTCCGATTGCATAGGGCTTTCAAAAAAATGCAGGCAATTACTTAAAAACCGTCTTTCTGAAAATGAATATGCTATTTTACAGGACACAGGAAAAGACCAACAAGATAAAATAAAAAGAGTATTGTTTGCCTTGCTGCAGGGAATTATCCTGATTTCTATTATTATTCCTTTCCTTTTTAAGGATATAAGAATCGTTGCAGCTTTGATTATATTTATGATCGTTTCATTATTTTTGTCTTTTTTATTTCTTGGAGCTTTAAGCATTTCCATAAATCAGCAAGTAATATGTGGAATCTGCATTTCCCTTGGGTTAATCATTGATCCAGCAATCATAATTGCTGAACAAAAACTTAAATCTTCTACAACGGAAATTTTCATAAAGAAAATAAAATCTGTTTTGCCATCCTTAATAACAAGTGCCGGAACAAACCTCATTGTTTTCATTCCTTTCTTTTTTGTTGAAAAATTGATTCCGGGAATTTCTGAGGTGGTAAAGTCAATAATACTGATGACTTTTGTTTCATTTTTTATTGCAATTGTTTTTTTCCCTATATTTCTAATGGATGGAAAATTCATCATCCATAAAAATGATAGGTTTGAAAAATCTGTTTCGCAATTAAAACTGAAGAAGAAAAAATGTCTTTGCATATATGTTCTGATGATTTGTTTCAGTTCAACAGCATTTTTGATACTTAATAAGGATTCTGGTTTTGCATATGCCTCAAATTTAATTTCAGTAGACATTGAATTCAATCCAGAAAAGAGAAAAGAAATTATAGATGAATCAATATCATCCCTTGTAAGTTTTTTAATGGAGAAAAAATATACGGAAAACGTAATTTCTATCTGCAATAAAGGAAATTGCCAGCTGAAAATAAAATTTAACCAGAAAAATATAAATAAAGGTGAACTAATAAAACTTGTTCCCGAAATCAAAAATAGGGTAAAAGAAGGAAGTATATTCATCAATGACGGAATCTATAAAAAAAATCCTGGATTCTCCATTGAAATTGCCGTTGAAGGTGAAAACTCAATGGAATGCAGGAACCTTGCAAATGAACTTGCCGAAAAACTATACGAATCAAAAAAAGTAACTTCAGTGGTTTTGAATTTTAAAGAGCTTGAAAAAATCTGTAGTTTTAATCCGGAAAGAAATATAATCGATTTCCTTGGATCATCTCCAGTTGAAATTGGTCAAAACATTTACTGGCAAATCTGTAATCCTGTCATTGACAAATATTGGGAAAACAATAGGGAATACGATGTCAGAATATCAAATCAAAAAAATGAGGCCATAACGTTTGAAGACTTTCTGGAAAAAAGAATTTTAATAGGTGATGACATATTTAAAATCAGGGAATTGGGGTCAGTGAGTTTTATGGAAGACCTAGGAAAACTTTACCGAAAAAACAACCAGTCCTGTGCTTTCCTTACGGTATATTTTGAAAAAAGCAATACCAAAGAAGCTGTTAAAATAATCAGGGATAGTTTTGCAAAACTAAAAAAAACTGACAGTTATACTTATTCCATCGATAGAAAAACAATGGAGCGGGAAGAAATTTTCAAGACAATTTTTCTTTCATTTGTTTTTGCTGTTATTCTGCTTTTTATTTTTATCTGTGGAATCAATGAAAAGCCTTATGCTTCTGTAGCCATACTTTCTATTGTTCCTGCAACTTTTGCAATTCCATTTGCAGTAAAACTTATTCTTAATTCCTGTCTTGGCGCAGGAGATTTTTTAGGGATGTCTTTGGCTGCTGGAATTGTCGTGAACAATGCAATAATAATTCAAGGGCAGGGGCTGAAAAACAATAGCAGGGGGATTTTAGTAACAAATCTAACCACAATATTGGGGTCAATTCCCATATTGATCTGCGAAGAAAGTGGATTGTCGAAGGATTTGTCCTTTTACCTGCTGTTTTCCTCCATAGGAGCATTGCTGCTTGCCTTTATTATTTTCCCACAGATTATATCTTTCCGTACTTCTGTTCGTAAAGATTTTTTGCAAGGTTCATGAGTTTTTCATGATCATTCATTTCGGGAGAGTCGGTTACAGTTTCAAAGAGTTCCGAAAGTATTTTACCAATGTGAGGTCCCTTTGGAATTCCTGCTCCCATAAGATCATTTCCGTTAACCTTCAAGTCCTTAAGGCTTAGGGCAGAATTTTCCTGAACCAGTTTTGCAATGCGATCCTTTAATTCCAGAAGATTATTCCAGCTTGGACTGCCGGGTACAGCAGCAACATTATGCATTCCGTGAATGTCGGCCAAACGAAGATAAACAAGGTCATCAAGATTTTCAAGTCCAATTCTTATTATGAATCGCCTTACGGCACTGTTGGTCCAGCTTGATTCATAAAAGAACATGTGGTTCCTTACTAGATGGGTTACCTTCTTTATGTCTTCGTTTGAGAACTTGAGGAATTTCATTGAGGCAAGGCATTTCTTTTCGGACATTAATTCATGACCATGGAAATGTATGATTTCGTTTCCTTCTATCATTTCAGTAGTCTTGGATTCAGGTTTCCCGATGTCATGATAAAAGGCTGCAAGTCTAACAATAAGATTATTCTTTGGAGCACCATCACAGGCATAGAAATTATGGTCTGCAACATCAAATTCATGAAAGCCCCTTTTGTCTCCCTGAATACATCCTCGACACACTTTGAATTCGGGAATGAAAATGTCCATGAGACCATTATCCTCAAGGAGTCTTAAGCAAACGCTAGGTTTTTCGCTTTTCATTATTTTGCAGAATTCGTCGTGAAACCTTTCTACTGAAATGGATTTTATTTTATTGATTACCGATTCGTTGGAAATTGCCTTCAAAGTTTCTTCTTCAATAGTAAATCCCAACTGGCCTGCAAAGCGGATGGCACGAACAGGTCTCAGTCCGTCTTCTCCAAATCTTTCAAGTGGATTTCCTACAGTGCGTATGATTTTTCTTTTTATGTCTCCCATACCGTCAAAAGGATCTTTTATGGAACCGTCTGCAAGAGCGGCTGCAATTGCATTCATTGTAAAGTCGCGGCGGCTAAGATCTTCTTCAATTGTCCTTGCATATTCAACCTTGTCAGGATGTCTTCCATCGCTGTAATCTGCTTCCGTTCTGAAAGTTGTGGTTTCAAGCTGCATCCCGTAAATGTGGATTGTAACGGTTCCATGCTGAATGCCTGTAGGGATTACTTTCTTGAAAATTGACATTACCTGTTCTGGAGTAGCATCAGTTGCAAGATCATAGTCGTGAACATCCTTTCCCATAATCATGTCACGGACAGCTCCGCCAACAAGATAAACAGAAAATCCATTCTTATAGAAAATGTCCCCAACTTTTTTAAGAGAATCCGGAATCTTTACACTTTTACCAAAAAACATGATATAGTTTTACCATAAATTTAAGGAAAATACCATTATGAACGTTTTGATATTTACAGGGGGACAGACCCCGGATATAGATGCCGTTTCTCCTTTTTTTAGAGAACTGATTCCTGACTATATTATTGCAGCAGATTCAGGTCTTGATGCCTATGAAAAATACAGGAAATCTGGGCTTGTTTCTAAAAATCCTGATTTTCTCATCGGAGATTTTGACAGTGTTTCAGACAGAAATATTCTGGACAAATATGATTGTGACAGAAAGATTTATTCACATGACAAGGACTATACTGATTCTGAACTTGCCTTAATGAAAGGAAGGGAAGTTGCAGGTTCTTATGGAACTGTTATTCTTTGCGGAGGAAACGGTGGAAGACCTGATCATTTCATGGCCTTGTATGATTCTTTTTCCCGTGAATACCATGCTGACATCTGGCTTTGTGGAGAACAGGTAATTTGGTTCTGTGGATGCGGAACTACAATGAAAATAGATAATGTCACTTTTGAAGACAGAATTTCTGTTTCAAGAATTTCTTCAGAATATGAAAACACTATGCTTGATTGCAGGGGATTTGAATGGAATTCACTCTTTGAAAGGGGAATGCCGAGCCTATCAAACCGCATATCAAAAGAATACTGTGATGCCCAAAAACCCATTGAACTTGAGGCAAAAAAAGGAAGTTTTCTTATCTATACGCCTTTTACTGCAAGAGTATCATTGAATTCCGTGGGTGAGGATTGATATTACCCTGACCAGAAAAAACATTCCAGCAGAAACAATCAGACCAAGTAAAAAAATCGAAAAATAAATCCAGTACCTTTTTTTCTGGCTAATAAAAAAAAGCACGACACTTTCAAGTAATCCGGAGAGGGAAAAAAGAAAAAGCAGGATGCTGTCAAGTGAACAGAGAAAAAGAATGAAAAGCTGGGTGGAATCAAGAAAATTCTGGTGGTTTCCGCTCAAATAAAAGGAAAAAAGTACAACAAGAAACAATCCAAGGAAAAGACCTGTTCGGCAAGTAAGCTTGAAGAGGAATGATTTTTTTAACGCTTCTTTAAGGATGTTTTTTGCCATAGTCTTTATAAAAATCGGATTATCCTGTATTATATAGGTAAGTTTTAATTATTTCAATTTTATGGTTGGGGAAATATGAAAGCAAAAAAATTCTTTGGAAATATCATGATACTTGCAATTTTTGCTGCCGCAATTTTCTATATCGGCTGGATTACTTTCAGGGTAAAACCTGGCTTTTGTGCCGTAATGACATCGAAAACTAGCGGTGTTTATGAAAAGCCTATTGTTGCTGGCGCATTTACCTGGAGATGGGAAAGACTTCTTCCAACAAACGTTACCCTTGAAACTTTTGATCTTACTCCATACAAGACAACTCAAGCTGTTTCCGGTGAACTTCCAGGTGCAAAACTCTACAAGGATTATGCCGCCGCAAGTGCAGATTTTTCATACAACATTAAATTCAACATTGCCATGAGTATTTCTCCAGAACAGATCCTTAACCTTTATAGGGAAAACAAGATTAAGACAAACGAGGATCTTCAGGAATACTATGGGACAAAAGCCAAGATTGCAGCAAGCCTTATTGCTGATGCAATGGTAAAAAACAATTCTGGTGCAACAGTTCAGCCTTCCGCTTTGACTGAAAGCAAACTTCTTGAAATCATTATGGAAAGCAAAAAAGAATTTGAAGGAATTGCTTTTTCTTCTGTAGAAATTTCGGACTGCAGTCTTCCTGACATTGAAATATACAACAAGGCAAAGGAATCCTACGAATCTTTCCTTGCCATGCTCAATGCAAAACTAGAGCAGTATGCTGATAAAAATGCGGAAAGCTATATTGAAATGGACAGAACTTTAAAGCAGTTTGAAAAAATCGGAGACCTAATGAAAACATATCCTCATCTTCAGGACATGTTCAAATCAGGTGATGCCGCAGCAGTAATCAATGCATTAAAAACAATAAAATAAATAGCAGGTATAAAAATGAAAAGACTTTATGCTCTAAGGGGAGCTGTTTGTTCTGAAAATACAAAGGAAGACATCCTTAAAAATGTCGGAGACATGTGCCGCAGTTTGTTTTCCCTCAACGATGTAAAGGCAGAAGACTTGGTTTCAATTCAGTTTACAATGACAAATGAACTTAATGCAATGAACCCTTGCTATGCCTTGAGACATTCCGATACAGGCATAGATACTTCAAAAGTTGCTCTTTTTAGTTCTCCGGAGCTCGAAATCGTAGGCATGCTACGGAAATGCATAAGAGTAATGGTTACTCTTTACATGGAGGAAAATTCCCAGCTCAAGATGGTCTATATGAATGGTGCAGAAGTTCTAAGGCCTGATTTTGTAAAAAAATAAAGGGTATTTAAAATGAACATATGGCTTGTTTCCCGAGAATATGCAGGGATAGCAGAAGCGGGCGGAGTAAAAAATGTTGCAACTTCCCTCTGCGAAAGCCTTGCAAGACTTGGTCATGAAATCACTCTGTTTATCCCGTATTATGGATGTACTGACCTTTCAAAAGTTGATTGCTGCAACTTTCAACAGGAAGATTATTTTTCGGAAATTCAAATAGACGAACATTTTGAAAAGGTTGTTTATTTTACAGGAAAGATGAACGGGGTGAACATTGTATTTGTGAAGCATCCTTTCTTTTCTGAGAAAAGGGCCGTATATACATATACTCATGAAGACGAAATGGAAGATCCCGAACACAAGCAGGGACAGGGGCATTTCGACGTTAATTTTCTCAATACACTTTTTCAGAAAGCCGTGATTAAATACGGGGAAGTTTTTTGCCCTAATTCCATTCCGGATATAATTCATTGTCAGGATGCTGCTACTGCAATGGTTCCTGTCTACGGAAAATTTTCAGAGGTCTACAATAAAACAAAATATGCAGTCACCATCCATAATGCAGGTCCAGGATACCACCATAATTTTGCAAGCGTTGAAAGTGCCGCTTATTATTCCGGTTTGCCAAAGGATTACCTTCAAAAGGGTTTGTGCAACGGGGCGGTGGAACCTTTCCTTCTTTCCGGGTTCAATTCATGCATAACCACAGTTTCTCCAGTCTATGCGGAAGAAATTCTTCAGGATAAAACTGATACTGCAGGTCTTGCAGAAGCTTTCAGAGACAAAAACATACCGATTGTCGGCATAACAAACGGCATTGATTTTTCCCGCTACGATACTGAAGATGTTGAAAAATCACAGCTTCCATTTGCCTATAATCCACGTTCCCTTGAACTTTCTGGCAAATACCTGTGCCGAAAACAGTTTCTTAGGGACTATGCTTCAAAAGAAAGTGGAACTGTTCCAAAATGTTTGACTCAATATGGCGAAATAAATGTAGATGGCAATGAAGAAAATTATGTTTATATTGCTTATCACGGAAGGGTGGTTCATCAGAAGGGCATTGAAATAATGTGTGAAGCCACGGAGAAAATCCTTTACAAAGGACTGAAGGCCAAATTCATTTTTGCAGGTCAAGGAGCTCCTGAACTTGAAGAAAAACTTGCTTCCATGGCTAATAGATTCAGAGGCAGCATAGTTTATCTGAAGGGCTATGAAAAAGTTTCGGCAAGGCTTTCTGTAGCAGCAGCAGATTTTTCCCTTCATCCAAGTTGGTTTGAACCTTGTGGCCTGGAAGATTTTATTGCCCAGACTTTTGGAACAATACCCGTGGCTCATGCAACCGGAGGATTAAAAAAGATTGTAGACGGAGAAACCGGATTCCTTTATTCTCCAAACAATTCAGATGAACTAAGTAAACTTCTTGAAAAACTTGTTGTGCAGGTTCAGGAAAAGGGAAGAAAATCCCTTGAAGCCATGATAAAACATGCATCCGAATACATCCACGAAAAATATTCATGGGACAAGGTTGCCCTTGAATATGAAAAGCTTTATAGAAGTTTAGTATAGAGCATAAAAAAGGCTGTCCATGGACAGCCTTTTTTATGCAATGACTTCAATTACTTTGCGTTGCTTGTATCATAGGTTGTAACCAATGAAAGATCTGAAAGAGTAAGGAGCACGCTTTCGTTTCTATCTGTCGTTACAACTAAACCGCTTCCAGTAACTGTGATTGCAGTTGCAGGATTAACTGAAATTGAACTCTTCTGCTTGAGAGTAACAGACTTATCGTAGTTGGCAATATAGTACTTTCCGTTGTCTTCAATTACGCAGTAATAGTTACTTCCATTAGTTACAAGAACAGAGTCTTTTGAAAGAGCTTCGTCACTTTCCTTCTGTATTTCCATTGTGAAAGCATCAATGAGGCAAAGTTTAACTGCGCCCTTGCCAGCATTTTCTCCGCAAACTGCCATGTAGAAAAGGGCAGCATCGGAACTCTTTGCAGGCATTATGGCATTTGTAACTGTATCAATGATTGGGTCGCGAACTTCAAGAACTGTTCTTCCGCGAATAACCTTAACAGGAGATTCACGAACAACTTCACCAGTCTTGGCATTGATCTTTACGAGAGTACTCAACTTTTCGTCCGAATCAAGAACCTTAAGACCAAGGACAGTTCCATCCTTTGCATTCTGGAGTTCATCCTTAAGGAGTTCACTCTGGTCCTTTGCAATTTCCTGGCGTTCGTTCTGTGCTTCATCCTGCTTCTTGTCAGCTTTCTTCTGAAGTTCTTCTGCAGCGGCAAGAGCTTCTTCTACCTTAGACTTCTGTTCTTCTGTCTTTTCCTTTTCTTCAGCAGCCTTCTTCTGAGCACTTTCAGCTTCTGCCTTTGACTTGTCAGCCTCACTCTGCTTTGCAGCAGCTTCCTGCTGTTTTTCCTTGTCGTTAGGATTTTCCTTTGCTTCCTGCTTTGCCTTGTCAGCTTCCTGCTGTTTTTTGTCTGCAGTTGCTTTTTTATCTGCAGCTTCCTTTTCAGCATTCTTCTGAACTTTTTTCTGGTCATCAAGGTTCTTCTTTTCCTGACTTGCTTCTTTTGCAGCTTCCTGTGCCTTTTCAGATGCAGCGTCTGCTTCGCGTTCCTTGATGTCTACCATATTCTTGCGTTCATCAATTCCCTTGTCATCTTCTTCTTTCATGGAATTAACGACATTCTTGTCGCTGATGACTGAAGTTTCAACTGCAGAAAGTCCGCCATCTGCAAATTCTCCGAGAGGAATTACAATCTGTGAATTTCCAGGCCATTCAGACCATTTTGTTGAAAGACCGCATTTAGAAGCAGTAAGATTCTTTGTAACGATATCCTTATACTTTCCATTAAAAGCATCAAGGTTCTGGCGATATACAGCATTGTAAACTGTAACGAAGGTTGCAACAGTTCCTGCATCCTTTTCACTGTAACCGTAGGCAGCAGAAAGATATGCGCCGATGATTCTTCTCAAGTTGCGGATATGATCAACTGTTGCATTCGAATTGATGATGAGAATGTCTGCATCAAGCTTTCCTTTTGTTTCATCAACAGCATGGATTACAGTATATTTTTCGTTTGCCCCAACAGTAGCTTCCTTATCAAGACCATTTGCCTTGAGTCTGTTTCCAAGACCGCTACCAATTGCTTTGATGGCTTCAACTGTTTCAATTACCGCATGAGGGCCTGAATAGTTTTCAAAGACTATTGTACCTTCATCACCTGTACTCTTAAGTTCCCTTTCATTAACATCGATTGCAAAAACACCTGACAATGTCAATGTAAAGAAAATGAGAGATGATGCTAAAAATTTCTTCATAAAATCCTCCACGAATTAACCTATTTATAATAGCACTGTTTTTCCCTGTTGTCATCGAAAAATCACAGTTTTGATGCTGCGATCTTTTTCATTACATCTACGGCCTTATCCCTGGTTTCATTTGAAAACTGAGGGTAAAGCATGTATCCAAGGATATTTTTTCCCATCTGGTAGAAGGTTGGCCTGCCCATAAAGCGGCAGATTTCCCAGGTGCTGTCTGCAATGGCATCAAGGAGCAGCTTGTCGGACGGCTGTATCTTCTTTGTGTTCATAAGATATTCAAAAGTCTCAAGGGTCTGGCAATCAGGATCCCATCCGGATTTTCCAGCACATTTTATGAGAAGCAGGAGAAGGGAAGGATCCGTAACATTCTTCAGCATTGAATTTAATTCGCTACGGCAAAAATATATCTGACTTTCACCTGCAATTTCAATGAGCCTTGAAGAATAATCCATGTTTTCCCTGAAATAAAGGTTGTCCCTTAAGCCTTGGGCACGGTTTCGGTTCCATTGCCTAGCCATTTCCTTGATTTCCATGCTAAGGAGGGAAAGGTATTCTTCTTCATCTTCCCCGAAATTTCCATTGTGAAAGGCAGTGTAAATTTCCTGAAGTTTTTCTTCCTCAAGTACCCTTCCAAATTCATAGGACGAAGCCATAAGGTTTTCTATGTTTTCTGTTTTCAATTGTTTTGGTTTGGATTCATGAAATGAAGTCTGTATGTTGTCTACGTTCAGCCTTGTCTGATAAAGCTCCATTGACCAGTTGCTGTTGCAGAGAACCAGATAGCCTGAATCGGAACTGAAAAGATATTTCACGGATTTCTTCGGGTCAAATTTTACCTTCCATAAAGTTTTTCCATCCTTTCTGAGGCAGCACCCTTTTGCTTTGGTCGTCAAGGTTATTCCCTGTGAAGTAAGGGCAGTATAGGTAAGGTCGAAACTGCCAATGCCGGAATCAAACTCAGAAAGAATTTCACCGTTTCCTGATTTTACCCTTGCAATTCTAGAAGAAGATCCATAGATGAAAAAGATTTCGTTGTTCTTTAAATCCGGAATTACCCTGACGGGAACACTCATACCATTGGCCCCTGCAGGAATTGTCCACTTTGAAACCGTATTTTTATTTTCAACTGCCATAAGACCGGCACTTCCATCGGTAAAGGAAAGAACTATGCCGTCTTTCATTGAAACCGCTGATGTAACTTCCCCTGCAAAAACAATTTCTTCCAGTATTTTGCCGTAGGGAGAAATTCTTGAGCCTATGGATTTCCCGTTTTGTGTCTTGGCCTGGAAAACCACAATGGAACCGTCACTTAAGAAGGCAGGCTTTATCCTCTGGTTTTGGTCTGGAGTTTTCGTTTCCCATCGTTGGGTTCCCTTGATGCCATAGCAGGCAACAGTATTTTTTCCACGTACAAAAATCCTTCCGTCGGCTCCTTGAACCGGCTCATCTGAAATTACAAAATCACACTTTACCGTCCAAAGATTAAGTCCGCTGGAATTCAAAAGAGAAACTCTGGAGTCAGTAGAAACTACACATACAAGATCTTCTGCAAAAACAGAAAGGAATTTTTTCAGCCTGAATTTTGTGGATCTGAGCCATAATAGCTTGCCTTCCTGTGTAAAGCCGTAAATCTGTTTTCCGTCTCCAGTTGCAATATAACCGTAACTAGTTCTGACTGGCTGGCAAGTAATCATTCCGCCAATGACATTTATATCCGTAGCCATTGTCTGTGCAAAATCAATTTCTTTGTCCACGAAACTTGTCTCGGAGAAAGCGTAGAAAGAAAGAATTACTGCTGTAAAAAAAACAAAAGCTCTTTTCATTTTTCAAGAATTGCAAGGCTTTCTATGTGGCCAGTCTGAGGATAAAAATCCAGCAGGTAAAGTTTTTCAAGTTTGTATCCTGCACGGATGAGGAATTTAATGTCACGGGCATGGGTCGCTATGTCACAGGAAACGCTTCTTATGTGGGGAATCCCGGATTTCTGAAGCCATTGGCAGACTTCCTTTTCCATTCCGCTTCTAGGAGGATCTATTACGACGGCATCAAACTCACCGCCGGACTTTATTACTCCTTCCGCATGATATTTTGTCCACACGGCCCCGGAAAGACCAAAGCTTTCGTGTTTTGTTCCTGCCATGTTCTGTTCTGCAAAAACAATAGCGCTCTTGTTATGTTCAACCATGGTGACTTTCTCAAATTTGTCTGCAAGGAAAACGCTGAAAGTTCCGCATCCGCTGTACATATCCAAAACATTTTTTCCTTCAAGGCCACCCGTAACAAGTGGAATAGATTTTTCAAGAACTTCAAGATTGGACTGAAAAAATCCCTGGATGTCAAAGTTCAGCTTTTTGCCCAGAAGTTCCACCTGACAGAGGGTAGATTCATTTAGGGTTGTTCCACCATAACGGGCCTTAATCTGCTTTTGCTTCTTTAATTTTCTTCCGCTTGGAGTGATCCTCTGCTGGTTCTTGAAATTCTTTTTTCCACGGATTTCAGCTTCAACATTTTCCGCAACCACAATTTTATCGTAGCCTTCCGGAATGTTTGAAATATGCCTTGTACCGAATACATGGACTCTGCCTTCAGGTCTTTCTTCAAATGGAACTTCCTTCAGGTACTTGTTTATTTCTTCAGTTGCGCAAGGGCACATCTCAAGTCGAACTATATCATTGCTGCGTTTTCCCATAAGTCCACCGTTGTGAAACTGAAATCTTGAACGGTAGCCTTTGTCATTGCCAGATACAACTTCTATCTCAGGAATTTCTATACCTTCATGTTCAAAGGCATCCCTGAGAATCTGAGCTCTAAGTTCTTTCTGAAAGGAATATTCAATGTGCTGCAGATTGCATCCACCACAATTTGTATAAAGGGGGCAGAATGGCATGACTCTTTTATCAGAAGGTTCAATTACCCTAAGAATCTTTGAGTTGCAGTAATCCCTTGCGTCATTTGTTATTTCTACTTCAATTTTTTCGCCCGGAATTGCAAAAGGAATGAAAACTTTTTTCCCGTTGAGGGAACCGATGCAGTCACCGCCTGCAACCATTTTATCTGCTGTTACTATTTCTGACATAAGGTAATTATACAGGGCACTAAAAAAAAAGTCATTACAAAGTAAAAAATGCGTGTTATAATCAAAGCATGAAATACGAAACATTCCAGCTTAAAATGTCTGACGGCAATAATAATGTGATCCACCAGTGGACCCCGGATGTAGAACCAGATTTTACTGTTGTCCTGAGCCACGGCATGGCAGAACACGCCTTAAGGTATGAAGAATTGGCTTCCTTTATCTGTGAAAACAACGGTGCCATCATTATTGAAGATCATAGGGGCCATGGAAAAACTGCTGAAATAAACGGACTTCCCCTTGGAAATCCTGGCAAGGTAAATTTCAAAAGATGTTCTGAAGACATCCATGAAGAAATAAACTATGCGAAGGAACATTTCCCTGGATCAAAAATAATTTTAATTGGCCACAGTTACGGTTCCTTTGTTGCACAGCATGTAATTGAAAATTACGGGCGCGAAATTGACAAGGCTATCCTTCTTGGAACAGCGGGTCCAAGGCCCTTCGTAATAGGCGGAGGAAGAATTCTTGCTGCCCTTATAAAGCTTTTCTTTGGAAGAGACCACACCAGCATGCTTCTTCATAACCTTACATTCAAGCCATACAATGCCATATTCAAGAATGCAAGGACTGATTCTGACTGGCTTTCATCCGACAGCCTTAGCGTTGACATGTTCAAGATGGACAAGATGTGTGGCTTTGTATGTTCCACAGGATTCATGTATAACCTTTTGGCTTTGATACACAATATCCACGCACCTCGCAACCTTAAGAAAATCAACAGGGAACTTCCAGTAAAAATCATGTGCGGTACTGAGGATCCTGTAGGTTCCTGTGGCAAAACTGTAAGCCGGCTTGCAGCCATCTACTGCGGAATGGGAATGAAGGATGTTTCCATCAAACTGTACAACGGTGCAAGGCATGAATTGCTTGCCGACAAATGCCGCTACGATGCAATCAACGAAATACTTGCTTTCTGCAAAAAATAAAAAAAGCAGTCTTGCGTTTAGGCTGCCTTCTTTCCTTAAGCCTGAGGACCTGTTCTTCTTGCAGGTTTCTTAGGCTTTTGTTTTTTCTTTAGCTGAATGCCAAGGTCAACGAGAACCTTCCTTACGGCATAGTCAAGTTCCGTTCTCTGCGGATTCATTGGAAGTACAAAATTGCGACAGATGGCCCAAGTGCGCTTGTAAAGTTCAGCAGCAGAGCTTTCTTTCTTTTCTTCACTCCAGTCCGTAAGCTGGGCAACAAAATCCTTGAGTATGTAATAGAGCCTTTCGCCAAGCTTGCTTTCAGGTTTTGCCTTTACGAGGGCATCAAGCTGGGAAAGACTTTCCATGTAATTCCTTGCAAAAACCCTGTTTTCAAGCATCAGTTCCGTAGCAGCCGGCTGAAGATATATGTAAAGGTCCGTATCGAGGGCTGCAGAAACTATATCCCTCGAGTGTCCGCTGTTTATGATCTTCAAAAGTTCTTCCGTAAGACGAGAAGGAGAAACAGGAGACAGAAGGGGAGCAGATTCACGAATCTTCTTCTTCAATTTGCGGGGAAGCTTGCAGCCTGTGGTAGCACCGTATTTTACTGCGCGGAGCATTCTGACAGGATCTTCAATGAAAATTCTCTCCAAAGGAATGACAGGAGTAACGACACCTTTCTTTATGTCCTTAATGCCATCAACATAGTCTATTACCTGTTCCTTGAGGGGATCATAGTAAAGAGCATTAAGGGTAAAGTCACGGCGCATTACATCTTCGTCCATAGTTCCAAAGGCATTTCCTACGGAGCCATCACAAATCGAACGGAAAGTGCTTACTTCAAAAATCTTGTCGCCAAAGAAAATGTGGACAAGGCGGAATCTTTTCCCAATGATGCGGGAATTCCTGAAAATCTTCTTGATTCGGCTTGGAGTTGCATCAGTAACGATATCAAAATCCTTAGGTTTCCTGTTGCCAATAAGGTCACGTACAGCTCCACCTACAATATATGAATCAAAGCCGTTGTTTTTTAGCTGGTTTATGATGTAAATAGCATCGCTGTCAATGGAAGAAAGGGGAATATTATGCTCTTCCCTTGTATAAACGACAGCCTTCTTTACTGGACGCCCCTTAGCATCCGTTCCATATCTAATTAACACAATGGGGAGTATTTTATTTATTTACAGTGATTTTGTCTATAATGATACTGACTTCTTCAATGAGAATTCCCGTGTATTTCTCAATGTTTTCAATGACATATTGCTGAAGTCTGTGGATTTCTCCCGTCAACTGCCTGCCAAAAGGAACATCAACCGTAATGATGAGCTTGTATCCGCGGGAATTGGTCTTTATGGAAAGCTTTTTTATCCTTATGTCCTTGGAAAATTCGTTTACGCAGTGCATTGCCATCTGGCTTAAAGCTGCTTCCGAAATCTCAATCCTTCCTTTTTTGCTGAATTCAGGGGTAACGATGGATTTTTCCAACGTGGACTGCTTCTTTTTTTTACCGAAAATACTGAAAAACTTGAATTTTGCAGAACCTTTGCCTGCTATATCCTTCATGGAATCGTGGAAAATCTGGGAATAGCTTTTCTTTACTTCGATTGCAGGAACAGGAATGACATGCTTTCCTTCAATCTGGCGGCTTCTTATTGCCTTTTCCAGTTCTTCCCTTGTTGCAATGTCCTCAATTTTGATGATTTTTGAAGGAAGGGGAATCTGTAGGCGGGAAGTAATCTTCTGGGCCATTTTTTCACTGGTTCCAATTATAAGAAGCTTTTTTATTTTGTTTGTCTGGAGGGCCTTTGCAACCTGATCACGGTGCTGCTTGTCGTCAAAAAGGGCAATCCTTACGGCACCCATATATGTTTTTTCATGCTTGGCAGTACGACCTGCAATAATCTTGTCATTCTGAATGAGGAGACCGTCATCAATAATGGCTTCAATACCGTTTTCCTGAGCAATAAGCTTTGCACGGAAACTCTTACCGGTACCGCTTTCGCCAACAAGGGCAAATACCGTCATACCATGGCCTGAAAAGCGTGAAAAAATATTCATAACATTAATATTATATTATAGAAAAAACTAATTTGCAAAAAAAAGTATGGAATTTTTATTGTAAAAAAGGGCATTCTGCAGTTATTTCTTCAGGCAATCCCACGGGATTTTCAGGAAATTTCAGTTTATAAGCATGTAAAAAGAACATTTTGTTCTTTAATTCTTTTCCGCCATAAGCCACATCTCCTAAAAGAGGATGACCGTGAAAGGCCGACTGAGCCCTTATCTGATGTTTTCTGCCTGTTTCAATAGCAAAGGACATTAGGTTGCAGTCATTCCCGTCAATCGTAAGCTTCTTTATGAACCTGGTGTTTGTTACAGCCTTTTTTCCTTTTTCATGACCTGCAATGACCGTCCCGAAACCGTCACCGCTGTTTTCAGGAATAAAAATAAGGTCTTCATACCGTTCCTCAGGTTTTTCATAGTTACCCTGGGTAATACCAAGATATTCTTTTTGAACCAGATGCCTTTCCATGTTTTCCGTAAACCATTTTGCCCCTTCAAGGCTCTGGGAAAAAACAACTAGGCCGCTTGTATACCTGTCGATCCTATGCAGTGGTCCTGGCCTGAAAGAAAGGGAAGTACCGGGATTGCTCTTGAAATCTTCTTCAACCATGTGGGCAAGGCAGAAATCAGTATCTTTTGAAGGCTGAACATTTATACCTGAAGGTTTGTTTACAATGAGTATGTGTTCGTTCCTGAAAACTGTTATTTCTTCAAGGCTGATGGGAAATTCTTTTTTTGGAAAATTATTGGTTATTCTTGTATCATCAAAAAGGAATTTAGCCACCTGGATTACATCACCTTCACAGACCCTGTAGTCTCCGGAAGATTTTTTTCCGTTAACCTTGACAAGGCCCTTTCTGATGAGGGGAAAAATGCCTTTTGCAATGCCTGATGCCTCAAAGATTCGTCCTGCAACCTTATCCAGCCTGCGTCCGGAGTCATCTTTTCCCGCATTGAAATTCCTGTAATCCATTTTTTTCATAATAACGGTAAAATGCCGTTCCTTCAAGAATTTAAGATTTCCATAGAACAAAATTGCATAATATTGTATAATTTTACTTATGGATTTTAAAAGTCAGCTTCATTCACTATTTACTCAACCAGCAATCATTGCCTGTATTTTCAGCTGGCTTTCCGCACAGTTTTTAAAAACCCTCATAAAGCTTTTTTCTGGAAAAGTTCACAGCCTCAAGGAATTACTTGAACTCCTTTTGTGGAGAACAGGAAGCATGCCTTCCAGCCATTCATCTCTGGTAACCACACTTTGCACCATGATTGCATTCCGCTCTGGATTAGACAGCGATGTCTTCATCCTTTCATTGGGATTTTTCCTTGTAACAATCAGGGATGCCGTTGGAGTAAGGCGCGCAAATGGACTCCAGGCTGCATTGCTTAACAGGGTCGGAAGAACCCTTGCAGAAAAGGGAATCATTGAGTTCAAACCAATCAAGGAAGTGCAGGGGCACACTCCAACAGAAGTCCTCATGGGAGTTCTTCTCGGATTTGTAATTGGCCTGGCATTCAGCGTGTTAAAATAAATGAAGTTCAACAAGACTGCATTAATTTCTCTTGCCGTAATAACTGCTACATTTGTCCTCTCCCTTTGTCTAAGGGCAGTTCCCGTATCAAGAATCTGGAACAACTATTCCGTTGCATATGTTGAAAAAACTCTTCCAGAAGAAACTGTTCTTTCATATTTCGCAAGGCATTCTGTTGAAAATGTAATCAGCCTTGGAGGACAGAGGATTCCCTTTGTATCTGACTTTACTCCAGTTCTTCCCCAAAGGGATTCTGCATATCTTAGTGAAAGGCTTTCATACTTTTTTGATTTGTCTGACACTTACAGCCTTTATTACATTCCCAAAAGAAATGATTCAGCCTGTGTAAAGGCTCTGGAAGAAATCGTTCGTGATACGAATACTCCCTGCGGAATCGACGGCAAGCAGCAATATCCATGGCTGGTTCCACTCATTGTCCTTGCAGTTTTTTTCATGTTCATATTCTTTTCCCATAACAGAAAAGTTTTTGCATTGTCATCGGCCAGTATTCTGGTGCTTTCTTTTTCCCAGGTATTCTATCCTGTGGCTGCCGCTGCAATCCTTTACATGCTGTCCTGTTACCTTGCATCCAGAATATGGGGCAGAAGAAAAGCAATTTCAGTTTTAAAAAAGAGTATATACATTATCATTCCTCTTGTGGTTTCGGTTTTGTGCATAATGGTACTTTCAATAAGCTGTGCCTTTCTTGTACTTATGTGCGGGGCTTCTTCCGTATGTGCCCTCATTCTCCTTGACATTTATGAAAAGCATTTGGACTCAAAATCTTCATTTAAATTCGTAAAGATTTTTGGAGCACCACAGATGCCACTCATGCATCCGGGAACAGCAAAGCATACTTTGTTCTGTCTGGTTCCGCTTTTTCTTCTCCTTGTGATTTTTTTACTTTCAAGCAGAATTTCCACAAATGCAGAAACAGACATATCCATTCCGGTTCCAGTACATTCAGCCGGTATTCATGAAGATGAAAAAGTGCTTCCTGGACTCAAGGAATTATACGGATGGTTCTGGAAAGCAAAATCCTATCCTTACAAAAACCTCAACGAAAATTTCACTGGTCTCGATCCTGTTGAAGGCGAAACCATAACAGTTCCACGCTATGAAATTGTCGATGACAAAATCGTTGAATCAGAGTCCCTCGTTATGACCTACGATGAAAAATTCCGCGAAGGAGTTGACAGGGAAATCGAGGAACTGGATTACGATGCAGTAGAAAAGCTTATAAAAAAACAGGGCTCCAATGTCTCTGTTGTCTATAGAAACAGCGGCGAATCTCGGGGACAGACAGACGGTCTTGGATTAATACTTATCCTTGTCTGCATTTTTGTTCCTGTGCTTCTTCTTCTCGTTTATGTTTTAAAATCAGGCAGGAAATCCAGATGAAAGCAATAAATAATTTTATCTCTCCCGACCATCCAATGTTTGAAACTTCTGTCCGTTCTTTTTTGCCACAGACCATAACGGTTCCTTTTTGTCAGGCAGATGGAATTGAATATGAATGTTCAATGTCGGAAGGAGATGCAGTTCGCGAAGGGCAGGTCATAGCATCACCCAAAGGGATCATATCGGCTAGAGGAGCATGCATTCATTCATCAGTTCCCGGTAAAATTGAATCCATCATTCAGTGTTCATTGCCAAATGGAAACCTTTCCTTTGCTGCAAAAATAAAAACACAGGGGGAATTTACTTTCCTCGGAAAAAAACAGAATCCTGTGGACTGGAACATTTTTTCTCCGGCAACTCTTCTAGAAGAATTCAAATCAAAGGGAATCGTAAATACCTTTCCTAAAAAGCCTGTTTCCCTAGCAACGGAAATAAAGGAATGTACTTTAAAATCCCACAGGTTTGTTATAGTCCGAATGTTTGATGAAGATCCAAGCCGCTATACGGATTCCCACATTGCTTCTCATTTTACAGATAATGTAGTGGAGGGAGCTAAAATTGCAGCAAAGGCCTTTGAAGCTGAAGGACTTGCTTTTGTAGTTCCAAAAAAATCCGATTTCTCAATCAGTGAAAAACTCATTGAAGGAAACACAATTGTAACCGCAACTGCAGACAATACAAAATACCCTGCTGGTTTCATACACTGCCTTATGAAGGCCGTAAGAAAAGTTTCAAAGATTCCTGAATATGAAAATTTTTCTTCGGTCAACCACAAGTGCCTTTTTCTTGATCCTGAAACCTGTCTTTCCATTTACGAAGCCATTGTGCTTGGCATTCCTGTTGTGGAACGTTTTGTCCATGTTACAGGTTCCTGCCTCAAATCTGCCGGAATGTTCAAGGTAAGGATTGGCACCACCATAAGGAATCTTGTGGAGCAGTGCGGCGGCTTTAATACAAATCCTTCGAAAATTGTAATCAACGGTCTCCTTAGAGGAAATGGAATTGCAGACCTGGATATTCCGGTTACCAAAATGGTCAAGTCCATTGAATTCCTTCCGTCAAAAGAACTTTGCGTACAAAGGTCAACTTCCTGCATAAGATGTGGCAGATGCCGTTCAATATGTCCGGAGCATCTTGTTCCTGATTTGCTTTACAAAATGGCTTCGGAAAATTATTTGCTGCCAAGGGATATTGCCGCAACAGCAAATATCTGTGGCCAATGCGGACTTTGCAACAGCGTCTGTCCATCAAGACTTTCTCTCTGCCAGACCATTTCACTTTTAAAGACAGGAGGAAACAATGCTTAATTTTGAACTGAACAGATCCTGCAAAAAAATCAGTCTAAATCCGTTTAAATTTGCAAGCTGGTCCCTTGATACTGTTTCATCGGTAACCATAGGACTGCTTTTGATTCAGGTATTCATGCTGGCAATCACAAAAAGCACAGCTTCCCTTGCTGTTCTTACATGTGCCCTTACAGCATCAGTGCTTTCGGAATTGATTCACAGGACTTTGCTTGTCAGGGACATGCATTTTCATTCCTGGAGAATTTCCATCATACAAGGACTTTTAACAGGACTTCTTCTTCCGGCAACATATAATCCTGCCGCAGTATTCATCGTTGTATTGCTTTCCATGACAATCTTCCGATGGGCCTTTGGGGAATTTTCTGAGTCATGGGCAAACATTGTTGCCGTATGCGTAATCGTTTTGTATTTCATAAACTCATCCTGCTTTCCGCCTTCTGCACTAACATCTTCAGACTTGCAGTCTAGAAATGCAGCCCTTATTTTGATTCAGAATGGTACAGTTGAACCAATTGCAACTGACAGTGCTATCACCGAATTCCTTAACAGAACAATTTTCAAGCTTGTTGGTATTTCAATTCCGGAAGGATATGTAAGCCTTCTTTGGGACAACGGTTCCGTAATACCGGCATTCAGGTTCAACCTTATAACTTTGGTTTCTTCACTCGTTCTCTTTTCCCTTGATGTAATAGACTTTTTGATTCCTTCACTGTTCATCTTTGTTTATACGATTCTCATCCGCTTTGTGAGTCCCCTCATACTCGGAGGCATTCCAATGCAGGGAGATATAATCCTTGCATTGCTTACAAGCGGAACACTTTTTTCAACACTCTATATTCTCCAGTGGTACGGAACTACACCTATAAATTTATGGGGAAAAATAATCTACGGAATAACCTCTGGAATACTCGGATTCATCATCATTGGGTTCGGTCTTTCTTCCGTTGGATATGTTTTCACTGTAATCGTTATGAACTTGATTTCGCCTTGCATTCAGGTAATCGAAGACAGAAGAAAGTTTGCAAGTATCAGAAAAAAAGTAATTCCAAGGCTTAAAAGAATGAAGGAGTTTGAAGATGCTTAATCAGGAATTTGATGAACTCTCGCAGAACATTTCAAAGAAAAAACTCTTTTATAAAAATATGTCCATAAAGGCCGGAATATTCTGCGGAATACTTGCCGTATTCTTTGGTCTTCTTGTTGCTTTTACTCTCCTTGGAAGAAAATCCTGGAGAACAGGTATGGGCCGTGAGATTGAAAAAGTATTTGCAGAAAAATCCTATTCGACGTACTCTGTTGGAAAATACATAAAGTTGAATTCAACAATGACTGTAAACTGTGCAGTGTACGAGGCTATTTCTCCAGAGAAAAAAGACTATGATTCCTTTGCCGTTATTATCCGAATGCCATCACTGTACGGTCCAATTGTCTGTGTATACATATACGAAAGCAAAAAAACTGAAGCGCAGTTCATCGGCTTTGCCCAGATCAATGACAGGGTGGAGGAGCCTTTGAAAAATGCCGCAATGCATTCCCAGATAAAATACTGGGGCAAAAAAATTCCTGCAATTACAGCTGCTGCTAAGGAAGGTAAAAATGAAAAAAAATGAACTTTATGTTTACTCAGCACTTTCTCTGGCGGTTCTGATTCCTTTGCCTGGAAGATTTGCCTACGGAATCATCATCGTACTGATGCTTTACATTTTTACGACTCTCGGAATTCTTTTCAGAAAACTTTCATCCATGTTTTTTGAATACGGACTCCACAGTGTCCTCATTGCTGTAATGCTCATTTCAACTTCCATACTTTTAAGGCAGATTTTGATTATGGTTTCTCCTTTCATGGCTTTTGTCATGGGTGTAAATGTTTATGTTCCGGCTTTAACAGCCTTCATCCTTGGAAACCTTTACCGCAAGACAGGACTTAACCTTAAAGATTCCCTTAAACTGGGGTTGGTAAAATGTAATGCCTTTTCCATATTTGCATTGGTTTTCTTTTTCATCAGGGATGTATTTGGCTACAGTACAATTACATTTCCCTGCAAGAATGGACTACTTGAAATTTTCGTTTTTAGCAGGAATTCCATTTCTTTCCTTGGAAGTTTCCTAGCATCCCTTCCAGGTGGAATAGTTCTTCTGGCAATTCTTCTTGCCCTCATTGCAAGCACAATGAAGAAGCTTGAAATTCTTGCAACCTCAAGGAGCGTGTAAAATGATAAGCACAATTCTCTATTATGTTTTCTTTAGCTCCGTAGTTCTTGTTTATGGAATCGGCATTGAACGTTCCGTGGTATTGAGTAAAAAGCAGCACGACCTTATGATCAAGGCCTTAAAAATGATGATTTGCGTTTCATCAACTTCGGCCTTGTCCTACATGATTGTCTACTGGCTTCTTGTTCCTGTTGATTTGACGGAACTTTATCCCTTTGTAGTAATTCTCTTTTTCCTTGCCATTTCGGTTTTTGTAGAAGCCATTATCCGAATTACGGCAAAAATCAGCGCCGTAGAATCTGGAATTGCATTGATGTTCATTTTCATCGGCCTTACGGAATCAAATTCCTTTGGTGAATGCGTCTTCATTTCAGTTCTTTGTGCAGCAGCTTTCTTCATGATTATTCCATTCGTCATTGCCATAACAAGAAGAAATGAACTCAACGGAAGAAAGCAGGAATATGAAAAAAATGGATTCATCCTTATAAGCATAGTAATCGTCATGTTCCTCCTTCTTTCATGGAATGTTACATGGCTCAACAAAGGAGTGTTCCTGTGATTTTTACGATTTTCATGATGATTCTTTTTCTGATCCTCATTTCAATTATTTTTGCCTTCATATTTGAACTTCTTGTTCCATCTTTGAGGGCTCAGAACATTTCCTTTAACAAGCCTATCTTTTCAGAAAATGAAATTCGCGTAAGGCCATCCCTTATGGAAACTTTTAAAAATGCAAAGGACACAAAGGCTGTGGTAATGTGTTCGTCAAGAAAAGAGTGTGCTCCTTTCCGTTTTGAATACGATGGTCCCAAAAGCTGTTCCCTCTATCTTTCACTGTGCGATACGGAACATGACTGCAAATTTGGATGCATAGGATTCGGAGACTGTATAAAGGCATGTACGAGAAATGCAATTTCCATTGAAAACAGGACAGCAGTAGTCAACAACCTCTGCAACGGATGCGGTAAATGTGTAGAATTCTGCCCTAAGGGAATTATAAAACTCATCCCTGTTGGAACTGAAAAGGCCGTATTCTGTTCAGCACCATTCTCAGAGAAAACAAAGTGCTCTGACAATCTTAAGGAAACTGACATTAACTATGGCAGTAAAGACTTCAAATTGTCAAAGAAATTGTATACACTTATTCATAAATAAAACAAAGGAAAACCATGAGCCAGCTGAATGTCTGCCTGGAACTTGCTGCTGACATCTCGTCAGGTAAAGATGCAAATCTTCTTGAAGAGAACTACCAGAGAGTTTTTAAGAGCGCCCTTACATTTCTATATTCTCACCCGGACTTTTATCTGTCCATTGCTTTTACAGGGCCACAGCTGGATTACTACGAAAGAAAGCATCCGGAATCAATAGAGCTTTTGAAGGATCTTCTTTCAAGAAAGCAGATTGAAATCATAGGCGGAGGATATTACACACCGATATTTCCTTTGATTTATCCTAGTGACAGGGCAGGTCAGATTGAAAAAATGAGCATGTCTATAAGACAGGCTCTTGGCAAAAGACCTCTTGGACTGTATCTTTTTGGAAGCATTTGGGATCCTATGCTCATTACCACATTCCATTCCTGCGAAATGTCCTATGTTTTCCTTGACAGTACCCTTGTTTCCCAGAAATACCTTAAGTGTCTCCCTATAATAACCAGTGAGCAGGGTAAAAGCCTGAAGGTTCTGCCAACCTATAAAAACCTTCTGCCGGATGAAACTGAAAACAAGAAGGACTGGACCAAGCGACTTTCAAAATTCTATGAAAAAAATAAACTGGAAGAAAGTACAAGACCAGTAGTTTCAATTTCAATTGATTTTAACTATTTTGCAAAGCTTCTTGCCTGCGGTTTCCTCAATGACCTGTTTGATTTTAACCTTGATTCAAATTTCCAGGAAAAAGCCCTCAACTTTACTTTGCCACATGAGTACCTGAGCAAAACTGAAGATTTTTTGCCAGCCTATATTCCTGCCGGCATGGAATGGAACATTGCCCAGTGGTCGTCGGTTCCATACAAAGCTACTGAAAACTCAAGCCATTTCCCTCTGTCTATCCACGACTACCTTAACATATATCCTCAGAACAACCGCCTTTATGAAAGGATGATGTACATAAGCATGCTCATTTTCCAGACCAAAGGCGGAGACAAGATGAGGAAAACAAGTGCCACCCAAAGCCTATGGCAGGCACAGAGCGGAACAAATTTCATCTGCTATCCTGAAGGAGTTCCAGCACCTGCAGAACAAAGGCAGGCAGCCTACAGAAACCTGAATGAAGCGGAAAGGTTTGTCCGTGATGCTGCAAAACAGTGCAAGGAATCCCTTACTTCCTATGATTACAACGGCGACGGCCTGAATGAATACATTGCCTTTATGGAGCGCTATAATGCCGTTGTTTCCCTTAAAGGTGGTCAGATAACGGATTTCAACCCGATAAAATCAAGCTCAAATTATGCTTCAAGCATTTCTGCCATAGAAGAATTTGATGGTTTCAGCGACGGTTATACAAGGGGATTTTTTGTAGAGCACCTTGGTAACAAATCTGATCTAAAGAAATATCTGGACAACAATCAGATTTCATCCCCAATGTTTTCCAAAACTCTCTTCAAGGAAAAGAAAATTGAAAACAAGAGGAAGGAAATCCATCTTGAAGGAAGCGGACTTTTTTCTGAACAGCAGCAGCCTGTAACCCTTCGCAAAAACATTACCTTTACCCAGTCGGGAATAAATGTTCAGTATATTTTGAGGAATGAAAGTGAAGAGGAACTCAACGGATTCTTTGCAGTTGAACTGAATTTTGCACAGACCCGTTTTGACAAGAACTACTCAAACGGCGAACAGTATAGTACTGAAATTGTCCACAATGAGGAATTAAAGCAGTTTGATCCAAAAAAGAAATTCTCCTTCAACAATGGAGTTTCTTTCATCCATATAACTGACCAAGCAGACAAAAGGGTATTTGTAATTGAACCTAACGAGCTTGCAGGCTATTCCTGTTCACTCCTTGCTTTCAAGAGGCCCGTAAAATCACAGGAACCTGAAGAAACTTCAAAGACCCTTGTTTCAAGCCTTTTCTGGGAAATCAACATTACCCCGGGAATGGAAAAGGAAAAATCAATCTTCCTTAACATAATTCCTGCAAAGAAATAAAAAATTCTTTAGCTAAATTGCAGGATTTGATTGAATAATTCCCTTGCTTTCCGTGTTCTCATTTAGGTTCAAATCTTGGACTCTTGATGAATTTCTCAAGACTTTCTTCCCAAGACGGAATCTTGATTTTAAGGCCGGCCTTGATCTTTTCCTTGCTGAGAACAGAATACTGAGGGCGCTTTGCCGCTGTAGGGTAATCTTCTGTAAGACAAGGTTCAACAGCACAGTCTTTTGTAATTACACCGTATTTTCTGCCGTATTCGTAAATCTTGCAGCAGAATTCATACCAGGTAGTTTCCCCTTGATTTGTAAAATGGTAGACACCGTATGGAAGTGCAGATTTTTTTCCAAAGAGGAATGGAGCCTTATCCGAAGATTCAATTATTCTGATAATGCACTCTGCAAGGTCAACGGCACAGGTAGGCGTTCCTTTCTGATCATTCACCACCTTTACTGAATCATTTGAATTCATGGCTTTAGTCATTGTGTAAACAAAGTTCTTACCACCAAAACCGTAAAGCCAGGCAGTACGGATGATGTAGTACAAGGTCATTTCCTTTTCAATCTGGCGTTCACCTTCTGCCTTTGTTTTTGCATATACACCTACTGGATTTTTAGGATCTTCTTCTGTATATGGAACCTTTCCGTTTCCGTCAAAAACATAGTCTGTAGAAATATGAATCAGTTTTGCACCGATTTCCCTTGCTATACGGGCAATGTTGAGAGGTCCTTCGGCATTAAGACTTTCTGCAATTTCCGGTTCTGATTCAGCCTTGTCTACGGCAGTATAAGCTGCGCAGTTTATGACCCAGGTAATTTTTTCAGGAACTTTTCTTTTCCTTACTGTAAGCCCGGTTGTGTTTGCGGCAGGTCCATGACTGGTTGCAAATTTTCTAAGTTCTGCCGGATTTGTAATGTCTATTTCGCGGTCGCTTCCGATCCACTGGATTTTATGTTCTGTAAGAAGTTTTGAAATTTCACTTCCAAGCATGCCTTTATCCCCAATAAGCCATACCATCATGTGCCTCCAATTTATTAAATGGATAAATCATATATCAGTTTATGTTTGTTTATTATATAGAAAATCCCCGGGAGTCACAACAAGGTCAAAAATGGCCTTTGTTGAAGAAACTGGTGTTTTCCTATAAAATGTTATTCTATGAATATGGAAGCTTTTGTTTTGGGCTGCGGTGGGATGATGCCGCTTCCTTACCGTCATTTGACATCAGTACTTTTGCGCCGTGACGGTGATCTTTTTTTATTTGACGGCGGAGAAGGAACTCAGGTATCACTCAGAAGACTTAATCTAAAATGGAAAAAAATCAACGCCATATTTGTTTCCCACACACATGCTGATCATGTTACTGGACTTCCTGGAATTCTCATGCTTTCTTCTCAGGTTGACAGAAACGAACCCCTCTACATCTTTGGTCCTCCAAAAATTGCAGAATACATTGACTCAAGCCGCAAGGTTCTGGACATGTATATAAATTATCCTATCATAGTAAAGGAAATTACAGCACCTTGCGTATGCTATGAAGGTGATGGTTTTACAGTCCGTGCTTTCCCACTTGAACATACAAAAACCTGTGTTGGCTATACCCTTGAAGAAGCTGATCGCCCGGGGGAATTCAATCCTGATGAAGCCCTCAAGCTCAAAGTACCAAGAGGACCACTATGGGGAAAACTTCAGCATGGACAGGCAGTTATAAATGATGAGGGCATTGAAGTAAAGCCTGAACAGGTTGTAGGGCAGGCAAGAAAAGGCCGCAAATTCAGTTTTGTAACAGATACAATGTATCTTCCGACAATTGCTCCAGAAGTCAAGGACAGCGACCTTTTGATTTGCGAAGGAATGTTTGCCGATGACTGTGAGGATCAGGCAAAGGAAAAAAAGCACATGACATCTCGACAGGCAGCAACCATTGCAAAGGATGCCAATGCAAAGAGAATGGCCATGATTCATTACAGCCCACGCTACAACGACAAGGATTTGGATCTTCTTTTAAAGCAGGCAAGGGAAGTCTATCCGAATGCAGAACTTACAAAAGACAGAATGCACATAGAGATTCCTTATGTCGAATGATTGCGTAAAGCTCGAAGCCTTTACAAAAAAATATGGTGACAAGATTGCCTGCAACAGCGTTGATTTTATTGCAGGTAAAAATTCCATTACGGGACTTCTTGGTCCCAACGGTGCGGGAAAGACAACTCTCATAAAAACCGTCTGCGGCGAAATTTACCCAACGTCAGGTTCTGTAAACCTTTTCGGAGAAACGGATCCTGACCGCATAAAGAAAATTACGGGTTATGTACCGGAAACTCCAGAACTTGAGGAAAAACTTACAGTAAAGGAAACCCTTTGGCTTCAAGCAAAATTGTATTCCGTTGAATCCGTTGAACGAGCAGTAAACCAGGCCGTAGAAACCTGCGATCTTAAGGAAGTCCTCGGAACCAAGGTAAAAAAACTTTCCAAAGGTTTTAAGCAAAGGGTAAGCCTTGCCAAAGCGCTGTGCATAGAACCAAAGGTTCTGGTACTGGATGAATTTTCAGCAGGACTTGATCCAAGCCAGACAGTTCAGCTTAGAAAAAGAATTAAAAAAATTGCGGAAAACACAACCATCATTTTTTCCACCCATCATATAGACGAAGCAGTTTCTCTTTGTGACAGCATTTTTATTCTGAACAAAGGTAACCTTGTTGCCCACGGAACTACAGAATCTATTGTGAAAGAAACAAGCTGTAAAAATCTTGAGGAAGCTTTCCTGAAATTAATTGAAGGAGAGGGCAGCAATGAATAGACTTTTGAGCCGTTTCCTTTACAGGATTTTACATTCGCCGGTTACTTATTTTGCCCACATTGGATTTTTAGCATACATTTCAATCCAGTGGTTTGTTGGACAAAGGTTTTTTGCCGGAGCCGGCACTACAGACCTTCACAGGTTCTTTGCAGCATTTCCATTTGGCTTCATACTTTATGTTCCCCTTATAGTTTCTTCCTGCAGAATAAAAGGTCAGTGGTCCTTTCCGTTTTCCAGTCTTGAAGTCACCATTGCTTCCATCAGCGCATCCTTCCTTACATGCACTGCAGCAAACCTCCTGACAATGACTGTTCCTGCAGCCGTAAGTATTTTTGGCAATGTAGAAGGTGCACAGTTTTTCTGCGGTTACTTTGGAATATTGCTTTTTACACTGTGTGCCGTATCCTTTACGACTCTTGCTTTCACTTTAATAAATGGCACGGCAGCGGCATTTGTCGTATCCGTACTTGGCCTTGCACTGTGCAATTCCATCCATAACATTCCTCTTTATGCTGATGCAGGAGTAATCTTTTCTGCAGTCATAAAGTCAATTTCCTTCGCATGGAATTTTGATTCCTTTGCAAAGGGAATAATTGATTTAAGGCAGATTCTGTATTTTCTTCTTGCATCTGGGCTTTTCATTTTTTTAATCTGCTTTACCGTGGAAAAAAAGAAGGGCAACAAAACGGAAACATTCAGGAAGGCTGCAAGACTTTTTGGACTTACCTTTATACTTTCATGTGCAGTTACATCTCTCATAAATTTAAAGGCGGACATTACAAAATCAAAGAAATTTTCAGTTACAACATACTCAAGGAAAATTACAGAGAAAATTACAGAGCCTGTAAGCATCACCTATTATCTTTCTTCAAGCCTGAAAAACCTGTATCCACAGGTAAAGGATGTTTCAGATTATCTTGAAGCCTACGCATCAGTTTCAGACTTAATTTCTTTCAGAATCGTAAATCCTGCAAAGGACGAACTTAAGAAAAAGCTTTCAGAATACGGAATCAACGGACAGCCTGTAAGAACCAATTCCATTTCTTCATCCACAGTAACCAGTGTATATTCGGCAGTAGTCATTGACTATCTTGGAATGACTGAAACCATTCCTTTTGTCTTGTCAGCAGCAACTTTGGAATTTGACCTTGCGCAGAAAATAAATTCCCTGATAGAAGAAAAGAAAAAACTTGTGCAGATTGTCTGTGCAAACGGTCTAAACTTTGAAAGCGACTACAGCTATCTTTTTCCATACCTTAAATCGTTAGGCTATGTTCCCTTTATAAGCCAACTTCCATCAGCTGCAGAGGAAGGAAAAAGCTTTGGCAATTTTCCAAAGGTTCCACTGATTGTTCTTGGCTCTGAAAATTTTTCCAGGGAAGACACGAAAGAGCTTGAAAAATTCCTTCTGGATGGTGGAAAAGCTTTCATAGCATCTCAGCCTTATTCCGTAAACATAAAGGACGATTGGTCCGTTACCCAGAATGAAAATCAGCTTTATTTTGCAAGAATGCTTTTTACCTTTGGCATCTATTTTAAACCGACCCTTACTGGAGATATTTCTAATTTCAGGATTACCATGGTCAGCGATTCTAAGACTGACGGAAATTCAGTAGAGCAGAAAACTGAATACATTAACTATTCCCTCTGGCCTGTATTGCGGCCTCAGACTTTTGCACCTGACGGAATGACCACTTTCTGGCCCTGTGCTTTTGACCTTGATGAAGAAGTTGCAGAAATGGAAGGTTTTTCTGTAAACCCCATTTTAATGACAAGCACTTCATCGTGGCAAATTGACAAGCTTGACGGAAAATTCATTACAAGTCCTTTTGCCTGTCCCGCAGCTCCAGAAGGAAACGAAACAAAAGGGCAGTTTAACATTGCAGCAGCAGTTTCATTAAAAGATAATCCGGAGAACCTAAGGCTCATCCTTATGGGAGACCAGTATGCCTTAAGCACTCCAATGATTGCATACAGTTCCGGTGAAGCAATGGATTTCCGTTCCATGGAATTCCTCGGAAACGGACTTCTGCTCCTAAACGGCGACAAGGAACTTCTTGCCCTGAAAAACAAAAGTTTCTTCAATTACAGCCTGTACAAGGTATCGGAATCAGATTTCGGTGATGCCGTAAGAAAAACTTTTATCCTTTGTTTTATGGTTCCGGTTGCACTTATCCTTTCGGCAGGTTTATACTTTGCATTCATAAGGAGAAAATTTTACAGATGAAAAGACTTCCGGCTAAAAAAGCATTTGTCCTCTTCTATGCCTTTGACATAGTCCTCCTCATTGCAGTTGCACTTTTCCTGCTGCCTTTTTCAAAAAATAACAATGTTCAGAAATCAACTGAAGGAACTTTTCTTGATCCCTCAGTAAAAAATGATATTACGGAAATCAGGATTCTGGACAAAAAGTCAAAATGCAGAATTTCCATGTTCAAAATTGACGACAGATGGCTTGGAACTGATTCCTTTTCCAACGACAGTCTTTACTGGCCTGTTGATTCAAAAACCGTTTCAAGATTCCTTACCGAAATGTCGGTAAAATCAACATGGAAAAAGAAAGCCTCAAATGTAACTTCCTGGAAAAATCTTGGAGTTGATTCTGCCAACGCAGTGGAAGTGGACTTCCGCATTGAATCAAAAACTGCAGCATCCCTTTTCTTTGGATATGCCGATGACCTTAACGGGGAAATCTATTTCAGGACATCAAAAGACAGCACCGTATGGCAGACAGGAACTCAGGCAGAGAATTTCATCTATGAAAAAACACCGTCTTTCTGGGCAGATCCTTACATAAAACCCCTGTGCCTCCGTTCTCAATCCGAAGACAGTGAAAAAGGCCTTAGGAGAGGTGAGATTGCCTATATAAAGCCTGCAGAACACATCAAACCTGTAAAAACAGTTGAATTTCTCTTTGACTATGGTTGCAGTGGGGTTTATTCTTTTTATGAGAAGGATGATCAGATTGTCGTAATACCTGAATTTTCCGGAGATGCTTACCTTGAACACATAAGCTACAGGTATACCATCAGCAGATGGACTTATGAAAAGCTACTGAAAGAACTGGGAGAAGAAAAATAAATGGGAGTAACAAAATCAGCTATAGGCGTTTTTGAAGAGTTTGCAGAAGAATACCTTAATTTTGAAAAGACACCGGAAAAAAACATATTCTGGCTTGATACCATGGAATTTCTCTGCGGAAGATTAGGCAATCCGGAACTAAAAATTCCGGCATTTCATGTTGCAGGTTCCAAAGGGAAGGGATCTGTATCCATGATGATTGCATCCATACTTGACGAAGCAGGGTACAAAACTGGCCTCTATTCTTCGCCCCACATCCTTGATTTCATTGAAAGAATAGGAACTTGCAAAGGTCCCTTTGAAGAAGCAGTATATGAAAAGTCCGTAAAGGAACTTATGGACTGCGTAAATTCCGTAAAAACAGAAGATCTGCCTGCAGGACGTCCCATCACCTGGTTTGAACTGGTAACCCTCCTTGCCATACTCTCCTTTTACAACGCAAAATGTGACTATAGCATCTATGAAGTAGGTCTAGGCGGCCGTCTTGATGCAACAAATGTGCTCAAACCTGCCGTATGCTGCATAAACCAGATTGAACTTGAACATATTGAATTCCTTGGGGATACCGTAGAAAAAATAGCAGCAGAGAAAGGCGGCATAATAAAGGAAAATACCCCGGTTTTTGTGGCAAAACAGGCAGAAAGCGTCAAGGAAGTCTTTAGAAAAATCGCAGCAGACAGATCTGCACCCATTTACTTTGTCGATGAAATCTCGAAAACATCTGAGGTTGTATACAAAAATAGACAATTATACTGTAAAATAGAGTCAAATTTCTTTAAAAGGCCACTTCAGGTCAAGCTGAACATGCTTGGAGAATTTCAGGCCTACAACGCAGCCCTTGCGGCCCTTACCGTAAAACAGGCAATGCCAGATCTAGACGAAGCAATCCTTGAAAAAGGCCTTGAAAAAGCAGTGCTTCCTGGCCGCTTTGAAATCGATGGAAACATTGTTTTTGACGGAGCCCACACGGTAAAAAGCATAGGCTTTACCATGGAAACCCTTGGGAAAATCTACGGCAATGGCAATAATTCCAACGTACATTTGCTTTTTGGGTGCGCCGCTGACAAAGAAGTTGAAAAAATGACGGAATTTTTCAAGGGAAAATTTTCAAAAATAACCCTTACAAAGCCTGGTAGCGTAAAGGAATGTAATCTTGAAAGAATAAAAAAAGCCTTTGATGCCGCAGGCCTGGAATACCTTTCCTGCGGAGACTACCTTAAGGCAATTCCTAATGCTGTAGAAAACGCACGGGAAGAAAAGGCCTTGCTCCTTGTAACGGGAAGTTTCTACCTGGTCTCAGAAGTAAAAAAATACCTCTTATGCCAGAAATGCCTAGGAAAATAGAAAAAGGGTATTTAATCTACATAGACTCTTGGAACACGTTTTGAAATGCCGCAGACAATTTCGTATGGAATTGTTCCCGTAAGTTCAGCAATGTCGTTTGCTGTCTGCAATGCACCGTCTTCAGCACAACCAAAGAGGATTGCCTTGTCCCATCGCTTAACCTTGTGTCCTTTGCCAAGTTCAACCATGCACTGATCCATGCAAATTCTTCCGCGGACAGGGTAGCTGACCCCATCGATGGTAACAGTTACACCGTTGGTACTGAACCTTCTGAACCAGCCGTCATCGTAACCAACCGGCAGAACTGCAATATCTGTATCCTTATCTGCAACCCAAGTACATCCATAGCCTACGGATTTACCTTCTTCAAAATGCCTTATGGCACAGACAGATGTTTCCACAGTCATGACAGGTTTCAATTCGATCTGCTTATTCTTTGAAGCAAGGTATTCCTTTGAAACTTCATCGCAGTAGTAGCCGTAAGCAATGATTCCTGGGCGAACCATGTCGTAGTGGTATTCAGGATTATTCAATGTAGCGGCAGAATTTGCACAGTGGCAGATTCCAGGATCAATTCCCATCTTTTTAATGGATTTTATGGCTGTCTTGAACTCTTCAGCCTGTCTTTTTGTGTATTTGACGGCATTTTTGGATGTTCCGTCGCTCAAGGCAAAATGGGTTCCTGTTCCAGCAAGGGAAAGAACACCTGTGTTCACTATCTCCTTTGCATATTTACCAGCCTGCTTTGGAAGACATCCGATTCTACCCATACCTGTATCTACTGCAAGATGAACCGGAAAATCCTTGATTCCAACACTTTTGCAGACTCCGGCAAAAAGCTGAATATATTCGCTGTCAAAAACAAAAGGAGTAAGGTCGTATCTAACGGCATCAGGAATTTCTTCAGGAGAACAAAGGCTCAGCAAAAGGAGTGGAACCTTGATTCCGTTTGTACGGAGCTCAATTCCTTCATCTACAGTCGCAATGGCAAGGTAATCGGCGCCAGCTTCCACGGCAACCTTGGCACAGGGAACAGCCCCGTGTCCATAAGCATCAGCCTTAATGGCAATGCACATCATCACGTCTTTTTTTAGTGTATTTTTTATTGAAGCAACATTGTGCCTTAAATTTTCAAGATGAATAATCGCTTTTGTAGTTCTCATTTTTATCCCCAATGCACTACATATTAGTCTATAAAAGAATTAGTTTAAAGTACTTAAATGCATAAACAGATACTCCCGCAGAGAACCATACCAAGCCTGCTAGGTGCTCCCTTTCCTCAATAAAAGCTTCGGGATTTCCCCCTCAGAGTCCCTATGGGTCGCAAATCGCAGTTTGGCATGAACCTCTGCTCCGTATCTGTTTATACTTCTATATTTCACAACTATTTAATTTGTAGTATAAAAATAAAGCGTAATAAAAATGTATAACCAAAGGTTAGAAATGAACAAAATAAGAAGACATATAATATTTTACGGCAGAGTTCAGGGCGTTGGATTCAGGTGGCACTGCAAAAACTTTGCAAATGCAAAAGGACTTACGGGCTGGGTGCAGAATTTGCCTGACGGAACAGTAGAAATGGAAGTTCAGGGAACAGAAGAAAAAATAAGTGCCCTCATTGGATATATGGAAAATCGTCCCTATGTGGAAATTGACAGTTTTGATTCAGAAATAATTGATTTGATTAATGGTGATTACGGATTTTATACAAAGGAAAGCTGGTAAAAAAGAAAATTATGCCCAGAAGGGGACTTGAACCCCTACGAGGTTTCCCTCTCTAGTACCTGAAACTAGCGTGTCTACCAATTCCACCACCTGGGCGATATGTTAAAATAATATATAGAATATAGTTCTATGTGTCAATTATAGGATTTTTATTACTAAGGCTATGTCCGTAGAAAGTGTTGCTGCGCCGATTGAGCTTGTCGAAATCAAGCAGTTCAAACTAAACATGCGGTAGTTTCGACAGGCTCAACCACCGCATCCAGTATAGCAACACAATTTACAGACACAGCCATTACTAATAAGTACAGCGCTTAAAGAAAACAACGCAGATAATGATGAGGGCCGCAATGCTAGCAAGAAAAAGCCAGCCGGGAACATCATCCCCAAAACCTGCATTTTCATGCTTCTTGAAGGCAAATTTAATCATTTTTTTTGATTTTCTAGAAAGCTTGTGTTTTCTGCCGTCCAAAGTCTTTGCTTCAGGAACACCATAAATCTCCTCGTGGCTCATGGCGTAGTGGCAGCTTGGACATCCGTGCAAAAAATCCTTTACCGTCCCGATGTGTCCACAGTTAGGGCAGCGAACGGCCGCAAAGAATTTTCCGCACTTTGGGCAGAATTTTGCGTTGGAAGCAACTTCAGAGCCACAACCTTCGCAAAAATATTTAGCCTTTTTCTTCTGGTCAGCCATTATTCAGTTCCAAGATTATCAACTGTGTAGTCGTAAATCTGCCAGATACCGTCACGCTGACGAACGTAGTAGGTATAGCGCTTGCGTTCCTGATATTTATCATTCTTGAACCATTCAAGAACCTTTACAGTTCCTTCAGTCTGGGAATAAGTAGTAGTTTCAATATAGAATTTCGATGGAATTGCAACGATGTCGTAATCGATTCTCTGGAGCATAAGGTCTGCACGGAAAGCACGGAGCATATCAGCTCTTTCATCTGCACTTACAGAATTATATTTTCTGCTTCTTGCAGGATCACGCTTGAGCATTTCTTCAAGATCCATATAAAGGAAGAACTGATCCCAAAGTGACTTTTGGCGTGCAATGATAGTCTGCTCAATGACTCTATCAGGACTGATGTCTTCTGGCTGAAGAACAATTGCACTTTTAGATTCAACAGGAATTGCACTTGATGCTGCTGCAGAAGGACTAGGGCGGATTTCAAGGCTAAGGCGGTTAGAAGCCATGTAATGGGTCTTGTTTCTGTAAAGTTCAGGATAGAACCTGAGTTCCACATAATAAATTGATGGATCCTTAATCTCAAGATAGTCCTTAAGGTTTTCACGGAAAGAATATTCTTCACCAGGCTCAAGGGTAATTTCGCGGAAATATACAGTCTGGTTTGTAGTTCTTTTTCTGATAAGTCCCTGAGTTGAAGGAAGCTGAGCTTTCTTTACATTGAAGCCGATAAAATCAACGGAAAACATTTTGTCATCGGCAATCTTGAACCTCATTGTCTCTGCAGTAGGATTTGAAACGGTAATGTAAACATACACCGGATTGCTTTCAGAATCACCTGGATAGTACATTGTTCTGTCATAGAACTTAATGGAAACTTCTGCCTTGTCCTTTGTCTCTGCAAAAACCGAGTGGGCAAAAACCATTAATATTGCTATAATTGAAAGTAAAGTACGTTTTGCGTTCACAGAAATACTCCCTGGGGCTTAAAGGCCTCTATTTGTATTTTAAATTTAGTCCTGTGTTTATTATCGGTAGTTTATGGAAAATTCATTATTAAAATCGCTATTACCTTTGATGTCTTCCAGCAAAAATCTCCATCAGTGTACAATTTCCTGCGCTGATGCCCAGAAGGAAGAATTTCCGTTCCAGATTTCAGGCTCCAAAGGCAGTCTCAACGGCTTTTTCATAGCCCAGTTCATTGAAAGGATTGCCCTCAATGAAATCCATGCCATGCAGTACGAACAGAAGCACAGCCAGTGGCAGAAGGACTATGTCATTGTAGTATCAACCCAAAAGGATGCGGAAGAATGTGAAAGCGACCTTAACACAATTCTTGGCGACAATGTGGAAGTATACAAGCTACCCTGGTGGGGAACAATTCCATACAGACCAATAGGAACCGGTTCTGCAATTTTTGGAGAAAGAGCCGGGGTCCTAGCAAAAATGGCAAACCGTTCCCCTGCAAACGGAAAACCTAGAATTTTCATACTTACCCAAAGATCCCTCATTACACCTGTTCCTCCTGCTGAATATGTAAGAAACCTTTCCATAGTATTAAGGAAGGGGCAGGAAGCAGACATTGAATCTCTTGCTTCAAAACTTGCTGAATACAATTACCTTCGTGTTCCAAAAGTAAACCAGAAAGGGGAATTTGCAGTCAGGGGAGAAGTCCTTGACATCTTCATAAGCGGCGAAGAAATGCCGGTACGCATTCAGTTTGATTTTGACGAAATACTGCAGATCAGGACCTTTGATGTTGAAAGCCAGAACACAAAGGAAAAGATTGACCGCCTCATAATTTACCCTATGAAGGAAGTTGTCTGGACCGATGAACTTGTAGACCGTCTTGAAGCAGCCTTTGACTCGGAAGACAAGGGTGGAATCCAGAACGATTATGCAGCCTACGACAAGGCCCGTCGAAGCGGAAATCTGCCGGAAGAAAATGATGCAGAAGAAAGTGCCGGGGAAGAAGAAGTTCAGTCCATAAACAACCCGGATTTTAAAGTTCAGACCGTACACCTTGCACTTACCGGCGAAGCAAAAAAGGAAAAGGAAAGAATCCTTACGGAACTCAGCGTTCAGAAAGAATCCCTTGGGGAAGAACTTTTTTACGGACTTCTTTGGGAAAAGCAGAACTGCGTCCTAGATTACCTTGCCAAAGACACGCCGGTTTTCTTCTATGACTGGGACCGCCTTGTAAACGCAAAGAAAATGCTGGACAACGAGTATTCCGTTTCCTACAGGACTGCAAGACAAAAACTGCCGGTATTTTTGCCGTCAATGATGCAGATAGATTTTTATAATCTGGTTCATTCCATTGAACGCCTTTATGCCTTCAGAAGCCTTGATACCCTTAGCAACAACGGGGAAGAAGAACAGACCCTGGGAGAATTTTCCATGGCCTTTAATTCATCCGAAACCATTGAATGCGAAGCTTCCCAGAGCTACTTTGGAAACATCAAGTACTTTAAGGAACAGATTGAAAACTACCAGAAGGAAAAATGGCATATATTCATTTTTGCCGACAATGCAAATCAGGCCCTAAGAATCAACGAGCTGGTAAAGGAATTCACTGAGACGGAAGACAATTCCCTATTTCCCGTTACCATACTGCCTTGTGCCATTACAACTGGATTTACCATTACGGAAGAAAAACTTCTTGTAATTCAGGAAAGCGAAATTTTCGGACGCAAAAGGAATTCTCCAAAATCAACAAGGAAAGTAAGGTCCGAAGCCCTGAACAGCTTTATAGATCTAACGCCTGGTGATTACATAGTCCACGTTTCCTACGGTATCGGCCGTTTCCTTAAGATTGAACGCAAAGTCGTAAACGGAACGGAAAAAGACTACATCAAGATAGAATATGCCGACGAAGACATAATCTTCATTCCAATTGAACAGGTGAACATGGTTCAACGCTACATTGGAAGCGAAAGCGAGCACCCAAGGCTGGACAGAATCGGATCCAAAAGCTGGAGTGCAAGAAAGGCAAAGGTTCAGAAACAGGTTGAAGAAATGGCAGAGCGCCTCATTGACCTTTACTCAAAGCGCCAGGCAAGCCGTGGATTCCCGTTTCCAAAAGACGGCGAGTGGTCTGTTGCTTTTGAAGCAGCATTTCCTTACGAAGATACTCCTGACCAGTGGACGGCAACTCAGGACATTAAGGCAGACATGGAATCGGCCGTACCAATGGATCGCCTTGTCTGCGGTGATGTAGGCTACGGAAAAACTGAAATTGCCATGAGGGCCGCATTTAAAGCTGTAATGGGCGGAAAACAGGTTGCTTTTCTTGCACCGACTACAATCCTTGCAGAACAGCACTACGAAAACTGCCTTGAGCGATTCAAGAACTTTCCTGTTACAATCGCACACATGTCACGTTTTGTAAGCCCTGCAGAACAGAAAAAAATCCTCAAGAAAGTCGCAGAGCATCAGGTAGATGTCCTTATAGGAACCCACAGGATCATCCAGAAAGACGTAAAATTTGCAGACCTTGGCCTCATGATCATAGACGAAGAGCAGAGGTTTGGCGTAAAGGACAAGGAACGCCTTAAGGAAATGAAGACAAACATCGACAGCCTTGCCCTGAGTGCAACTCCGATTCCAAGAACACTCCACATGAGCCTTCTTAAAATCCGCGACATGTCACTTTTGACAACGCCTCCTCAGAACAGGCAGCCGGTTGAAACTGCAATTGAAGAATACAATGATGAAAAGGTTGCCGCAGCCATAAGAAGGGAAGTTGACCGCGGCGGACAGGTATTCTACCTTCACAACAGGGTAGAAAGCCTTATTGAAACAAAACTCAAGCTTGAACGACTTGTACCGGAAATGCTTGTAGAAGTTGCCCACGGACAGATGACAAGCGACGAACTGGACGACATTTTCAGAAGGTTCAAGATGGGAGGATTCCACATCCTTGTTTCAACGACAATCATAGAAAACGGAATCGACATACCGAATGTAAACACAATAATAATTGACAGGGCAGACATGTACGGCGTAAGCCAGCTTTACCAGCTGAGAGGACGAGTAGGACGCTCCGACAGAAAGGCCTACGCATATCTTTTCTATCCGGAAAACAAAGTCTTGAGCGAGGTTGCACTAAAGCGACTCCAAGTCATAAGCGACTTTACGGAACTTGGAAGCGGCTTCAAGATTGCCATGAAGGACCTTGAAATCCGTGGAGCCGGAAACCTCCTTGGTCGGGACCAGAGCGGAGAAGTTGGTGCCGTTGGATTTGAAATGTACCTGCAGCTTTTGAATTCGGCTATCGAACGTTTGTCTAACAGCAACTGGCGTGCAGACGAAGACGTAATCCTTGAACTGGAATACACAGGCTTCATTCCGGACACCTATGTAAGCGATGCTCAGACAAAGATGGAACTTTACAAGAAAATTGCCTCAATAAATACTAACAACCATTTGGCAGCCATATCAGAAGAAATGGAAGACCGTTTTGGACCTGTACCGGATGAAGTCCAGAGCCTATTGAGCCTTGCAAAAATCCGCATAATCTGCAACAAACTATCGATCAGCAGTTTAAGGGAAAAGCAGGGCATGGCAATGATAGAATTCAGCAGGGTTGCAGAAGTAAGCATGGACAAGCTTTTAAAGTTGATCCGCAGCAACAGCGACCGCGTAAAACTTGATCCACTTAAGCCTAATTTCCTCATGCTAAAGACAGGTTCCATAGACTTAAAGAGCAAGTCAGAATTCATTCAGGAAAAGCTGGAGGCTTTATTGTAGCAGGGCCTTAAGGCTGAATTCCATGTTTTCGGAAACGGAAAATTCAACGGGAGAATCCTTGAAAATTCCTGCCATGAAGGCAACCATAATAAGACTCCAGTAAAGTCCCTCCGTCTTGCTTTTTTTATGCCATCGCAATTCCTTTTGGGACTCAAAGGAAATTTCATCTTCGTTGGAGGTAAAATCAAGGGCACAGGTTCTGACTATTTCATAGGCTTCTTTTATACTTTCAGGCTTAGCTATCCCAAGATTCATTCCTTCGTTGAAAAAATAGTTTTTTATTACGGAATCAAAACCTTCACCAAGCTCAAGGATTTTACCGGAGGCAAGTTCCAGACGCTTGATGACAATGCCCGCATAAAGTTCAAGAAACTGAAGGGGAGCCCCCTGATCAATTATCTTGTCATATTCACCTTCCGGCATGGCACCGCAATTCATATCCATGTAATCAAGAAATTCTGCACCGTATTTCTGTGCGGCAAAAGCAACAATATCCTTTGCCATAAAATTAAAAAGCCTTATTCTGTCAAAGTATCCGCGTAAATCCTGATCATCCATTGGTCTTTCCTTTTTTTCAAATATATACTATAAATAGAGTTAAAGAAAGTAAATTCCATCAACATATACAAGGAGAGTGTATGAAGAAATTTCATATTTTTATTTCATTGCTTTTGTGCACATTGCTTGCATCCTGCACATTCTTAAATCAGACAGAACCGTCTTCCATTGTGGTAAATCTTCCGTCGCCTTCAGTCCGAGCAGCTGTTCCTGATTATGTAGATCATTATCAGATTACCGCAGAATGCAGGAGTGTTGACTATAAAAAAACAATCACTGCAAGTGCCTCTGCTTCTTACGCAGAATTTGAAAGTTTATCGTCTGGAACATATACAGTAACTGTTGAAGCATTTGATTCAAAAGCTAACAAAGTTGCAGATGGAAAAGACACTGTAAAAGTTCAGCCTGGCAAAAAAGCCGAAGCAAATATTGTGTTAAAGACACCGGTCATTGAAATGAATGTTTCTGGTTCTGATATAAAACTCAAGGCTTACTATGCAAAAAATCCTTCAGTAGTTTATGTTCAGACTTCAGAAGAACCTGTTGAAATTCCATACATTGATGACGAGCTTATTTTTGAAGCAGAAAATTTGGATTCGGAATTTATGACAGCATGGACACTTTATAGCGGAGAAAAAGAAAAATTTGGTGAAATAGAAGACGAAATAGAAGATGAAATAGAAATGGATGAAGAGCAGATTATTTCTAACGCTTCAACTTTCAGTTTCAATCCATTTGAATCTCAGGACATCAATGTTGATTTGCCAAACATTGTCTCATGCTTTGGAAAAAACATAACGACTACAAAACTTTCTACAATTGTTTTCATTTTTACTGACACAGGACGCCTTTAGGAGAGACCTTATGAATAATATCAAAATTAAAACGCTTTTTATTACATCTTTATTTCTGATTTTTTTCTCAGGCTGTTCGGGATTATTCAATTTGACACCTGATTCTTCAGCTGATGATAATAATACTTTCTCAATTGTTTTAAATAATGAGGCATCAAACAGAAACATTACGCCTTATGAATTGACTGCAGAAAGACTTTCTCTTGTAAAAGAATGGAAAATTAAATTCACTGATCTTGAGGGAAAAACTTATGCTTACTCCGAATCTTCTAAAAACGGAAAAATCACATTAAAGCTGCCTTTCATTGGAAACTGTTCTATTGAAATTGAAGGAAGCTTTACTGCTGACGGTAAAACTTTTTCACTAAAGGGATCTAAAAGTAATGTAAGTGTTACGGCAGGTTCTTCCGTAAACATCAGTGTTGAAATCATTAAAAACGGAACAGGAACATTAAATTACAAACTTAAACTTGATGAAAATACCTTTGGACAAATAGGAACAAATGAAAATAAACTCAATATATATTTTCAAAAACTAGAGGGTTATAGATATATAGACTACGAAGCAATCAAAGATTTGACTTTTGATGAAAATATAGAAAAAGACGATAAAAACGAATGCTTCCATGCAATTTTGTCACCTCTTGATGGCTCTGAAGAAAGCATTACCCTTAGCTGCAATGTTTTTTATAAAGGCTGGTCAACGATGGAAGGTAGACTCGGCAAAAAATTTGAATACTTTGAAATTTCTTCTCAAGAACAGATTCCAGCAGGAACTTATATGCTTAGGGTATTTGCTGTTGAAGAGAAAGGTACTCCCGTTGACATTACTCCTTTTGACAATATCGTAGAAATTTTTGGAGACACAGAAACCGTTGGTACAGGCATATCATATGATTTGGATTCTAAGATAGGTGATTTACACTACTATGTAACAAAAAATCAGAGTTCGTTTAATGGTTTTACTCCAAAATCTCGTACCAACTTCACTGCTTTAGTAAAAACATTATGCAATCCAATGTATGCAAGTAAAAATATTTACCTGCATTTCAGTGAAGATGAGGATATTTCTGACTACAGAGATTGGGAAATCTGGAAGGAATGGAAACAGAATTGCCACATTTACGGTTTGAAGGGAGATTATCCTGCAAGCGAACAGATTTTCGACGGTGACGATTTCTACATGGGTTACTATAAGACAATATTTGCAACTTATGATGCGACTAAAGCCGGTTCAGGTACAAAAGTTGGAGTAGGACCGGATCGTCCTATAGATGCTAATGTAACAGGTTATGTATCTTTATTCTACAAACATGGATATACTATCTGCTACAGTGATATTTCTACAGCCAATAACTATTCATCAATTACTACTGATTTGAGTGGTATAGAGGATAACATAGAAAACATTATCTTGCAGACAAGCAACGGGTATTCTAAACTTGAAAACTGGAGTTGGCAGTCTAGTAGTACTAGTTACGGATTGACATTGGGAAGTGGGATTAAAACGGCATCAATTCATGACAGTCATATTAATTCCATTACTTTGGGTGATGATTTTGAAACTATAGAAGCCTATTCTTTTGGAGAATGTTCAAACCTGCAAAAGGTTGTAATAGGAAAAAATGTTACTACGATTAGCAAGGATGCATTTGTATCATGTACTCCAGCTTATATTATTTTCCCAGAAAGTGAAAACAAATGGTATCAGAATGGTACACAAATTAATTCAGAAAACCTGGTTAATGCAGAGCTTTTCCTTGAAGACCTTAGTAACGGCGACTACGAAAGACTCCCAGCTCCTGCAGATTTTGGTGTACCTTTTGCATACTGGACTGGTAAAGTTGGTGATTATGATAGCTACGCTGGTATGGGCCTTGCTGACGAAATGTTTAAGTATTTGGATAGCAAACTCCCACCTAGCGATGTTGTTGATTTTACTTTTGATAAGCACGGTAATTTCTATGCTGTAGTTAGTAATGGATCAAGCTTTACGGCTGTAAAATATAACTATAGTCCATCCAGTCATTCTTTTGGTTTCACTCCTGAAGTGTTGATTTCTAATGACTACTCAAAAATTCTTCTTGATTACAACTACGAAGAAGATCTCATCTATATGAACTATGCCGATTCAGCAGACAGCAGATGTATAAAATCTTATGATACTAACGGTATAGAAAAGAAGTCATATACAGGAAGTTCATATACTGATTTTTCTAACTTTGCAGTTAAAAACAATAATGTATATGTTGCAACAGACTCAGGTCATATTGTTTTTGCACAAAGACTTTCTGAGGCCGACGACAAAATTATAGATGAAGTTGATTTAGAACTTATTGAAAATTCCGGAATTGCTATATTTGGAGAAGATGCGGTCACAGGCATTACAGAAAATACTGATGGTTGCAAAATTGCTGACATGCAGATTATTGGAGATTACCTGTGTGTTCTTGTACGCCAGGTTGGAAGATTTAGTGATAAATTCTATTCCCGTGGTGCTGTAGTAAGACTCATTATAAATGAAGACGGTTCCCTTGGATATAAAGACACATTTGGATGGCATGGAGAAGGTACTGCATTGAATTGCACACTATTCGAAGGAACAGCCAGTGAATTCCTTGAGCACCACTTTACAGGTCCTGCAAGATTTGTTGCCATAAAACCAGATGAACTTGTAATTGCAGATGATGGTGCTTATTGGATAACAAATGGAAAGCTTAAAAACATTAATCGAATAGTTACAGTGGATCTTGAAACATTTGCAATAAAAGAATCTTATGAGGTCACCTGCGGCTTTGATGAAACTGCTAAATTTACCGACGGCGGATCTAACTTTAATGAAATTCAATTTGTAAATGCAGAATAGGTTTTTAAAACTTTGCTATTTCAAAAACCGCCTCTAATTTCAATCTGCATTCCACTCTATGGCACTGAGGACTATCTTCCCCGGTGCCTGGAGTCTGTTTCCAAGCAGAACTTTGAAAGGCTTGAGATAATCATTGTAGATGATGGTTCTCCGGCCGCAAAAGAAAATTCAGCAGAAAAAATCATCAGAAATTTTAAGGCAAACTCAAAGATTCCCGTAACTTTAATCTGCCACGAAGAAAACAAGGGGCTTGTAGAGACACGCCGTTCTGCAGTATATCAGGCAAAGGGAAAATACCTGTTCATACTTGACAGCGATGACCAGCTTGAGCCCAATGCTTTAACGGCGCTTTATGCAAAAGCGGAAGAAAACGGGGCAGACATAGTTCAGGGCAAGGCAGATGCAGTATTTTCTGAAACTCAGCTTATGGAAATTGACTCTGAGCAGACGGAAAAATACAGGCAGGTTGTACTTGCAAAAATCAACAAGGTGTATGGTGGCCAGCTTAATGGCGCTGAAATTCTTTCCGGCTATTTTGAAAACAGCAATCACAATGGAATCCTTTGGGCAAAGCTTATAAGAAGGGAAGTGTACCTTGAAGCTTTTTCCCATATTCCCCCAATTTTCTGTACTATGGCAGAGGATGTGGTTCAATATTTCTGGCTTGCAGTATGTGCAAAAAAATATGTTGGCATTCAGGATGTGGTTTACAGATATTCCATCAACACGGGAATTTCAAGCCGCACAAAAATAGAAAACCTTAACCGATGGGAAAAAGTCTGTTCAACCTCCAGTGTATTTACCGCCATCTACACAGAACTTGAACGCCTGGAAACAGAAGAAAACATAAAAGTTTTAACAGACCTTCAGCGTGCACACCTTAATGCCATGTGCAGGTTCTATCTTAAGAATAATCTTTCACAGTTAAACTCCGCTGTAGTTCCAGAACTTAAGGATGAAGCATACAGAATGCTATGTGACTATTGGGGTGAAAGTTTTGTCCATCGGATTGAAAGTTTAAATTAAAAGCTATGTCCGGAATATGTATTGTTGCCATTGTCGGATCCGACAATCTTGAACATTAAAAGACCTCCGGGGCAAGCCCGAAGGTGACATTTGTTGCAATATGATATGTGGTGGTTGAGGCTCTCGAAACTACCACATATTTTGTGGATATCGCTTGATTTCGACAGGCGGCATCAAGGAAACTACGTTGCCATGTCCAATCGGCGCAGCAATACTATTTACAGACATAGCCCAAATTAATCCATGATCATCCTTAGAGTTCTATTTTCTAAAGAACTAATCATGTCGTCGTCTCCAGAGGATGAACCATCGTTTGCGTCAACAGATGATCCCGAATCATATTCTACAACCTGATTGATGAGATAACCATCATGGAAATAGAAATGATTTTGGTAATTGGAATCTTCTATTAAATCCAAAGATTCTTCCGACTTCCTTTTGAAATAGGTTTCCTTGCTTATGTAAAACTTTCCGTCTATCTGGTTGTTGTATTCCACAGCTTTTGGGTTTTCCTGTGTATCCTGAATCTTTGGATAAGATGCATAAGAAAAACTTGTCTTCTGCTGTGTACTATCACCATAGATAAACAGGTATGCTCGCAATCTGTCCTTTGTTTCTGGAATGACACTTACTGTCTTTATTCTATCACCAATCTCTGTAAAATCTCTATTGGTATTGAATTCAGTCTGAAGAACGAAGCTGTCTTTATAAAGTCCCGTATCCCAGCTCATCTTGTAAAGCGTATACAATGTGTTTGTGATTCTATCTGAAGATGCTTCAAAGAAATTGATAGTCCTGTTGACCTGATACCATTCTGTTTTGGTAGTGTCATATTTGCCATCAGGGATTAAATTCCTGTAGGAAAATTCTGGAGCCTTATTCAAGGTAAAGGTTAAATCCCCATTCAAATCTGTATCAGCGTTGATGTTGCTGGCGTTGCAGGTAAGACCATAAGTCCAATATTCAGTTTCCTGGAAAGCAACGTTTTCAAGCTTATTATTATCAACTTCGATCACCCTGTAGTATGAAACAGAGTTATCAGTTTCCGGGCTGAAACATATTCTTACATTCTTGTAAACCGATGGATTGGAACCTTCAGGTAGCTTCTTGTATTCGATTGTTGTATTTACAACAGAATCAACAAAGCCGTCAAAGATAATGTCACATGGTTTATCTTTTTTTAGATTTCCACTGTCATCAAAATCATATGTAACTGCAAGCTGGGAACTGTATACTCCGGATTTTACTTTCGTGTAATAACTTTTTTCAACAGGCTTTTGTTTTCCCTCTGAATTTACAGAACAAAGAATGGAAACATATCTACCAGTTTCACTGTCTTTGTCATAACTGATTCTGTCAAAATCAGCTATAAGTTCATTTTTAATGGTATCTCCAAGAGGGCAGTCTTTTGCTTCATTCTTGCTGTAATAGAAAAACTCAATTTTATCCAGCAATACGCCACTAGATTTATATTCCCTTATTTCCTTATAGTCCGAATAATTGTATTTGTCATAGACATATTCTGTAAAGGATTTGAGTTGAAGGGAGCTTGATAATTCCTTGTATACAACATCTGTATCTATTGATTTGCTATCATCATCGCTGCCTGTGCTGCTTGAACAGGAGATGACCAACAATGAGGAAATATAAAATATCAGTGAAAAAATAATTACATTTGTTTTTTTCATGTTCTTTACCTCCTAAAGATCCCATTTTCCATTTGCAAACGGTGAAGAATAATTTGTCGAAGGTTTTCCATTTCCTGTTGTACTCCAGAGGGTTCGGTCAATATTCAGAAGGTCAAAGGAAACCACGTTCTTGAATGCAGATAGTTTGACATTGGCATAGAGACCTAACGAGACTTTTCCCATAAGCTGCCATCCGCTTATTTCCTCAAGCTTATCAAACTTAGCTTTTGCACCCTGCATATTTTCCTTCATTGTTTTTGCGTCTGCGTTATTGACATCAAGGGAGTTGTACAGTGTGTTGTATTCATCGGTTTCAGAATTTACTTTTGTCCAAGCTCCTCCTATATTTGCTGAAAGCTTTCCGCCGCAAGTTGCTTTAAGTTCAAGAATGTTCATTCCAAAGAAAATCAAACCGGCTTTAGCTGAAGGACCAAGGGTCATGCTTCCCGTTAAACAGACTACGACCTGATGAGCATCCGGTTCCCATGAAATATCATCTGCGTTTGTATTGCTTGGAATAAATGCAAGGTTGATGTTTGAGAAGACATTTGAGTGATGCATGGATCTACTGTAATACTGGTAGTCTACACTTACGCCTCCATTGACAGAAAAATCAATGAAAAATCCTGCATATGGTCCACTGGATCCCTCTCCCCAGGAAAGTCCTGGAATTGCAACCGATGCATTTGTCTTGATTGCCCCAGTAACATTCAATCCGGCTCCAAATTCAACATCCCTGTACCAGTCATATTTTACATAACCAGGTGTGTAATAGGTTGTCCACTTCCACATTTTCCAGGTGCCATGGGTGTCGATTCCTGTCTTTGCATAGGCCGCAGAATAGACAGCCTTGTTCTGCCAGCATTTGTATCTGACCTGAGGAGTAATTGAAACCTGTGCCGTTGAAGATATTGAGCTTTCCCTTTTGGACATCATGGCTTTTGCACCTTCAAGTTCCTCAACGGTTTTATCATCGTGCGCATCCTTTGCTTCTCTAATGGCGTTATCAGTCATTTTCTTAAGGTCATCAAATGAACCTTTGTTAAAAAGAGACTTTCCCTTAGGAGAAATTGTAAAGCTCCATTTAGTATATCCGTCGCTGGTTGGCATAACCGTATCAAGCATGGTTTTTGTAACGGCCGGGGATCTTGTCATTGACTCTGGATCTTCAAATTCCAATTCAGGAGGATCTAATCGTTCAGCAAATGCATCTCTTTCTTCTATTGCCGCACTAAAATCCGCAGTCTGCTCTGGAATCTGAATGCCATCAAATACTTCCTTGACTTCCGGTGTAATGGCATTGATTGAGATGCTATTCCCTGATCTTGTAATGCTTACAACTTTTTTTGCTTTTCCGTTGACATCAATAAAAATGTCACCAACTTCAAGATCAAGGGGACTTGTGGTAACTGCTTTTCCTCTTGAAATGTTTTCACGGATACCGACATCCGAGAAATCCTTTATCTTTGCGGAAAGAATGAGTATGGAATCATGAATAAGTCCATCAATGGCAAAGGCAGAAGAGAGGATTGTAGCACTGAATGCAAGTGCAAAAAATCTTTTTGAAAATGTTTTCATTAGAATTCTCCTTTGCAGATGATGTTGTTTTTATCATCGATTCTGAAAATGCTCGTAAGGTTTCCGTTTTCGTCATACTGATATTCAACAATATCTGGACTGCTGTTTTCGTAGGATGCAGCAGCGCGGGTAGTTCCGTTATATGTTTTATGAATTTTCTTAACCTTTCTAGGCGCCATTGTTTCCTCAGCAATCAATGAACGTGTTACACCTGTTTCTTCTTCATAGCTGATTGTGTATGAACCTCTTGCAGGGTCTGAAACAGCTACAGAACGCAACTCCTCATTGTTGTAGGTATAAAGCTTGTTGACGGTAACTCCGGTCTCCGCACTTGTGTAGGTGGCACTGGTGATGTTCCTTGTTCCTTCATCAACGGTCATTACAGTCTGACCGTCATCAGAATTAATTGTAATCGTAATGGCAGAATCAGACTGCTTTTCGATAGTCTGATTGTTACAGCCCAGTAAAAACAAAGAAACCAGGGCTAAAAACAAAAATTTTCTCATAAAATCTCCTTAAAAATAAGTTGACAATCCTAATGTCTGAATTTTAATGCAATTTTTTCCAAAATCTATAAATTCTCCCCAAAAAAAACATTTTATGAGCAGTTTATAGATCCGAATTCAACTTGTAAAAGAAGGAGTCTATAACGTAAGTGAGGAAATCAGTATTTTAAAACGAAAATTGGAACTATTAAATTTCAGTCCAGCTGCTGAAGTTCAATTGCAATTTCTTCCATCTGCTGATCAGTCATGGAAATGCTTTCTGCAACCCGCTTAAGTTCACGTCTAACGCTTTCAGGAACGTTTGTAGTGGTCTTGTAGCGCAATTCATGCTCAAGGGTAGCCAAAAGTCCATTGCAATGGTCCTTAACTGGATTTCTACCTTTACATTGTGGGTAGATTCAGAAAGATAGACAGGAGTTTCCACCACAAGATGAAGGCTCCTGTAGCCGCTGTCCTTAGGATTTTTAATGTAGTCCTTTTCTTCAATAAGGCTAATGTCAGGATGCTTAAGAAGCATGTTCCTGATTGAATATATGTCCGTAATGTATGGACAGATTACACGGATACCGGCAATATCATTAAGGTTTTCTGCCATGGACTTGAATGTTATGGGAAGGTTTTTCTTTACCAGCTTGTCGGCAATACTCTGGGGTGTTTTTATGCGGGACTTTACAGTTTCAATTGAATTACGGCGCCCCCTGATTTTATTTTCCTTGTTAAGAATATCAAGCTTTGTTTCAAGCTGTTTAATGGCACTTTCATAGATCATCATCAGCTGCTGAAACTGAAGTGCCATTTTATAGAAGTTTTCTGGTCTGGAAAGTGAATTCTGAATCAATTCTGGAAGCAGAGCAGGTACATGTGTTTTTGAGTTTTCCATTTTTAGTATATCTCCATTTACTATTTAAATGATCCCGTATACTAAAAGTTACAAACATTTGGCCTACAATGCAAATTGAAGCCAGAGCTATTCCAGGTTTTCCTTAAAGCGGATTACAGCTTCCCTAAGACTTGAAAGTTCTCCCTTAAAGCTGAACCAGAAGTGAATCCTTTCTTTTCTTTCTTCCCTGATCAATCTCAGATGATGCTGAATATATTCAATGCGTAATATAATTTCATTTTCCTTTGCGGCTGTCCTCAACTTGGTCATGACATTCATAGTATATGCAAAGTCACTTATGAGCAGTCCAAAAAACAGACCCACAACAAAACTGAAACCAAGATGGGCTGTAAACCAATAGAGCCAGTTTAGGATTCTGGGATGAATGAAAAAATAGTAAGTGGCACTGAGGATGTACCAGAAAAAAGTATACATGGGGCAAATGATTCCCTGAAAATTTCCCCAGCATTTTGAATAATCCCAAAGCTTTATTTTCATGCCCTTGATGAAAATAATTCCCGCAATGTATTCAAAAACCGTAATAGAAAGGGCCATAAGGACAAAGAGAAATATTTTCTGAAGCCAAAGCCTTTCAATGAAACTTACATCTATAAGACTCAGAAAAAAAAGAATTGTCAGGCTGAATCCATAAAGCGGAAGGTAAGGGCCGGTCAAATATCCAGGATTGATCCACTTTCTTTCCGGATTGTTGCTTGAAAAAAACCTTCGCCAAATAAGTTCAATGAGCCAGCCGCCAAGACTTCCCGCAAAAAACAAAAAAGTAACCGCAAGAAACAAATTCATATTTCATCTCCCTAAACCGTTAATTACGCTTTACTTCACCCATCATGAAAGTTCCGTCTGCAAAATGGATTATTGCTGTATAGTAATAACCATTAGGAATATCATTTGGTTTTACTATGTAATAATCAAGACCTTCCATGACCTGTGGATTTTTTGGTTCTGCACGTGCCACCCAGTCATCTATGGAATCTCCATATCCTATAGAACTGACATAGGTTTCAATGATGTATGGTTTGTCTGATTTTGCAATATAAGAATATTCAGCAAATTGATCGAATTTTCTAATACTGACATTTGTATCACCTGTATAAATATATTTAGGTGTCATATACATGGCAAATGCTTCATCAGTACCAAAATCTATTAATTTAGTGTGAATTTTTGCAAATTTATTTCTATATTTTTGTTGTAGTGGTGGTTCTGGGTCATTCCATTTGGCACCAAATACAGTAGTAATGGTATCTCCTATGCTACAATTATCAGCCTCTCCAGAAAGCCATATATCTGCACCGGATAGCTGAGACTCATATTCAGTCCATTGTCCACTAGTTTCATCATAATAGTAAATAGTATGATAATAATAATAGTCTTCTATTAAGTTATGTCCTTCATACCTATGATCCTGAAAGTCAATGTTAATAGGTATTTTTTCTGCTTGTACTATTGTTTTTAATAAATATTTGTCTTTGTCATAAACTATATTAAAATCAGATGGAGCCTTGTAAATCCACACAGGGACTCCATCAACGCCACTACCGTAATTTCCTTCATTGTCATAAACTAATCCTGCCATGTAATAATTGCCATCTGGTATGTCATAAAGTGGAATATTAAATGATAAATCACCATACTCATCAATGTTAGTATACGGAACCTTTATTGATTTAAGATCTGGCATGTTCTTTACGTCTTCAACGGTTATCTGGTTGCATCCTTTATAGTAAGGTTTAAGTGAATATTTTATTGTTACAAAACCGTTTTCATTTTTAAGACCTGATCCTTTATATTCGTCACTACAATAAGACCCTAATCCGTATTTATCGATAACAGCTCCCCCAGCGATTGGAGCTGATCTATCTTTTAGCAGATTTTTTGGAATTGTTTTTTCATGGGCTTCCTTTATATTACCGTATGAGTCCATTACCCCAGAGCGGGCGATTAAGTCATAATTATTATTAGTTCCTCTCGTAAATTCTAAATATGTATTAGCAGATCTTACAAGAGGATCCCAGAAGCCATTAGAATCATACATATAGACTGTAACAAAATATGTATAATCTGAATCAAAGATAAAGTCGTTTTCATATTCATATGTAAAAATTCTTTTACCAGAAGAGTTGATAGGCCCGTTTTCTAAATTCCATGTGAAATCAGGGATTTTTACAGATTCGTCAAGAGTCTTTGGATCATGAAGTAATATTACTTCTTTTCCTGTAGTTCCGTATAAATTGAATTTTTCTCCATTATCATTTTCATAAATATATTTTTTGTTTATTTTTGCATAGTGAGGAATGTATCTCTCTGTTGCCGTTTCAATTAATATATCTCCTCCTAGCATTTTAAGACATGCCAAAGATGCATCTGGAGAAGTTTCAAAACTTTCTTTTGCTACATATACATAATAATAGGATTTTCCCAGGTCAACAGGACCATTGATGTTAACTGCAAAAGAATCATACCCATCGGAATCGTGATCGTATCTTCCGACTCCTAAAATTTCTCCCTTGGAAGGTATTGCATATTCCTTTTGAATTGTATTTCCTATGTCATCCTGCAAGTTCAATTTTATAAAGATATCTGATGAAGAATCCATTTGTTCATCTGTAAGATTCAAAATATAGCATTCACTATTATCTGGGGCTCTGCCTTTTTCAAAAACTAATGGTATTTCGTTTTTTTCTTCAGTATACAATTTTACAGAAATCAGATTGATATAATCAGAATAAATTTTTCCATTCTTAATGAGCCATATGTCATTAGCTGAAAAATAGACCTTTTTAACAGAGTCTTTAATATCTTTTATTGTTATTTCGTTTGTATAAAGTGTTTCAATTTTCCTAATGCCAGATCCGATGAAAGGGCAGTTATTATAAATCTTGATGTCAGGAATATTGGCAATGGTATCTTTAACTGCATAGACTTCAATTTTCTTGTCTATAGGATTTCCAGCATAATCTTTTACGTCAAAACCAATCTTGAGCAATCCATTAAAATCTTCCCGGCAGTTATATTGGCCTTCGCATTGATAGGTGTCATTTTCGATTTTCTTAAAGGTAACCGATTCGTATTCGTCATAGTGATAATCAGAACCGTTCATTTGAGTAATTCCATTTTCTATAATGCGTACAGTTCCAATTCCACTGTTATCAGAAACTTTACAGGTGTAATATAGAGGGCCTTTAAAGTGATTCTGTCTAAATGTTGAATCATTCCATGTATTTAAGTCTTCGGTTGATAATTCATCAGAGTAAGTTCCATCTACATTTTTTGTTCTATACACATGGAACTCCTTGAATTCAGGGCCGACAGAGTCCACAGTAGGGTTGACTTTATATGTCCATGCATAGTTGTTTCCAAATTCTAAGCCATCTTCATCTTTTACAAAAGTAGTATCCACTTCAACAGAAAGTTCAGCTGTTTCCAAAGAGTCATCAAGAATTCTAACTGCTTTGTTTGTGTGAATGGTAAGACAATAAATTTTATTACCGCTGTTGTCAGATGATTCAAAGTAATCAACATCAGAAAAACATGTATTAGTTATTTCCTTTTTGTTACGGTAGATGTGAATATTCTTTAACTTCTCTTGATCTGTAAAGAAATTAAAGACAGGAACAGGCTTATTGAATGTTAAAATTATATTTGTATCCTGAGGATATCCTGAAAGAGTATCTTTTGGAAAATGATCAACAACTTTTGGTAATAGCAGACATACAGGCTTAATTACAAATGAATCAGCAGATTTAAGAATTTTAGCTTTTGTTTTCAGCATGCTTGAATCTTCGATTTCAAAGTAATCAGAAACTTCGGAGCCTTTTGCATCAAGGACAATCCATTTTTTGAAGGCATAACCATCTGGCACGGAATAGGTTAGATTTATAGTATCTCCAACCTTGCAGGTTCGTTCAGTATCGCCAATATAAATCGTAATTGGTCGTGAAGTTTCGTATTCGATTTTATCTTCAATGTCTTTTTTTATTTCACTGCCATTTAAGAAATTATCGCAGCCATTAAGAAATAGTCCGGTAAAAGCTAATGCAACGGAAAGCCTAATAATACTTTTTTTCATAAATTCCTCTCTGATTATATTGTTCCATTTTACATTATGTTTTTGCCAGTTGTAAAGTTTTTTTCCTTGCATTTGTATACTATGCAAATATATGTAATTCATGATAGAATTTCAAAGTTTATTAATGCCTTAATAAATAGGTTGAGTATAAAGGGGAGAGTAGAATGCATTCAAAAAAGTTTTTTTCAGGAATTATAAACTCCATCGCTTCTGTTATTTTTTTATTCCTTGCAATTTCTTGTGACAATTTTTTAAATGGCGGAAAATTAGTTGAACAGCTTGAACAGGAAATAGAATACGCAAATGCTCAGGAAATAGAATTTTTAATTCTTCCAGAAACAAATCAAGGAACCACAACTCCAAACGGAAATTATAAGAGAAAACTTGGTTATTATTTTGATATTAATTTTACTTCTTCAGAAAACTATAAATTTGAAAAATGGATAACTGTTGATTACCGCACAGGGACGGAAATTTTTGATTATGTTACATTTCAAGATGCAACAGCACCTTCAACTTCTGTAAAAATAAACAAAGCTTATTCATATTTAAAGATTGTGCCTAAATGTTCTTTTATCCCTGCTATAGATGCAATTTATCCTATCAATTCATTATATGGCGTAAACTGTGATTCAGAAATTTCCATCGTTTTTAATACAAAAATGGAATCATCTCAGTTTAATGATTTTAAATATATTTCAATTACAAAAACTTCTGCTGTTTCTTTAAGTGCAGAAGAAACCCAGCTTATAAACGATGATTTCACATCAGATTATTTTCAAAAACCAATACTTTCTATGGATGGAAAGACCCTGTCAATAAAAACAAATGGTGCCAAAAGAATTATTTCTGAGGGAGATGCAGAAACTCTTTTCAATATAATAGTAACTATTAAAGATGGACTTAAAACAGAATATGGAGATGCGTTTTCTGGTTATACTCACACATACCTTATTAACAAAGGCATAGAAAAAGTTCCTCCTGTTATTGAAGAAATACGTTTTGCTAAAACACTTGAAGATGTAAAAAATGGTACAAATCAACTTTCAAATAATGATTTTTTGAATTTTACAGATACTGAATACATTTCAAACCATTTGGGAACAAAAATTTATGTTTATGTAAAAGCTTATGATGCTACCAGTGGAATAAATTGTGTAAAAGCATCAGAAACTTATTTACAGAACCTGGAAGGTGTAAATTTTTCTACAGCAATTCCTGTTCCAAATAATCATTTTGGAACTTTTATTCCATTGAAGGAAAATGGAGTATTAACCGGTTATTCCGAAGCATTTTTTGAATACGAATTAAATTCCACAGAAGATGGGGTTATAAGTGTAGAGTTTAAAATTGAAGATAATGCTGGAAACAAATCAGTAGAGCAAAAGAAGGTTGCTGTCATTCGTGATACAAAAGTGCCAGATGCAAGAGAAACTAGGATCACCACAAATTTTGCACCTTATTCAAATGTAATTAATAACTTTGGTGATTACACTTTTTATGTACATGGCTTTGATGCAGACAAATATGCGTATGGGAAAAAAACAGAGCTTGGAGAATTGACATATATCATTACTGATGAAAAGGAAAAACCTTACACAATCAAATCTGTTGAAACAGTCAATAATTATTCCTATATAAAGCTTGAATCGTTTTATGACCAGCATGACTATTCCAATACAACGTATGGAAGAAATATTAGTAACAATAGTCGTGCTTTTACCGCTTTCAAAGATTCTGACCGTGATACTGTTCCATTTGCTGCAAAAATTACATTGTCTGGAATAGATTCTAAGCACAATAATAACCTGCAAATTGCCATTTATGATGCAGCAGGAAATGTAATTTACAACGAAACAGAATCAGTAATTCCAGGTACAGTCTATTCTTCTGGATATGATTCTTTTATTGAAAGATATATTTTATCATCTCCATATACAGAGTCTTCTGACAACAAAGGTTATCTTGGAATGACTTATTATAATTACGAAAAAGATTACGATATGATTTCTGTATTAAAAGATAGTTACATTCCTAGCAATTACACGATTGATGAAATCAATGGAATAGTAACTACTAATGATGGCAAAGAATATATGAATAACCACACAGGTTTTGGAACTATAAACGGTGAACTTGTAGAGCCCTTTGATGAACTGGACTGCCATTATAGAATTTATAAAAATGATTTGTTTTATAACTCTGTCTACCGAGCAAATATGGGGCAGAATATCTATGACAATATGCAGACCATAAATTCCCTTCAAGTAATTTCTTATTTCAAAAAAGAGTCTTCCATATCATATCAATATTTTGCAGGTTATAACAAAAAGTATTCAGAATTAAATGGGGGAGTTGCTGCACCTGCTCGGGGTCAAGGCATTACAAACATTACAGTTGAATATGATGGAATGCCTTCAGAAAATATGACTGTCATTATTGAATATGATAAAGATTTGTATAAAGATTGTTTCATATCCTGTAACACTATTAGCGACTATGACAGAGAAACAGATAATTATGAGTTTGTTTATAATAGCTTCACGACAAAATCAACAAAGATAACACTTCCAGCTTACGAAGCTCGGAGTAGTGATTCATATGGCTGGACTGAAAAATGTTTGTATTATAAGTTTTATTTATCGTATATTGATGAAAACAATCAAATACAAGAAATCCCAAGTTCCTATACTGATATAGTTTATGCTGATATTCCTGATATACAGAATACTGATTTCTATCCGCCACAAGTAAAATATGCCGATAAACTGTTGGCCCCATATGATTCCATCTCAGCTTATGATTTCTCAAATAGATTAACAAGATTCTGGTTACTGTATACTTCAGGAGCCACACACACTTCAGACAGTAATCGAGTTCCAATTTTTGGAGATACGCTTACAGAAACAGTAGACGGACAACAAAAACCTGTTTATGAATGCTGGCATGACAAGGTAAAACCAGGCTATTCAAGTCATTCCAATTATATGACCGAAGCAGAAATCTTTAAGCTTCCGAATCACTATCATGCAAAGACAGCTTCCTGGCCCCTAGGAAATCAAGATTTTGAATTTAACAGATCAATAATTGACTTAAGCGTCCTTGAACAGGATGTATGGTATGAACTGTTCGGACGGGTTTACGATACTTCTGGTAATTACACACAAAAAAGTAAACTCTTGAGAATAAAACTGATGAAACCAGAAACAAACATATTTTCAAGTTATGTAAATGAAAACAAAAACTATAGCTATCACTTAAACACATCAAACATAGAAAATTATAATAATACATCTACAGAGAACTCCAAATACTATGTTTGCTGGAATTATGACACCACTAATAAAAAATGGGGCAATATTAGCTATTCTTTGCTTCATCTTTCAGATTGGTATGTTCAATACTCAAAGAATCATAAAGACAACTTCCTCCGTCTTTTAATAACAAATGATACAGACAATACAATTTATGCAAAGGTAAATATAGAATATTTTTCTCCAGACAATTGGGATGCAGAAACAAAGACATACCATAATTCAAGCTGGACTCTTGCAGACATATTTGAAGGTACTAACGGTGTTCAGTATTACACTGACCAACCAATGCTGATTCACACTCTGTATCACGAAAAGAACTGGGGCTCAGATATTGATTCATGGGAAATGTATGGAAATGAAGTAAATGTTTTACAGACAGCTCCCCAGGGGGCCCAAAATTGACGAACACCGAACTTTAAGGTTGTGGATTACTTTTTATAATGTGTATTCTGTCTACTAACCTAAATATTTAGGTTTTCTCAACATAAGCAAAAGTATATCACTTTGTAAGCGTCAATTTTTCGCCCTTTTAGGCTATTAGAACCGTTGAAACATCAGATCTCTTAATCAATTTGATATTCCAAGGAAGAAGTTCAGACCATTTTGAATCTGTCCAGTCAGTTGTGTCTGCGGCCAGTTCAAAGATTGAAGAAAGATATTCTTCAGGATTGATACCATTAATTATAGCACATTCTATAAGAGAAAACAACAGGCATGTTGATCTGGCGCCGTCTTCAGAACCACAGAATAAGAAATTTTTTCTTGATAAAACATACGGACGGATTGAACGTTCTGCGATTGAATTATCTAAATAGATTTCAGGACAATCAAGATAGTTCATAAGATGAGGCCAGGCTTTAATAGCATAATCAAGGGCTTTTCCAAATTTGAAAGTTTCTGGAACTGTAGGCTGTATTTCAGTCATCCAGTTATAGAATTCATCCATAATCGGTTTGATTATTTCCTTTCGTTTTTTTATGAACTCTGAGTCAGAGAGATTCTGCTCTCTCAAACGATTTTCTTCATAATACATTTTCTGGATGTATTTAAGGGCAATAGCTGAGTTCTTTGATTTTCCGTTGAGCAATGCATCATAAAACTTTCTGCGGATGTGAGCTGCGCAAGCTACATGGACAATCTTGTCTTTTGGATGGAGAATCTTGTGTTCTTTTAAAGCAGCTTCATAACCTGGATATTCATCTGTCTGCAGGTATCCTTTAAAACCGTTTATGAACGGTCGAATGAATTGAGGACTGCGGCTTTCAAAATATCTGTATATTGCCAGCGGTTTATCTTTTGGTCCGCCATGTGCAAGCCAGATATAGGATTTCTTTCGACTGGTATTCCCATTTTCGTAATGCAGAATCTGTGTCGTGGTCTCATCCATATTCAGGACTTTTCCGGTCTTTACATGCTCAAGCATTATCCTTTCCAATGGCTTTAGCTTCTCATAAACTTCAAGCTGCCATTTGTCCATCGTTGCCCTTGAAAGATCAATTCCTTTTCTTTCAAAGTTCTTGGACTGTCTGTAATACGGCATGTGGTTGCAGTATTTATTTATGAAAATGTAGCTCAAAAGACCTGGTGTTGCGATTCCCTGTTGAATGATATTCTTTGCAGCAGGTGCCTGT
>JAKSLX010000012.1 GCA_024400915.1 Treponema sp.
ACTGTTCTTTTTTGTTTTTTTTATAATTGACAAGAGACTCACCATATCATCTCAAGAGTGAATGATCTGGCTGAATCCTTTACATAAACATCCAGTCGTATTCCTTTCGAAAAAGGATCAGCACGCAGGTCTTTTTCGCGTTCCAGATACTCGATTTTTTCAATACTGATACCAAGCATTCTTTCGATGAATGGGCGGCAGACTATATATATTCAGTGAACAAGAATTGCCTTGCAATTCTTGGGGCGAAAGTTATATGAGTTCCGGATTCTAATGACACAAATGCTTTCGCCCTTCATAACTGTTGCAAACATGAAGTTGTCGGTAATCCTGATTTCTTTTGACATTTTTATACCTCGACTAAATTAGATTTCGGAGAGCAAATTCCCCTAACCTATATATAACCGCTGAAATTATAAAAAGTGTAAAATCCGTAAAAAAAAAAGACATGTATAATGCCAAAAAGAAAATTACATTTTCCTAAAAAATAATTTCCATGCCACCGTCTTTTCACTATACTTTCTCCATGAACATTTTTGTAACACGACATGGCGAAACTGAATGGAACACCCATTGGAAACTTCAGGGCCGAAGCGACACCGTACTCAATGAAAAGGGAAAGGAACAGGCTGCCCAGACAAAAATCGGTTTTGAAAACGCCGGACTTTCTTTTGACAGGGTCTATTCAAGTCCATTAAAACGCGCCGTAGAAACAGCAATGCTCATGACAGGCAAAACAGAAATCGAAATCATTAAGGATGACAGGATCATTGAATTCTGTTTTGGCAAGGCTGAAGGAAAGACACCGGCAGAAAGAGAGACCGATCCTGAACTGAAGGACTTCCATAATTTTTTTGATGACCCTGAAAACTTTGTTCCCCAGGAAGACTGCGAGTCCTTTGATTCCGTGCTGACACGCACCGCCGCATTCTGGGAAGATGAAATCAAGTCCCTTGAAAATTCCGGAGTACAGAATGTTCTTGTCGTAACCCACGGTGGAACAATGCAGGCTCTTCTTCTTCACATCGACGGCCGTGAACTTAAAGACTACTGGAAATCAAAAATGGCAAACTGCACGCTGAACAAAATCGTCCTTGAAAACGGAAAGTTCAATCTTGAATATACAGGAAAGGTTTTTTACAAGGAAGACAAGAACTCTGCAGAAGGATTTTTTTCAAAGCCGTGTCCATAGAAAGTGCTGCTGCGCCGATTGAGCCAGTCAAAATCAAGCAGAAAAAATACCGGTAGTTTCGACCAGCTCAACCACCGCATTCCGTATAGCAATACAATTTACGGACATAACCTTTTTCAAAATAATTTCGGAAAAAAGCTGATGCCAGAAGTTTTAATCGGAACAAGCGGCTACGATCATCCAGAACTTAAGGGAAGTTTCTATCCTGCTGATTTGCCGCGAAAAGATTTTCTTTCATACTACTCAACAAAGTTCAACGCCCTTGAGCTCAACAGCACCTTTTACGGAATGCCCACAGCCGAAAGAATCAATTCCTTTTACGAAAGAACAGAAGGCAGAATCAAATTCACCGTAAAGCTTACAAGAGTTCTTACCCACGAAATCGACGGCCTTTGGAAAACCCACGCTGAAGAATTTAAATCCGCCGTGTTTCCCTTAATTGAAAAAAACTCCCTGGCAACGATCCTCGTTCAGTTTCCGGAAAGTTTCGGCTATTCAGAGAAAAACCGTTTTTATCTTTCTGATCTTTTGAAGGAACTTTACCCGCTGCCATGCGTAGTAGAATTCCGCCATAAGGACTGGATAAAGGATTCAGTTTTTGAAGGCCTTGCAAAGCGATACACCGGGATTGTTTTCTGCGACATGCCTCAGTTAAAAAATCTTCCAAACGGATTTTCACTCAAGACGCCGTTCATTGGCACCAATGCCTACATCAGGCTCCACGGAAGAAATGAAAATGGCTGGTATGCACACACTGCCGAAGGTGAAGAAACCCATCGATACGACTACGAATATTCAGCACCGGAACTCAAAAGTTTCATTCCCATAATCGGTAAGGCAAGGGACGAAGGAAAAACTGTCCAGCTGTATTTCAACAACCATCCAAAGGGGACAGGTTTTAAAAATGCCCTGGAACTTAAAGCAATGATTGAAGGAGAAAGTCTTTAGGACTATCATTTAGTTATGGAACAGGAAATGAATCAGGTTCAGAAGGAAATACTGAAAGCCATGGAACAGCATCCCGACAAGGCTCTTTGCACGGAAGCTTTCATTGTAAAAACCATCCGCGAAAATGCAAAAATTGATGGCAAAAATAAAGCGGGCCTTTCTTTGCTGGATGTTGAAAAAGTTGTGGAAGTTCTTGGTAATAAAGGAAACTTCTACTCAATCCATATAAATTCCGCCAATGACATTCTTGTTAAAAAAGATTCGGAAACAAAACTTACGGATGCCGATTCAAAACACAGAAGGCTTGCCTCTGAAAAATCCATGAGCGTTTTATCCAGCAAGGATTTTTCGCAGACAAAAAAATCAAAGGGCAAACCAAAATTCAAAAGGACGGAAAGCAAGAAGCTCAATGTAAATGATTTTGCAATTGATTGAAAAAAGCCGGAAGCAACTAGTTTCCGGCCACTTTATTTTTAAGCATCCTGCCTGTTTTCCACCGCAAGGTTTTTAATCCATTTTCCTTTTTTAAGCCAGATGGCGGCAATGGTAATCTTTATAAAATCCACAAACTTAATGCTTATGTACATCATTACCGGTCCTGCAGAAGTGCAAAAAGCCATAATGAAAATCCCAGGCAGGATGATGCCGAGATTCGTAATCCCATCTACAATCATTCCCATCATCGTATCGCCGCCTGCCCTTGAAATTGCAAACTGTGCATTTACATAAACCCATGCAGGCATAAAAAGTGCCATTGTAAAAACCATTTTTGAACAGATGCCCTGGGAGTCAATGCTCAGCCGTTTGAATACAACTGGAACAAGGAACATTGTCATGAGCCCAAAGACAGTCATGATGCATCCAAAAATGACAGCCCCAGTCAAAAGCCAGCGTTCCTTCTGCCTTGCTTCTTCAAGCTTTCCCTGTCCAAGGGTGTGCCCAAGAATGACGCTTGTTGCCGTTGTAATTCCGCCGAAGGCAACAAAGAAAAGATTGGCGATTGCAAAACTTGCGCTCATGCCGGAAACAACATCAGCACCTCCCCTTCCGTTGTAAAGGGCAGTGGTTACTGTTTCTGAAAGAACCCATACCATTTCTGAAAATAAAATTTTCCATCCTTTCTGCAGAATCTCAAGTATGAGTTTGAAATTTATCTGCACCAGGTCGATTAAGTGAATTACAAAGGCCGGCTTTTTCACATAGAGATAGACTATGAAAATAACCATCTCAACCAGACGCGCAATGATTGTTGCAATGGCGGCACCCCTTACTTCCAGTCGGGCAAAACCAAGATTGCCATATATCAAAACCCAGTTGAAGAAAGTATTTACCAGAGTTGCTATGACAGAAATTATTAAAGGTGCCTTTACTTCACCTGTTTCGCGGAAGGATGATGCAATGACTGTTGAAACCATCATCGGAATTCCTATCCAGGCCATGAGGCGCATGTAGGCAACACCCTGATCAAGAATCAGATCAGCCTGAGTATTACCCTTCACCATAAGACTTAAAAATTGACGCGGAATAACAAGACAAACATATTTGAAAAGAATGATGGCAAGGATTCCCATCATCAGCTTAAAGCAGAAGGCCTGCTTCATTCCCTTTTTATCTCTGGCACCGGAAAACTGTGTCATGTAGATTCCACCCGACATGCAGATTGTATTCAGGAATACCATGAACACAAAAAGTATCTGACCCGTAATGTTAACGCCGGACATCTTTATGTCACCAAGGCCGGAAACCATAAAGTTGTCTATGAGAGAAACCATTGTCTGTATCAAGGCCTGGGCCATAACGGGAACTGCAATTTTCAACGCATCCCTATAAAAAGAAAGAGGCCCAAGATAACTGTTTATTCTTAAAGTTTTCATAATCGTAACTAAGACAATATACCCTTTGAAAAATAAAAGAAATAAACTTATGGTTTGAATAAAGGAAAATTATATTTATGAAATTGCCGTAAAAAACTAAATATGCATCACAATCTGGCAAAGGCTTTCATAAACCCTGTCGGCATACAGCTGCTTGATTTCTTTTCTTGAAAGAGCTGATACATTTTCTTCTATAAAGAAGTCATAATTTTTACCGGCACATGCAATGCAATAATATGCCCTTCCCTGAACACTGTCTTCATTTGCCGGATCCACATTTCCAGTTGTTCCCGTGATTGCTACGGCAATGTCTGCCGAATATATTTTTTTTACAGTTTCCGCCATGGCACGGGCGCACTCTGAAGAATAAACTCCAAACCTTTCTATTGTTTCTGAAGGAACTCCAGCCGCAATCTTCATTTCATTGCTGTAAGTAACAAGGCTGCCTTTGAAAACTGCAGATGCCCCGGAAGTGTCCGTAAACATTGAAGCCAAAAGTCCGCTTGTGCAGCTTTCCATAAATGTGATGGTCAGATTTTTTTCTATCAGTTTCTTTGTTACGGTTTCTGCTATTGTCATTCTCTATTCCCCGTTTACAACTTTATCCAGCCACTCAAGAAATACTTCGCCAGTGCCCGGTGCAACATCATTTAATTCTACCCAGAAGTGGCCTCGATTTTCGTATTCTGCATAAACTGAATTCCTGCAGTACTTTGAAACAAGCCTTCCGCTTTTCCACCCCTGCTCGTATATTCCCTTATCGTTTTTTGCATTTCCCCACCAGAATTGAACCGGCAGTACTTTTAAAAGTTCCTTCAATGTAAGTTGATAATATCCGCTGCCTGAAATTACGGCTTTGAAAAGTTCAGGCTGATAGCAGGCCATCTTTACGGAATAATATGCACCCTGGCTGTGTCCAAAGGCAATTATATTTTTTTTGTCTATGCATTCATTCTGAATGATTACATTTTGAATCAGCATGCTGGTGTCGTGGCAGTCGCTGTAGTATCCGCATCGTGCAAGAAGAACCAAAACTGCACAGGGCCTTATGGACTGGATTTTTTTATCGGTGAACATTCTTCCATAGCGGCCGAGAGAAACTCCCTTGCTTTCACTTCCGTGAAAAAGGACAAACAGAGGAACCTTCAGCTTTTCATTGTGCCGGTCATTTTTGTATTCAGGCGGTATATATAGAAAATAATCGTATCCGGCATAGGTTTTGCGGAAATCCCACTTGTCCGTATCTGCCTTTTCTTCCGCCCAATAGTAATCGGGTTCAAAGGTTAGATCCTTTAAAGTCTTTCTTGTATAAAGAGATCTGATGATGAATGCAAAAGCAGCAAGAAAAACCAGCACAGCACCTATTGAAACGGACAATGCCTTTGCTTTTTTTGACATGGGAACCTCCTTCTGAATCTTTCTATGAACCTAGAATACTGCAATTGGACAGTAATTAGAATGGAAATTCTGCAATACCTGTAGCATAATCTGCACTCCCATTTTCATCCCTTCCGTGTTAAAATATAGTGAATAACATCAGGAGGAATATATGAAAAATCTTGGCCCTAAACCTATGATCTATCCAATGCCGGTTTTGATTCTTGCAACCTATGACAAGGATGGAAAGCCAAATGCAATGAATGCAGCCTGGGGCGGAATAGTTGAATCCGATCAGATTTGCATTTCCCTTTCCAAGCACCTTACTACCGATAACATCAACCTTAACAAGGCTTTTACCGTAAGCATTGCTGATGCAGAACATGTTGTTGCCTGTGATTATGTTGGAATTGTAAGCGGAAACGATGTTCCTGACAAAATGGAAAAAGCAGGATTCACTACACGCAAAAGCGAATTTGTAAACGCTCCTGTAATCAATGAACTCCCATTGTGCCTTGAATGCAAGCTCCACAGAATTGACGGCGATCCTTCACTGGACGAAATGCACTACATCGGAAAAATCGTAAACATCTGTGCCGATGAAAAAATTCTTGATGATGCAGGCAACATTGACCTTAAGAAATTCAGTCCTATCTGCTATGACCCTAGCGGCCACGGATATTACAAACTGGGTGAAAAAGTTGGTCAGGCTTTCAGTGATGGAAAAAAACTTTCATAGACTGTATATGTCCATGATTTAATTTGCAAATTAAGGATTTTATTTCTATATTAAAATTATGATTGATTTTATTACAACAGTAATGCCCTGGGTATGGGTTGGAGTACTTGTCGTTTCCATTGTAATGGAAGCACTTACTCTTGGACTTATAACAATATGGGCAGCAATAGCCAGTGTTCCGCTGATTTTTCTTGCAAGGACTGGAATGCCTTTAAAATGGCAAATCCTGATTTTTGTATTCCTTACAACGGCTCTTGCCATCTTTACAAGACCCTTTGTCGTTAAATTCCTAAAGACAGGAAAACAGAGCAAGGGAAACATCAATAGCCTTGACGGTCAGACTGTCCTTTGCGTTTCTCCAATTTCTGAATTTAAATTCGGAGAAGTTAAGACAAAGAACGGCGTTGTATGGACGGCACAATCAGAAGACGGAAGTGAAATTCCTGCTGACACAATATGTACGGTTTCAAGAGTGGAAGGTAACACTCTTGTAGTAAAACAAAATAAAACTCAAGGAGATTCAGAAAAATGATTTATCTTATTGCAGCACTTGCATTCATCGTGTTCCTTTTGATTGTAACAAACATCCGCATTGTTCCTCAGAGCCATGCCTATGTTATCGAACGCCTTGGAGCCTACAGTTCAACATGGCAGGTAGGACTTCACGTTAAACTTCCGCTCATAGACAGAATGGCAAACAGCATGAGCCTTAAGGAAAAGGTTCTGGACTTTCAGCCTCAGCCTGTAATTACAAAAGACAATGTAACCATGATGATTGATACAGTCGTTTACTTCCAGATTACTGATCCAAAGCTCTACACATATGGCGTTGAAAAACCAATCAATGCTTTGGAAAATTTGAGCGCCACAACACTCCGCAACATCATCGGTGAACTTGAACTTGATCAGACCCTTACAAGCCGCGATGTAATCAACACAAGGATGCGTTCCATCCTTGACGAGGCAACTGACCCATGGGGAATCAAGGTTAACCGCGTTGAAGTTAAGAACATCATTCCGCCGGAAGCAATCAAGGTTGCCATGGAAAAGCAGATGCGTGCTGAACGAGAACGCCGTGAACAGATTCTGATTGCAGAAGGCCAGAAGCAGAGTGCCATCCTTGTAGCAGAAGGTGAAAAGCAGTCAAGAATCCTTGAAGCCCAGGCCGCAAAGGAAGCAACAATCCTTGCCGCAGAAGCTGAAAAAGAAGCCGCAATCAAAAAGGCAGAAGGTGAAGCAGAAGCAATCCGTTCAGTTCAGGAAGCAACGGCAGCAGGTCTCAAGATGATCAAGGAAGCCGGAGTTGACGAAAATGTAATCCGCTTAAGAAGCCTTGAAGCTTTTGAAAAGGCAGCAGACGGAAAGGCAACAAAAATCATCGTTCCAAGCGACATCCAGAATTTCAGCGGTCTTGCAGGAGCAATTTCTGAGGTGGTAAAAAAATGAACGTTCACAAGAAAACATTTTACAAAATCCAGGCAGAAAGCATCATTGCAAAAATGAAGGCTCGCGGAATGGAAGCTTTCTATTGCGACAACATTGAAGACGGCAAGAAGAAGGTTCTTGAACTTATCGGAAACGCCGGAAAATCCGTTGGCTACGGCGGATCAATGACCATCGATGAATGCGGCCTAAAAAACGACATTGCGGCTGCAGGCCACAACCTTATTAAGCGTGAAGAACTTTCTGTGGAAGAGGCAAATGTAAAAAACATCAATGCCGACACCTTCCTCATGAGTTCCAACGCAATCACGCTTAACGGTGAACTTGTTAACATTGACAAGAGAGGCAACAGAGTCTGCTACCTTATTTACGGACCAAAGCAGGTAATCATCCTTGCGGGAATGAACAAGATTACTGCTAATGTAGACGATGCCATCCGCCGTGTCCGTGCAGAAGCAACTCCTCCAAATGCAGTCCGCCTTAACCTGAACACACCATGTTCAAAAAATGGCCGCTGCGTTGACTGCGTGGGTGACAGCCTTTGCGCCAACATCGTAACAACAAGAACCAGCTGCCCACCTGGACGAATCAAAGTTGTCCTTGTAGGCGAAGAATTGGGATACTAAAAGAAAGCCCCAAAATCACATGAACTGTGTTTTTGGGGCTTTTTGTTTTATTTAATAAATAAAAACTTTACTTTGTAAGGTTAATCATGCTGTTGATTAAGTCTTCATGCCACCAGGTGCAATTATTTCTGTTAAACCAGTCGTGGAATTCTCCATTTTCCTCCGTTGCAGAACTATAAGGTGTCATGTTGTCCCAAAGGACAACTGGAATACCATACTGCTTTGAACAGCCAAAATATTTTGCTACCCATTTAGCACGCTGAGTATCATTACCTTTGTTTGATACTGAAGCTTCACCGATTACAACACCGATTCCTTTTTTAATATAAGTATTATTAAGGTTTGTAAATTTTGAGGTAATTGCACTTTCAACTTCAGTTGTATAGGTTGTCGCAGATCCTTTTAATGCAAACTCAGATGGCGTGTAAGCGTGGGTTGAAAGAATGAGCCTGTCTGTTGCCGTATCTGTTGGCATTGACCAGCCCGTTGCCATATCGCTGTTTGCAGCATAAGTTGGAATCATAAGGAAGCGCGTTGCATTTTTCCCTCCGGTTCCACGGATTGTGTTCAGACAAAGCTGTTCATATTCTTTTATGACTGCACTCATTGCATTGACATTTGTTTGAGGCGAATTTTCCCACCATTCATAAGCTGTACCGATTGCCCTTGGTTCGTTCAAAACTTCAAATACAAGGCGGTTATCATATTCTTTGAAAGTTTCTGCAATCTGTTTCCAGACAGCCTTGAGGTAGGCTTTTGAAGTTGTTTGAATAGTTGTATTTGAAGAAACTGAATAGCCATAAGTATTTGCCATATCAGAATCACTAAAATCATCATGATGAACGTTCAGGATAACATACATATCGTTTGCATAAGCCCAGTCTACAATTGTTTTTACTCGAGCCATCCATTCAGAATCAATTGCATAATTTGAGCCGTTTGTAATGTGTGTGTGCCAGCTTACAGGAACACGGATAGTCCTGAACCCCTTTGCGGCAACTGCATCAATCATTGCTTTTGTTGTTTTTGGCATTCCCCAAGATGTTTCAGTTTCAAGCCCTTTTGGGGTTTTTGTTGCTGTCTTATCTGCATCCAAAGTATTTCCCAAGTTCCAGCCGATGACCATTGCTTTTGCCATTGCAAGTGATGTAGTTGGGAGGTCGCCTGCTGCCGGTGGATGATTGTTCTGTTCTTCTTCAACATAAATGTCTACAGAAGTAATGCACATTCCAAAACCAATAAGGGTAAATCCATCTGCCTTTATAGCTGTCCATTCTGATTCTGATGGAGTGTAACTGAAATTTTGTGCCGTTGAAGACGGTTTGTTAGTAATTTTAACAGCATGCAAGGCATCAGCAGATGTTGAAGTTCTATCAATTGAACAATTTTTTTCATTCCCTGCATAAAGTTCAGATGCTCCACTCATGAACTTACAGTTATAGTAGCTCTCAGTATCAGAATTTGATCTGTAGGTAAACTGAATTACTGTAGAAGATGTAGCTCTTGAGAAAAAAGAAGCTTCTATTTTCAGCTGTGCTGTACCACTCCAGCCTAAATCCTTTGCTCCTGTGAATACACTTACTTTTTCTAAACCTTCTGTCGGATCAACCGGAACTCCTTTCCCCTTAACCGTAATTTTTTTAGTTGCAGACTTGCTTCCGGAACTTGCCTTTACAGTTACATCTGCATCTGAAGTTGCCGTATTTTTTCCGGTCAATATAACGGTTTTTCCTGAAGCTGAACTTAATGTTGCCTTGTCACTTCCAGCTTCAATTGTCCATGTTACGGCTTCCGTAGAATTTGACGGAGTCAATGTTGCCGTTAAAGAAGTTGTTCCTGTTGCTGCAATTGTTAAATTTGTTGCCGAAATTGAAACAGCTGTTGTCAGAACACTTTCATTCTGATTTCCATTGTTGTCGTTGGAAGATGATCCATCTGCACAAGACAATACGGTAAAAGTTGTACCAAATGTGAATAAGGCACAGGCTGTTAATGCCAGAAACTTTGAAATTTTCATTTGTCCTCCTGTAGTTCAACTTTTTTATTATCCCTTGAAAGCTTGATGTTCTCTCTAAAAAATTTATTATTTATGTTAAATTTAATTTAAAAAAAACAGAAAACAAGGAAGATTATAAAAAACTACTGATGGACAGACCTTATTTTTTTTGTTCTTATCAGTAAGCCATGTTGAAAATTTCAACCATGTCTTCGTAAGCCAATGGCTTGTAGCCTGCAAGAGTTCTTGTTTTTCCCCTGCTGCACTTTAAGGCTAGGGTTTCAATGTCTTCTTTCTTTACCCCCAGTTCCCTAAGGCTCACTGGCATACCGATGGATCTGTAGAAATCCTCCTGCATCTTTATTGCCTTTAGGACAGTTTCTTCCTTGTGTTCAAAATCAATGTCCACATTCCAGACATTTTTTGCATACTGCAGGAAACGGTCCAGGGAATCCTTGTAAACATAACGGGCCCAGCTGCACCACAAGGCCGCAAGACCTGCACCGTGGGCAACTTCTGGATACATTCCGCTTACCTCATGCTCAAACTGATGAACCGTAAGCTGGAAAAATCTTCCGCACTGGGTAAGGCCGTTATGGGCAAGGGATGACGCCCACATCATGTTGGCACGGGCTTCATAGTTTTCAGGATTTTTAATGCATTCTACACCGGCCCTGTTGATGGTCTTGATCACTGCTTCGGCAATGGAATCCGTAAGCTGAGTATCTGTTCCGGGACAGAAGTAGCGCTCGATGGTATGCATTGCAATGTCTACTGTTCCGCAGGCTGTCTGATATGCGTTTACCGAATAGGTAAGCTCTGGATTTTCAATGGCAAAATTCATTCTGTTGAAGGGACTGCCATACCCCCTTTTGTCACCGTCTGCTGGATTTGTAATTACGCAGGAATTTGACATTTCACTTCCGGCCGCAGAAAGTGTAAGGATGCATCCTTTCTTTAGGCTTGCCTTTGGCTGTGCCTTTCCCAGGTTAAAGTCCCATACATCAACATCAGGATTTGCAGCACCGTTAGCAATGGCTTTTGAAGAATCCAATACGGAACCTCCGCCGATTGCAAGGACAAAATCAACTCCTTCCTTTTTGCAAAGTTCAATTCCCTGACGCACGAGAGGAAGCTCTGGATTTGCCTTTACTCCTCCAAGCTCAACCCAGGCAATTTTTTCCGCATCAAGGGCTGCTGTTACTTTATCGAGCAAACCGCTTTTTTTTGCAGAACCGCTTCCATAATGAACCAGGACTTTTTTTGCACCAAAGGCCGCAACATATTTTCCTACGTTCTCTTCTTCTTTTTTTCCAAAATACACCTTTGTCGGTGTGTCATAAACAAAATTATCCATAGAAAAATTGTAAAAGACATTTTATCTAAATGCAATTTAATAAACTGTAATGATATGCTGGACCATGCACACAGAAATCTCCGAAAACCTTTCTTGACTAGCCTGAGTAAGAAGCCTATAATTTACTTGACTAACCTGGTCAGGCAATGTGGAGGTTTCTATGTGCAAAGTGAACATGTATCAGGCCAAGACTGAATTTTCAAAACTGGTTGCCATGCTTGAAAGTGGCGAGGAAGATGAAATCATAATTGCACGCGATGGAAAGCCCGTTGCCAGAATGGTTTTTTATTCGGAAGAAAAACAGGAACGACCTTTTGGAATCGCAAAGGGAAAACTTCCGGAATGGACGGATAAAATGGATGCCGAATTCGATGGCCTTGACGGCTATGTTGCGGAGGCATTCGGATTATGAGAATTCTTTTGGACACCCATATACTTATCTGGTTCATTTATGGCAACCAGAAACTTTCACCCGATGCCGTCAAGACAATCCAGGATCCACACAATGAAATTTTCTACAGCATAGCTTCACTATGGGAAATAGCAATAAAACACAGGGTAAAAAAGAATGTTTTCCCATTCACTTCAAATGAAATATTAAGTTTCGCAGAACACTGTAACTTTCATCGCCTCTCAATCCGCGACCTTAATGTTCTGGAGTATGAAAAGCTCCCTGAACTGCATACCGATCCTTTTGACAACATGCTGATTGCCCAGGCACGGTCCGAAGGAATGCAACTGATGACACACGACCACAAACTGGAGCAGTTTGGCAGCGATGTCATTATGGTTTAGGGAACAGGCAAAGCAGCCGGCTATTAAACAAAAGGTGCATCAACCGTAATGACGCAGTTTACGTCCTTTGCCCTTTCCTTAATTGCAGCGCGAAGCTTTTCGCAAAGTTCTTCTTCAGAACAGCAGCAGTCACGGGGACGAACAATATCAAAGATGAGGTTTGTCTGTTTTTCTCCGGGAACCATCCTGATGTCATGGGCCGAACAACGCTCGTCTATTTTATGGCTTTCTTCCCTGACGATTTCCTTCAGTTCATGAAGTCGTGGATTTTTTACGTCGATTGGATCCATGTGCATCACTACGCTGCAGTTGAATTTCTTTGAAAGTTCAAGCTCTGCACGGTCAATTATTTCATGAAGTTCAAAAATGTCCTGATCGCCTGGAACTTCCGCATGGAGCGAAATCATCATTCTGCCCGGACCGTAATCGTGGACAACAAGATCGTGAATTCCAACGATTGCTTCAAACTTCAAAGTTTCCTTTTCTATTTCATCCACGAATTCCTTTTCTGGCGGAAGTCCAAGAAGGGGATCAATTGTTTCCTTGCATGATTCTATTCCGCCCTTCAAAATGAATATTGCAACAACAAGGCCTCCGATGCCATCAACAGGAAGATTAGTAAATCGGCCTGCAACTACGGAAAGAATTACTACAGTAGTGGAAATCATGTCGCCAAAGCTATCCTTGGCAACGGCTTCCATTGCAGCGGACTTTATTTTTTTTGCAATGCTATGGTTGTAGAGGTACATGTAAAGCTTTACAAGGATTGCAGCAACCATTATTGAAATTGAAAAAATGCTTCCCACGATTTTTTCCGGATGAAGGATTGCCTGCACAGAAGACTTAAAAAGTTCAAAGCCCATGAGAAGAATCAAAAAGGAAACAATGAGCCCCGAAATGTATTCAAGCCTTCCATGACCAAAAGGATGGTCTGCATCAGGTTTCTTTCCCGACAATTTGAATCCGATCACCGACACAAGGGAAGATGCCGCATCACTCAGATTGTTGAAGGCATCGGCAAGAAAGGCTACGGAATTTGTTAATAGTGCACCCAAAAGTTTTGCAGCAAAAAGCATTACATTCAGGAAAATTCCAAAGGCAGAACAAAGAATTCCATACTGTTCCCTAACTTTTGTATCCATATATTCAGTACGGTTTTTGATGAAAATTCTGGCAAATAGGCTTATCATGGATATGATTATATCACGGAGGTTAAAAGATGGAAAAGACAATCGAAATCAATCCGGAGAGAGCCCAATACATTACTGTCTCGGATGTTACCTTTGCACAGGTTGACGACTGGTACGGACATTGCCGCAAGGATCTTAAGATGGACATCATCTATCCTGAAGATTTTTCAAAGAAAAGGTATCCATGCATCGTATGGATTTGCGGAGGCGGATGGCTTACCATGAACAAATCTGCCCATCTTGCATACCTTTCAAAGCTTGCCCTTTCAGGTTTTGTTGTTGCCAGCGTTCAGTACAGGACAAGCAATGAGGCATTTTTCCCGGCCCAGCTTGAAGACGTAAAGGCTGCCATCAGATATCTGAAGGCACACGCAGACAGATTCAGGATCAATCCAAAGAAATTCGGTGTAAGCGGTGAATCTGCTGGAGGACATCTTTCATCCCTTGCCGCTCTTGCAACTGCAAAAAAATTCGATGTGGGGGAATATCTGAATGAATCCAGTTCCGTTCAGGCAGCCTGCCCTTGGTATCCACCTGCAGACTTTGGAACTTTCCCAAAACCACCTGAGGGCTACGACCTTACTCCACCCCACATTCTTTTGACCGGTTTCAAACCTGAACGAAATCCAAAGAAGGCTGCTGAAGTAAATCCAGTAAACTACATCAAGAAAAAGGTTCCTCCGTTCCTCATCATCCACGGAAGTGATGACCATACTGTTCCCCACGACCAGGGCAAGCAGCTCCACGATGCACTGGAAGCAAAGGGAAACGATGTTACGCTCCTTACCATCAAGGATGCGGATCACGCAGACATCAGGTTCTTCCAGGATCAGGTCTGGAATGAAATGATAAACTTTTTTACTTCAGTGCTAAAGTGATTACCCATCTGTTGCTGGTGTTCATGCTGTAACCCAAAATCAAGTTTCCGATTGGAGTTGAAAACGCAGCGTAGGCACCGGCACCGGCATCAATCTGTTTACCACTCAGGAATTTGTTGTCCGGCGACCCCAGATCATAAAATGGATCGTATGCATCAGTTGCCCCAACCTTTCCCTGGAGTATCAGGTAAAAAGGCATTCCTATGAAAGAATAAAGTTTTCGCCTGTAGGAAATTCCTGCCAACTGAAAATCCCTCTTGAGCATTCCCATAGGATAACCGCACATTCCTTCAAGTCCGCCATAATCACTGTAGCCGATGTTAAGTTCATAAGGAAATCTATTCTTGCAGAATGAAAATTCAAATCCGACTGAAGTTGTCTCCTGCTGAATTTCAAACCTCTGCTCATAGGAAAAATGCAGCGACGAATTGAAATTGTATTCAGGATTATCCTGCGCCGCCTTTCCAAAATAGAATGCAGATTCCACCTGAGTTCCCCTGAGTTTTAAGAAACTGTTGTGGAGGGTTGTGAAAATGAATTCATTATATGAATAATTATTTCTGATCCATTCATCTTTGGAAATAAGATAGTCCGATTCATTTGCAAAACCGAGACGCAATGTAATCATGTCGGTATATTTGAACCTGACTCCCACGTTTCCTATGAAGCCCCTATCGGAATCAATGAGCCTGTCGTTAAAGAAAAAATAATTCTTTGGTTCAAGGCTTCCGTATTTAAAATCACCGCCTAATTCAGCACTTACTTTAAAACCGTTTATGGATGTAAGTTCAGGATAAAAGGATGCATCAGCTTGAATTATGTTGCCGGTTGTAAAACGAAACATTGCATCAATGGGATCCACGAGATAAATTCCAATGGTTGATGCCGGATTGATTGTCACCCATTTTTCAGCAGGCAAATTTGTAATTGAAACCGAAGGACTTCCGCTAAAGAAAATTCTGCTCAATTCCTGATCATAATGGTTCGCCCTTATGACAAGGTTACATTCGTCACTGCCTTCAATTTTTTCCGCAACATAGGTAAGGGTTGAAAGGTGATACTGATTTTTTCTTTCCTTGAGTTCCATTGTCAGCTTTTCTTTCAATTCCTCATCAAGAACTTTTCCTTCAAATTCAGCAAAATCCTTAAGCCTTGGCAAAGGTCCGTTCTGGCTGAAAGAAATGTCCTTGATGAAAATTTTGTTGATCTTAAGGTCCTGCAGCCGGTCATATTCGCTTTCCCTTTCATAGTCAGGCACACTCAAAGGATATCCCTGTTTTGCAAGGTTGAGGGCAAGTTCATGAAGTTTTTCCCTGTTTTCTTCAACGCATTTTCCGCCTGCATTTACAATTTCTTCAGGATGGAAAAAATCAGCCGTACCATATTCCTTTAAATCCGGTTTTAAAACTATGGTTGCAAGATGATACTGTTCAACGGCATTTGATGAAATTATAAGGTTGATGATCTGCTCTGTTGCTGTTACAAAATCAGAAAGGGTTGTAGGGTCCGTATCAAGATTGCTTGCAACATCCATTGCAATGACAATATCGGCTCCCATTTCCCTGGCAAGCTGAACTGGAAGATTGTTTCTTAATCCACCGTCCATGGCATATACTCCATTACCCAAAGGAGCAGGCGTAAAAACTCCAGGCAGAGAAATGCTTGCCCTGACTGCATCAACAATGGAACCGCTTTTTATGACAATCTGTTCACCTGTGGAAACATTGGTTGCAATGCAGCGGAAAGGAATCGAAAGGGAATCAAAATCATCAACTGCAAGAACGCGGCTTAAATGATTGGTAAGTTCCATGATGATGTTCTGGTCACCTATAAGGCCCGGTGCAGATCCTATACGACGGTCATTTATTGAAAATGAGAGGGCCATGTCAGAATTGCTTCTTGATGAAAAAACTTCTGGAGGAACCCTTTCAAGTGAAACCGGTCTTTCTCCAAGAATCTTAAGGTAATCCATTGAAAGAAGAGTTTCCCTGATTTGCTTTGGTGTATATCCTGCTGCATAAAGGGAACCTATGAGTGCCCCCATGCTTGTTCCCAAAATCATGTCCGGCTTTATGCCTTCTTCCTCAATTGCTTCAAGAAGAGGAATTTCCGCCAGCCCCTTTGCTCCACCGCCACTCAAAACAAGGGCTACCTTTGGTCTTGCAAAGACAAGGGAGGCTAAAATAAAAATCATATATATAGAAAACAAGCGTTTTAATTTCATGTTTTAAATATATCATAAATGGAAAACCGTGTCTTTTTTTATTTTGTCAAGAGCCCTGCATTCTTTACGAGGCCATGTTTTTTACATAGAATTAACCCTATGGAATTTACACAAGAAACAATTGACGCACTTCAGATCAATGAAGTGGAAATCATGAAAAAAGTTGCTGAGGAACTCAATATCCGGGTTCCACAGGTTAGCGCAGTCATCAGCCTTGTTCAGGAAGGCTGTACCATTCCTTTCATTGCACGTTACCGCAAGGAAAAGCATGGATCCCTCGATGAACTTCAGGTTCGTGAAAGCGACCACCTTTTCAATTCATACAAGGCCCTTGAAGAAACTCGTCTTGCCAATGTACGCAAGGTTTTTGAACAGGGAAAACTTACAGAAACTTTATACAATGCCTTCATGTCGGCAAAGACACTTGCCCAGCTTGAAGACCTCTATGCTCCATTCAAGAAAAAGAAAAAGACTCGTGGCATGATCGCCATTGAAAAGGGACTTGAAGCCCTTGCTGATGCCATGTACGAACTTGATGACGCAGCACTCCTTGCAAAGGCAGCAGAATTCGTAAAGACAGACAACGAAGATGCTTCCCTCAACGTTGAGTCGGCAGAAGATGCAATTGCAGGCGCAAAGGACATTGTTGCTGAACGCATTTCTCAGGACAGCGCAAACCGCGAAGCCCTTCACGATCACTACATGGCAACAGGAACAATGGTTACAAAGGGAATCGTTCCAGAAGGTGTTGATCCAGAAAAGGCAGAACGTGAATCTACATACAAGATGTATTGGGATTATTCTGAACCACTCAACCAGGTTAAGCCACACAGAATCCTTGCCATCAACCGTGCAGAAAAGGAAGGCGCACTCGAAGTTACAATCGATGTTGATGTAGACGCAGCAATCAAGCTTATCCAGAAGAAATTCAAGCTCAACAACAAGGCAATGGGAGAAGCAATTGAAGACGGCATCGTCCGCTCATTGAGCCCAGCCGTTATCCGCGAAATCCGCAGCGACGAATTTGACGAAGCAGACGAACACGGAATCGGTATCTTCAGCGAAAACCTGAAGAACCTCCTCATGACACAGCCAATCAAGGGAAGCCGCGTTCTCGGCATCGACCCTGGTATCCGTACAGGAACAAAGTGTGCAGCCCTCGACGAAACAGGAAAATACCTTGGTTACTTCAAGTTCTTCCAGGTAACGGACCCACAGGACAGCTACAACCAGATCAACAATGCCATAGATAAGTACGACATCCAGGTTGTCGCAGTAGGTAACGGAACAGGAAGCCAGGAAGTTCAGGCAATCGTTACAAAGGTAATCAGCGAAAACTACAAAGACAGCGATGTTGTATTTACAGTCGTAGATGAATCAGGTGCTTCGGTTTATTCCGCATCGGATGTTGCCCGCGAAGAATTTCCTGAGCTTGACCTTACGATCCGTGGTGCTATTTCCATGGGCCGCCGCCTTCAGGATCCTCTTGCAGAGCTCGTTAAGATTGATCCAAAGGCCATTGGTGTTGGACTTTACCAGCACGACGTAAACCAGAAGAAGCTTTCTGACAAACTTGATGAAGTTGTAGAATCGGTTGTAAACAACGTTGGCGTTAACCTCAACACGGCATCAGCTTACCTCCTCAAGTACGTTTCAGGAATCAACAGTTCACTTGCAAAGAAAATCGTCGCTTACCGCGATTCAAACGGAAAGATTACAAGCCGAGAAGACCTGCGCAAGGTTCCTGGACTTGGGCCAAAGGCATTCGAACAGTGCGCCGGATTCCTTAAGATTGCAGAAAGTGCAGAGCCATTGGACAACACCTGGGTTCACCCGGAAAATTACCCAGTTGCAAAGGAAATCCTCCCTCTGGTTCAGAAGAATGAAAAGATCACTGCGGAACTCAAGAAACAGCTTGCAGAAAAATACGGTGTTGGTGAAACAACAGTTGCCGACATTGCAGAAGAACTTGCAAAACCAAACCGCGACCCTCGTGACGGCTACCCTGCTCCTATCATGCAGAAGGGTGTCGTAAACTTTGAGGACCTTAAGACAGGCATGAAGGTAACTGGAAAGATCAAGAACGTTGTTGACTTTGGTGCCTTCGTAGACATCGGTCTTCACGAGACAGGCCTCATCCACGTTTCAGAACTGAGCGACAGCTTCGTTTCAAATCCGATGGATGTAATCAAGGTCGGTGACGTAAAGGAATTCACAATCATTGACCTGGACATGGACCGCAAGAGAATCAGCCTTTCACTCAAGAGCGATGCCGCAAGCCGCCTTACAGGTGAAAAGGGTTCTTCAGCTTCAAGCGGAACTTCAACAGGCAAAAAGCGCATTGTCGTAGTAAAGAAGGGAACTGGAGCAAGTGGTGCAGCAGGTACAAAGCCAGCCGACCGCAAGCCAAGGGAACGCCAGAACTACGGCAGCGACGATGGCTATTCATACAACCCATTTGCCGCTTTGTTAAAGAAATAAAGTAAACAAAATCAAGCTGCAAGAATTGCGAAAGCAATTCTTGTCGGGTCCGCGAAAGCGGATCCCAATTCGCCGCTTTGTTGAAAAAATAAAGTAAGCAATTAAAAACAAGGACCTAGTTCAACAAAACCTTCAATGATTTTAGCGTCGTTATTTTAATAGACGATTGATAAAACATAATCACAATTTACATACCGAGGTCGTAAACAATTTCACGACCTCGATTTCTTAGAACAAATCCCCAATCTTATAAAGAATCAGCTGCTTTTTATATTTTTCATCAATTTTTTTATATCCTGATTTAGAAAAGAATCCATACTTGGAACAAATCAGCCCTGTATTGTTCACCTGCTGTATTTCATTCCAAATAAGATTTTTATCCAGTTTTTCATCTTTGAATTTAGCTTCGTAAAAAATGTATGAACCCTCATTTTCTGTAACAATATCGAACTCACCGTTTTTGTGATTCACTTGATTATGCTATCAAGTCTATTCCGACAAAGAATAATGATAAGACCCCTTATCACGGACATAAATTGACGTACACTCAACAAGTTCGCCGTATGCATTATAATCATCGAAGATATAGTAAAGCATAGACATGTCCTTACCATTTTTACACTGAAATATTCCACTGTTGTTTACAAAAGAAAAACTTTCGTAAAGGTTGTCACCATCAATAAGATAAACATGATTCCCCTGCATGTAAGAATCATCATAGTCATACATGAATTGATAACTGAAAACACCAAGTTCTTTGCCATCAACAAGCCCGAGTTTATCATAGCTGATGTAATTGCCTGGATTTTCAAAAAGAGTATGTTCACCGGTGGAGTCAATGAACCTCTTCTTGTTTCCGGTTTTAAGATCGTAGAATTCATAGTAATCCGTCATTTCATTCTGTTTGCGCTTTATAATTACATTGAAAAAACTTTCTGTATTTGCGGCACCCTTAGTGATGGTGATGGCATTATTTGAAATGCAGTCTCCGGAAAGTATGCCTGTGCTGTTTGATTCTGAATTTAAGCTTTCAACAAGATAGTAATTGTAGGAAGTGTCATCAATTGTTTTTTTATACTGATCATCGAACATCTCAAGAATTGCAATAGATTCAGACGGAGACAGCGAAACCATTTCGCCCGTTACAGTTACAAGCTCACAGTTTTTTATTACTCTGTTAAGCCATATGCTTGTGTCCACTTTCAGCGGAATATTATTCTGGATGTAAATGATTTTACCTGAATCCAAATCTCCATCATAATTTTCTGAATCGGATTTTGAAATCTCTTTTATCAAAGCCTCATATTCCTTCAGCTCAAAGGAATTCATCATGTGTTTTTTTACGCTGGAATTTTTTGATTCATCCGCCATCTGCAATGCTGATTTACCCTTAGCATCTGTCCTATTCTTATCTGCATGCTGTTTAAGAAGATAATCAATTGCATCGGTATTTTCATTGACAACAGCTTCCATAAGAGGAGTCTTTCCATCATCAAGAGTAAAGTCTACACCAAGTGAAGTTATCAGAACGTTTGTTTCCCATTCAACTTCCCTGCCATTATGATATTTTTCAAAATCTGTAAAATCTTTCTTATAAAGATGGGGAATTATTTCCAGCGGATTTATTCTAATTGTATCTGGTGTTTCATTTTCAAGAATGATTCTGTACTGCCTTAAAAGAAACCGGTATGCCATATAGTTTAGCCCGGGATTGTTTTCTGCCACGGCTCTTTTTATCAGACGCTCGGAAAATGAATTTAGGTAATTTATATCATCCAGAGTCAATTTCCCAGGAATATACAAGTTGAAATCCTTTACATAATTCCAGACGGGTTTAATATCATCAAAAACAATATCGCAGACTTTAAGGTCAAAAGCAATGAATTCCAGTGGAATCCAGCTTTTCAGACCGGAATCTTTTACCTCCACAAAAGCAAATGGCCTGATTTCATAACCTTTGGTGCTTAAATCAATATCCTCAGTAACGAAATCAAGAATCAAAAGCTCTTTACCATATTCAAGCTGTAATTTTTCACCGTTATCATCAAGAACATTTCCGCTTCCAAAGTTTGGTTCCATGTAAAGGGATGCATTGTCACAGGCTCTTGCACTAAGCCCAATAAGCGGAGATTTTATCACGGTTTCGCTTTCCGGTTGTGGTAATAATTTCACCTCTGCTTTTTTTACGCAACCAGAAAACAAAAGATCTATAGCAATGATGATGGAAATATTTTTAACTTTCATAAAATATTTATTTTGATCTCCTGTATGTGTTTTTTTTCTTTTGTAATGCCAACAATGGCCAAAACTTGATGAAAGCACTATAAGTTTAGTTTATAAAAAAGTATCTTATGGTACAATGTAATAATTGGGAGCTGATGATGAAAACAGTAACTTTAGGTTCACCAGGAATTACTTCGCCACAGAATGCTTTCGGAGCACTTCCAACTCAGCGTGATGATTTTGATACGGCAACAAAGATACTTCTGAAAATCTTCTTTATCCACCCCATTTGTATTTTTTCTTAATTCCTACTATTATAATGGAATGAACGTTGTACTTGGTTCACCAGCAGCGCCTGGTATTGGAATCGGAAAAGCTTTTATTCTTCCTGAAGAGCAGGAACGAATCATCCCAAAACGCAAGATTTCTCAAGAAGAAGTTGAACCTGAATGGAAGCGATTTACTAATGCCTGCAAGGATGTTCAGAACGAACTTAATTCCCATATCCAGGATGAAAAAATCAGTAAGGACCAGCACGACGTACTCGAAACCTACCTTATGATGATTCAGGATCCTGTGTTCATTACTGAACTCAAGGCCTACATGGACAAGGAACTTTTCAACATAGAATTTTCCATCAACCTTAAGGTTTCCGATTATGCAGACATGCTCCGCAACAGCGGTAATGAATATCTTGCTGAACGTGCGCAGGATATTGAAGATGTCTTTAACCGCGTAATCGATGTTCTTCTTGACTATCACAGCTTTGACATTGAACAAATTCCAGATGATTCAGTAATCGTCGGAAGAACAATGAAGACCAGCGACACCATAATTCTCAGCAAGAGAAAGATTGCAGGTCTTGCCCTTACGGAAGGAAGCAGCGCCTGCCATGTTGCAATCCTTGCAAAAAGCTATGGAATCCCGGTTGTAGTTGCCATCGACAACGCAGCCCACATTGCAACTCAGGGCGACACAGTAATCGTTGACGGAAACATCGGCGAAGTAATCGTTCAGCCTGACATTGCTACAATCACAAGCACAAATACAAAAATCCTTGCAGAACAGAAGTACAGGGAACAGCTAAAAAAATACAAGGACGTTCCATGTAGGACTGAAGACGGAACTGAAATAAAGCTCTATGCAAACATCGGAACTCCGGAAGAAGCAATCACTGCCCTTGAAAATGGTGCTGATGGAATCGGACTTTTCAGAACTGAATTCCTTTTTATGGATGCTGCTCAGAAGACAAGCAAGGAAACCGGTGCCTATTCAAATTCCATGAGCGAAGAAGCACAGTTCCAGGCATACAAGCAGGTTCTTGAAACAATGGGAGACAAACCTGTTACAATCAGAACCCTTGATGTTGGTGGTGACAAGCTTGTTGACTCTGCGGAATTCCCAAACGTTCAGGAAAAGAATCCTCTCATGGGACTTCGTGCAATCCGCATGTCTCTTTATTGCCCTGCTGTTTTCAGAACGCAGCTTAGGGCACTTTACCGTGCAAGTGTTTACGGCAATCTCCGCATTCTTCTCCCTCTCATCACCGATGTAAGTCAGGTTGAAACTGCTCTCGGAATTGCAAGGGGAATTCGTTCATCCCTTGAAGAAGACGGAATTCCATTCAACCCTGATGTTCCAATCGGCATCATGATCGAGACGGCAGCCGCCGCAATCTGTGCAGATGTTCTTGCACCTCACGCAAAATTCTTTTCACTTGGAACCAACGACCTTACTCAGTATATTCTTGGAATCGACCGAGAAAACAAGGCCGTCAATCCTCTTTACAACGAGTTCAGCCTTGCGGTTTTAAGAATGGTAAAGAGCACGATTTTCAACGCAAATAAATTCAGCCTTCCACTTTCAGTGTGTGGAGAAATGGCAGGAAACAAGGAAAGTGCCATCATACTTACGGGTATGGGAATCAGAAGCCTCAGCATGGCTCCATCCCACATCCCAGTCATAAAGGAAACACTTTCTCACTTCTCGATTTCTGAACTTGAAAACCTTTCAAACCGTTCAGTTCAGTAAAAGACAGGCAAAGACAAAAGGAATAAAATGAAAAAACAGAAGAAAGCAAAACCGGATTTTTCAAAACCAAAGCCGGTACAGGCTGTTGTAGAAACAGAAGAAACCGTAGAGCAGCCTCAGGAAGAAAAAACAGAAAATAAAGCTAAGGCTGATGACGAAATCAGAAGCCAGAGAAAATCTCACACAGACAAATTCTATCCAGACAAGGTATACAACAACCTGCCTCTCATCGTAATTGCAGGTCGTCCAAATGTCGGTAAATCAACTCTCTTCAATGCACTTACACATACAAAGCGCGCAATTACTGATCCTACTCCAGGCGTTACCCGTGACCCTGTTGAAGGAACCTGCTTCCTTGACGGGAAACCAGTTCACCTTATGGATACAGGTGGATACAAGCTTACCCGTGACTTAAAGAGCCGTGAAAGTGAGATGGATGACCTTGTAGTTGAAAAGACAATTGAGATGATCGACAGGGCAGACAGAATTCTTCTTCTTCTTGATGCAACTGAAATCACCGGTGAAGATGAAGAACTCATCCAGCGCCTACGTCCGTATTCTGAAAAGCTTATTGCGGCCGTAAACAAAACTGAAGGTGGAAGAAACGAGCACCTTGCTTACAACTACATGCAGTTTGGTTTCAAGGAAATCTCATTGATTTCTGCAAGCCACGGTGACGGACTTTCAGCACTTCAGAAAAAAATGGTTGAAGGTCTGGACTTTAGCAATGTAACTGAAGGCGAAGACGAGGACCGTCCAATCCGTATTGCAATCCTCGGAAAACCAAATGTTGGAAAATCAACATTGAGCAATGCCCTTACTCATACGGAAGCTTCAATTGTTTCTGACTATGCAGGAACTACCCGTGATGTTGTTGAAGGAAGTTTCCGATACAATGGCCGCGACATCCAGATTCTTGATACAGCTGGAATCAGGCGCAAAAAGAAGGTTACAGAAAATGTTGAATACTATTCTGTTAACCGTGCCATCAAGACCCTGGACGAATGCGACATTGCCTTCATCATGATCGATGCAAAGGAAGGCCTTGCCGAACAGGACAAGAAAATCACTGCCCTTGCTTTTGAACGTGGCCGTGGCGTAATCTTCATCCTGAACAAATGGGATCTTCTTGAAGACCAGAGCAACAAGGCAATCCGCGAAACTAAGGACTGGATCCAGACAATGTTCGGACAGATGAACTGGGCTCCAATCGTAACCATGAGCGCAAAAAATCATGACGGCCTTAAGAACCTGATGAACACTGCCCTTGAAATCTACAGCCAGCTTACACGCAAGGTGGACACGGCAGCAATCAACATGGCACTCAGGGACTGGCTTGCAAACTATCCGCCTCCAGCAACAAAGGCAATCCACTTTAAGATTCGCTACATTACTCAGACAAGCGTGAACCCTGTAAACTTCTTGATTTTTGCTACACGCCCTGACAATGTTCCGCTTACCTATGTTTCATATCTTAAAAACAGAATCCGCGAAGACCTTGGATTTGACCAGATTCCGGTTCAGATTGAAATGAAGGCTAGCCGCCAGAAGTGGGAAAAGCGCGAAGAAGAACGCAACCAGCAGGATAAATAGTGGCTCAGTATTCTATCGGACAGATTGAAAAAATCTCTGGCGTAAAATCTCATATTCTCCGTTATTGGGAAGAAGTGATTCCAAGCATTACGCCTAAAAAAGAAATGTCCGGCAGAAGAGTCTATTCCCACAAAGATCTTGAGATAATCCTGCGCCTCAAGTATTTAATCTACACAAAAAAGTTCACAATCGAAGGTGCAAAAAACCAGATAATCCAAGATGCCGAGAACATCGAAAAAAATTTTGATGCCGTAATGGCAATCCGTGAAATCCGTGCAGATTTAAGCGATCTGTATTTTTCACTTCAATCCTTAAGAAATGAAAGGAACTCCAATGGCAGATAAAATCGAACTCAAATGGTATGAAAAAAAACAGGGCATCCACATCAAGCAGAAAATCACTGCGGAACAGAAAAAAATAGATGCCGATGAAAAACAGCGCAGAAAGATTGAAGAAAAGAGCAATTCCGAAAAACAGCAGAAACAGAAAAAAGAAAAGATAGAAAGAATCCAGAAACAGCAGAAGAAAAACTTTACTGCTGAAAGGATTTCATCCCTCTTTGACCCGACTGGAATTCCAAAAGATGCGGCTTCAATCATAGAAAAATTCGACGACATCGTGTCTTCCACACATCCTTTGAATTCAAAGCAGCGTGCACTTTTACCACAGCAGATAGCAGCCCTAAGCCATAACCTTACGGACCAGCGCGGAGAACGCCGCATGGGATACATGAACGAAACAACCGCCTTGAGCGCATATGTTCATTATTTCCTCTGGTGGAACCTTGTTCGCCTTGTAAAACTTTTTTCAAACCTGGACAAATCTTTTTTTGATTTTAAGGAAGAATGTACTTTCGTTGATATCGGAAGCGGACCTTTGACAGTTCCAATTGCACTTCTCCTTGCCAGACCAGAACTCAGGAAAAAGAATGTTACTTTCTACTGCCTTGACATTTCACAGCAGGCACTTTCGTTTGGCGAAGACATTTTCCTTTCCGTTGCAGCACGCCTTGAAACTACTTCATGGAAAATCATCCGCGTAAAGGGAACCCTCGATTCATCAGTAAAGGACAAGGCAGATTTGGTAACCTGCGCCAACATGCTCAACGAGCTTCACGACGACGCAGACATGCCTCCTGACTTCCTTGCAAAAAAATATACTGACCGTTTGATTTCTTTTGTTGATGCAAAAAATACAAAGGCAAGAATTCTTTCGATAGAACCTGGCGACCCAAGATCTGCAAGACTTGTAAGCCTCATGCGCGATGCCTTCATCAGAAAGAATTTCATTCCTGTTGCTCCATGCTGCCACTCGGAAACCTGTCCAATGGATGGAAAGAAAGGCGGCAAGTGGTGCAACTTTGCATTCGCCGCAGACAATGCCCCTGCAGACCTAAAGCGCATTTCAGAAAAAGCCGACCTTGCAAAGGAAAGGGCAGTTCTTTCCTTTGTTGCCGTAGAACGTGAAGAACAGAAAGAAGAAAACCCATCCTTCATCACCATGAGAATCGCAAGTGATCCGATTAGACTTCCAGGCCACAGAACAGGTTACTATGCATGTTCTTCAAAAGGACTTCTTCTTGCCGTTACAAACCAGAAACTTTTCAGCGGAGAATTGATAAAAGTACCTGCACCAAGAAGACCAATGCCAACGGACACTAAATCCGGTGCGCTGATCATTGACCTTTAGAAAAGTTCCTGCACTTCTGCAAAAAGTATTCCAGGACTCTTGTATCTTCTCCCAGTTCCGGATGGAAGGAAATGCCCATTTGATTTTTATATTCAACGGCAACAATTTTTTCATCCACCCTTGAAAGAACCTTCACATCCTCTCCAATTGCAGTGATTACAGGAGCCCTGATGAAAGTCATCTCGACATCACAAAGAAAACCAAAAGCCGACGTAGTCCTAAAGCTTCCCAGTTGTCTTCCGTAAGCATTCCGTTCAACAGTCACGGGAAGTGTCTGAAAATGTCTTGCTTCATCATTGCTTATGTTACGGCTCAAAAGAATCAAACCTGCGCAGGTACCAAGAACTGGAAGTCCGCCTTCAATCAATTCTTTCAGCTGGTCAAACATTCCAAGTTCCTTTATCAGTTTACCTTGAACCGTACTTTCACCACCGGGAAGAATGAGGCCGTCCAGATTGCATATGTCATTTTTATTTCTAAGCTCAACAACCTGATAGCCTAGTTTTTCAACCATCTTCTCGTGTTCAATGAAAGCCCCCTGAACAGCAAGAACACCTATCGTCATCATCTGCCCCTTTCTTCCATAATCAATTTGATTTCATTTTCATTTATGCCAACCATTGCTTCACCCAGATCTTCCGAAAGTTCTGCAATAAGTTTTGCATCCCTATAATTCGTAACGGCCTTAACGATTGCTGCAGCACGCTTTTCAGGATTGCCAGATTTAAAAATTCCTGAGCCTACAAAAACCCCTTCTGCACCAAGCTGCATCATCAAGGCAGCATCAGCTGGAGTTGCAACCCCACCCGCAGCAAAATTCACTACTGGAAGTTTTTTATTTTCGTGTACATACAGAACAAGTTCATAAGGCACCTGAAGATTTTTGGCAGCTTCAAACAGTTCATCCTCCCTCATGGAAGAAATCCTTGCAATTTCGGAATTCATTTTCCTCATGTGTCTGACGGCCTGAACAATGTCGCCAGTTCCAGGTTCGCCTTTCGTTCTGATCATGGAAGCACCCTCGTTAATTCTGCGCAAAGCTTCTCCAAGATCTCTTGCACCACAAACAAAGGGAACCTTGAAATCCTTTTTGTCGATATGGTAGACATCATCTGCTGGAGAAAGAACTTCAGACTCATCTATGTAATCAATTTCAATTGCTTCAAGAATCTGGGCTTCAACAAAATGTCCAATGCGGCACTTTGCCATAACAGGTATTGAAACTGCTTCTTGAATTCCCCTGATCATTTTTGGATCGCTCATTCTTGAAATTCCGCCTGCAGCCCTAATGTCGGCTGGAATTCTTTCCAAAGCCATTACAGCACAAGCCCCTGCCTTTTCTGCAATCCTTGCCTGCTCTGGTGTCGTAACATCCATAATCACTCCGCCTTTCAGCATCTGTGCAAGACCCTTGTTCAAATCAAACTGTGTATCGTTCACTCTGTTCACCTCTCTAAAAAAGGCTATGTCCGAAATTGTGTTGCTGCGCCGATTGAGCTCGTCGAAATCAAGCACACTAAACTAAATAATCGGTAGTTTCGACTGGCTCAACCACCGCATCCAGTATAGCAACACTTTATGCTGACATACCCTTAAAAAAATCTGTTGAAATATTGCAAAAAAACTGATATTAAATAAATGTTCAATTTGAATAAATTTTAGATGCCAGAGAATTTCAGGACAAAATGCTTACCTACGACTTTTCAAATCTTACAGGACCGCTTTACAGGGAACTTTACCAGAAAATACGGCAGGACATACTGAACGGAACCATCAAAACAGGTGAAAAGCTGCCTTCAAAAAGAACCCTTGCGCAAAATCTTGGTGTCAGTACCATTACAGTTGAAAATGCCTATGACCAGTTGATAAGCGAAGGCTATTTATACAGCGAAGTAAAGCGCGGATATTTTGTTAGCGACATAAAGAAAATTGCGGTGCCAAAGGTAATTCAAAAGCCTGAACTCAACATCATGACCAACGAAAAAAAATCCTGGTACTTTGATTTTTCTTCCAACACCGTGGAAGCAAAAAACTTTCCTTTCTCAGTGTGGGCAAAATTAAGCCGTGAAGTCCTGTCTAACATGCAGTCGGAGGTCCTGCAGATTTCACCAAGCAACGGAACGGAATCCTTGAGAAAAGCAATTGCAAATCATCTTCTGTCTTTCCGAGGAATGAGCGTAGATCCAAACCAGATCATCATTGGCGCTGGAACCGAAAACCTTTACGAAATACTCATCAAACTGCTGGGTGACAGAAATACTTACTGCATTGAAAATCCAGGCTACATAAAGATCAGAAAAGTCTACGAAATAAACAAGGTCAATTATGTATCTGCAAACCTTGATGAAAATGGAATCAGCATTGAAGAACTTAAAAAATCAAAGGCAGATATTGCTCATATAAGCCCTAACCATCACTTTCCGACTGGAATCACAATGCCAGTTTCACGCCGCTACGAAATCCTAGGCTGGGCAAATGAAAAGAAAGACAGGTATATTATTGAAGATGATTACGACAGCGAATTCCGCCAGAACGGAAATCCCATTCCAACCTTGCAGAGCATCGATGCCTTTGGAAAAGTAATCTACATGAACACCTTCTCAAAATCCATTGCATCAACAATCCGTATCAGCTACATGGTTCTGCCAGAACAGCTTGCAAACCTTTACTATCAAACCTTGAATTTCTATTCCTGCCCAGTACCGACCTTTGAGCAGTATACCCTCTCAAAATTCATAGACGAAGGATATTTTGAAAAACACATCAACCGCATGAGGCTTTATTACCGCCGAAAAAGAATTATGGTTTTAAATATCCTCAAAAAAAATCTTTCCGACAGAGAATGTTCAATCATTGAAAGCGACTCAGGACTCCATTTGATTTTAAAACTCAACTGTAGCATTTCCGACGAGAAACTTAAAGCTTCCCTTCTTGAAAAGAACATAAACATCAACATGCTTTCGGAATACTACATCTGTCCAAAAGAAGACCTCCAGCACATGTATCTTCTGAACTACTCAAACATCAACCTTGAAAAGTTTGAAAAGACCATGAAGGTGCTGAAGGAAATTATTGCAAAATAACATTAAAACTAATTATGATTGAATAAGGAATTAAAAATGGAAAAAGAACTTGAATTATCCACTATAGAATCTCAGGTTGCTGATGCAGTTCAGCAGGTCATTGATGCTCACCCAGTTGCAAAAGGATCGATCTTTGTAATCGGTTGTTCTTCAAGCGAAATCGGCGGTGGCCTCATTGGTCATGCTTCAAGCGAAGAAATCGGAAAAGCTGTTTTTAACGGCGCAAAGAAAGCCTGCGATAAAAATGGCATTTATCTTGCCGCCCAATGCTGCGAACATTTAAACCGTGCCCTCGTAATTGAAAAAGAATGCGCGGATAAATTCAGCTATGAGGAAGTCTGCGTTGTGCCTTGGCTTAAAGGAGGCGGATCTTTTGCAACGGCTGCCTACCACGGATTAAAAAATCCTGTGGTTGTGGAACACATCAAGGCTGCAGCTGGAATCGACATCGGAAGCACACTCATCGGAATGCATTTAAAGGATGTTGCGGTTCCATTCCGACTTAATGACTGCCACATCGGGAAAGCCTATGTGACTGCCGCCTACACAAGACCAAAACTCATCGGCGGCGAAAGAGCAAGGTACAACTAAATTCATAGAACATTTTTCCTTTTAGTCATTGCAACCTGAAAATACTAACGATATAATGAATAGGTTTTAAGGAAAAAGTTTTATGATGAAAAAAAATTGTATCATTTCTAAAAGTCGGTTTTTATTTTTATCTCTTGCTGTTTTACTTTGCAGCTGCGACAACTTTCTTGGCGGAAGTGTTTTAAAGAAAGAACTGGAAGAAGCCATAACCGAAGCTTCAAAAGAAAAATGTGATGTTTCTATCTTTTCCTACTCGTCTCAAGGAACTTTGACCGGTGAAAAGGGCGGAACATATTCAGCAGGAACTGAAAGCCTAAAGCTTAACTTTACGGAAAATACCGGATGGCAATTTGTTGAATGGCAGGTTTACAATTCAAACTCGCAGAAATCTGGATGCTCTTCAGCTGATGTAATTTCAATTCAGGATCCCTATTCCAAGGATACTTTCTTTTCCGTAAAAAACGGTGCAGACAAGTACAAGATTGAAGCCGTGTGCATGGCTCGTCCACTTGTTGAGAATTTTTCTCCACTAAAAATTAATGGCGGCGTAAATGCTGACAGCAGCATCGAAATCATTTTTGCCCAGGGGCTATCAAGCAATTCCTTTGTCTTCACCCAGCAGGAATTCGAAACCTACGGAAGATACGCACAGGCAATCAGGGAAAATCCAGGAGACGATTCAAGTGCAATAATCGGAATAAACCTTGCAGGCATGAGGTTCTTCAAGAACATTCAGATTCTGGATTCAGATGGAAAAGGCCTTGAAAAACATTACAACGCTCCAGTTCTTTCTGCTGACGGCAAGACCCTTACTTTATATTCAGACAATTCAAATCTTTTTGATTTCACTTCCTCAGACATTAAGGATGTGTATGTAACCTTGGCTTCAGATACTGGTTACGACTATACCCTGCAGAACGGCGTAACAGTAAAAGTAAAATCGAATGAAAGCGATTATAACTTCAGCTACAGAGTTACTTCCACAACTACAGACAAGGCCAGGATTATTTTTTCCAACAAAAATGACGATGGTGAAATTACCGGCACTTTGAATTATAGCGGTACTCGGGAATTCAACATAGGCCAGTCATTTAAAGTTGAATTCATTCCTTCAGCTGATTTTGATTTTGTAAGCTGGAACATAAGCAATCCTGAAAATCTCGTCACCAGTGAAAATGGGAATGAACTGCTGGTTACGGCTATGGACAAAGTAACTGATGTAGTCATAAAGCCGGTCTGCCAGAAAAAAGGAACAACAACCTTTACTGTTTCTACAAACATCGGCAATGTAATTCCTGCGGGAACCGTTACGGCAAAAGCTGGCGAAGTAGTAACACTTACGTATTCCGGAGATGGAGACTATTACTTCCCGGGCTGGGCAGTCATGAATTCTGCAATAGATGAAGTTCTTAGCCGTGAACAACTTAATGAATTTTTTGAATGTGCCGACTTGACAAAAAATACAATTGATGTCCGCGTAAAAAGTGAAAGCCACAGCTTTGAATTCGTTGCCAACAGTTATTTAAGGCCTCATGTATTCAGCCATGAACCTGCAAATACTGAAGACGGTGTAACTCAGGATACAAATGTAAGAATCTATTTTGATTCGGAAATTGACGAAAAGACTTTGTACTTTACTACTGATGAAGAATACAACATTACAAAAAAAGATCCTTTAGTTGTTTTTAAAAGCGATTCAAAAGGAAAATACGCCTACACTTTGAGCAACGGTCAATTTTACTACAAGAATTTCACCATCGAAAACCGCGTAACAGGCGAAAACCTTTCAAAATATTACGGCAGGCCATATCTAATTGATAAAAAGACAATGATTCTTCCTGTTAATAAAGTAAAGAACGCCGAGGGAACACTTGATAAAGATAAATTGCCTCCTGGAGGGATCCAGATTTTCATTCAGCTTGGAACGGATTTTGGTTTCTATGCAGAGGGAAATTTGATTCCGCTGGCACGCGACACAAACCTTACCTGGATTTATTCAACAAAAAAAGGCGTAGATGAAAAACTTCCATCCATTCCCTCCTTTACTGCAAAAGGAACAAATAACACTGCAGGTTTTGACGCATATACAAAAACAACTCTTCCAAATAATAAAAATTTATGGCAGGCCTGCTATCTTAAAGACAATAAATTGCATCTTGATGCAGAATTAAAAGATGAGTCAAAAAATCTTTTTGAAGTATATTTGAATTACAAGCGCGTTCAGAATGAAAACTTATTGGATGTAAGCGAAGAAGAACAAAGACATTCCTTGAGTTTTAGAAAAGACACTCAGAATTTTTATGTAGAAAACGTAGAGGTAGATTTAAAGGAACTTTCAGGCAAGGACGGAACTTATGAATTATATTTAAGCGCCATTGATGATGCCGGAAACAAGTGCCAGTCTAACAAGTTCTATGCAAGAATTGATAAGACAGCCCCAGTCCTTTCTACCGAAAAATACAAGGTGTTTAAAACCTATGGGAAAATAAAGTTCAGATGGAATGTGCCTTCCAACAATGATTTAGCAAATCACTCGGAAAACCATGACCTTGAAAAAATTGAGCTTTATATTGATGACACAAAAAAACAAACTGAGAACTCAACATCTATTGACGGAATTTATGACACTATCATAACACCGTCACAGAATGGAAAATACAAATTTGTTGCCTATGATATTTTTGGCAATAAAACAGAAGCAGAATTTGATTATGATATGAATATTCCTTATGGTTCAGTTTTGTATTCAGACCAGTGGACTTTGGATTGGTGGAATTATGTAAACTGCAGCATCAACGATTACGCAACAGGCGGAATTTTTGCAGTTGGCCATGTAGGCCATAATTCTACTGTAAATGATTCAAATATATACATTTTCAATATTTCGGATGGCGACAAAACTCATCAGGCTGACTTTAAAAATGCCCGTGATAAAGCTAAGGAAGAAAACAACAGAATAAACTTAACATTCAGAAACAATCACAGCGTAGAATTCAAACTTCCTACTCTTTCTAATTATGAGAAGATTTTTGGAAATGAAAACTCGTATGCCGCAAATTATAACTTTATGGTTGAAAAACTGAGTTTTGATACATCATCGAGCTATGGTTACTGGACGGAAACTTATCATGGCTCGTCGTATTTGCCTAACGGTGATTGTAATTATACATATAATACTATTGTTTTAGGCGGTCGATATCTCAGTATAGACTGGGGAGATGAAACTGTTCCATATCACAAATATCGCTTTATCTCGAACTTTAAATTTACAGAATAATGCAGGAGGAGAAAAAAATGAGAAAGGTATTTTATTTATTTACGGTTTTACTTGCAGCAACTTTCTACTCCTGCAAAATGGGAGAAGAAACTAATCCTGAATATCAGGTAATCCACCTTCAGCAGAACATTCAGGATGACGGCTATACGGAAATTGAAAGGGAAACTTTAAGCGGATCAGAAGGAAGCCTTACTGCCGCAAAAGCAAAAACTTTCGAAGGTTTTAAGGCCCAGACTTTCTTACAGGAAAAAATTGCTTCAAAAACAGAAATTCAAATCAAGTACGACAGGATACCAGTTACCTTTACACTGAATCTTGCTGGCGGTAACGGCGTAACTTCCGTTACAAAAAAATACGGAACTCCTGTAACAAAAGAGAACGTGCCTACCCCTGAAAGTGAAGGCTCTGTTTTTTCTTTCTGGTCACCGGAATTGCCAAAAAACTTTATCCAAAACGGAACATACACCGCAAACTGGGATTTCACTTCTTACAGGGTTAAATACCTTTTCCAGAATATTGAAGACGACAACTATTCTGAAAGCGAAGAATATCCTGAAAAAACTTTCTACGGAAAACTTGGGGACATCATCTCCGTTACCCCGGAATCCATGGCTCTTTTTGATGCAAAAGCTTTTGAAGGCATTGAATTAAAAGAAGAAGGTCAGGTTGTAAACGTTTATTATGACCGCAAGATAATTACGGTTTTTCTTGATCTTGACGGCAGCAAGGGTACAAGCTTTTTAAAGGGAAAGGCCGGTGCCGCTCTTACACCAGAAATGTTTGGAACTTTTACAAAAACAGGTTACACCAATTCAGGCTTTGACAGGGAATTGCCAAATAAATTCTCTCTGGAAGACAACAACAGAACAATTGCAAAAATACTCTGGATTGCAGAAGGACAAGTCCGCTACGGAATCAAATTCTACAAGCAGAGCAAATACAGCTATGAAGATGCCTATTACGAAGCCCCTGAAATGAAGGCAAGGGCCATTGGAAAAACCGGTGAACTTACAAAGGTTGAATATAAGGTATCTACAAATCAATACTTCATTAACGGAACTCCTGTTGACATTACAGGTTTCCATCCGGTAGAAGAGTCCAGTGCATACGCCCTTAAGAACAAGGAAATCCTTGGTGATGAAACCACCATCGTGCATGTTTATCTTGATAGAAATGTAAGCACCTACACAATTGATTTGAACGGTGGCCAAACGGCCAACGGCGAAAGCAATATTGTAAAAGGTCGTTACGAAGAAGTTGTTGTCATGCCTTCCCTTACAAGAAAAGGTTATACCCGCCATAGTGATCTTTGGGAAAATACAGACAATGACCTTATTTACTTCCCTGCAGAAACAACAGAAAAGACATACAAAGCCAAGTGGGAGCCTATTAGCTACCGTGTAAAATACGAGTTTAACAGACCAGAAAATACAATGCCTGTTACAGAAAGCTCAAAACCATTAAATGAACTAGAGTATGACAAACCTAGTCAGAAATGTCCTAAGGTATGGAGTAGGCCTTATCACGTGTTTACCGGACTAAACACAAAAGCAGACGGAACTGGAACTCAGATAGACCCAGATGCAGATATTCCAAATCTTACCGATGTGCAAAATGAAGAAGTAACCCTCTATTGTCAATGGAGTCCATACAAGGCACCTGAATTAAAAACATTTACTGCAGAAACAAAATCCTACTCAAACTCAAAAAAACTTTATTGGAATGTGGAAACACCAGCTTTTAGTTCAGATAAAAACAGTTTTTTTGATAAGAACTGTATTTTCTCCATTTTTGTTAATGGTCAGCTTGTTTACAGACACAATGGTGAAGTAAATCAAAATTATAGTTATTCAAACCCTTCTAATTTCGATTATGAATCGTCAAAAAAATATGAAGTTACTGCCTGTATTTCTTATAAGCATACAGATGCAAATGGCACTTATTACCTTGACGGCGGAAATTTCAAAGAAAAAGTCTGGCATTCTCCACTAAAAACTCCTGGGGAATTGAAATTTTCAAGCTGTTCAGCCAATTCTGTCGTGGCTAACATTGATGTTCCAGCATCTGAGGAAGGATTCAGTAAAGCAATAATATATTATCGTAGAACCTCCAGTTCTCCTAATTTTCAACATTCTCAATTTCAAGAACTCGACATTACAAACACTGCAGAACCTGGAAAAATAAATACCATTGAAATTTCAGGACTTGAGGCTGATAAATTGTATGAGTACTGGGGATTCTTTAAAGATAAATATGAAAATGAAGCTGAAAACGATAAAACCCGGTTCTTCACAACTCCTAACTTAGAACCGGGCAAGGCTTACAAAGGACAGATTTTCTATGATGATGGCACCTGGTCATTCCTTTATGAGGAAGGAAAAACTCCAGTAGGTATTGTTCTTGATGTTAAGGCTGACGGAACCCCTTCCCTTATTTTTTCTTATGAATATCTTTATTCGGGTAACACTAAAACTTATAGAGAAGCAAAAGATATCTGTAAAAATTACCGTTCCGATAAAGAAAACTATAATTCAGGTTGGCGATTGCCAAGCTACGCGGAAGTATATTCGTTAACTTGGGACAGAATGGATATAATAACGCTATCAATAAACAGTACGCCTGTTTCTAAACCATTTTCAATGAGCGATTATAGAAGCTGGACTAACAAATCTTTCGATAGCAGTCGAGGATACTATTGTGATATACGTAGAAATGATACTGAAAAATATGGAGATGAGAATACTAAAATAGGATTTTTCCCAGTACTTGGACTTTAGCTTCAATGATTAATAAAAAGAGAGGGATGTCTCAAAAATTCGATTTGCGGTGGTTTCGACGACCGCTACGGTCGTCACTTATTAGACATCCCCCCATATGAGTGTCGTTATCTTGACCCGATAATCTATTTCTTTTCAGTTATATTTTCTCTTGATTCTAATCTTTATACAGCATCGCAAGCTTGTCCTTGTAAAGTTCTGCAACGCGGTAGCGCATCATTTCCTGCTTTGCAGAAAGCTCAACGCCAACTTCAAACGGCTTTGTAATCAGGGCAATCTTGTTGATCCTTTCGTAGCTCTTGAATCCGTTCTTTGCACTTACTTCTTCAAAAACAATACTTTCAAGAAGCTTTTTGATAGATTCCATTCCGCAGAGTTCTTCAAAAGAACTGAACTTGATTCCGTTTTCATTTGCATAGGTTTCAACAGCATCCTGTTCAGGAAGAATAAGTGCAGTCAAATATTTCTGGTCAACGCCCTTGTCATTTACGCCGAATACAACCGATGTTGCAATGAAAGACGATTCGTTGATTTTTGCTTCGATTGGAAGAGGTTCAATGTTTTCTCCACCCTGAAGAACAATCGTATCCTTCTTGCGTCCACGGAGAGTTATTTCGCCGTTAACTGAAAGGATTGCAATGTCTCCTGTGTCAAACCATCCGTCAACAGTCATTACTTTTTCAGTAAGGTCAGGTCTCTTGTAGTAACCCTTCATCACGCAGTTACCCTTGATCTGCAAAGTACCCTTGCGGCAGCGGCCAAGAATAATTCCGTCATCATCAACAACACGGGCTTCGATTCCGCGGAAGGTTGTTCCTACGTTTCCGAAAATTGGATCCGCAATAGGACGAACGCTGACGATAGGAGCTGTTTCTGTAAGTCCGTATCCTTCTACGATTTTGATTCCTGATGCCCAGTAGAAATTGTCTACGGCTGGAGGGAATGCACCGCCACCAGAAATTCCTGCACGGAAATTCTTTCCGACCATTGCTTTTATTTTTCTGAAGATAATGAGCTTTCCAAGAAGCCTCAACGGATACAAAAGAAGCCAAGGCCAAACAAGAACAGGCCACCAGAACCCAAGGTAGTCGTTGCCGAATCTTGACTGCTTTCTGCGAAGTTTGCGGTCAATCTTGCACCACAAAATTGATTCGCTTACAAAGAAACGGAACATCAGTAGTGTAATTCCACCGGCCTTCCTCATCTTGCGCCAGATGCCATCGTAAACTGCTGTCCAAACTCGAGGAACAGCCGGAAGCAAAACAGGATTAAGCTTCTGAAGGTCCTGAAGGAGGATTGTTCCGATTGGCTTTGTATAGCAGAGGGTTGCACCCTGACAGATTACGATGTATTCAACTGCACGCTGGAAGGCATGCCATACAGGAAGAACAAGAAGTGCCCTTTCGCCAGGGTTAAGGAAAATGCGTTCTGTAACTTCATCAAGCTGGCAGAGAATGTTTCTGTGTGTAAGCATTACTCCCTTTGGAGTTCCTGTTGTTCCTGATGTAAAGATGATTGTTGCAAGATCATCTATCTGTCCCTTTTCAAGTTCCTGTTCAACCGTATCAGGATGAGCCTTTCTCCATTCATGACCTGCCTTAAGAAGATCCTGGAACTGAAGGCACTTGATTCCCTGGGCCTCGCAATTTGCCTTCATTTCGTCTGAAACAGGATCAAAGGCTATGGCAGTATCCAGAGTAGGAACATTCTTCTTTATGTTGAGGAGTTTCTTTATCTGTGCTTCATTTTCCGTAATGCAGATTTGAACTTCAGAAAATGAAAGGATGTATGAAAGGTCGCTTTCTGTTGCATCGCACCCGCGTGGAGTATCGATGGCACCGATAGAAAGAAGGCCTACGTCTGCCTGTTCCCATTCTTCACGGTTGTCTGCAATGAGTCCGATTCTGTCGCCACGCTGAACACCAAGGTCAAGGAGTGCACCTGAAAAATCCATTGCGTTCTGGAACATGTCATGGTAGTTGACTTCCCTGTAGCCTCCATCTTTTGTATGGGAAAGCTGTGCCGATACTTCAGGCCATTTTTCTGCCGCCATCTTTACAAGGCGAGGCAATGTATCTCCAAAGCGCAATGCGTAGTCCATAAGGACCTCCTTTCGTCAATAAATGACAAAAACTCAATTTTTGTAAAGTATAAAAACTATTCTATATATATACAATGAAATTTCGGCTGAATTCGCCTTAAAATTTAAGCAAAAGTCAGTATTTTATAATATTTAGACAGTATTTTTTGCAACCTTACCTGCGCTTTCCGTGTCTAATATAAATCCGCCTCATCTGGCGAAAGCCTTGTCTATTATTTGCCCTTCATCAAAACACTTTCGCCACAAGAATCGCCCTGCGATTCTTGTAAGTCTCACTAAATATTTTCACGGTTCCGAGCGTAAGCCAATCTCCCACAAAAAAATTCAGACAGCATACACTTCAACAGAGAAAATGAAAGCTCTATAAAAGCTTCAAAAATCGGCGGAGCGCGGGTTCGCATTAAACTGCGACTTGAGACGCAGTCTCACTGGAGCAGGCTTAATGCGGTTCCGTGCGTAAGCCGATTCCCCAAAAAAGTTTAGATGGCATACACTTCAACAGAGAAAATGAAAGCTCTATAAAAGCCTCAAAAATCGGCGGAGCAAAGGTTCGTGACAAACCACGACTTGAGACGCAGTCTCACTGGAGTGGGCTTGTCACGGTTCTTTGCGTAAGCCGATTTTTGAATATTTTCTAAATAGCATTCATTTACTTTCCGATATAAAATGTATGCCGTCTAAACAGAACAGTTATGCAAAACCTGACTACTGGTCTCAGAAAGCCTTCAAAGAAGGTTACCCTGCAAGAAGCGTATATAAGCTCCAGGAAATCGACCAGAAATTCGGAATGCTCAAGAAAAGCAGCGTAGTCCTTGACCTTGGTGCAGCCCCAGGCAGCTGGACAACCTGGCTTCTAAGAAACATCAGCGAAACAGGAAAAGTTGTCTCATGCGACCTTAATCCCCTTGCAAAGGATGTAAGGGCAAACAACCTGGTTTTCTTCCAGGGCGACCTCCTGAGCGAAGAAATCCGTGAAAAAATCAAGGCGGAAGGACCATACGACCTTGTCGTCTGTGATGCAGCACCTTTGACAACCGGAAACCGCGTAGTCGATACCCTGCGCTCAAAAGCCCTTGTGGAAATGGCAATCTGGTACGCCCAGACCATGCTCAAGCCGGGTGCAAATTTCTGCGTAAAAATCTTCCAGAACGGTGACCAGCAGAAACTCCTCATGAAAATGAGGGAAACCTTTACACAGGCAAAAGGATTCAAGCCTGAAGCCTGCCGTCAGGAATCCTTTGAGACCTATCTCATCGGTCTTGGAAAGAAGTAAAAAACTGAATAATAACTGAATGTATTTGAGGTAATAGAGATTATGTGGTATAATGGTTACAAAATGAAAGCTTATTTAAAATATGGTTTAGTATGCGGAACAGCCGTTTGCGGAATTGCTGCTTTCGTAACAGGTATCACATTTGGAATCGTTCACTTCAGGAATTCAGTAGGCCGCGGTGGTTTTGACGCCCAGGTTTCAAACCCTATTGAAAAGGAACTCGTAGCAGAAGCTTCCCTCGAAGGACTGGACCTTGCAGCAGAAGAACTCAGAAAAGATGACAGCGAGCTTTCATACATTTCATACAGAATCAAAAAAGGCGACATGATCGGGTTCATTGCAGATGAATTCGGCGTTACCCAGGATACCATCATCAGCGTAAACAACATCCATTCTTCACGCCTCATTCAGATTGGTCAGTACCTCAAGATTCCTTCAATGCCTGGAATCCTCTATACAGTACACAGCGACGGTGAAACAATCGCTACAATTGCAGAAAAATACAAGGTAGAAGCTGAAAAATGCTCAGAAGTGAACAACATCAGTTTTGACGAATCCCTCAAGGCCGGAAGACAGCTCTTTGTTCCTTATGCCGAACTGGACTGGGTTACAAGACAGGAAATCAACGGGGATCTTTTTACAAGGCCTCTCAGAAACCGCTATTACTTCACATCATTGTTCGGATGGCGTAAAAATCCTTTCGATGCTTCAAAAAGAACCTACCACGGCGGAATCGATATGGCATGCGGTACTGGTACAAGCATTTATGCAGCTCTTCCTGGCAAAGTTATTACAGCCGGATGGAGCGATGTATATGGAAACTATGTTGTAATTGCACATCACTCCGGATACAAGACCCTTTACGGACATATGAGCGAAATCACCACAAAAAAAGGTGCTTTTGTAGATACAAACACTAGGGTTGGCCGTGTAGGAAGCACAGGTATGTCTACAGGTCCGCATCTTCACTTTGCAGTTTACAAGAACGGCCGTTCGGTAAATCCTGCTAACCTCTGGAAATAGAATTCAACCTAGCCATTCATCGCACCCATACTTTCTACAGGCATTCCCATTTTTTTTCAATAAATTTTGCTGAAAGTTTACAAATTGAAATTTCCGTCTTATAATCATTTATTATGTCAGATTTGCTTACAGACTCGCAGTTTACCGAGTTCAGAAAACTTATTTATGATTCAAGCGGAATCACTTTCTCAGAAACAAACCGCTCAATTCTCGACAGCAGACTGAAGGAACGCCTGCGCGACAAGAATTTGGACAATCTTGACGCTTATTACAAGATCATTACCAGTGACAAAGAGGAATTCAAGGTTTTTCTTGACAGCATCACCACAAACCTTACAAGATTCTTCCGCAACCAGCCACACTTTGATGCTCTTATAAACTACGTTATCCCCCATGTTCTTGAAAACAAGAAGAAGACAGGGGACACCAGAGTCAAGATCTGGAGTGCCGGCTGTTCAACCGGTGAAGAGCCTTATACTCTTGCCATGCTTCTTAAGGACAAACTCCCTGCCCCATACACTTTCGAAATCATCGCTTCCGATATTTCCCTCAAGTCACTTATGGTCGGTCAGCAGGGCTTCTATCCGGAATCGCGAATTTCGGGAATTCCTCAGAACTATCTTGCATCCTACTTTACAAAGACAGACAAGGGATATCAGGTTAAGCCGGATTTGATGAAGACAATCAAGTTTGACTACCATAACCTTCGCTACGACATGGGTGCAAGAAACCTGGACATCGTATTCTGCCGAAACGTTCTCATCTACTTTGACGAGGCCGCTCAGAAGAATACCATCGACAACTTCTGGAAATCCATGGCAAAGAATTCATTCCTGTTCATCGGACATTCAGAAAGTTTGTTCGGTATGGATACAAAGTTTGAGTTCCTGAAGACACCATGGGCCTGCCTTTACCAGAAAAACGAAGTGTAGGACAATTAAAACGGCTGCCTGGTAAAAATCCGAGCAGCCAATTTTTTTAGTTAGCTTTTTATTCTTTTATTAGACAAAAGGAGATTTGTATGGACGATATTGAAGTTCTTGTATGTGACGATTCTGCTCTGATGCGAAACCTTATTACCCGTATTATCGAAGGAACAGACGGAATGAAGGTCTGCGGAACTGCCATGAACGGTAAGTTTGCCCTTCAGAAGCTTGAAACCCTCAAGCCTGATTTGATTCTCCTCGATATTGAAATGCCAGAAATGAACGGTGTTCAGTTTCTTGAAGAAAGAAAGAGGAAGGCACTTGGCGTTCCTGTTGTAATTCTTTCTTCCATCGCAACAGAAGGCGCAAGCGTAACAATGAACTGTCTCGAACTTGGCGCAAGCGACTTCATTACCAAACCTTCGGGATCAACTTCTTCAAGCATTGCCTCTGTAGGTAGCTTCATCATTGAAAAAATCGCTTCTTATGGTGGAAGATACGCAAGGCTCCACGGCAAGCAGATTCCAAACCCAGAACACTACATGCAGCAGGCCAAGCTCAAGGAAATCGAGGCTCAGGCTGTAAAGGACGGAATCATTGAAAAGCCAAAGGATTCTCCTGCAAAGGCTGAACCTTCATTTGCACCTACACTTTTCTCTTCTTCAATGAAGAAAAAGGATCCTGATGTAATTACTCCGGAACGCGATGGCGGACCGATTGACATTGTTGTACTTGGAATTTCTACCGGTGGACCAAATGCCCTCCGCGAGGTTTTCAAGAACCTTGATCCGAAATTTCCAAAGCCTATCCTTGTTGTCCAGCACATGCCTGCAGGCTTTACAAAGGAATTCGCTGCAAGTTTGGACAGAATATGTCCTCTAAACGTAAAGGAAGCTGAAGACGGTGACACCATCCACCCGGGACAGATTTACATTGCTCCTGGCAATTACCACATCGTCATTGAAAAATCTACACTTTGCAATGTAATCAGGCTTTCAAGCGCAGAACCAAGAAACGGTCATAGACCTTCGGCAGATGTCCTTTTTGAAAGCTGTGCAAAAATCTACAAGAACAGGGCTCTTGGCGTAATCATGACAGGTATGGGACGTGACGGTGCACAGCAGCTTGCAGAAATGAGAAAGCAGGGTGCATGGACCCTCGGACAGGATGAGGAATCTTCCATTGTATATGGCATGCCTCGCGTAGCATGGGAACTCGGTGCAGTTCAGAAGCAGGCTTCACTTGAAAAGATGGCGGAAGAAATGAACACCATCGTCAGGGAACATTCCAAATAACATAAGATTTTTATCATAATAAGATAGAAGGCTGTCCTAGAAGTTATTAAAACTTCACAAAGGACAGCCTTTTTTTGTCTCGCTATTAATCACCAGCTGGAAGAAGCTCCGCCGCCGCCAAAGCCGCCTCCACCTCCGGAAAATCCTCCACCGCCAAAACCACTTCCACCACCAGAACTTCCACCCCAGTGATCGTAAGGATCTCCAAAGCCTCCCATAGGTACAAAGAATATTCCATTCCTCCGCCTTCTTACGGTTGTAGTCAATGCACCAAAAAGCATGAACACCCAGATCATTATGAATATGAGAACAGGAATCGGAATTGAATTTCCGTTTGTTTTCTTTTCCGACTTTACGCCGCTGGAAACAACCATGGAATCGTCTTGGGAAATTATTGCGGCCATATTCTGAACGCCTTCGGTTATTCCCTTTTCATAATCACCGGATTTGAATGCAGGCACGATTACATTGCGAAGTATTCTTGCGCATTTTGCATCGGTCAGGACACCTTCGGTTCCGTAGCCAGTTTCTATGCGGACTGCATGTTCTTTCATGGAAACTACAAGGAGTGCACCATTGTCAACGCCTTTCTGTCCCAGTGCCCATTTTTCCGCATGCCTCATGCTGAAGGATTCAATGTCTTCACCGTCCATGTCCTTTACAACAAGAACCCCTATCTGGATTCCCTTTTCATCGTTGAGGTCAACAAGGAACTGGTTCAGTTTCTGACGGCCACCGGCAGAGAAAACCCCAGCATCATCAACTACGGGAGAAGAAAATGCAAAAGTTTCTCCTTCTGCCCCGGAAGAAACTGTTGCCTGCCTTGCTGCGACCGGCTTTGATTCAGTCTTTGTGACTTCCCTTACAAGAAAACTTGGAACTCCAATCATGAAGAATACAAGGAGGAGAATTCCTATAAAGTCGTTTCCGTTTGCCTTTTTTGACATCCTAATCCTCCAGTATCACGAGACCGTCATAAAGCTGGTTCTTTTTTACACCTTCAGAAGGAAAATTTTCCTCAAGAAGCTGTCCGCATTTTTCAACGGCAGAAACAAAAGCTTCCCTTGCACTTCCTTTTGCCATGTTCTCTGCAATTTCGTCAGCAATTATGTTCCATAGGTCTTCGGAAACTTTTTCGCTTATGTGTCTGTCCGCAACAATACGAACCTGCTTTTCAAACCAGGAAACGAAAATAAGGATTCCGCTGTGGTTGTCGGTGCAGTAAACTCCGCTTTCCGTAAAATGCCTCAAGGCTCTGTGGGTCACCGCCCGGTTCTTTACGGAAACCGGAATTACAAGGGCATCAATTACCGGAATGTTGTACAAAAAATAGAGGACGACTACGGCAATGGAACTTAAGCCCGCATAGAAAAGGGAAAGATACCAGGGTTCAATTCCCCAGAAACGGGTTTCAAGCCATGCATAGATCTGGGAAGACATGGGAAACACGCACAGAAAAAGGGCAAGAGCCGTAACTGCAGCCGCAATGAGTTCCCATTCTGCATAGGAACTGCTTTCCGCGGTTACGGCAAGGGCAATTTCCCCGCTGGTTTTGTCTTCTGCTTTTCTAACTGCGTCCTTTATTTTCTCAAGGTCACTTTCAGAAAGATTAAGCCTTCTGTTCAATTGCTTTGCTGTCATAAACTTGCCTTAGTCAAAGGAAACTGCCGGAGCCTTCTGGGTTCCTTCTTCCGCCTGGAAATATGCCTTCTTTTCAAAGTGGAACATTTTTGCAGTGATTACGCCCGGAAACATCTGGATTGATTTATTGTATGCGCCTACTGCATCATTGTATCTTTTGCGCTCTGTAGAAATCCTGTTTTCGATTCCCTCAAGCTGACTCTGCAGGTCAAGGAAGTTTGCATTGCTCTTGAGTTCAGGATAGTTTTCCGTAAGTGCAAGAAGACGACCAAGGCCTGCTCCAAGTTCCTTCTGTGTCTTCTGAAACTGCGCAAGCTTTTCAGGGTCGTCAGTAATGGAAGCATCAACCGAAACGGTGCCGCCAAGCTTTGAACGGGATTCTGCAATTTCTGTAAAGACTTTTTCCTCGTGCTTTGCAAAACCCTTTACGGTTGCAACAAGGTTTGGAACAAGGTCAGCCCTTTTCTGGTACTGATTTTCAACATTAGCCCACTGCTGTTCAACGGCTTCCTTCTGAGAAACAAGACCGTTGTATCCACAGCCTGTAAACATAAAAACTGAGGCAAAAGCCACACTGATGATAGTAGAAATCTTTTTCATTTTAACCTCTCTATTTAAAAATTAGAAAAAAAAACCCGGATTGTCAAAGGGAGAATCATGGACAAAGCAAATTGTAATAATTGGAAACCATCACTTCCTACCCTTGAATTTTAACTCTTTTCTTTCTATACTTAATTCCAAATAATTATTTTTGAGGTTCCCTATGGCAGGATTAGAATACGATTTTTCAGTTACAAATCTTGGAGAATGCAAGATCAAGTCTCCAATTGAACTTTCACAGCATCACGGTGATTTCCGCGCAACATTCGTTCGTGATGATGCTTACGTCCGCCGTGTAGTCAATTCATACGATGAAAAACCAGAAGCCATTACTCCGGAAGCTAACCACCTTGAAAAGGCCGGTCCACGCGAATACATCTACTTCAACCCGGAACACGTTACAGCAGGTATCTGTACTTGTGGTGGTCTTTGCCCAGGTCTCAACGATGTTATCCGTGCTGTAGTACGCACACTCTGGAACCGCTACGGTGTTCGCCGCATCAAGGGAATCCGCTTTGGATACCAGGGATTCTTTGAATCAAACGGTTTTGAACCTGTAGACCTTAATCCAGACAACATTGACGAAATCCACAAGATCGGTGGTACATATCTTGGAACATCACGCGGTGGCGGAGACAGAACATCAGAAATCGTTGACTCTATCGTAAAGATGGGAATCAACATGATGTTCATCATCGGTGGTGACGGAACACAGCGCGGTTCATTGGACATCGCAAACGAAGTTCAGCGCCGCGGACTCGACATTGCAGTTGTTGGTATTCCAAAGACTGTTGACAACGACCTTCAGTTCATCGACCGTTCATTCGGTTTTGAAACAGCAGTTCAGCAGGGTACAAAGGCAGTTGCTTCAGTTCACATGGAAGCACACTCACAGATCGGCGGTATCGGTCTTGTTAAGCTCATGGGCCGTGAATCAGGATTCATCGCAGCATGTACAGCAATCGCAAGCCATGAAACAAACTTCTGTCTCATTCCGGAAGTTCCATTTGAACTTGATGGACCAAACGGACTCCTTGCCCACCTTGAAGAACGCCTCAAGAGACGCGGTCACGCAGTTATCGTCGTAGCAGAAGGTGCAGGACAGGATCTTCTTGAAGCAACAGGTCAGACAGACGCTTCAGGAAACAAGAAGCTTGCAGACATCGGTACATTCCTCCGCGACAAGATTAACGCCTACTTCAAGGAAAAGAAGACAGAAATCAACCTCAAGTACATCGATCCTTCATACGAAGTTCGTGCTGCTGTTACAAACGCAAATGACAGCATGTACTGTGAACGCCTTGGAAACTATGCCGTTCACGCTGCAATGGCAGGAAAGACAAAGATTGTAATCGGTCTTGTTCACGACAAGTATGTCCACCTTCCAATCAGCATGGCAACCCTCAGCCGCAACACCGTTGACCCAGAAAGCTCACTCTGGCGCGACGTTCTTGACGCTACACTCCAGCCTGTATACATGGTAAACAACATGGAAACAGTTACAGAAAAGCTTAAGAAGGCAAAGGAAGAAACAGACGCTAAGGCTCGTGCCCGCCTTGAAAAAGTAAAGAACATGTAATTTCCCGTTTCGGGTAAGATAGAGGGATGCTTGGGGTCTCAATGGGATTCTGGCATCCCTTTTTTATTTCTACCCCTCCCTTGTTTTTAGATGGTGCATGGGTTAAAATCATATAGAAGGAAATCTCCAAAATGTGAATTTGGATTTTCAGGAGAATGTCATGAGTTTTAGGAAAGTTACCTCAGCCATATTTATTTCTGCCTTTATTTTTTCAGCGGCAAATGCACTGGACAAAATCCCTTTCACCATTACTTCATCAGACGGCAAGCAAGTCACCATTGATATTCCTGCTGATCTTGCACCTCTCGTAGAACAGAACAAAACTCAGATTGAAAAGGCCCTCAAGGAAAACGGCATTACCGAAGACAAAATCAAGGGTGCCGGAGACGTTGCAAAGAGCTACGAAGCCCAGATTGACCAGATTTACGAAGATTACAAGAAAAGATATCCTCAGCTCACATCACCTTATGCCGATACCATTGGGCAACTCAACAATTTCTGCGACCAGCTTGTTGATGTCATTCCTAATACACAGGGATTCCAGAATATCTACGCTGATGCATGGATCGGAAAGCTTATTCCAAGTGCCCATTTTGGCGCTGGAGTCAACGTAGGAGCCTCTTCAATAGATGTTTCATCCCTTAAAAAAACTGCGGAAGCGCTGGACATCAACGTTGGAGACATTCCTGATACCCTTGCATTCCCTACAATCAGTGCAGACCTTCGCATAGGCGGAATTATACTTCCCTTTGATGTTGGCATTACTGCAATGAAATTCGATTCCTCTACGGTCAGTGCAATTGAAAATGCCATAGACCCCATGAATTTTGACTACTATGTAATCGGCGGAGACGTCCGTTATGCCCTTTTGAAAGGCGGAATGCTCAAGCCAAAGGTTTCCCTTGGTGCAGGCTACTACTACACGAGCGGTTCCGTTGGTGTACGCAACGACAAGGCAAGTGCATCCCTTGATTTTTCTTCACAGGCATACCTTCTTGAAGCTCAGGCTTCCATCAAGCTGCTCTTCCTCATTCCGTTTGTCGGTACAAAACTCATCTATTCCAAGACTGACATTAACTGGGCCGTTGATGCTAAATGGGATCAGTTCATTGATTCCAATGCGAGCGAATTCGGAAACCTCATTGATCAGGGAATCCTTCCTTCTCACTTTTCTGGAAACTCAAGCGGCTCCTCATTCCATCCGCAGATATTCGGTGGATTTGGATTAGATTTATTCATAATGACGGCAACTGCTACCGTAGGATATGACCTTAAATCCAAGATTATTTCTGGGGCCATCAGCACCCGCATTTCATGGTAAGATTTATGACAAGGCCCAAAATTGAAATCTTTGGGCTTTTTTTATAAAATGTCACAGATGTTATTTTCTAAAAGTGAAAAAATAAAGTATTCGGTAATGGCAGCCGTTTTCGTACTGCTTGTTATTCTCTTTCATCACTATGTTCTTTCTGACCGCACTCAGAAAATGAACAGGGAATCTTCTTCACTTTTCTTCAACATTTACCAAAAGGATTCGGAAGACGTGTGGATGAACATTGTTCCAAACCATCCCCTAATGCACGGAACCGTCTACGAATCAAAGGTTTTTAACCGTTCACCCCACAATATTTCGGACTGGAAGATGGTTCTGAACATTACAAAACCGGTTTACCTCACCAGCTGCTGGAACGGAACCGTTGAGATCCATCAGAAAACAAAGGAAAAGACAATAGTCCAAAGTCCGGTACAGCTCCACAACAAGGAATACGAAGAACTCAAGACCCTTGAAGTAAAGAAGTTCTGTGCCAGAAGAAAACCCCTCCTCATTTACCTTAATCCCGGAGACAAAATCATCTACTACCCTGATGAAGAATATTCTGAAAACATCATTCCGGCATATAACGGCACAGACTATTTCTATACGGACATCGGGTTCATCTTTCACAAGGATGACTCGGAGCCGCTCAACATGGACTTTGACTTTGCCAAGGCATACATTACATACCACATGGAAGATTCCTTCACTGACAATGCAATGCTCTATGGTATTGCCTCCCTTTTCCTTTTGTGGGGATTCATCCTTTTGTCCCAGATAAGATTAAAAATCATCAAGCTGTCAAAACTCAGGGACCGCGAACATGACAGACAGACAATCGAACAGGTCATGACCGTATTCACCAAATTCATTGATGCAAAGGACATCTACACGGGCGGACACTCTGAACGGGTTGCCAACTATTCAAGGATGATTGCAAAGGAAGCCGGCTTTGACGAAGAATACTGCCAGAAAATGTTCTACTGCGGACTTTTGCACGACTGCGGAAAGATTTCTGTAGGCGACACCATACTTTCAAAGACAGAAAGCCTTACGGAAGAAGAATTCCGTGTTGTGCGCGAACATACAACAAAGGGCTACGAGCTCCTTAAATCCCTCTCTTCCATTCCTGAAGCCTGCCAGACTGCCCTCTATCACCACGAAAGGTATGACGGAACAGGCTACCCGGAACATCTGAGCGGAAATCTCATTCCAGAAAGTGCAAGAATCATAGCCGTGGCAGACTCCTATGACGCCATGCATTCTGACCGCTATTACAGAAAAGGCCTTGAAAAGGAAAAGATTCTGGAAGAACTCAAGGAAAACAGCGGAACCCAGTTTGACCCGACCTTTGTAAACGCTCTGGTCAGCCTTGCAGAAAAGGGAAGAATCTAAAGCCCAAAAAAAACAGTTCCCGTTTAAAACAAAAAACTGCCGATGCCCACCCGCAACGGCAGAGAAAATATCCCAACCAAAAATTTGTTGAGTTAATATATCACGGGAATTTGAAAATATCAAGAATAATTCTAGACAGCCTCGCCGAACATTCCGTCAAAGAGGCACCTGTTTTCCGTCTCGCGGAACCTTTTCATTGCCTTTATTTCTTTCTGGCGGATTCCTTCGCGGGTAATTTCCTTTCCCCAATTTCTGGCTATCTCATCAAGGGAAAGTGCCTTGCCTGTTCCAAGACCGTAGTGACTTTCAAGAACCCTTCTTTCATCTTCAGGAAGACTGTTCATCACCTTCTTGAAATTCCTGTTCATATCTGCTGAAACCACTTCATCAAGAGGATCAACGGCAGAAGCATCACTGCAGAAATCGTAGAAGCTTGAATCATCTTCATCAGAGATCAGGGCATCAAGGGAAGAAACGCTGGAGGTTGCTTCAAGAATGGCCTTTACGCCAGCCTTTGTTGCACCCACTTTTTTTGCAATATATTCGTATCTTTCCGACTGTCCTAGACCTTCGGGAAGATTTGCCTCTACCAGGCGGATTTTTGAAAGCAAAACCTGGCAGTTGTGGGGAAGTCTGATGGCATGGGTCATTCCTGCTTCTGCATTCATTTCTGCACGAATCCAGAAAGCGGCACAGGTAATGAAGCGGACGTTCTTTTCAAGCTTGAATTTGGAAACGGCCTTTACGAGCCCCATATTCCCGGCTGAAATAAGGTCTTCTATGTCGGCCTTGCAGCCCTTCCTGAGCATTTTCTTTGCCTGGTCCACTACAAACCTTAAATTTGCCTGGATGATTCTGGCACTGGCCTTCCTGTCGCCTGCCTGAGCCTTCTTTATGAGTTCCTTTTCTTCTTCTGCAGTAAGGAATTCGAATTTTTCGAGACTCTTAAGATAATTGTCAAATGAGTTGAATTCTTTCATGTTCTTTTCTCCTGTAATCTTCAAAGTTCTACCATCAGTCATTCACTTAAAATACCGTTCATTCAAAATTGTTTTTCAACCTGACATTACCTTTTCATCCGCTGTCTGCCTCCTTAATTGCCTATAGCTTAATTATCGCACATTACCTCTATCAAATGATGATATAGGGTTAATCATTTCACATTCATAAAGATGACAAATCAATTTTTGTATGTATAATATAGTTATTACCCTCTATCAATTTGTGACTGTACGTCAAAAAAAGGTCGAAATTATGGAAAAAAAAGACAGAACCTGGAAACTCAGGAAAATCGTTGAATACATCCGCACCATGGATTATCCCAATGCAAAGGACCTCAAAAAACGCTTTTTTAACGAAGAATCCCTTAATATGAGCGAGGTCACCGTGTACAGGTACATCAACTACCTTAAAAACGTGGAAAAGGCCCCAATAAAGGCTGACATGAACAGGTTTAAGAGCGGCTATTACCTGGAAGACCCTAATTTCTGGTCAGACAAGGTAAATCTGAGCACCGGTGAACTGGTAGGCCTTGGCTTGCTTCAGAGCCTTATGAAAGTCTATAAGAATACTCCGGTAGAAAAAGACCTTGCATCCCTTTTTGGAAAAATCAAGAACTATCTTCCTGACGGAGCCAGATATGATGAATCCAAGATTGCACAGTACATCCGCGTAATCAACGATCCTATGGCGGTCATAGATACTACGATTTTCACCACCCTCATTGAAAGCGTTCAGGAACACAGGGCCATTTCCTTCAATTACACAAAGAACGGTGCCCTGCAGCCTAAAAAATACACTTTCTTTCCATACAGGATACTTTTCCACCAGAACGGAGACTGGTATGTTCACGGATGCCTTGCCGACCAGACTTCGGAATTCAGGACCTTTTCCTTTTCCAGAATGACGGACATAAAGCCAACGGGCGAAAGGTTTTCAATTCCAGTCGACTACAGACTTGAAAAATACCTGGACCCGGAAGTAGGCGTGTGGCACAGCGATTCCTACTACACCGTAAAACTGCTCTTCCACAAGGGCATTGCCCAGCACGTAAGGGAAAGGAAATGGCACCATACGGAGCAGAAAACAACAAATGAAGACGGAAGTGTCCTCGTTCAGTTCAAAACCTCCCAGATTTACGATTTAAGGCGCATCGTGATGGGTTACGGAAGCAAAGTAACAGTCTTGGAGCCTCCTGAGCTCATAGAAGACATAAAAAAAGAGCTTTCAGACATGAACAGAATCTACGGATAGGCACAAAACGGGGTCACCTTGCAAAAATCCTTTTGCATCTGGCCTCGTTTTTTTTATGACAAAATAACACTTTCATTTGCTTTTTTTATTATTTTTTATAAATATTTTCGTTTTTGTAACCATATTTTGTCTTATAAGCCCTTAAAATAGGCAGTTAAAAATTTTTTTTCAATCTGTCACCTAGGAATGTTGTTATCCGTCTAGAAATAGGGAATCGGGGTAAGTTGGGAGACTAACGCTCATTTGTTGACTTCTACCACTATCGCTAGTATACTGTGAACACTAAAAACGCTAGATATAGCGAATTTGGCATGAAAAAAGTTGAATTTGCTGCATATACTGACAAATGCTGCAATTCGAGAGGGGAAAAAGTATGAAGATCATCAAACGCAGTGGAGCGGAAGTTGTTTATGACCGCAACAAGATTGCAAGTGCTGTAAAGAAAGCTAACGAACAGGTTATCGAAGCAAAGCGCCTTACAGATGCCCAGATCGAATCCATCGTTGATGATATCGAAATTGAATGCCATAGCTCCGGCCGTGCCCTTAATGTTGAAGACATCCAGGATCTCGTTGAAAACGGAATCATGCAGAACAATGCCTTCGACGTTGCAAAACTCTACATTACATACCGTTACCGCCATCAGCTCATGAGAAAGGAAAACACAACTGACCAGCAGATCATGAGCCTTCTTGAAGAAAACAACGAGGAAGTAAAGCAGGAAAATTCCAACAAGAACCCTACTGTTGTTTCCGTTCAGCGCGATTACATGGCAGGTGAAGTTTCCAAGGACATTACACGCCGCTTCCTTCTGGATCCGGATATTTCAAAGGCACACGACGATGGAATCATCCATTTCCACGACGCCGACTACTTTGCACAGCACATGCACAACTGTGACCTTGTAAACCTTGAGGACATGCTCCAGAACGGAACTGTAATCAGCGGAACAAAAATTGACCGCCCACACTCTTTCAGCACTGCATGTAACATTGCAACACAGATCATTGCACAGGTAGCATCAAGCCAGTACGGCGGACAGAGCATCACTTTGGCTCACCTTGCCCCATTCGTAGAAGTAAGCCGCAAGAAGATCACTCAGGAAACAACTGAAATGATCCAGAAGACAGGCCTCAATGTTACAACAGAACAGTTCAACTATATGGTAGACCAGCGCGTAAAGGACGAAATCAAGCGCGGTGTACAGACAATCCAGTATCAGGTAATCACTTTGATGACCACAAACGGACAGGCCCCATTCGTAACTGTTTTCATGTACCTTAACGAAGCAAAGAACGAACAGGAAAAGGCTGACCTTGCCCTTATCATAGAAGAAGTACTCAAGCAGCGCTATCAGGGCGTTAAGAATGAGAAGGGTGCATGGATTACACCTGCATTCCCAAAACTCATCTATGTTCTTGAAGAAGACAATGTTGATCAGGGAACTCCTTACTACTACCTTACGGAACTTGCTGCAAAGTGTACTGCTCGCCGCATGGTTCCAGACTACATTTCTGAGAAGAAAATGATTGAACTCAAGGAAGGCAACTGTTACCCTTGCATGGGATGCCGTTCGTTCCTTACAGTTTATCGTGACGAAACAGGCAAGCCAAAGTTCTACGGAAGATTCAACCAGGGTGTCGTTACCCTCAACCTTGTAGACCTTGCATGTTCTTCAGGTGGTGACAAGGCAAAATTCTGGGAAATCATGGATGAACGCCTTGAACTCTGCCACAGAGCCCTCAGAATACGCCACAACCGCCTTCTTGGTACAAAGTCTGACGTAGCACCAATCCTTTGGCAGAACGGTGCCCTTGCACGACTCCAGAAGGGTGAAGTAATCGACAAGCTCCTTTACAACGGATATTCAACAATTTCCCTTGGCTACGCAGGTCTTTGCGAATGTGTTAAGTTCATGACAGGAAAGAGCCACACAGATCCAGAAGCCAAGCCATTTGCCCTTGAAGTTATGCACGCACTCAACGATGCCTGCAAAAAGTGGAAGGCTGCAGAACACATCGACTACTCTGTATACGGAACACCACTTGAAAGCACAACATACAAGTTTGCAAAGTGCCTCAAGCGCCGTTTTGGAAACATTCCTGGAGTTACAGACAAGAACTACATTACTAACAGCTACCATGTTAATGTTACAGAAAAAATCGATGCATTTACAAAGCTTACATTCGAATCACAGTTCCAGGAACTTTCTCCAGGCGGTGCCGTAAGCTATGTAGAAGTACCAAACATGGAAAACAATCTTCCTGCTGTAATGTCGCTCCTCAAGCACATCTACAACAACATCATGTATGCCGAGCTCAACACAAAGAGCGACTTCTGCCAGAAGTGCGGATATACAGGCGAGATCAAGATTGAAAAGGATGCAGACAGCAAGTTGATTTGGAAGTGCCCTAACTGTGGTAACTCAGACCAGACAACAATGAATGTTGCACGCCGTACTTGCGGATACATCGGTACACAGTACTGGAATCAGGGTCGCACTCAGGAAATCCAGGAAAGAGTACTTCATCTGTAAAACAATCGTAAAATTATAAATAAAGGGGCGTCTGATAAGTTCAATCTGCGGTGGTTGAGCTTGTCGAAACCACCACTAATGTTGTGATGGTCATTTCGACAGGCTCAATGACCGCAACGCTGAGTACTTATTGGATTGCCCTATTTTTTTTGAAGGATGTCAGATATGAAAGCAAAAGTATCACTCGTTAAGGAATTCAAGATTGGAGATGTTGATCCAAACCTTTTCAGCTCGTTCATTGAACAGCTTGGACGTGCAGTTTACACGGGAATCTATGAACCTGGACATCCAACAGCAGACAGCCAGGGACTTCGCGGCGATGTAATGAACCTTGTAAAGGACCTTAGGGTTTCCCTTGTTCGCTATCCTGGAGGAAACTTCCTTAGCGGCTACGACTGGAAAGACGGAATCGGACCAAAGGATAAAAGACCAGTTCGTCTTGACCGCGCCTGGCATACAATCGAAACAAATGAATTCGGCATCGATGAATTCGTAGACTGGGCAAAAAAGTCCGGAACACAGGTACTTGCTGCCGTAAACATGGGAACAGGTACTCCTCAGGATGCAGGAGACATGGTTGAATACTGCAACTACCCTAGCGGAACATACTGGAGTGACTTAAGAATCGCCAACGGACACAAGGAGCCACACAACATAAAGTACTGGTGCGTAGGAAACGAAATGGACGGCCCATGGCAGATCTGTCATCTTGACGCCGTTGATTACGGAAAGAAAGCCCTTGAAACCATGAAGATCATGAAGTGGACCGATGACAGCATCAAGACAGTTGTATGCGGAAGCGCCACTACAGACATCCCTACTTATCCTGAATGGGACAGAATCGTCCTTGAACATACTTACGACTATGCGGATTATATTTCCATCCACAGATACTACGAGAACTTTGGAAACGACGATGACTTCCTTGCAAGCTTCTACGACATGGATAAGTTCATCAAGACTTCTACAGCTACCTGCGACTATGTAAAGGCATATAAAAGAAGCAACAAGACCATGATGCTTTCCTTTGACGAATGGAACATCTGGTACCAGCAGAACCAGAAACCACACCCATGGGAAAAAGCTCCACGCCTTCTTGAAGACAAATACAGCCTTCTTGATGCCCTTGCCTTTGGTGGACTTGCCATTACCCTCCTTAACCATGCAGACCGCGTAAAAGTTGCCTGCCTTGCACAGCTCGTAAATGTAATCGCACCTATTTTTGCAGAACCTGGAAAGGGGGCCTATAGACAGACCATCTACTGGCCATTCCGTGACATCAGCCTTTATGGCCGCGGTGTTTCCCTTCAGCCTGTAGTTACATCAGACAAAAAGATTACGGACAAATACGGTGAAGTCCCTGCAGTCATCTTTGCAAGTGTTTACAACGAGGAAACAAAGGAAATTTCGATATTTGCCCTCAATACAAGCAAGAGTGAAAACAGCGAAACAACAATAGATCTCCGTTCCTTCAGCAATACAAAGATGATCATGCGCACTGAACTTACAGGAACTGATTTGAGCGCACAGAACAGCCTTGAAAATCCAGACAAGGTTGCCCCATCAAAGGTTGAACTTTCCGAAGGCGACAACGGCATCTACACATTGAACCTTAAGAAAGCCAGCTGGAATGTAATAAGATTTTCTGCTGAATAATCGCTATAATACAGAACGATGAACTACGGTGAAATCAAGAAAATAGACATTGCAAACGGTGAAGGTGTCCGCGTTACTCTTTTTGTCTCTGGCTGCAGAATCCACTGTCCGGGCTGTTTCAACAGCTGCACTTGGAATTTTGACTACGGAAAGCCTTTTACCGAAGAAACAGAAAAAGAAGTTATGGAAGCTTTAGCCAATGATTTCATAAGCGGCCTTACTGTCCTTGGTGGAGAACCTTTTGAACCTGAAAACCAGGAAGTTCTTGCACCATTCCTTGAACGTGTCAGGGATAGATTTCCAAACAAATCCATCTGGTGCTTTTCCGGTTACCTTTACGACAAGGATCTTGAACCTGAAGACGGAAAAAAACACACGGAATTTACGGACAGAATGCTGGACTGCATAGATACCCTTGTAGACGGTCCTTTTGTCCTTGCAGAACGCGATATAAGCCTCCAGTTCCGCGGCTCCAGAAATCAGCGCATCCTCAATCTAAAGGCTCTTCGCTCAAAATAATTTAAAAATCAACATACTTGAAATGACCTTAATAAAAAATGTAAAATAACCACATGTCAGAAAATACTAATTTAATCGAAGAGTTTGTCGAAAAAAAATCAATTCAGGCCTTGGCTTCCCTTGTGGAAACAAAGGATGAAAATACAGCAGTTAAAAATGCAGTTCAGCTTGCCGACATTTTTGGTCTTGGCAGCGCATTCAAGAAAATCGCAGAAAACAAGGATGACGAGGAAGCAAAGCTCATTAGCAGTTTCAGCAACAACCTTGCACTCCTTATCCAGAAAACTTGGGTTGAACAGTCAGATGAAGAAATGAAGGCTCAGGTTCTCTATGTTCTCGAAGAAGTTCGCAAGCAGTTTGGAAAAGGAAAGTACAAGGCTGCTTACGGCAATTTCATTTCAATTGTCAGCGATGTAGTTTACCTCATGTTCGGAAACCAGACTAAGACAGAAGACTTTGCAGAATACGCCCTCCGCATTGACCCCGAATTCGGGATGTTCTGGTGGTATTTCAAGAGCCTTCCTCAGGAAGCAGACTGGTCAGAAGGAAAGACAAGAACGGCACTTTTGCTTGCCATGTACTTCCTTGCAAATTACTAATCCGACGACTGGCTCTAAAGATTTTGATTTTTAGAGCCTTTGTTATTTATGGAGCCATATTATGGATATCAATTCGATTTGTGATTCCCTCCGCAAGGGAACAGAAAAACTTGCACTTCAGAATGCAACAGTAAAGAACGCAGCCCTCGTTGCTGTATGTGAAAGCCTCCGCAAAAACAAGGCTGATATTTTTGCCGCCAACGAAATCGATGTAAAGATTGCCCGCGAAAAAGGAACAAGGGAAAGCCTCATCGACCGCCTTAGTCTTGATGACAAAAAAATGGAAGGAATCATCGGCGGCGTTGAATCAATCATTGCACAGACTGATCCAATCGGTGAGGAAACCGCAGGCTGGAAAACACCAAACGGACTCCTCATCAGGCAGACAAGGGTTCCTGTTGGGGTTGTAGCCATCATCTACGAAAGCCGTCCAAATGTTACAGTAGATGCCTTTGCCCTTGCATACAAAAGCGCAAACGCAATCCTTCTCCGTGGTTCCTCTTCTGCACTTAATTCAAACAAGGCAATCGTAAAGGCAATAAAGGAAGGCCTTGCTTCAGTTGAAAACGGTGTTCCAGAGGCCGTAGAGCTTGCTCCATGTGAAAGCCGCGACGAAGTTCCAGAAATTCTTACTGCAGTTGGAAAGATTGATCTTGCCTTGCCTAGAGGAAGTGCAAACCTCATCAAGACGGTCGTTGAAACAGCAAAGGTTCCAGTAATCGAAACGGGAAGTGGAATCTGCCATCTTTATGTGGACGAAAGCGCAGACCTTGATATGGCCGCAAAAATCGCAGCCAACGGAAAGATGCAGCGCCCAGGTGTCTGTAACGCTCTTGAATGCATCGTAATCAACAAAAACGTTGCAGAAAACTTTGTTCCAAAACTTGCAGAAATTTTTGCAGGAAAGGTAGAAGTTCGTGCAGATGAAAAATCTTACGATCTTTTTGAAAAGGCAGGATACGGAAAGCTTATCAAGGCTCAGGATGTAGACTTTGGTTTTGAATTCCTTGACATGATCTGTGCAGTAAAGGTTGTTGATGACATTGAAGAAGCCATCGGCTACATCAACACCCACAACTCGAAGCATTCAGAAAGCATCATTACAAACAATATGGCACACGCAAAAATGTTCCAGGCAAGAATCGACGCAAGCTGCGTTTATGTAAATGCAAGTACAAGATTTACAGACGGCGGTGAATTCGGCTTTGGCGCAGAACTTGGAATCAGCACCCAGAAGATGCATGCCCGCGGTCCAATGGGAATCAAGGCACTTACAACCATCAAGTACCTTATCGACGGCGAAGGTCAGATAAGGTAAAACAAAAAAAATATGAATAAATTAAATGTTAATAGAATATTTTTAATTGTTCTTTTTTTTGGATTTGTTTCCTGCGGAAATGAAATTAATCATCTGGAAAATAATATTAATTTAATCAATAAAGAAAATATTGATTTAAATGATTACACGGTAATTATTAAAAAAGGTTCAGAAATAAATGATGAATCTGGAGAAAAAATTAAAATAAAAAAAGATACTCCAGCCAAAATAATTAAATATGAAATCAATAATAATTTAATTGATGTTGAAATCAATAAAGGAAAAAATAAAAAATTAATTGGAAAGTGCGATTTTAACATTATTGATTTAAATTATGATATTTTATATTTCTGCGGGAAAAATTTTTCTAAAAACAGTGATTTATTAAATGTCATAAAAAATTATAAAGCAGAAAATTGGAAATTATCAGATGTAATTAATTGTCTCAGCTCTCCAGGATTCAGTAAATATTTTAATAATTATTCCAAAGAGAAAAAGAGAGAAATATTCCAATTAATAAATTATCCGAAAAATCGTGATTATGAAAACATTGATTACATAAATTGCAAATTTCCAGAATGGATAGTTAAGGATTATTTAATTGGAATGAATTCAGCGGAAATAATTGACAATAAATTAATGACAGAATTAATCAATAAAAATTATGGAGAGGATCAGGATTCTGTTTTAATTTATGCATTAAAATATGGTGATGAATATATTGTCAATAATTATGCATATTATTTAGTTAAGCAATTTAATGCGGATGTAAAAATAAATGATATATTTAATAAAACAGCTGCTGATTACGCAATTACTAATGATATATTTTTCCTTGATGAAAAAGAAACCCCACAGATAGATTTTAATGATTATGATTCCTATGTAAAAAATTGGGAACAGTTTTTTTCTGATGATTGGGATGATTATAAAATAGATGTATTCTTTTTTGAGGGAAATGATCAAAAAGAATGGGATATTTATAATAGAAACAAAAAAGAGCGGATTGAAAAACAGGCCGTATATAATCCATCAGTTATTGATGAGATGGAAAATAATATAAAATCAAGAGGTTATTATCATCCGTATTTTGTGTATCCATTTGAGGATAACTCATTTGCCTATGTAACAGACAAAACATATATTCTGCTCAAAAACGAGGAAAAATTTTATTTGAAGCCAGGTACAATCGTAAAAGTTTTGCATACATTTCCTGCCAGAGGGGAAGATTACGCTTTGTATTCTCCATTTTCAAAATATCTTGAAGCTCCTTTTGTTTTGGTTCAGGAACAGAGATTCGGTAATGTTGGACTTATTTGCAGCTTTAATCTTGCACATCAGAAGTCAAATGTAATTAGGGATGACGATACAAGAAAATATCTTTTAATGACAAAATTTCAGGCACAGCCAAATCACGATATAGATGGAAATGTAATCGCTGGAAGCATTTATCTTGTTGAAGAAGATGAAACAACAAAGTCAAACATAATTCATAATCCGACTTCTTTTGAATGCTGGGATGACCATAAGCCTCTTGAGATTTTTCAGTTTGAAAATGAAATTGTAATGGCTTTTACAAGAAGCTTTATGACTAAGGAAAAGGGCCGTCTTGATCAGTGTTTGACATATTTCATCCGCGATAATGTTCTTATTGATTTTGGAGAATTTACTGCTTACACAAATGACAATAAAAATGTCCAGGGCCTGATTGATAAAGAAGTAAGAAATGGAAAATTTATAGTTACTGTCGGTGAAGATTATGATAATTTCCCAGCAGTGGAAAAATTGGAAATTGATAAAAATTTCAAACTTGTTGAGGACAGAATATCAGAAAAAGAAGGCCGCTAGATAAAGAGTAATAACTCCTCAAAAAATTAAAATGCATTACATTATAGCAACAAGCGAAATCAGGTAAAATTACGAAAGTCGTTGCCTGACCTTCTGCCAGATATCCTCATTTTTCCCATGGATACTTTTCGAAATATATTTCTCCATCAGTAAGATAACCGCCAAAGCTCCATCCTTCTTTTCCGTCGCTTGTCCTTACCTTAACCCAAGCAGATTTTATTCTGTCAATTTTTTCTTCCTGCCCGACTTCAAGAATCTTTACGGTATCGTCTTTCAATATGAGTCCAGTTTTTTCTGAATCAAGAGAAGGTGTGTCCCTCAGCCTAAGATTGTCAGCCGCAACATAATGGAAACCAACAAAGCGCGCATCAGGCAATATCTCAAATCCGACATCCTTTCTTTTTACCGTTCCATTAATGAAAACTTCGTAATAATAATAGACCTCAATACTTTCAAACAATGCATAGTCAGGAAAAAGGAATCCATTTGGAACCAGAAAATTATACATTGTTTGTCCTTCGCTATATAAAGTCAAATGCTTCCAGTTTGTAGAAGGAACTTTAAAAATGTCTGTTACATGGCATTTTGTCTTGAACTTCAGGCCGCGAAGAGAATCTACATTTCTATTTTCTACTGCCCGATCATGGATTTCAGCGACTTCATCAAAAGTTGTTTCTTTATATTCATTCCCGTCAATTTCTTCTTCATTCCATGTATAAATTTTTCCATAGACAGGATAGATTCTAGTATAGGAATATCCTGAAAGAATCGCCATGACAAAAAAAACTGCAGATGCAAAAATTTTTTTCATTCTATCCTTCACCTCAAAACGCAACGCGGGAATCAAAACAACCTTTACTTTGCCTGGGACAGCAATTCTGAAATATTGAAGCAATGGTCGCCGATGCGTTCAATCTGTTTTACAAGGTCCATGTAAAGAAGCTCTGCCTTTACGTTGCTTCCCTCTTCAAGACGTTTTCTTGCAAGCTTCTTAAGTTCCTTCTTGAATGCATCGATCTGATTTTCAAGTTCAGTCGCAAACTCAAGCTTTTCCTTTGGAAGATGCTTGTTTATGTTTATGTGGATGAACTGCATGAACTGGCGTGCAAGCTCAACATAAGGCAAGAGGCGTTCCATATCCTCATCCTTGAATTCCATTTTCTTTTCAATGCTCTTCTGAATCAGTTTTCCAAGGGCATAGCATTCGTCGGTAATGGCCTCAAGATCATCGACTATCTGAATCATTGATGAAATATTTGCAAGCTGATTTACACTTACAGGAAGAGTTTCACATTTAAGAAGATAGGCTGTAATCTGTTCCTGCATCTGGTCGCAGTAGTCTTCTTCATTCTTCATGTTTTCCATATGGTCTTCGATGAACTTTGAATCCAATGTTGTAATTCCAACCTGGAAGCGGTCAAACATCTCGCTTACGATGTCGGTCATCTTGGCAATTTCACCTTCTGCACGAACGATGTATCCACCAATGCTGTCCTTTGCATGAGAAACGAATTCCAGTTTGTAAGTTGAAGGCAGTGCATCAGGATCATCCTTGATGATTTTTCTTGTAAGGGCACAGATCTGATTTACAAACGGAATGCAGACAGCTGTCGTAAGGGACTTGAACACTGTATGGAGGATTGAAATCTGAATTGCAATGTTGTCTTTTGGCGAAATCCATTCAACAAAGTTAAGGAGTGGTCTGAAGAATACAACAACAAGAACCGTACCAAAGACGTTGAAAAGAACATGGACAAGAGCGGCTCTCTTTGCATCAGCAGTAGTTCCCGCAGCGGCAATGATCGCATCAATAGTTGAACCGATGTTGCTTCCATATGTCATGATGGCACTCATTTCCCAGGTTACCACCTTGTTGAAGGCAAGGGTGATTACGATTGCTGTAAAGGCGCTGGAAGAATGCATCAGGGCTGTAATGAAAATGCCAAGGATGAATCCAACTATATAGGAAAGGAAACCCATGTGCTGAATTTCCTGAAGCCAGCCAAGACTTGCAGGATCAATGCGGAACAGATCCGAAAGACCGCTAAGCCCCAAGAAAAGCATGCCAAAGCCCATGATTGCTTCACCCATGTTCCTTGAGTTGGCGTTCTTCATCATTGTAAGGAAATAACCAGCACCAAATACTGGAATTGCAAAAGCACTGATCTTAAAGTTGAATCCAAAGAGGGAAACAATCCAGGCAGTAACCGTTGTACCAATGTTGGCACCAAAGGTAACGCCCACGGACTGAGCAAGGGAAAGGAGTCCTGCGTTTACAAAGGAAACAACCATGACAGTTGTTGCCCCTGAAGACTGGATTATCATGGTAATAGCAAGACCTGTCAAAAGCCCCGCAAACCGGTTTCCGGCAACCATACCGAGCGCCCGCTGAAGTCTTTCACCCGCACTTTTCTGAACACCGTTACTCATGAACTTCATTCCGCAAAGAAGAAATCCAAGACTACCAATCAAACCCAATAAAAATGATACTACAGCCATATTAATTCCTGGTTGTAAAATTAGACTTTCAAAGAAAGTCTTTTGCTTTATTAAATAAAATAAGGTTGCCTCGGATGTTCTCCAAAGCAACCTTTACATGCTATTCGATTTCTGCGTTTTCTACTTTTTCAAGAGTAATTTTTTTGCCGCTAGCCACAAGTGCTTTTCCTGCAGAGTGTGCAACATGATTGATTACCTTGTATTCAACCTTGCAGAAGCGATCGATGTCAATCTTCGCAGGTTTTTCAGTTGCGCCTTCACAGCCTTCAAGAGTTACGAGTGTACCAGGTGCTGCCCAAGGAGCGGTCAAAAGCTCAACCTTTTCCTTTCCGTCTTCCATGTAGTCGGAAGCAAGGAGCATACCGTGGCTTTCAACACCCTTCATCTTGCGTGGAGCAAGGTTTGCGGCGATGATTACATGCTTGCCAAGAAGTTCTTCTTCCTTGAGGTAAGGACGAAGACCTGACTGAATGATGCGTGGAGTTCCGCTGCCGTCATCCATTGTTTCAATGTAAAGCTTGTCACCCTGTGGGTTTGTCTCTACCTTTTCAATCTTTGCTACACGGAGCTCAATATACTTGTTGAAGTGGTCAACTGGATCAAATGCTGCGGCTGCCGACTGTGCTGCATTTTCTGCGGCCTTCTTTTCAGCTGCCTTTGCATCGTTCTTTGCTGCTGCTTCTTTAGTAGCCTTGTCTTCTGCCTTTGCTGTAGCTTCCATGATGTATTCAACATCGATTTCGCCTGCAACGCAAGGAACACCAACAGCCCAGTTTTCAAGAATCTGTGGGTGGATTTCACCGAAGATACCGCACTGCTTTCCGTTTACGATAATTCCTGCCTGACGACCTGGGATGAAGCGTGGGTCGTTTGTTTCTACAACTTCATACTTGTGGTCAAGATAGTAAAGGATTGTGCTTACTTCAGAAGCTGCCTCGTTGAAGTTGGCGTTGTTGCTTGCTGTAAGGAAACCGAGGGACTGGATTGTCTTTGTTCCTGTATTTTCACTTGGATCGATGTAGGCAATCTTTCCAACTTCAAAAATCTTGTGTGGGTAAACTGCATTTCCGCTCTGTGCTTCTGCTTCAAACAAAGATGCGATGATTGAAGGGCGGATGAACTGGTAGTTTTCGCTCATTGGGTTGGCAATTTCAATTACATTGCTTCCGTCAATGCCCATGTTGTCGATGTATGTCTTCTTTGAACCAAGGTAGTTGAAGATCATTTCCTGATAGCCAAGGCCAGCGAGGATGTTCTTAACCTTGCGACTGTAAAGTGTAACAGGAAGAAGGCGTCCGATTGTAAAGTCGTTTGGCTTTGCAGGCTTGAAGTAATCAAGACCCATACCGATCATAACATCTTCGATGACATCAACTTCGTGGAGGAAGTCGTTGCGGTAAGGAGCTGGAGCAACTGTGAATACCGTTTCGTTGCCTTCCTTCTTTACTGTGACTGTATTTCCCATGCGCTGGAGGGCATCTGTTACCTGAGCTTCCGTAAGTTCTTCTCCAAGCTTCTTGTTGATTGCTGAAAGTCTTGCGCTTGTTGTTTCCTGGAAGTAGTAAGGGATTGTAACATCCTTTCCGAATCCAGTGTCATATTCGTGGTGAACCTTTACAGGAAGGATTTCGTATCCAGCATCAGCAAAGTCACATGCAACGATGTTTGCGGAAAGCATAAGATCCTTCATGTCGGCACCAGTAAGTTCAACTACAAGCTCCTTGTCACCAATTTCAATCTGTCCAAGAGTTGCGCTGTTGATGATTGGTGTCATGCTCATTACTTCGCCCTTGTCGTCCTGAAGAACAGGGAACTTAGGGAAGTCCTTGATGATATGTCCGTATTCCTTTCCCTTTGGATGTGTTTCAACGATTTCACGGAGAGTCTGAACGCTTTCGCCCTGAAGAGGCTGGAATTTCATCGTGTCTGGATCACATGCGTTGAAGTGGATCGGCCACTTTACGTTTGCCTGACGGTAAACACCCATGGAAACAGTCTTTCTCTTGCGTCCAAAGTTCCAGCAGAGCTTTTCCTGTGTCTGCATGATGTCGATGAGCATTGCATTGTCGATGGCCTTTCCTGAGATTACAAAAGAAACCATGTATGGACGGATATAGCGAAGTTCAGGATCAACATAAGCATCGCGGCTTGCTGTATCCTTAAGGTCACCTGCCTTTGACATGAACTTTGAATAGTCAGAATGCTTTGCGCCTTCATGTTCGCGTAGACAGCGTGTAATTCCGCCTGTAGACCAGAGGTCAGGACGGTTTGTATCGTTAAGTTCAATCTTTATAACACGGTCGTCTTCTTTATCTTCCATGTTTGGCTTTTCATCAAGTTCAGCCTTTGCAGATGTAAGTTTCTTTTCAAAAAGTTCCCAGTCATTGTATTTTGTTCCGAGAAGATTCCAGAACAGTTTTTCATTGACTTCAATCTTAGGCATAAGAGTCCTCTTTTTTTACAAAAAATGATTTGGACAAAATTATACCGTTTCTATAGAAAAAAAACAATTATTTAGAGGTTATGTTGGTTCATATCATGATATATTGAAGCACCTTACCTTATGTCCTTCGGAAACTTCCTTCCATTCGGGGATTTCCTCGCGGCATTTTTCCGTTGCCTTTGGGCAGCGGTGGGCATAAGGACAGCCTTTTGGTGATTCAAGCAAAGTATTCATCTCACCGTTCTTTTCCACAGCAAACTGACCACCTGCACCTGCAAACAGGGCCTGGGTATATGGATGGAGGGCATCCTTGTACATGTCCTTTGCAGGACCTTCTTCCACAAGCATTCCCCGATACATTACGCCGATGGTGTCGCAGAACCAGCATGAAACCTTAAGGTCGTGGGCAATGAAAAGGAATGACAGCCCACGCTTTTCACGAAGCTCCTGCAAAAGATTCAAAATCTGAGCCTGAACGCTTACATCAAGGGCACTTACAACTTCATCGCAGATTAAAACCTCAGGCTCCATGATAAGACCACGGGCAATGGAAATGCGCTGGCGCTGACCGCCTGAGAATTCAGAAGGCTTTCTATCAAGGTCCTTTGCATCAAGACCAGTTTCTTCAAGGATTGCGGCAGCCTTTGCACGGGCATCTTCCTTACCCTTCCACTTTGATGAATATTTCAGCGAAGAAGTCAAAATGTCATAGACCGTAAGTCGTGGATCAAGGGATCGGGATGGATCCTGAAAAACGTAGCGTACCTTTTCGCGGAACAGGGCCAGATCTTTTTTGCTCATCTTCTGGACATCCGTGATCTTTCCTTCGTCGTAATAAATTACATTACCACTGTCAGCCTCATACATGCGGATCAGAAGCCTTGCCGTAGTGGTTTTTCCGCAGCCGCTTTCACCAACAAGCCCATAGGTCTGTCCCCTCTTTATCTCAAAGGAAACATCGTTCACCGCATAGACATGCTGGTCTGCCTTTGCAAAAAATCCTGCATCAAGTCCAAAGCGTTTCCTTAAATTGCAAACTTGTATTACTGTCTTGTTTTCCATAGTTGTTTTCCTTATCTGTTGGTTCAAACTCAGTTTATGCAGCTGTATCCAGGTTCCCTACATTTTTCCGATGCAAGGGAACACCTTGGTGCAAAAGGACATCCAGGTTCAGGGTTTGCAGGATCCGTTACCCTTCCGGAAATTGCATGAAGCTCGCTGTCCCTGTAGCTGGTACCGAATTTTGGACTTGAAGCAAGAAGCGCCTTTGTATACGGATGCCTTGGGTTTTCAATTATTTCCTTTGAAGGACCCTGCTCCATAATGAGACCGCCGTACATTACGATAATCCTGTCGCACAAAGATGCAACAAGATCAATGTTGTGGCTGATGAAAATGATTGACAGCTTTCTTGTTTTCCTAAGATCTGCAAGAAGCTCAACGATCTGTGCCTGAATGGTAACATCAAGGGCAGTTGTAGGTTCGTCCGCAATCAAAAGGTCGCAGTCCTGGGCAAGGGAAAGGGCAATTGAAATGCGCTGAAGCTGTCCGCCGCTGAACTGATGAGGAAAATTCTTAAGGCGTTTTTCCGGATTTGGAAGTCCAACTTCCTTGAGGAGTTCGATTGTCTTTGCCTCGCATTCTTCCCTTGTGATTTCTGGATTTGAATTGCGCAAAGTTTCTTCAAAGACTGAACCCACATTCTGTAGCGGATCAAAGGAACGGCCAGGCTCCTGAAAAATGTATCCTATTTTTTTACCGCGGAACTGACGGAGCTGTTTTTTATCAAGGGCTGTCATTTCAGTTCCTTCAAAGAAAATTTTTCCTTCAACGGTCGCATTGTCTCCGTGGAGTCCAGGAATTGCAGTTGAAGAAACAGATTTTCCACTGCCGCTTTCTCCAACGATTCCAAGGATCTCTCCCCTGTCCATTTTATAGCTTACGCCACGGACGGCAAAAATCTTTATGCTCTTTTTTCCTCGGAACAGATTAAAGGTAACATGAAGATTTTCAACGGAAAGGAATTCATCTGAAGCTTTCTTTTCTGATGCAGAATTTTTTTCCGCAGCAATATTTTCTTCAGCCGTTTTTCTAAAATTAAATTTGAAGAAAGGCTTTTTGAAAACACTGTGGTACGGGTCGTAAAAATCGCGCAATGCATCGCCAAAGAAATTGAAGGCAAGGGTCACCAGAAGCAAAAGCCATACTGGAACCAGAAGCCATGGAAAATTTCTTAAATTGTTCAGGGTTGAAATGTCGCGGTTGATTAAACTTCCCCAGCTAACGGCAGGATCTGCAATACCGAGTCCAAGATAAGACAAAGTTGTTTCGCTCATGATGAAGCCTGGAACGGCAAGGGTTGTGCTTACAATAAGGAGGCTTGTGATCTGCGGAATGATGTGGCGGAAAATAATAACGAGGGATGGCATTCCTTCAAGAATTGCATTCTGAACAAATTCTTCCCTCTTGATTGCGTGAACCATACCGCGCAAAGTTCTTGCACTGCCTGGCCAACCAACAAGAGAAAGAAGAACCGTAATGATCATGTAGGATGTTCCACTGTCCATCTTTGAATTTAAAAGGGAGCGCAAAAACAAAATCAGGTAAAGCCCTGGTATAAGCATGAAAAATTCGCTGAACCTCATGATGCACCAGTCGGTCTTTCCGCCAAAGAAACCTGCAAGCCCACCAAAGATGATAGCAAGGACCAGGGATACTGCACTGGCAATGAAACCGATTGTTAGTGAAATGCGGCTTCCGTAGACAATTCTGCTGAACAGATCGCGGCCCAGATTGTCCGCTCCAAGCAGGTAAACAGGGTATTCTCCGTCACTTGTACCAAACAAATGAACGTTAGTTTTTATTATTCCAAGGACCTTGTATTCGCTGCCGCGGGCGAACAACCGGAAGTTATGCTCAAGGCCCTTTACCCTTGCATACTGCCATGTAGAAGGTTCAAGAACCCTGTATTCCCGAACCTTAAGTCCCCTGAGGGTAAGCTGAAGGTTTGCCGGATGAAAGGTGTTTTCCGGAAAGGATTTTGTTGCAGGGTAAGGCGCAACGAATTCTGCAAAAACCATTATGAAGTAAAGGACACCGATGAAAACCAATGATGAAAAAGCAAGTGGTCGGGATTTTATGTACTGTAAAAATTTTTTCATTAGTTTGCTCCGTATCTGATTCTTGGATCCACAACCGCAAGAAGAATGTCCGAGATGACCATGCCTGCAAGGACAAGTGCCGAAACAAACATGCTGTTTGCAAGAACAAGGTTAACATCCTGCTGTGTAACTGCTTCATACATGAGGCGACCAATTCCAGGATATGCAAAGATGATTTCAAGAATAAGACTTCCGCTGAAAAGTCCCGCAAGAAGATTTGCACTGCCCGTGATGTAAGGGTTCAATGTGTTTTTAAAAGCGTGGTTAAGGTAGACGCGACGCTCGCTGATTCCCCTTGCACGCAAAGCCATGATGTAAGGCATGCCCATCTGATCAAGCATTGTTGAACGGATCATCCTCATGGTTCCACCGATGCCACCAAGAAAGGAAGCAAGCAACGGAAGGAAAATATGGTGCATGTAGCTGAATGTAAATTTCACTGGTGCTTCGCTGAATGGAAATTCAGGATATGCCGTTACAGGGAAAAGTCCAGTCAAAGATGCAAAGAGCTGGAGCAAAATCAAAAGAAGAATTCCAGGGAAAGCATGGAAGAACAATGCAAAGAAAGTTGCCGCTATGTCTGTTCTTGTGCCTGCCTTGGACGAAAAATAAACACCGAGCAAAAAGGAAAAAGCCGTAATAAACACAAGTGAAATCAAATTCAGCAGGACCGAATTCCATATCCTTGAAGATATAAGGAAGCTTACAGGGGCCCTTGAAATCAAACTGGTTCCCAAATCGTGATGGATTACAACGCGCTTAAGCCATGCCCCATACTGAACATAGAATGGTTTGTCGATTCCAAATTCTTCGCGGAGCTTCTGTTCCTGCTCTTCTGAAAACTTTGCGTCCTGAGCTGACTGCTTTGTTTTTCCCGCAGACATTTCCGTCATGATCTGCTGGCTCATCATCTGGTCAACGATATCTCCAGGAGCAAGTTCCATAAGGCCGAACAGAGCAAAGCCAAGAAGATACAGAAGGACAATCATTGTAACCATCCGGCTCAAAATGAAGGAACCGAGGGGAACTTTTTTTCTGAATACCGTCCATGGGTAAACCACGGTGGATTTTAATTTGCTGAACATTTTCATTTTATACCGCCTGATCACTGTGCAAAAACATATTCCGTTCTTGCGCCGTACATGTTGTCATAGTAGAAATTATCCTGATTCCATTTATTCTGGATGGCATAGAAGCTTCTTGAACTTACAAGGTAGATGATAGGACACTGCTCAAGGATGATTTCCTGATACTCGTCCCAGTATTTTTTTGCCTGAACTTTGTCGATGGTGTAGCTTGCGTTGTTGTAAAGCCAGTCGACCCTTGCTTCCCAATCAGTTGCAGGTTTTGGCTGAAGGGGATACCAGAGGTGAAGGTTTCCGTAGCTTACCCAAACATTGCTTCCCTGAGATGGGAAAATGCTTCCGCCAGTAAGGCCGATAATAAGAGACTGCCAGTCGTAAGTTGATGTAAGCATTTCAACGATTTTCTGAAAATCAGTCTGACGGACGTTAACTTTGATACCAACTAACGAACATTCGTCAGTAATAATCTGGGCTATGTCGCTCATAGTGCTGCTGGAAGCGTTTATAGTAAGGTCAAATTCAACAGGAACATTGTCCCAGTCACGCATTATTCCGTCTTTATCCTGCCTTATACCTGCCTTTGCCAGAAGCTCCTTTGCCTGCTCCACATTGTAGCGATACTTGAGGCTGATGCTCTCATCATAGAAGGCATTTGGTTTTGCAAAGAAAGAATAGCATGGATCTGCAAGTCCACGGTATGTCTGCTGGATGATTCTTTCTCGGTTCAAAAGGCAGCTCATTGCCTGGCGGAATTCCTTCTTGCAGAACCACTTGTAGTACTGGCTGTCCTTGTTCTTTGGATTCTGGTTAAAGCTCCAGAAAGGCGCACTGAAGGAACCATCCGCCCTGTAGACCGTATAACCGTTCTTCTGGGAATTTACCACCTCATCGATTTCTTCAGGACGAGGCCCGTAGCTTTCAAGTCTTCCCTGCTTAAAAAGAAGGTATGAAGTATTCTGATCTCCAACAATCTGGCAGATCATGGTATCCATGTAGGGCAAGGTATTTCCTGACGAATCCTTTTCCCAGTAATTTGGATTTCTTTTATAGACTATTCTTTGTGCAGGCTTGTATTCTGCAAAATGCCATTTGCCGCAGGAAGGAATTTCCTTTGGATCTTCCGATGCGTTGAAAAGATCCTTTACGCCGTCGGCTCCTTTTTCTTCCTTAACTTTTTTATAGATGAATGAAGGCTTGATTGAACAATTTGTCGTGAGCAAAGGTTCTGCAACTATGCGTGGAAAAATGAAGTCGAATCTTTTTTCATCAACCTTTACGCATTCAATGTGTCCCTGCTCTCCGTTTTCAAGCTCAAGGAACTGTCCGCCGTAACCAGAACTCTGGAAAACTTCGTCACCTTCAATTTCGTTGTACCAGAAGACAACATCATCGCTTGTAACTGGAACCGTCTCTTTTTTCCCATACCAGGACCAGACCATTTCATCACGCAAAGTATAATGAACGGTAAGACTTCCTTTTTCTTCATCCGTCTCTACTTCAAAAAAAGCAGCTTTTGGAATCCATTCTTTTTTTATAGGATCATAGTCCACAAGCCATTCAGAAATCATTTCCATAAGGGCGCTGGAAGAACCGTCCCTTTCCGCAATGAGATGGTTAAAGGTTTTTGGATCTGCAAGAATTGAATCGTTCCAGATGCCGCCTTCTTTACCCGCCACAAAATCCTGTCCGCCGTAAGGTTTATATTGAGTACGTTCCAGAAGATGCTGACCAGCATGGGCACGATAGTCTTCGATTTCTTCAAGAGTCATTTCAGGAGTTTTCTGCCCGCACGAAAGAAATGCCAGTGCACAGGCAAAAATCATTGAGGATGCATAGATTGTCTTTTTCATTTTTCCCACCAACTTAATGATAGTATTTTTTTTAGTTTTTTACTATTCTAAAATCATGAGCAAACTGAATGCAATTTTTGCCCGCGGACTCAACGGAGAATTCTCACTTTCAGACGGAAGCCTTCCGTGGAAGAATGTTCCTGAACTTTCGGAAGATGCAAAAAATGACATGGCTCATTTTAAAAGCATGACCATGGGCGGCATTGTGATCATGGGATTCAACACATACAGAACTTTTAAGAAACCTTTGCCTGGCAGAATAAATGCTGTAATCGACAGAAACTGTGAACCAACTTCCTGCAGCACAATCACCGACGGCCAATTTATTTTTTTCAGCTCCCTGGAATCGGCAATTGATTATTTTTCAGACGAAAAATTTTCAAGACAGGAAATGTTCCTCATCGGCGGCGCAAAACTTTTTGAGTATGCCTTGAGCAAAAATCTTGTGGATGGGAAAATCTACGAAACGGTTTTCAATGCAAGGTTTCCAGATGCTGCAACTTTCGTAGAACCCCTTTCCGAAGAATGGGAAATCATCGGACGAGAAAAAAATGGTGAGCATTCTGAAATCTTAATGCACGAAAATAACAGATATTCTTCCGTCCAGATCTTTTATAAATGACATGATTTCTTCATCGCCATTCCTTATGGTAATGAGGCTCTTGTAGATTATATACGTATTTCCAACCCTGCAATTTTCTTTTGTTTCAAGGGATTCAATATCATTTTTTAACTGGGTTTCAAAATATGCCTTAAGGCTTTCGGGGATTCCATCCATTGAAGCAGTTTTTGAAATGAAATCAGGTAAAGTTTCCATGTCAAAATATAAGTTTTCACCAATTTCAGGATTCAATGATAAATCAGAAATTTCCTTCAGTAAATTTTTCAAGGATTTATAATTTGTAATCTCATAGGAACAATCGTAGACAGCCTTTATTCCTTTATCTTTTCTAGAAGAAAAAAAATCGTCCAGAGTTTCATTTATCGGTGCATCATGACCATGTCCAACACCTCTATGATCAAGTTCTACATAAAACCAATTTTCCTTCCCGCCACTCATCCAATTTTCAGAGGATGATTTTGAAGCCGTAAAATCTGCAGGAATTTTTGTATTCATGAAATTATCAGAATGGAAGCTGAAAGACATACTGTACTTATCACGCTGGAAAACATCATAGTCAAACCAATCCCTGTCATAGCTTTCAATCGAAAGCTGTATTTCTTTTTTCTCAAGGGTTTCTGTTTTGCATTCCGTCCGAACATAATCTGAGCCTGTGCTGCCAGAATCTTTGGATGAAAAAATTATTCTGTTATTCTCCATCTTTACAATAATTATTGATGTTATAATTACAGAGCCAACCAGACTAAAGAAAAAAAAGATAAATGTATATCCATCAAAGTCCCAGTCATTGAGCCTAAGTCCGCCTAGAAAAAATACGCAGAATAAACTTAAGAAAATTGTCAGTGCCTTTTTCATACTCATACGCTACAAGTATACATTTTATGCATCTAATACTAAACACTTTTCAAACAATTGAAAGTCGTTTTATAATAAAGAAAATTAAAAATGGGAATATTCCCAAAGTGAGGTAAAAATGATTGGTGCTATTTGTATGATTATCAGCGGATTCTTATGTTACTTAAACGGAAAGAAGACAGTTACTGCAGGAAACGATAAGGGAAAAATCTTTGAATATATTGGTCTTGCAATCTGTGGAATCGGAGTTGTGCTTTTACTAATTCTTTTTATTGTAATCGGAATGTAAGAAGAATAAAAGCGGTCGAACATTCGGCCGCTTTTTTTATACCCCCACGGATTCAATCTTGCTGACGAAAAATCTGCAGCTTTCGTCTAAGTTAAAGTCCTAGAAAACGTACACACTTTCTAGCGGAATTTTATCACCCGTTTTGACATTAGCTACGAAAAAACTGCATCTATGAAGTAAAAAAAATTTATATAATAAATTTTCTTCCGATAATTTAGAAGGAGTAAAGATATGGTTTCTATTATTGGTAGCACAGAAGTATTAGAATTTCGTGATGGAATTTTTGCATTGAGAACAAGGCGTTTTGGAACAGTTGCAGAAATTATGATTAAAAAGCTTTATAACTTTGAAGAATCCGGTTCATTAGCTTTTGACAAAAAAGATATAAAAACAAATGAAAGAATTGAAGTAAAATTCTCAACAGTAATGAAAGAAAATGATGATAAGATCAGGGATGATAATGTAATTGATCAATGTAAAAAAGCAAACTTGGCCAATAGAGCCATGGCGTCAAACGAAGTAGATGATTTTAATTTTGATTGTAATATACAACAAGTGAAACGCAGAGAATTTGATGTTTTGTATTATGGCCTTTTTTTTGCAGATGTAATTGAGATTTACAAGATGTATAGTGAAGATATTCTTTCTTGTCCTGGATATTCCGATAAGCAGCATAGAGGGAATGAAGGTGAAGGACAGTTTCACTTAAATCAAGATAATATTTCATACCATAGAAACGAACATCAGGTTCTCTCAATTTCTTATCAGGAATTATACGATTTATTTAAAAAGTAATAACAAAAACGAGGCTTCCTAATGAAGTCACTTCAGTACAGGGCCTTGCTTTTTGTTAACAAAGAAATTCATTTCCATTATCAATAACATTTTTGATAATATCTTGTTCGCTACTATCCAATTTGAACAAATTACAAATTTTTTGATCTAATTCGTTGTATATAGATTCAGAGAGTGCAATATCGGTTGATTTAATGAGTAAATCAACTAGTTTGATAAAATCTGCCTGTTCTTGCTGAGTAATAATTGGTAATGGAATGCTTTCGATATGTGAACGCAAAACTTTTATGGAATTAAACTCTTTTTTAAATAGAAATTGTGCAATCCTTGAGTTTAAAATACACATTATATACTTAATATTTAATGTTGGAAGTTTAGGAATAACTATATTACAACTATTAAGGGAGAGTGTTTGTTTGTTATCATAAGCAAAAACAAGTTGATTACATATAAAACGATAAAACAATTTTTCTTCAGTTCTATATAACTCAGTTGGAGCTACTTGCTGAAATTTTTCAGGCCTGAAAATTATATAATTATATGAAGGTTTAATTTTGTATTTACAGATATCTGACCCCTTCAAAACAATTTCATTGTCATTATTTTTCTCATTGAAAACATAATCTTTGTTATTTCCTGTAACAATTCCAAGAGCAAAATCAGCATTTCCTAAAAGAGTTGTGCAATTTTCTGTTTTCTTGATTTTTTCCAATAATTGATATTCTTCGTCATTTGTAAGAAAACTTAAATAAGCAGAATTTAACTTCCTTTCAGTGTGGATCTCAAATTGCCTACCGCCATCATTTATTATCATTCCAATAGTTGAATGAGTTTGTTTATTCTTTTCCAATTTAATTATAATGCAGGGACATTGAACTCCATCAAAAGCATTTCCAAGGAATTCAATCCTTTTAATATTTGATGTATCAATTATTATTTGGCGAATAACAGAATGAGACTTTACATTAAGTATGGCCTCAGGTAATACAAATGCAATCTGACCATTTACTGCTAATGTATTTAGGGCTTTTTCGATAAAAACATCATATGATTCTATGCTAGTATTTAAAGCGGATTTATATAGTTTTTTTAGAACTTTTTTTTGGTCAACTGAAAAATCATATCCCCATGGTGGATTTCCGATAATTAAAGAGAAATCAGATATTGAAAAATTTGTAAGGAAATCCATCTCACAGATATGCGATTTAATGATATCTAATGAAATATCTCCATATCTAAGTGCCATGTTTATTCTTGCAATTCTGACACTTTGAGAATCTACGTCAATTCCATAAATACTGTCAAACGATATTTTTTCTGATAATTGAATCAAAAAATTTCCTGTCCCACAACATGGATCTAAAATTTTAGTATTTTCATTTATGGAAAGAGATGAAACTAATCTATTAACAACCTTTGTTGGTGTATAGTAAGCTCCTGTAGCCTTTCTATTTCCAATATTTTTACATGATATATATATAAGACCTAATACATCTTCTTTTTTTTCATATATGTAATCAAAATCAAATAAAGAAGGATGTTTATAATAAAACTCTAAAGCACATTCTTTGTTAAGAATCATCTCATCAATAAGTGTATATTCCCTTATTGCGATGTTTCCTGTTATATATTCCTTGAATAAAGAAAGTTCAGAATTATGTGGGATATTATTTTTTGAAAAAACAAAGTGAATAGCACAATCAGCTAAAAAGTAACCAATAATTTCTTCCGTCAATTCAATTGACTTTGAGTCGATTTCATTCAGCAGATTTTGAACTAAACTAATATTACGACATTTTTCGGTAATATAGGAATTGTACAAATTGTTACCAGAGATAAACTTTTTATTTCTACGACTTTTTAAGGAATCGTTTGTACCAGATTTTAAATCATCAGAAAGAGAGTTTACATATTCTCTTTCAAAATAAGGAGTTTTATTTTCATAAAAAGCAGGTTTTATTTTATTAAGTTTAATCCAGTTTCTACCGGTTGCTACAGAGATTGATAGAGTTTTACATACTTCACAAAGATTTAAAAAACATTCATCTGATGGCGAAACTGATAGCCTTCCATCTAACGGTTTTTCAGCAGATTCAGGAATTAACCATACCCCACTAACCATTGTACAATCTTTTATTCTATTAGCTTCGCAAAGTTTTTGTATTCTTCTCTCTGATATACTAAATTTTTTAGCAGCCTCTTTTACTGAAATATAGTTCATAGCTCCCCTTCTTGCTTTATATAATATTTTAAAAAATACGGCTTAGCGAATAAAACAAATATTAATTTTACTATAAGTATTTGTCAATGCCGCATATATAATTTGTAAACTAATTATCCTTCCATGGCTCATAATCCAAAAAACAAAGTCTTGTTGGTAAGAGCAATGTTTCTCTAACAAAAAAAAGGAGAAGACAGAAGAAAATTCCGACTTCTCCGTCCGCAATTTAAGAATGATTTTTAGTCTGCATCATATAAGGCAACTTTAATGCTATTAAGAAAGGCTTCATGTTTTTTGTTAACAATAGATTTGAATTCTCTCAATTTTCCCTGAATACCAATTTCAATTTTTGTCTGATTATTTTCAGTTGAAACATAAACGGAGTAGAAGAATCCCATGTGGCTCATGGAAGCTTTTTCTTCAAAGACGATAACTTTTTTAGATTCATCCATTGCTTCAATTCCATATCTTCCTGACTGTCCGAATTTAACTATTTTTTTGAAAACTTCGTCATTGTTTTTTTCTGATGTAATGACGAAAATTTTCTTTGGTTTTTTATCAATCCAAACAGAAGCTTTTTTCTTGCTTACGGTAAGGAATACGATGCAGACAACCAAAATAATCACCATGGTTGGCATTCCAAAAATCATTTGTTTCTCCTTGTTAAAATCGAGCAAGCGTTAGCGATGCTCGATTTTAATTTCATTTTGTCAATGAATTTAAAGGCATACCTTTAAATTCAAAAACTTTTGGAGACTCTGGGCTAACGATCCCAGTCCATTTCCTTTCGCTTGTGCTTCATGTGAACATGAACATTTTCAGGATTCTTTTTGACTTTTTTAATGTGAATGTAATCAGGTTTATTTCTGCCTTGTGAAGTCATGCTCCGATTTTGTGTCCTAGTTCGTTGAACCATGTGCAAAGGCCTTTTCCAGCACCTTTGGACGCCATAAGTCTGGCATCATCAAACTTGTGTAGGTTGATACGGTTGAATCGCTTAGGTTTTCTGTGGAATCGGAGTTGTGCTTTTACTAATTCTTTTTATTGTGATCGGAATGTAAGAAGAATGAAAGCGGTCGAACATTCGGCCGCTTTTTTTATACCTCACGGATTCAATCTTGCTGACGAAAAGTCATTGAATTTTTACAGCTTGTTTTGCTTTACATCATTCCAAAAAATTTTCAGATAGATGAAGCATATGATAATCTGCATCACCGTTGAGCTTGGAGTTGCAAGAGAAAGATAGAAGATTGAATCAGGATAGAAATGATTTATTACAAAAGACAAGGGAACGCGAATACAGAAGGCACCGAAGATTCCCTGAAGCATTACGAACTTTGTTTTTCCTGCCCCGTTGTAGAATCCGATGAAGCAGAACAAAAAGGATGTAAACAATACATCAATCGAATATCCCTTAAGGTACTGCCAGCCTGCAAAGACAACATCATTTTCCTTGCTGAACATTTCGCAGAGAAGGTCTCCGTGAAAGAATCCAAGCCATGCAATGAAAACTGCAACAATGAGGGAACTTCCGATTCCGCAGATCAAAGCCTTTACTGCCCTACCCATTTTCTTTGCACCGTAATTCTGTGCAACAACAGAACTCATGGACTGACTGAAAGATGAAGGAACAAGCATGATGAATCCGCAGAGTTTTTCTGCAATGCCGATTCCTGCACTGGCAACAACACCCATGGAATTGACGATGGCATTCAAAAAGAAAAAGGAGATGCTTACGAGCAGGTCCTGGAAAGCAACTGGAGTTCCAAGTTTCAAAATCCTTGCGTTCAATGAAGAATTGAATTTAATCATCTTCAGGTTGAAAGTAAAAGGCAAGTCCATCCTTACAATGATAAAAAGGGAAATTATTACGCTCAAGGCCTGGGCAAGAACTGTTGCAATGGCAGCACCTGCAGAACCCATTTTAAGAACCGCAACAAAAAACAAATCGCCAAAAACATTGAATACACTTGCAATGGCAACGATTATCAAAGGAAGCCTGCTATTACCAAGTCCGCGGAAAATTGCACCCAAAAGATTGTATGAAACGATAAAAAGAATTCCTGCACTGCAGATGATCATGTAACTTTTGCAGTAAGCAACAGCTTCTACAGGAACCTTGAGTACACTAATCCATGAGGTCGTTGTAAAAATCATGAGAACAGAAGTAATCATTGCAATGATGAAGAAAAGCACGATTCCACTGCCGATGATTTTTCCTGCTTCTTCAAGTTTCTTTTCACCAATCCTCTGACCAAGAAGAATTGTCATGCCAAGGGAAATGCCAGTAATCACATTGGAAATGGTCATCATGATGTGGCTTCCGTTGGAAACTGCAGAAACGGCTGCCGCATCACAGAACTGACCGATTATTATTAAATCCACGGCTCCATACATTGTCTGCAGGAGCATTGCAAAAAGGATTGGAAATGCAAATTTCAAAAGTGGCCCAAGGATTGAACCTTCCGTAAAATCAGAGACTGTTTTCATAGAAAAGAATTTATCCAATATGGAAGATTAAATCAATTGAGGCAATTTTTACTTCACTGTTTCTATAAAATCAATGGAGATCAGGTCGTCACCACGCTTTTCTATGGACATGTGCTTGTCATTTTCGAAGGAGTAGAAAATTTCTTCCATGGAAAAATCATGTTCTTCAATTACTTTCAACACGACTTCAGGAAAAGCTTTTTCCCTTTTTAGAATCTGACAGAATGTTTCAAGATCACATCTATTTAAAACGAACCTCTGAAAAAATCCAGAGTCCCTTACATTTATATTGGAACAGATTTCATGCACAATCATCTTTGCTGTACTAAAATCATTGGCCCTATACTTTCCATACCAAATGTTGGATCCATTTTTACTGCATAAATCATAGAGCCAGTTTCCAAGCCTTTTGTTTTGAACGGCATCTTCTGGACCGCATGGTCTTGTTGGAACCTGAATGTTATATTCTTTTTTACCCATCTCCTTCCATAGATTTATGTTGTAAAGGCCTGGATTATCTGGACCAGCAACACAATTATGGGATTCAATCTCGGGGCAATTTTCAATGGCAATGAGATATCCGAATCTGTCATCAGTGAACAGTTTGAAATTTGAAAGGGCAGAAAAAGATTGAGGTGACTCGCGAATAACCTTTGCCTCATAGAATTTTCTGCTCTTCCTATCAACCACATTCTTAATTATATGGATCTGTTCATCGACATATTCTTTAGATGCAAGAGGATGACAGTTTCCACGCCAGCCGTCCTCATCAGAAAGAAAGCTCCCGAAAAAAATCTTTTCCCTTTTTTCCCTTTTCTTTATTTCCTGAATCGCCTTTTCTTTTTCCTCTTCAAGATGAGCCTTCAGAATTTCATAGTCACGATTGATGCTGAATTCTTTCAGGTACATATCAACATCTTTTACTATTCCTTCAATCTTCCAATATTTCCTGTTTCCAAACAGATCTTCACCGCTTACTGTCAGCCAGTACTGTGCGTAAAAACTTATGTTGCTGAACAAATACTTTCCGTCGTATGGAAAAGAAGGCGCGTATTTTTTAAGATCAAAAACAAAATCATCCAAAGTGTGATTTTCAAAATACTTTTTGTCATAGTCAGCAATAAAATTCTGACCACCTGCAAAGTCATCGCAGTACACTTCACTTATATAAAAGGTTCCGTCTGCTTTCTGAAAAAGGGATTTGTCATGATATGCATACGAAACATCTCTCCCTCTTTCCCCTTCGATTGCAGTATCAATATACATTACACGGACAGCATCTTCATATTCTAATAATTTTTCTTCTTCCTCTTTTGTTTTTCCCCAACTGCTAAAATAATGCGTCCTGCCAATTATACGTTCAGCATCTTCCGGGGATTCTGCAGCACCAGTGGGATCCGATATATATCCCAAAGGCTTATATTTCTTTTTCATATTTTCAGCATCCTTTTCAATTTTATTTTTCATATACCTGGTAAACGGAAGCCGCCGCCTCATTTTGAACACCATAGGCTCCATAACCTATATCCCAGTCGTAGGTTGAACCGATGAAGTTTTTATTCTTATCATAAAGATATATTTCACCGAATCTATTGTATCTTGGAAATTTTACCTTTATGGATACTTCAAGCCCCTTCTGTTCTGGAAGCAAATTGAATCTTCTGAAATTCGAAAAATCTTCGCTTATCCAGCTATAGTAAGGAAGTCTGAATTCGGAAAAATACGGATAGAGATGAACTTCATTGTTCCCCGTAATTTCATAGCCTCCGATAATTGCTCTTACCAGTTCTGCATTTTCAGCCCTTGTATCAAAATCATAGCACATGTAGATTCCATCAGGAGAAAAGTTGAAGCCATAACCCACTTCACCATCATCCTCGCAGTTAAAAGTTTTTGCGCAAAGACCTACCTGTTCCTTGACCAAAGGTTCAGTATCACTTATCTGGTTTTCCTTTTCCGTAATCGTAATATCATATGATGAATAGAAATGATTCTCGTTTACTTTTTCACTCACAAGAAGCATTTTTCCATTCCACCAGAATTTCATATCAGATCCTGGAACTGATTCTAATTTCATGGCAAACAAAAGGTTGAATGTCTTTGTCGAATAGAATGTAATGTATTTGTCCAACGTTCCTTCCAGTACGGCACAGATGGATTTATCTTCATTCATCTGGAAATTATTATATGTGCGCATACCTTCATAAATTTCATTGTTTGCAAGTCTGTAGGAAGCCTTTAGGTTTGCATCAGGATCATATACACAGAATCTTGAATCGCAGCATAGCACATCCTCTGAGCCTGGAATAAAAAGTGTCCTCTCTGAGAACTGAGTTTCTGGGAGCATGTGAACAACAGGATCGGGCCAGTTTTCTGAATTTGAGCTTACATAAACCAGGGCGTTCTCAACAATATGAGTTGAAGAAGTCCATATGGAATTACAAATGTGATAAACAGCATTGTTGTTCTCATCAAAATCCACATCATAGTCATATTCCAAATGATGGTCTGAATCACAGTTTGGAGTTTCAACATCCAGAATTTTCTGAACCTTAGTTTCAGCATCAAATGCTATCATTCTGGAAATGTATCTTTTGCCCGTAAAGAATTCTCCCACAAGATAAAAATATCTTTCATCCTTACTTACGCTTATACTCTCAATTACTACAGAACCGCTCAAGGCTTCCGGTGCGTCCGTGTCGATTTCAAAAACCGTTGAAATGTTGCCTTCATCCATGGAATATAGGCATACTGATTTTCCCCAGCCAAAATAAACTGCGTTGCTTTTTGCACTGTAGAAAATTGCATCGGATTCTCTATCATTGTAATCATTTAGATAAGCTGACAGATAGACATTCTTTACTTCATCGCTGTTCCGGTTGTATATCTCCAGGTTTTTTGACTCATTGACCCTGGCAACATAATGGATGTTGTCGGAGCAAAGGACAATTCTTGGTATATACCCTAAGGATGCCTTATAGTCGTTTTTTTCCACAAGCACATCAGCATTTTTTCTTATATAGTGAGTTTTGGTTTTTGAAATTTTAAAACCGTCGGCCGTGGAATATCCTGGTGTCCTTCCAAATACCCATCCTTTTTTTCCAGTGGACTGATTCAAAATATAATACCAGGCACCATCATCAAGATAGCGGCTTACTCCAGCAACCCTGATGACTATTCCAGAATCCTTTCCACCAAAGCTAGAAATCTTTTTGGATTTTTCTGACGGTGCACTATACATGACAAGGGTTCGATTTTCATGAGGCATTATGTAGCTGCCTATCGATGCCATTCTTGGTTGATCAAGTATGCCATAATGATAGTAATCGGACGAAATATTTTCCCCCAGATTTCTTTCCATGTAGCCGCCAAAGACCCATCCGCTTTTTACTTTTTTCTTTTCTGCAATATCTGACGGCAATTCAATTTCAAGCCAACTTGAAGTTATGTCATCTATGGTAATTTCCGTACCAGTCTGAAGAAGTCTTACTATGGTCCTGTCAGTAAGTCCTGCAACTTTCATAGAAGACAAATCAGGAGTTTCTCGGACATTCAATCCTTCCGGGGAATTCACCATGACATACTCCATATCTACTTCAGGCAATTCCTTTTCAACATCTTTTTCTTCAGTGATTTCTTCTGCGTCATCTTCTACATCTTCAAGGAATTCTTCAGGTGAATCCTCTGCAACAGAAGATTCTACGCTTTCTTTTTTACAGCTTCCTAAAGCCAGAACAAAGGCCATCAGCAATGCGGTTTTTATCAACTTTTTCATTTTTTTTATTTTATTCCATTCGCTTATTTTCTGCTACAAATTTTTCCTTGCTTCATCCAGCAGCTGGCCGATTATTTTTAAGTTTGATTTTTTCATTTCAAAATCCTGTTCCCACGCCGTCTTTATGATTGCCTGGAAACTATTTTCCCAGTTCTGGGTAAATTCCGTAAAATTTTTTGCGCTTGAAGCAAAGAGGGCATTAAAGATTGATTCAACAAACTGTGTTCTCTGTTCTGCAGAAAGGCCCATATACCAGGAATTGAAAGTCTTTTCTATGAAGCGGCTTTTCTTGTCAAAAGATTTTACTTCTTCAAATGAAGTCGGGAAAATTTTCCAGCTCATGGCATCGTGCTGCATCAAAAGTTTTTCCGTACTTCCTACAATTTTGTATTCCGGAAAGTGATTGAATAGCATACCGATGATTGAACATTCAGGGTAGAAGGACTTTACCTTTGGCTGTAATTTTTTAAAGCTTCTGCTTTCAAGATCTGCCTTTGAAAAACCAGGGCCATCAAAGTTGAACACTTCTGAAATCTGCCTTGTTTTATTTGCTTTTGCTCCCGAATAAATTGCAAGGTTCCCGCCTTTTGAATGCCCTGCAATTTTTACCGCAACATTTGGATTTTTTTCGATGAAAGAATTTACATATTCCAGAGCATCCTTCTGAGCTTCTATTTCTTCTCCAAAAGCCAGGTTAAAATCTTCCTTCCAGCCAACAATGGTGTCATCAGTTCCACGGAAAACTATGAGGGCAAAATCTTCAATAAATGCAGTGAATGCCAGAAACTGCTCTTCTGTTTTTTCCGAGTACTTGTTTTTCCATCCGCACAGCCTCACTTTTCCAAAGCGATTTGATTCCGCAATTTTTTCAAAGAGTTCATTGGTCTTTGGATTTATTACTACGCCTATGTTCTTTCGCTTTGCATAGTCAGGGGATTTTTTAAACCTGCTGAAAAGTTCCTTTACTGTAATGGACCTGTCATAACCGCATGGAATCAACCCGTCGAAGTTCATGTAAGAAATCTGAGAAAAAATCAGTGCATCTACGGAATTGAATCCCGATGACGAAAATTCTACATCACCGCGCCAGAAAACATAATCAAAAAAATCTGCCATGTTTCAATTATAGCTCATGGATGGCTGACGGTATATAATTTTAAATTTCCATTTTTTCAAAAAATCTATATAATTGAATCATGGACTATTGGAAAATACTTGGCATAAAACCAACTTCCGATAAGGCCTTAATTAAAAAAGCCTTTGCACAAAAAGTAAAAGTTAATCCTCCTTCAAAAGATGCCCAGAAATATCAGGAGCTTCGGGAAGCCTATGATAGGGCGATTAAATTCTCTTCCAATGAAAAAACTGTCCGTGATTTAATAAGGGAAGCTTCTCGAGATGAAAATCTTTTCTCTGAGGAAGATAAAATTGAATCTGCTGTTGCCAATTCGAATGAAGAATCAAAAGGTGAATCCGAAAACATTTCCCTTGCTGAACTTTCAAGACTCCGCGGAATGTTCGGTTCCTTTTCATTCAGGGATTTAAGAACAGCCATAGGAAATTTTCAATACGAAAAAATATCCCTTAAATGGACTTTGCTTTATGAAGGGTTTTGGAAGTCAATGAAATTGATAAAAACCTTTGCCATTTTGCTGGCCATTGCCTGCATAGCTTTGGTACGGTGCCTTTTAATCTGCTCGGAACAATAAAATGCGCGATATATACAATCTTTTTCAATATTACAACAGTGGTCTTGTTCATCTGGAAGAGGAAAAAATCCTTCAACGGGCAAATGAAAAACTTTCAAAAAATCTCTTCACCCATCAGGAATTTTATATTGCCGTTGAAAAAAAAGCAGATTGTGCTTTAGGTACGGAACTTCCCGTTCACCTTGATGAAGCGGAATTCAACTCGAGGATCTATATCTGCCTTTCAAAGATAAGCGTCCACAAGGCAAAAAAAAGATTTGAAGACGACAACATTATTTTTGTTCCTGCTTCCCGGGATGAAATTTTAAGGATTGCAGATCTTGGCAAGACCATGCCTTATTTCAATTTTTATTTTTTAATCCATGACAAGGAAATGGTTTTTTCTGCTGCACAAGTTTATGAATCCATGACAAGGGAAAAACGCTTTCTGTTTTTTGACCTTGCCAAAGTAAATCATTATGTTCCATTTCTTTGCAGAGTGAATGTTTTTCTCATAATTGCCGCCATCATTCTGTGGATTTATCCGAAGATCAATCCATTATTCCTGCATGAAGTTGGGCTCAAGGAAAATCCCATCAGCCACAATGATATATGTCTCGGTGGCAAAACCATAACCCGTTATAGGGGTGATGCAAAAAATTTATTCCTCAAACAGCCTTCAGAAAAAAATTATTATGGTGACTATTGCCTTGGCCTTCATGCCTTCCATAACAATCCTGTAATTGAAACTATAACTTTAGATTTTGAGTATAACAGCAAGCATGATCTTGCATACTTTCAGAGCATTCATCGCTATGCCTTTTACAACTGCCCTAACTTAAGGCGCATCGATTTGCCCTATGGTCTGAGAAAAATTTTTGCCGTTGCCTTCTGCGAACTTCCTTCCCTTGAAAGCCTTTATATTCCCCCAACCGTAAAGGATTTAAGTGACGGGGTTATTTATGGCAGCTGTCCAAACTTAAAGACAGTTTACATTACGGAATCACTCTACAGAAAATATGAAGAAGATTTCATAAAACGAAATGAGAGAGACAACATTACCGTTGAATATATTTTTATAGATGAACCTGAAAATGAAGAAAAGGAGAAAAAATAAATGGCCATCATCGGAATTGACTTGGGTACAACAAACAGTCTGGTATCAGTATGGAGGGATTTTGGTCCCGTAATCATTCCAAATGCACTTGGAAAAAACCTTACACCGTCCTTTGTTTCCATTAAGGAAAACAATACCATTGTTACAGGACAGGCAGCAAAGGAAATGCTGATTACAGATCCTGAAAACACCGCCTATGCATTTAAAAGAACCATGGGCCAAAGATATTTCTATTCTCTCCGCGGAAGGGATTATTCTTCGATTGAATTGTCGGCCTTCATTTTAAGCTCGTTGAAAAGGGATGCGGAAAAATTCCTTGGTGAAGAAGTTACTGAAGCCGTCATCAGCGTTCCGGCATATTTCAACCAGAACCAGCGCCGTGCAACACAGGAAGCAGGAAAACTTGCAGGCCTTAAAGTTGAACGCCTCATCAGCGAACCTACAGCAGCTGCCCTCTGCTACGGAATCAACGAACAGCCCGACATGAAGAATGCCATCGTCCTTGACCTTGGTGGCGGAACTTTTGATGTTTCTGTCCTTGAATTCTTTGAAGGCATCATCGATGTAAAATCCGTAAGCGGAGACAACCGTCTTGGTGGAGAAGACTTTACAAAATCAATTTCCGCCTGGTTCCTTTACGAAAACAAAATCGTTGCAGACCTTACTCCTACAGAAATTGCAGAAATGAACAAGGTTGCCGAAACTGCAAAGTTCAAAGTTTCGGATAAGGAAAATCCTCAGGCTGCTGAACTTTCAATTACCATCGGCGGAAAGGAATACAAATCCATCCTTACTCCGGAAACTTTCTCTGCAATTACTTCAGACCTTGTAATGCGCCTTAAAAGCCCAATCAAAAAAGCAATGAATGATGCAGGACTCCATGTTGCAGACATTGATTCAGTAATCCTTATGGGTGGTGCCACAAGAATGAAATGCATTGCCGATTTTGCCGAAGCAATTTTTGGTGACAAGGTCATTTCAAGAATCAATCCTGATGAAACTGTTGCTCTTGGTGCTGGTGTTCTTGCCGCAATGAAAGACTGTCACCACGAATTGAAGGAAACTGTCCTTACAGACATCTGTCCTTTTACCTTAAGCACTTCTGTCCTAAAAAGTCTGACTAATTTTAATTCAAATGCCAATGACCAACTGATATGTGATCCTATCATTGAAAGAAATACTCCGGTTCCTGTAAGCATCGTAAAGCGTTACTTTACTGCAGTTCCCGGACAGAAAAACATCCGCATTGATATATACCAGGGAGAATCCATGGATCCCGATGAAAACCTGAGTCTTGGCTGTCTTGATTCAGTAGTTCCATACAATAAAAGTGGCCATGAGGCAGTTGATGTAAGGTTCACCTACGACATTAACGGACTTCTTGAAGTTGAAGTTACAAGCGTAAGCAACGGATATACAAAATCCATGGTCATCAATCAGGGAAACGCCGATCTTTCTGACATTGAGATTGCAGAGGCTAGGAAAAAGATGGAAAACCTCAAGGTACTCCCTTGGGAAGATGAACAGAACATTGCCATCCTAGAAAAAGCAAAGCGCCTTTATCAGGAATCCATCGGGGAACAGCGAAAGAAAATCCTGAACTATATTTCCATTTTTGAAGCCGCCCTTGCAAAACAGCTTCCGGAACAGATTAAGGAAATTAGGGAACAGCTTGAGCGAATCTTTGACGACTACGATTCTGAAATCTGGTAAAAATATGAACAATAGAAAAACCATACCTTTAAGGACATTGCTCAAATACATTTCTCTTGGAATCCTTGCAGCAGGAATTTTCTTTATACTTGAATTTTTTTGGGGCAAAGAAGATTTTAAATTCGTCTGCACACTGGGAATGGCGATTGGAATTTTTAGCTCCGCAATCTCGACCCTTGCAGATTTTTTCCTTGGATTTGTAAAAGTCCCCTCTGCAGAAAGACGAATTAAGATGCTTTTTGCCTTTCCCTATTGCCTGCTCATTTTTCTTTTTTTATTGATAATATTTTTATTCTTCGATGGGTTTAAAACGGATTTTATGGATACCCTGCTGATGGTTCTTGGAATTCTTTCTGTCGGTGCTGTCCCAGTAAGCCTTGTCGTGCTTTATTTTTTATGGGACTCAAGAAAGCTGGAAGACGGAGATGAATCTTCAATGGTGAATCTTTTTGACAACCTGTTTACCAGAATTACAGGCCTTTCTCCAGAAGATAAGAATGGAGAGAAAAGCAAAGAATATAAGAGGGCACATACCATCTACATTGTCATCCTTATCCTGGTTGCCCTTCTATTTTTACATATTAAAATGAGGATCTTGTAATCTATGAATTCAGAATGCTGGAAAATACTTGGCATTGAACCTACAGACAATAAGGCGGAAATTAAAAAGGCTTTTGCTGCCCAGGTAAAGATTAATCCACCTGGTAAGGATCCTGTAAAATATCAAAAAATCAGGCAGGCTTATGACCAGGCCCTTAAATCTGCTTCTTTTGAAAATTCCATGCAGGAAGAACCTGTTGAACCTTCTGCAGATGAATGCGTCAAAACTCAAGCTTTTAAAACTGAATTGACCGATGAAAAACCATGCGTCAAAAATAAATCAAAAGGCGGTGAAGCTTTTCTTGACGAAGAAGAAGATGCTTTGGGTGATGAAAAGGCAAAGAAAATACACACCATACGCGATGATTTTTTAAACGCTGATTCTGCCGCAAGCATCCGCCATGAAGCCATAAAAAAAGAACGCGGTCACTTTATGGTACTTGCAGTCCTCTTTGTTCCTGTTTCCATGATCGTTCTTTTTGTATCGCAGAAAAACCACGGTGGAATCATGAACCTTGCTTTCAATCTTCTTTGCGGATTTGTCATTGCCGCTCTAAGTACAAAAATTGAAAGAATGCTGAATTGCCGTGTTGAAAAAAAAGAGCTTGAAAAAGTCAGTCTCGGCGATGTAAATGCTGCAGCCAACACCGTTACCGTTCTGCTTGTCCTCCGTCTTTTTTTAACTCTCGCCCTATGCCTTCTGCTTAAAATCGTCCTTATAGCAGCCAAGTGCCCAGACTACATGCAGCATTACTTTGGAGGAGTCCTTTTCTTTTATTTTGTCTATAACCTGTCCTATTTGAAAAAACAGCTTAGAAAAAAATTTTAGTAGGCATAGCCGCCATTTATAACTCAAGGAGCAGGTGGATTGTAATATGTTATGCTACCGTAGTCCCTTATTGCCTCTACATAATCTGCATTTCTTGGTACTATAAATGAAATTTCTTCATCATAATAACTGCTAAAAGGAACTTCCCCTATCTCTATTTCGGAACTTAAAAAAGTAACTTTCCTAAGTCCAGTATCAACAAATGCTCCCATCCCTATTAATCTCATTGAGGCAGGTATGGTTATCTCGGTAATGCTTGTACAACCTTGAAAACTAGTTTCTCCTAATGTTGTAACAAAATTTGGTATAGTTACGTCTCTAAGACGTCTACATTCTGCAAATGCATAATTTTTTATCGATGTAACTGTCTCTGGAATTTTTATGAAACTAAGATCCTCACAATCCGTAAACATTCCTTCTTCTATTTGTGTAATTGAAGCAAAAATTTCTACACTCCAAAGGCCTGAACAACAAGAAAAAGCATATTCTCCTATTGTTTTAACTGAGTCTGGTATTTTCATTTCTTTAAGGCCCGTACAGTCAGAGAATGCTCTATCTCCTATTTCTATAACTGCACTAGGAATTTTTATTTCTGTAAGACCCGTACAACCATTAAAGGCTTTTCTTCCTATTGATTTTACTGTGTCAGGAATTTCTATTTTAATTATTCCTGATCCACCTGAAAAAGCTTCTTCTGGTATTGCTGTAATGTTGTCTGGTATCTTGATGGTTATATTATTACATCTATCAAACAGTCTGGCATTACGTCTGCTACCTGACATTGTAATAGTTATCCCATCACAGCCCGCAAATATTCTATCTCCCAGTGTTTCTACAGACTCTGGAATCGTTATGCTTGTAAGCCCTCTACAGTTTATAAAAGCTTCTTCCCCTATTTCCTTAACACTTTCTGGCAATATTATACTTGAAAGATTAATACAACCAGAGAAACATTCAGGTCCTATTACCGTTGTATTTGCTGATAACTCCAAATTTCTAAGCCCAGTACAGTAAGCAAAAGCCCTATATAATATATAAGTTACAGAATCTGGTATCTTTATATCTGTAAGCCCTGTACATTCATAAAAAGCACTGCCTATTTCTTCTATCGTATCAGGAATTACTATATGTCTTAAGCCTGTACAACCAGAAAAAACTCCATCTCTAATTACCGATATGGAATCAGGCAATTCCATTGCTTCAAGACCTATACAACCAGAAAAAGCCTCTGCTCCTATTTCCGAAATACTGTCTGGAATATCTATGCCTGTAATTGTAGTACTATCTTTGAATGCGCCGCTTTCAATTTCCCTTGACCCATGTTTTATTTCCAGATGCTCAAGATGCTTGAGGCCGCTAAAATATTTTGCCTCTACCTTTGCTTCACCCTTTATCAGAACCGCATCAAAACCATGTTCCACGGTGTCATCAACCATCCTGATTAATGAACTGTTTCCTTCTACCTTTACTATGGACATGCAGCCTTGGAGGGCAGCAGGATGTATGAAGGTCTCAGAATTTTTTATCTTTATTTCCTTAAGCTGTCCGCAATCTGCAAAGGCATTCCGTTCCACACTTTCCATTGATGCAGGCAGAACCACAGAAGTAAGATTTGAACAGTCTCTGAAGGCATCCTTCTTTAGCACCGTTGCCGTATCTGGCAGTACGACGGAAGTAATGTTGCCGCAACCTCTGAAAATTCCACCTGGAATTTCTTCAAGGTCCTTTGCCCGACTAAGGTCAAGCACAACATTTGTTTCAGGGTTTGCCTTTAAGGTTTCACTGATTGTCGAAAGGTCTTCTTTAGATGTAAATCTGTCAAGCTGAACATATACAATTTCGCTGTCGGTGTTGCTGTCCAGGATGCCCTGTATTTCATCAGCTGCGACTGGAGTTCCCGTTTCTGCCTGCATGCCTGTCAATTTTTCCAAGGCTGCCTTAAGCTCATCAAGCTGCTTCTGTAAAAGCTCCTTTTGCTGATTCAGCAGTTCATTCTGTTTCTGGAGCTCGGCTGCCTTTGAACCATCTTCTTTTACTATTTCAGTTACTTCTGTAACCTCAGTCTTGCAGGCAAACATGCATAGAAAAAAAGCAGCAATAGCTGTGGCAAAGAAAACTTTTTTCACGGAATACTCCTTTTACTTTTCCTGATGAAACCATTATAGAAGATGGATTTCAAAATGAAAAGGAAAAACTGTCCTATGACACTGCAATAAAAAACCCTCCCAGTATTTCTACCGAGAGGGTTTTTGCATAGAACCCGTGGGTAGCGCCAAGGATGGCGCGTCAACGGTTAAGCAACAAAGCCCAAGAGTTTCATTCATGAAACTCTCAGAGTAAAAATCACAAATTGTGATTCCTACGACTTATTTCTTTGTTGTCTTCTTTGCTGGAGCCTTTTTTGCTGCTGGCTTCTTTGCAGGTGCTTTCTTAGCTGCAGGCTTCTTTGCTGCTGTTGCTTTCTTTGCAGGAGCCTTCTTTGCTGCTACCTTCTTTTCTGCAACTTTCTTAGCTGGAGCCTTCTTTGCTGCTGCCTTTGCAGGAGCTGCTTTCTTAGCTGCTGGCTTCTTTGCAGGAGCCTTTGCTGCCTTAGCTGCCTTTGCTGCTTCGATTACTGCCTGTGCACCTGCAAGACGAGCTGCTGGTACGCGGAATGGAGAGCAAGATACATAGTTAAGACCAAGAGCATAGCAAAGCTTGATTGAGTCTGGATCACCACCGTGTTCACCACAGATGCCGAGGTGGAGGTCCTTGTTTACAGAACGTCCGCGTGCTTCTGCGATTTCGATCATGTCACCAACACCTGTTGCATCGAGTGTTGCAAATGGGTCCTTAAGAAGAACCTTCTGGTCAAGGTATGATTCGATGAACTTAGAGTAGTCATCGCGTGAGAATCCGTATGTTGTCTGAGTAAGGTCGTTTGTACCGAATGAGAAGAAGTCAGCGTACTTAGCGATTTCTGCTGCGTTACATGCTGCTCTTGGGAATTCGATCATAGATCCGATCTGGAACTTGAGCTTTGTTCCGCATTCCTGGTTAACTGTAGCAATTACAGCTTCTGCCTGTGCGCGGATCTGCTTAAGTTCTGCGAATGTTGTTACGTTAGGGATCATGATGCGAACGTCGTTCTTGAGACCTTCTTTCTGAGCCTTAGCTGTTGCACGAGCAATAGCTTCAACCTGCATTTCGTAGATTTCTGGGTATGTGATAGCGAGACGGCAACCACGATGTCCGAGCATTGGGTTGTGTTCGTTGAGTTCAGCATACTTCTTGTTGATTGTTTCTACTGATACGCCAAGCTTCTTTGCAAGTGCTGCAGCGAGTTCTGGTGTTTCAGCCTGTACGAATTCGTTAAGAGGTGGGTCAAGGAGACGGATTGTTACAGCGCGTCCTTCCATTGTCTTGATGATTTCGTAGAAGTCCTTCTGCTGAAGTGGGAGGATAGCCTTGAGGTTAGCCTTGCGAGCTTCAGTATTTTCAGAAATGATCATCTTCTGGAATGAAGAAAGCTTTGGTTCTTCGAAGAACATGTGTTCTGTACGGCAAAGACCGATACCAGCTGCACC